>ONDS01000005.1 GCA_900316685.1 uncultured Prevotellaceae bacterium | reverse complement strand
CAACCCTGAAAAAATCTTCACAACGGAAGAAAATGTTAAAAGTGTTAATTTGCTTGCCTCTTAATATAGATTACCCCTCCTTTGGAAAAGGAGGGGAGAAGTTACCTTCAAGTATGCATAAGTGGTTGTCATGTCAATGTTCAATGTTCAACGTAGTTGATTCTATGGTGCCGTTAGCGAGACGTGTGGTGATGATGTCGCCCGGTTGGATGGAAGAGGCATCGCGGAGCACGTGTCCGTTGTGGAGGGTGATGCTGTAGCCCCTTTTGAGTGGCAGGTCGGGATCGAGGGTCTTGACACGCTGCGTGAGCATGTCAATGCGATGACGCTCCTCGGAGAGCCGATATTGCGCCAGCGGCCATAGTCGCTGATGCAGCATCTGTATGCGGTGACGTTGGTTGACGACGGTGTTTTTCATCGCCCCGTCGATGCGCGCCGTCAGCATCCCCACCCTATTGCGTTCGCCCATGAGCGTGGTGCCCACCTTTTGCGGTATGAGCGAGCCGAGTCGCAGCAATCTCATCCGTTCACGCTCCATGGCCAGTCGCACGCGGTTGGTGACGGTCTGTTGCAATTCCTGTATATGCTCCGCCACCCTTTTGAGATGCTCCACCAGGAAGACGGCCGCCGCCGTGGGAGTCTTCACCCTTTGGTGCGCCACGATGTCGAGCACGCACTCGTCGCGGTCGTGCCCTATGCCTGTGATGATGGGCAACGGGAAGTTGGCCACATGACGTGCCAGTTCGAGCGTATCGAAACCGCTGAGATCGCTGGTGGCCCCTCCACCCCTGATGATGACCACCACATCGAACTCGTCGAGTCGATGGTTGATGGCGTTGAGCGCCGCCACGATGCCCTGCGACACCCCCTCGCCCTGCATGATGGAGGGGAAGAGTGTGGTGACGAAGCGCAGTCCATACTCATTGGCGAGCAACTGATGCTGGAAGTCGCCGTAGCCTGCCGCTCCCTGACTTGAGATGACCGCTATGCGTTGGGCGAACATCGGCATGGGCAGTTGTTTGTTGTCGTCGATCACCCCCTCCTCTTGCAGTGTGCGCAATATCTCCTGACGGCGGCGAGCCATATCGCCCATAGTGTACGATGGGTCGACATCGCTGACTATCCACGAGAAACCATAGTTCTCATGAAATTGCGCCCTGACCTTGAGCATCACCTTGATGCCCGCCGCGAAGGGCTGTCGCGTGGTACGTTCGAAGTGCATCTTCACCAGCATCCATCGGCTGCGCCAGCACCGCGCCTGCGCCCGGGCTATGGGTGTGTTGGAGCGTTCATCCTTTTCGATGAGGTCCATATAGCAATGTCCGCCGCGCTCATGCACGTCGGACAACTCCGCCACCACCCAGAAGTCGCGGTCGAGCGTGGTGGCGATGGTTTCCGCCACCAGCGTATTCAGCTCATAGAGCGAGAGTGCCCCACGAGCGCTTATCTCGTCTTTCCCTCGTTCCATGCCTTTCCGAAATCAGGTATGCCATACCCCATCACATTGTTGGGTGTCTCGAAATTGCTGCCGCTGCGCCGGATGAGGTCCATGATCTCGAAGGCATTCTTGTCGGGTAGCGCCTGCCAGAGGCAAGCCACCATGCCCGCGACGATAGGTGCTGAGAACGACGTGCCCATATTGTAGTCGATTTCTCCCCGTCCGCTGACAACCGCCGCCGGACTGCCTAATGCCATCACATCGGGTTTCACCCGTCCGTCGTCGGAGGGTCCCACGCTGCTGAACGCCGCATTGTTCTTGAGCATGTTGACCGCTCCCACCGCCAGTATGTCGTGTGCGTCGGCGGGGAAATTGATCTTCTTCCACACGCTCATGCCATCGTTGCCCGCGCTGTTGACGTGTATAATGCCTTTATGCGCCAGCATCGACGCCGTGCGCGAGATAAGCGCCGTCCGTCCGTCGAGTTCATGATAGCCATGGTCCATTTCCGCCTCGTCGAAGTCCTGGTATCCCAGCGAACTGTTGATGACATCCACGCCCACGCTGTCGGCGAACTCCACCGCCGCCGCCCAGTAGTCCTCCTCGACAAGTGTCTCCGAGGCGGAGTCTTCCGAGCGGATGAGCCAGTAGTCCGCCTTGGGTGCCGTGCCCACGAAATATTCCGGTTTGTTCATGCCCATGGTCGAGAGCACCATGGTGCCATGTTCCGTCTCGGCGAATATCGATTCGCAGGGTGTTGCTACAAAGTCGCGATACCCCAGTATGCTGATGTTCTTGAGCATCGGTATGCGGTCGGCGTTCTTGAATCCCCCATCGAGAATGGCGATGGTCATCCCTTCGCCCTTGAATCCCGCATCGTGCAGCGGTTTGCCGTTGAGCAGTCCTATCTGCGCCCCCGCCGCACCATAGTAATGTCCTTCGTTGCGGTTCGATTCGGCGAACGCATCGGCATATTTCGTGCGGTGTTCCATCTTGAGCGAGTCGGGCGACGACCACACCTTGAGGATACGGTCGACGAAGGACAACGCCCTCACCTGTTCCATCTGCTGATGGTTAGCCACACGTACCACCACGGTGTTGTTCCACTTGCTTTGGCTCATCACCTTCACCCCTTGCGCTTCTATCTGCCGCAGATATGAGCGCGGTATGGGCAGGTCGGTAGAGTCGACTTCGAGGCGTTGTCTCTTCCTTCTTTCGAGTGCTTTTTTTGAGAGGAATCGTTCAGGCTTGTTGAGTTTATACTCCGTCAGCACCTTGTCTTTCAGATAGATACGATACATGAAGCATTTGCCCCATGGATATCCTTCCGGGGCTTGGTAAGCCCATGTTGTCGTGGGCAGGGAGCAAGCACAAATGAGGAGCAGTAAGATGAGTAAATGTCTGTTGAACATGATAGATCGTTATTACTTTTTGCAAAAGTAATGAAAAAAAGGGAAAGGAGGACTTTTTTTCGTAAAATTTGCAATACAAAAAAAATCTGCGCCTCTCCGCGGATTCTGCGAGCGGTTATTGTCTCGCAGAAGGCGCAGAGATGCGCAGAAAAGGTGTCTCTCGGAAAACACGGAGACGCACTGAAAAGGTGATGGATAGATGGCGTTAATTGCGGAACACCAGTCCTTCGCCGAAGCTGTCGATGATGATGGGCTTGTCGGCGTCTACCTCACCGGCGAGCAAGCGTTTCGACAACTCGTTGAGCACAAGCCGCTGTATGGCCCTTTTCACCGGTCGTGCGCCGAACTCCGGATCGTAGCCCTCCTCGGCCAGGAAGTCGATGGCTTGCGGTGTAGCATCGAGCGAGAAGCCCTGAGTTTGCAGCATCTTCTTCACCCCATTGAGTTGGAGGCGCACCACATCGGCTATCTGTGTCTTGTTGAGCGGCAGGAACATGATGGTCTCGTCAATACGGTTGAGGAATTCCGGCCTTATGGTCTGCTTGAGCATCGTCATCAACTGGTTGTTGAGCGTTGCCGTCTGTTCCGGCGTCAGCGAGCCGCCCCTCTGTTCGATGAACTCACGGATGAGCTGTCCGCCCAGGTTCGACGTCATGATGATGATGGTGTTCTTGAAGTTGGCCGTGCGGCCCTTGTTGTCCGTCAACCGTCCGTCGTCGAGCACCTGGAGCAGAATATTGAACACATCGGGATGCGCCTTTTCTATCTCGTCGAAGAGCACCACGCTGTAGGGTTTTCTCCTGACCGCCTCGGTGAGCTGTCCGCCCTCGTCGTAGCCCACATATCCCGGAGGGGCTCCGATAAGCCGGCTCACCGTATGCTTCTCCTGATACTCGCTCATGTCGATACGCGTCATCATGCTCTCGTCGTTGAACAGGTATTCAGCCAAAGCCTTCGCCAGTTCCGTCTTACCCACGCCCGTGGTACCGAGGAAGATAAACGACGCGATGGGTCGTTTGGGGTCTTGCAGTCCCGCCCGCGAGCGTCGCACGGCATCCGCCACCGCCTCGATGGCTTCATCCTGGCCTACCACCCTCTTATGGAGCTCCTCCTCTAAGTGGAGCAGTTTCTCGCGTTCGCTCTGCATCATGCGCTGCACGGGAATGCCCGTCCAACGGCTCACCACCTCGGCGATATCGTCGGCTGTCACCTCCTCACGCACCATGGCCTCGCCCTCCTGCGATTCGTGCAGTTGCTTCTGCAAGCGGTCTATCTCGTCGGTCAGGGCCTGCAACTTGCCATAGCGTATCTCCGCCACCCTGCCATAGTTGCCTTCACGTTCGGCCCGTTCGGCCTCGAAGCGCAACTGCTCCATCTCCTGCTTGTTCTGTTGGATATGGTTGATGATGCCCCGTTCGCCTTCCCAGCGGGCGCGGAACGACTGCTCCTGGTCCTTCAGTTCGGCTATCTCCTTGTCGAGTTGCGCCAGTTTGGCCTCTTGGTCCTGTTCGCGTTTGATGGCCTCGCGCTCTATCTCTAATTGCGCCCGCCTACGGGTTATCTCGTCGAGTTCCTCGGGCACCGAGTCGTGCTCCATACGCAGTTTGGCCGCCGCCTCGTCCATCAGGTCGATGGCCTTGTCGGGCAGGAACCGTTCGCTGATATAGCGTTCGGAGAGTTGTACGGCGGCGATGCACGCATCATCCTGTATACGCACCTTGTGGTGGTTTTCGTAACGTTCCTTCAGGCCACGCAGTATGGAGATGGCGCTCAGCTCATCCGGCTCATCGACCATCACCGTCTGGAAACGTCGTTCGAGGGCCTTGTCCTTTTCGAAATATTTCTGGTATTCATTGAGTGTGGTGGCACCGATAGCCCTCAGTTCGCCACGCGCCAAGGCCGGTTTGAGGATGTTGGCGGCATCCATGGCCCCCTCGCCACCGCCGGCACCCACCAGCGTGTGGATCTCGTCGATGAAGAGAATGATGCCGCCCTCGCTCTTCGTCACCTCCTGGATGACGCTCTTGAGTCGTTCCTCGAACTCACCCTTGTATTTGGCACCTGCGATGAGCAGACCCATATCGAGCGTGTATAGCTGTTTGTTCTTGAGGTTCTCGGGCACGTCGCCACGCACGATACGCTGTGCCAGTCCCTCGACGATAGCCGTCTTGCCCGTTCCCGGTTCACCGATGAGGATAGGATTGTTCTTGGTGCGTCGCGAGAGGATCTGCAGCAACCGACGTATCTCGTCGTCGCGTCCTATCACAGGGTCGAGTTTGCCCGCCCGCGCATCCTCGATGAGGTTTTTAGCGTATTTTTCGAGCGCCTGATAGTTTTCGTCGCCCGAGGCGGTGTTCACCTTGTTGCCCTTGCGCAGTTCGTCGATGGCCTTCTGCGCATCAGCCTTGGTCAGTCCTGCATCCTTGAGTATGCGGCTTGCCGTGCTGTTCACTTCCAACAAAGCCAACAGCAAAGGTTCGATGGACACATATTCGTCGCCCATCTTCTGCGAGATGTCGAGTGTGCGTTGTATCACCTGGTTGCCCTCGTTGGAGAAGTACGGTTGTCCGCCCCCCTGCACACGTGGCAGGTGAGCGATGGCCTGGTCGGTCACCGTCTCGATCTGTTGCAGGTTGAGACCCGTTTTCTGGAACACGAAGTTCACCACGTCGCGTCCTTTCTGTAGAATACCCTTGAGTAGATGGATGGGTTCAATGGCCTGTTGGCCATTACGCTCCGCGCTGTTGAGTGCTTCCTGCACTGCCTCTTGCGCCTTGATGGTAAATTTGTCGAGTGTCATTATGTAGTCTCCTTTCTTTGTTTGTTATTCCGATTTGTTATTCACCATTCATCATTTCAACAATCATGCCCAGACAGGCGAACTGCCATTTTGACATAAGGAAAGAACATTTTGTCATGATTAGGAATGGATTCAAAGAGGTTGACACCTTTCATAAAAGACCAAATAAAATTTGGTTTTTCTCTTGCTTTTGTTTACCTTTGCCGATGCCGTGATAAAAGATAAAGTCTATGAAAAGAATCGCCCTCAAAAGTTTTTTCACTATCGTGTTGATGTGCTTTTCGTTCAGCACAAGAGCACAGTCTATCGATTATACCGAGTTGGGTGAGAAAGCGAAGGTGTCTGCCGACAGCGTGGATGCCCTTTTAGCCCGTTTCATGCAGCGAGAACAAACACTTCGTGCGAGCAACCGAGTGGAAGCCGCCGTTTTACAGACGTTGCTCTCGTTGCAGACGACCGACAGTCTGAGTCACATTTACCACGACCTGGCTCTCAGCGATCTGGATCTCTTGGCACAGGCACGTGCCAAGGACCATTCCACACTGGTGAAGAGAATGCCCATGGGCAAATATTTCCATGATGATATGCTTAGTGTGATAGGTTATGAACTTGGTGAATACAAGTTGTTGCACGACTATTACGAGCGTCACGGCAACCGTGAAGCCTCCCTGCTCTGCGCCCTTGAATCGCTACGGCTACGCCCCGACCGAGAATCACGGCAGACAGCCGGTTCCACTTACCTCCACACACTCGACTCTTTGATGGCCGTTTACGGCGACCTTGACTTAGCCGCCGAACTGGCCATAGAGCGCTACACATTCATGGAAAAAGCCCGCGATGTGTCGGATACGGAAAAACAGTCTTTCCTGAAAACCAACATCGACAAATACCGCCGTTACAAACGCATCGCCCAGCTCGTCAACGCCTACGGTCAACTGACGCAGCCGAGTACCCGCATAGAAGCCCCTTCCTACCTCTACACGTCGCAAGACACCATCCAGCTGCTCTATCAGCATAAGAACGTGAATGAGGCAACCCTGAGTATCTATCGCACCAACATCACCAACCGTGATTTGACAGAAGATCGGAATAGTGGACTGATATACAGTACGTATAGGGAAGTGGACGGAAAAACATTCAAGAAGTTAAAGAGGAAATATAGTCTGAGCGAGGTGAAATCCCAGCGGCAAGAACTGACACAGACCAACGATTCCATGTTAGCCCTCGTCAGCCAAACTGTCAGTGTCGGACCTCTACCCGTGGGCATCTATATATTAGAGGTGAAGCCGAAAACATCTCCAGCCTCAGAACCTCTGCGGCACCTACTGATGGTGAGCGATGTGCGTGCCCTCATCACAGCGTTGCCCAACGACTCCTGTCTCATCACGGCGGTTGATGCCATCAGCGGTGAGCCACTGAAGAATGCTTACTTCATGGAAGAGGATGGAGAACCCGTGGCGATGGACGGGCAGGGAAACATCGTGATGGACGACATGGTGGACGGTCTCGTCTTTACCGAGGGCGATACTGCTCTGCCTTTGTTCTCTCTTGGGGAATTAAGCCATTTCGATAGCACGGGTGATGATGCCGAACAGATTGTGGCTGAACTGATGACCGACAGAAGCATCTACCGTCCGGGACAGACCGTACACCTCGCGCTGGTAGCCTACCAGAAGAAAGGGTGCGACATCCATGCCATCAGAGGACAAACCTTCGTCATCAGCCTTGAGAATCCGCAACGGAGAGAGGTGGACTCGCTCGTGGTGACCACCGACGATTTCGGAACCGCCCATATCAACCATCAACTGTCCCAGATGTCACCTTTGGGTAACTATCATTTCACCACGTCAGAGAAACGCTCCCGTCTGAAATACAATTTGGCGGGAAGGCCCGAGTGCACCATCAAGGTGGAAGAGTACAAGCGACCCACGTTCAGGGTGACCATCGACGACAATCACGACTTGGTGCGCATCGGCGACACCTTGCACCTGAAGGGGCGTGCCATCTCCATTACCGGCGAACCGCTGCGCCAGGCCACCGTGGCTTGGTCGGCTCAGATCAAGAGCATGCGCGATTGGCAGCGTATGCTCCGCACAGTGGCCGACACACTCGCTACCGATGCGCAGGGGCAGTTCATCCTCCATCTACCTATCTCCAGTCGGAATCCTTACCTTACAAGAAAGGATGATGTCTTCATGACCGAGATCCATGCTAATGTGACCGACGACAAGGGAGAGAGCCATGATGTGGAGAAACATTTCCATTTCACGGAGAAAGGGTTGCGCCTGCATAGCAACGTCGACGGCAAGATTTTTGAACGGGCAGACTTGCAGGACTTCTCTTTCTTTGTCAGCGCCACTAACTTCTGTGGCAAGGAGGTGCAGGTGCCCATCCACCATCTGCTCGATGGCAAACCCGGCGACAGCTGTGTCTTCAAGGCTCCCCACCTGCCTACTGGCAGTCATGTTCTGACACTCATCCATGAGGGTGACACGCTCCAACAGCACTTCACCGTCTACGACCGCCAGGACACCCGTCCCTGTGTGGTTACCGACAATTGGTTCGACACATCCGGCAAAACCTTCGATCAGAGCGGTCGTCAACCCTGCAGTGTGTGGATAGGCAGTTCGGCTCATGACGTCAATATCTTCTATTCGGTATTCAACGCCGACAGCTTGTTGCAACGCGGACAGCTCCATCTGAGCGACAGCATCGTCAGGCAGGATTTCCATTATCGCGAAGAATACGGCGATGGCATCACCATCCTTTATTCTTGGTACAAGGACGGCATATTGTTTTACGATGAAGCCAAGTTCGAAGTTCCCAAACCAGATAAACGTCTTACGGCCCAATGGTCCACCTTCCGCGACCAGTTGGTGCCTGGCACGGAAGAGACCTGGCGGTTGAGGCTCACCCATCCCGACGGACAACCCGCAGATGCCCGGATGATAGCCACGCTCTACGACCAGTCGCTCGATGAGCTGTATCCTCATCGGTGGTCGTGGCACCCCCAACTCACCCATCGTATGGCAGATATCGACGTGTACCAACCCCGCAAGTATTTACATACCTTTGAGATACCCAAGTTGAAACGACAACCAGTGGAGGAACTTCAGATGAGCTGGCTCAACTTCGGAGTGGGCAATATGGGTATGTCCGTGCCAGTGAGCGGTAGGGTGTGTGATGCCACAGGCGAACCGCTCATTGGAGTCAGTGTCATGTTGGCGGGCAGCAGGGGAGGCACCGTGACCGACCTGGATGGTCACTATTCGCTCATGGCTCCAGCCGGTGGCCAACTCACTTTCGCTTACATCGGTTATACGACCAAACGACTTCGTGTGATAGCCCAGACCCTCAACGTCATGATGGAAGATGACAGTGCCGCCTTGGATGAAGTGGTGGTCGTGGGCTACGGGGTGAGTAAGAAGAGTTTTATGACAGGGCGCGTGAATGGTGTGGCCGTGGATAATAACACTTCCATCCGTGTGCGGGGAACAGCTTCTGTCGACGAGGACTCATCGCCCATTTATGTCGTTGATGGTGTTGTAGTGGAAGGTCAGCCGGACATTCCCGCGTCAAGCATCATCAGCATGGAGGTGCTCAAGGGCAGCGATGCCGTAGGAATCTATGGGGCACGTGCGGCAGCCGGTGTGGTGGTCATCACGACCAACCAGCATCCTTTGGCCACCTCGCCTGCGGGTCAGCCCACCCCACTGTCCGTGGCCATGCGTGAAAACCTGTCGGAAACGGCCTTTTTCTATCCCACCTTGCGCACCGATGCCAATGGTGAGATACGTATCGACTTCACGTTGCCCGAGAGTGTCACCTCTTGGCGCTTCCTCGGCTCCGCCCATACACGAGAGATGGACCATACTATCATAGAGACTTCCACCGTAGCCCGGAAGGAACTGATGGTGCTGCCTAATATGCCACGATTCCTAAGGACGAACGACAAGGGAACCATCTCGTCGCGCGTCAGCAACACCTCCGGAAAGACTTTGCGTGGTACGGGCACCCTGCAACTTGTAGACCCCGAGACCGACCGCATCGTCTACACCGTCAGCCAGCCCTTCTCGGTGAAAGCGGACAGCACGGCAACGCTCTCCTTCTGTTACACACCTGGGGAACAGACACCGACCCTGCTCGCTTGCAAGGTGGGGGTGAGTGCTGATGGCATGAGCGATGGTGAGCAGCACTATCTGCCTATTCTGCCAGCCACCGAACCGCAGATGCGCACTCTTCCCTTCACCCTTCACACGTCCCAACGGACCACCCTAAATGCCAAGGCTCTCTTCCCAAAGGGAAGCGGCGACCGCCGGCTCATCCTCGAATACACCAATCATCCCGCTTGGCTCTTGATACAGGCCTTGCACGAATATGCCCATCCCGTGGACGAGTGTTCCATCTGTCAGGCCATGGCCCTCTTCTCGCAGAAAGTATCCACCACACTGCTCGACCAACCCGAGGTGAAAGGTGTGGTGGAGAAATGGGGCGCGGAGAAGGACAGTACCAAGACCCTGCTTTCCTCCCTCAAACGCAATGACGAACTGAAGAACATCCTCTTGGAAGAAACACCATGGATGGTGGCCGCCGACAAGGAGACAGACCAGAAGCACCAACTCGTTGAACTGTTGGACTATACCGCCATGAATAAGAAACAGAACAAGGCACTGGCGGCTCTTATCACCATGCAACATGATGACGGGTCGTGGAGTTGGTTCCCTGGGATGTCGGGCAGCAGCCTCATCACCCGTTCCGTCGCCGAACTGCTCGTGCGTCGCAATGTGCTCTGTGGCAAGCAGCCTGATACGCAAATCATGCTCGACAAGGCTTTTGATTTCATCGCCCGCGATGGGGCGGGCCTGCATTATCTATATCTCTGCGCTCTGGATGGTCGAAATCCCGCCGACTCGTTGCGCAGGGAGGTGAAACGTGAATTGAAGGCTCTCCGCCGCGATGCTAAGAATAACGACATCACCGATATCTACCTGGCAGCAGTCAAGGCCATCGTACTGAATGCGTTCCACGAGAAGGGAGCGGATCAGCTACTCGACCAGATACTGGCGCTCACCGTGCATCATCCCGAGCGGGGCCGTTACTTCGATAGTTACCTCGCTCCTTATTCCTGGTGTGACTACAAGATTCCAACACAGGTGATGGTCATCGAGGCATTGCAGCGCATACGACCCACCGACAGACAGACCATCGACGAGATGCGGCAATGGTTGTTGCAGGAGAAACGAACGCAATACTGGGTCACCTCCATCCAGTCGGCCAATGCCATCTATGCTTACCTCAACGGCAACATGGAAAGCCTCTCTGCCACTGACATGCCGCGCATCGACATCAACGGGCAATCCTTGGACACCTCTTCCGCCACGAGTGTGCTCGGCTACCTGAAGACGTGCGTCGACCAGGAGCAGATAGGCGATGTGAGCATCGACAAGCAGGGTAAGCAGACGGCATGGGGTGCCCTTTACGCCCTGTACACCCAACGTAGCAGCGAAGTGAAGGCTTCGGGCAGCGACCTTACCGTGAAACGAGAGATCATCGCTTCGCACAAAGGACAACTACGTGTGGGTGACAAGGTGAGGGTGCGCATCACGCTCACCGCGGCGCGTGACCTTGACTTCGTGCAGGTGAACGACCGCCGTGCCGCCTGTCTGGAACCCGTGGAGGCGCTGAGTGGTTACTCTTATGGCTGTTATGTGAACAACCGTGACTGTACCACCCAATATTTCATCACTAAACTCAGTAAAGGAACGCATGTGCTGGAGAAAGAGTATTTCGTAGATCGTGAAGGCTCTTACCGTAGTGGCACCATCACCGCACAGTGTGCCTACGCTCCGGAATACTCAGCCATCGGCGAGGACTACGGATTGGTGGTCAACGCCCATCTCATGTCTCCGAAGTAGTTAACGAGTCAGTAGTCAAGTAGTTAAGCCAACGGCTTATCTCCCCTAAGTTCCATTTGCTTTTCACAATCGGATACGTAACGGTTCTGCCAACGGATAGATTAGGAAAGAAACGACTCAAAGACATGGGGGAAGAGTTGAATACGTCAATAAAAAGTCCGTGCCCCGAATCACTTCGGAGCACGGATGAAGAAAATTATTAAACCCTTATATGTAACCGTTTAGTTCTTGTGTGTTTTTAGTATTGCGACAAAACAGATAAATTTCAATTTCAGACTGTTGTTTTCTTTTTCTGCTGCAAAGATACGACGAAGATGGCAATGGCACAAGGGGATAATTCCTAAAACGGAGTAGGAAAAACCCTATTTGAATGTTGAATGTTGATTGTTGAATTGGAAATGAAGAATTGGAAATTAAGAATTGGGAAATCAATTCGAAATTCGTCGTTAGGGAAAAAATAGAATAAATGGTTCTGTAAGATGCTATGTGGATAAGGTGGTCTGCTGTAGGGGCTGACCTTGTGTCTGCCCTCCGTTGGGCATAGATAAACTAAGCCCCTACACTCAACACTCATCACTCATCACTCATCACTCATTACTCATCACTCATCACTCAACACTCAACACTCAACACTAAACACTCAACACTCAACACTCAACACTCAACACTAAACATTAAAAAACCATGCCCCGAATCACTTCGGAGCACGGCGAAAACAAATCTTTAAACCCTTATATGTAACAATTCAGCTTTTGTGTGGTATTAGAAATAACCTAATTATTTTTACAAACCTAACTTTTCATGAAGCATTATCTGTGACCACCGAAGGAACGAGAACCGCTGGTCCTGCTGGAGGCGTGCGCCCTGGAGGAAGTGCTCGATGTGCGCGAGCCTGCGGTTGCTCCGCCGTGGTGGAACGAGGTGGCAGCCCCCGTAGAACCCCCATATTGCAGAGCGCCGTGGTTGGTCGTGCGCGTCGGCTCCTTGTGCGGTGTCGCAGCCCTATAGGTCCGCCCTACATAGTAGCTCGTCTTCCCCCTGTTGTTGCCACCGCGATAGGTGACGTAAGAGGTAGGATGGGACATGTAGAAACGGTTGCGGTCGACGTAGCGCGAATAGATATGGAACGTGAAGTGGTTGCCGCTCCACCCTATCGGGCGATAGAAGTAGGTGGCCGCCATATACCTATCGTATTGGTAGGCGGTGAGCACATAACGGAGATCCATGTTGCGCCGTGTCCAGTTGGTGCCGTTCACGTCGGCCCATGTCCCCACGTTGTAGAAATAGTCGAAGTTGATTTCATACACGTCGGCATACTGCTCTGCCGTCAGACCCAGTTCATAGGCCATCTTGTCGCTGAGGAACAAGGCTTCGTTGCGAGCCTGGGTGTATGTCATTGCCGAGGCGGAGATGGCTATCGTCATCATCACAGCCAGTGTCATCATCTTTTTCATAATCGTCATTTTTTAAATGGTTCAACGAATGAGATTAACTCTTTGTTTCTACTGCAAAGATAGGATGAAAAAGATGACGGCACAAAGGAGAAGACCTAAAACGGCGTAGGAAAAACCCTATTAGAGTTTTGAATGTTGAATGTTGATTGTTGAATTGTCGCCTGCGGCGATTGTTGAATGACGAATTGAAAAGTAAGAATTGGGAAATCAATTCGTGGTTAGGAAAGAAATTAGAATAATTGGAATAATTACTCACGAATCATGGAAAATAATCCGTGGGATTAGTATAATTCGCTGTTAGTAACTATTTTTCTAATCGTCGTTTGAGCCGCTGATGGGAGAGGGGGTTTTCCTTACGGGTTCGCAGGTGAGGTCGCAACCCAGTTTTTTCAGGATCTTGCGGTCCACCTCGCTCAGCATCACGGTACAATGGATCTGGCATCCCCTCAACTTAGGCAGGCTTTCGAGTGCGCGTCGGCAGTTGTCGTCATGAGGTGAGAGCACCGAGAGAGCCACGAGCACCTCGTCGGTATGCAGTCGCGGGTTACGCGCCCCGAGATATTCTATCTTGGTCTTCTGTATGGGTTCGATCATGCTCTGCGGTATGAGTTTCACCTGATGGTCGATGCCCGCGAGATGCTTGGTGACATTGAGCAACAGCGCCGCGCAACAACCCAGTAGTGGACTCGACTGCGATGTGATGATGGTGCCATCCTCCAGTTCTATGGCCGCCGATGTATGTCCGCTTGTGCGCTTGCGCTCATTGGCCGCCACGGTGGTCCGCCGGTTGTCAGTGGAAATCTTGAGTTGGTTGAAGAGCATCTGTATCTTATGTACCTCGCTCTCGTTGCACGCCCCGTCTGCCAGCTTATTGGTGGCGGCATAGTAGCGTCTGATGATTTCCGCCTCGGACGCCTTGCGGCACACCTCGTCGTCGGAAATGCAGAATCCCACCATGTTGACCCCCATGTCGGTGGGCGACTTATAGGGGTTGGAGCCATAGATACCCTCGAAGAGGGCGTTGAGCACAGGGAAGATCTCTATGTCGCGATTGTAGTTGACCGCCACCTTGCCATAAGCATCGAGATGGAAAGGGTCGATCATGTTCACATCGTTGAGGTCGGCCGTTGCCGCCTCGTATGCCACGTTGACCGGGTGTTTGAGCGGCAGGCTCCATACCGGGAAGGTCTCAAACTTGGCATATCCTGCTCTCACGCCTCGTTTGTTCTCGCCGTAGAGTTGGCTGAGACAAACCGCCATCTTGCCACTTCCCGGTCCCGGAGCGGTGACGATGACGAGCGGTCGCTCCGTTTCTACGAACTCGTTCTTGCCAAAGCCCTCGTCGGATGCTATGAGTGACACATTATGGGGATAACCCTCGATGAGGTAATGTATGTAGGTCTTGATATTGAGGCGTTGCAACCTGTGTCGGAAAGTGTCGGCCGTGCGCTGTCCGGAGTAGTGGGTGATAACCACCGACCCAACCATGAATCCTCGTTCGATGAAGGCGTCGCGCAGTCGGAGCACATCCTCGTCGTAGGTGATGCCGAGATCGGCCCTTGTCTTGTTCGCCTCGATGTCCTCAGCACTGATGACAATGACTATCTCGATGCTGTCGGTGAGTTGTTGCAACATCGACAGTTTGCTATCGGGTTTGAATCCCGGCAGCACGCGCGAGGCATGATTGTCGTCGAACAACTTTCCACCTAACTCGAGGTAGAGTTTTCCGCCAAACTCGGAGATACGTTTCCGGATGTTTTCGGACTGTATCTTCACATATTTCTCATTGTCAAAACCAATCACCATAATAGTTCCAAATAATTATGGCTGCAAAATTATAAAAAAACAAGGAGAAGAAGGAATATTAGAAGATTAAAAGATTAAAAAAATAAATGATTAAAGTTTTTTGGGGAAAGAAATAAAAAAATGGATTTTAGAAATGAAATTAAAAAAAATCTACTTCCGCAAGCTCCGCTTGCGGAAGTAGATAAAAGGAGTTAGAAGAAGACAGAGGAAGATAAAAGACATTAGTTTTGCTGCATAAACACTGCAAACGGGGTAATGTCCTCTATCTTCCGCTGCCGAAAAGCGGCTATCTTCATTTATCTTCCTTTATCTTCTAAAGATGCGGAAGTTGAATTATTCTAATTCCTTTCCGATACGCGGGAAGGCAGAAGTTTACTGTACGAGGTTGCCCTCCTCGTCGTAGACGGCTTGGGAATCTTCGTACGACATATCATCGCCGAAATCATCCTCTGCCACCACTGCCTCTTTCTCTGAGTTGAACCAGTTCTTGGTCAGGTTGCTCAGGTATTCCTTGCCAGCCTCGTCGGTGAGTTTCTCCAGTTGGGCATCGAATGTGGCACGGTCGATATATCCATAGCCATCTGCCTTCTCGATAAAGCGGTTGAGAGAACTCTGCTCGCCTGGGTGGTTGATCATCCACTGCAGGAATTCCAGCGGGTGACGTTCGAAGATGGTGCCTATGGCATTCTCCACCTCTGAGAATATTTTCGACGATTCGTCAGCCTGGGCCACGCCGTTGGCCGCCGCTTTCTTATTGAGTTTGTCAAGAGCCTGCTTGTCGGATGCCGGCAGCTTCGCCATATCGCGCAGGTCGTCGAGTGTGAGCACCTCGGCGGGCACCTTGCCCACCTGTGCGGGCTGAATCTCCGCGAGTGTCATCACGCCCTTGTCGTCGACTTTGTATACATATTTTTTCTCGATGGTCCACTGTGGCACGAAGTCCGACATCTCACTGTCGGTACGCATACCCTTATATATACGATGTATGGTGAAGCCCTCGGGGGTGAAGTTGCCGCCGCAACGCTCCTCCCAGTTGAGGAAGAACGAGCTGCCCTCCTCCAATGAGCTCTGGTTGAGCGCGTGCCAGTTGATGTATTCCACGCCATCGACGAATTTTCCCTGCTTGTCGTAAGAGCAGACATACATCGAGCCCCCATCACCCCATTCCTGCCATAGGAATGCGAGTGAGATGCCGTTGTCGAGGGTCTTGAAGGCTGCGATACTCGCCACGTTCTCCACCTCGGCGGTGTCCTGCGCCCACTCGGGCACGATGCCTCCGAGCAACGCCCTGCCCTGTTCGGTATTGAGATGGAAAAGTGTGGTGTCGATTCTCACATCGATCGTATCGCCGAGCATCTGCACCTGCCCGCCATCGATGCCGAGATTTTCGAGAAACTGTGCCCCTGCTTTTGACGATTTGCCGCAAGCCATCATCACGAGAGCTCCGGCGAGAAACAAGAAAAACGATACTTTTTTCATAGTTTGAAACATTTGCCGTAAATACAAAGTGCAAATATATGAAAAAAAATGGATTAACACTTTTTTTTTAGTTTTTTTTTGATTTCTGCGGAGGGAAGGACATCTCCCACAGACCAACCAAGTCCTATCGTCTCTTGAAGGGAGTATGCCAACCAAGCCCCTACACGTGGAAGCCCTGTCGGTTTTTCCGCCACGTGTAGAGGCTTGGTCGATAGCTGTCTGTTCGTTGTTTACCTCATTGAATGAGCATGGAACGCGGGAAACTTATTTCACCACATATTTCCTGCCTTTCACCACATAGACGCCTTTGGGCAGTCCCTGCAGTGTGCCATTGGCCACCTTCTGGCCGGAGAGCGTGTAAACAGCATCCGACTCAATACCCTGTCCGCGGTCGATGAAAAGTCCTTCGATGGTAGTGGGTTCCGACACACCATCTTCGTCGATGGCGAAGGTGAAGTTGGCGGGAGTAGTCGTCCTTCCCGACACCGGCATGTAAAGATATGCGTAGGTGGCCCAGATGTTGTAATCGTTGGCACCCGTAAGGTGATACATATTACCCTTGGTGAGCACCCAGTAGTCGTTAGCACCCGACTTGAGCACCTCGCCATCCACCTCGCAGTTCACATTCTCCTTGAGGATCTTCGTGTGATAGAACGAGCCGACGAACGACATGCCCGTACTGCATGAAACCACCTGCGGAGCCCTCAACACATAATCATCGCCCACCTTGTCCTGATAAGCCGTGAGTTGCTCCTTGAGTACGCCCGGTATGGCATAGGTGCCATCTTCGATGGTGATGGTATGGTTGAGCGCACCATTGCCCACCTCGGCGGTGATGCCATTGGGATATTGCGGGGTGTTGGACACATAGATGATATAAGGAACACCCGCCTCGATGACGGTCACATCCATATTCTCCGCCTTGTCCAAATCGAGAGCCCTTTGGAAGAAGATGCAACCGTTGGGGTCGTCGTCCTTTTGTCCGATGAAGGCGCACACCTTGGCATCGGAACCGAAAGCCTGACGCACCTGGCGACCCGTGAGGTTCAGAGGCATACAGATAGGATTCCACTCGCCTACGGTGAACGTACGCTGATAGTACACGGTGGAAGGATAGTTGTAGTTGTCGTGCCAACGGGCCATGGAATAAGGATTGCCCGTTTCGGTCTTTGACACATCACCCTCTATATAGGTCAGTGTTTCGGTGGTGTCCCAGTCCTCATCCACATACATGGCCTGTTTGCCATGTGCGAAGAGGTGCACATTGCCGATAACCGTCCATCCTTTGGCTTGGCGCTGCTGAATACCGATGGTGAGGTTCACCTTACCATTGATTTCCACGAAGGTGGTGAGCAGATAGGCATTCTCATTATTGTTGAACACGTAACCCGCCGACACACCGCTATGCGGCGTGATGTTGTTCGATTCCTTGTTCATCGCCGTGATGGGCATATATTCGGTGGTGGATTCCACGATGGTCACCCCGTCATCACCCAGCACATCGCGCTTGACCACGAAATAGGCCACGCCATCATTGGTCAGTCCTTCCTCATCATCATAATAGATGGCCTGTGCCGTCAGTTTGTAGAGACCGTCCACCAAGTTGGGAATCTTTCCGCCATGTAGCGTCTGTGTCAGTGAGTTCACCTCATTGTAGATCTCAGCGGAATAATACTGACCGTAACTGTTGCGGAACCCATCATGGTTGACATCGCCACCTGTGCCCGCCACATTACGTCCAATCTTGTCACGACTGATACCGTTCTGCAACATCACGCCGTTGCACATCACGTCCTGGTTGCGCTGGTGCCAATGGTTGTTGGCCAGGTCGATTTCGTCCAAGGTCTTGCCTTTGTCATCCACCTCTGCATTTTCCCAGACCCAGTAGATACCGTCTTTGTTGTCGCGCCCGAAGGTGGCATCCTGAACGAACACGCCCAAGTCCACCTCTCCCCAGGTCACCTGCTGCATCGCATCGTTGAAGTCGTCCTCGGAAACGATGACGAACTTGGTGGCCCGGTTTTGGTATTCGGTGGTCACCAGTTTTCCGTTGTTCACAGTGATATATATGGGTTTATAAGTGCCATTATAAGTGCCGTTACCCCTTCTGCCCTGGGTTTCGGTATTCTGGATGATGTAAGTCCTGACACTAACAGTGTGTGGAGCAGCCTCGCCCTTATATCTGATGTTAGTCTTAGTGGAAGTAGATTCCACCAAAGTCCAGTTGGGGAAATTGACACAGTTGTTTTGGTTTCCTTCCCAATACGCCCTTTTGTCAGACCTGTCAAGGAACACGTTGGCGCCGGCGTCTTCAGAGTCCACACCCATGCGATCGCCCAGATAAGCAGCTTGGTTGTCAGCGTTTTCAATTCGCGAGATAAACTGATAGCAGGGTGTAGGTTGGCCATTCAGGTTTACAGTGTTACTGGACTGCACAATCTGCATCCTCATACCCACCGACGAGAGCACGCCCTGCACGCCATAGGCGCCACGCGCCGCCACATAGAGTTCCTTATCGTCAACATCGAGTTGGTTCTTGAATTCCACGAGATAGAAGAAGCCGCCCTCTTGGGTGATTTGCACGGCCTGCGCGACCGTCGAACCCTCCCAAACCACAAGTCCGGTCTCCATATCCACTTTTTGAGCCGATGCCTGTTGGGCGGTGAATATCGTCAAGAGCATCGTCAAGCCGAGAAAAATATTTCTTTTTTCCATATCCTGTAATTTAATTATTCCATAACTTCTAACGGACTAAAACTGATCCCATAGATCAAAGGTTTGAGAACCACCTGCTGTATCCTCTCCGAAATCGAAGAGAGAGGATTCATTGGCACCTTTCCCATCACCTGGATCATCTTCACCTTCGATGATTTCAATGCTGGGTCCATGACCGGTGTCAGGATTCCAAGATATCGGATTCAACAGGTTGAATCCGATCAAGCCTGTCACTTCCGTAACAGGTTTCACATACCCAATTTTTTCTTTTTCGTTATTCATTTTCATTTATTTTTCAATATACTTACTATTCTCAAACATCATAAAAAAAACCATCTCATAAAAAAAATCACGACAATATGCGTAGTCGAATCAAATCGCTACAAAATTAATACATATCCACCATTAGTGCTGTAAAAACAAGTACAAAGGTGTAAAAATGGGTCTACACCAAGAAAAAAAAGACTTGATTATTGATAAAGGTCAAGTATATCACATACCATCACCCATCCGTTTCTTAACATTGTAGAGAGTCTGCCGGGAATTGAAGCCCGACGAAGTGGCCACATCATCGACTGTGGCTTGCGGATGCTTCTTCCTGTATTCTTCGGCATATTGAAGGCGCAGCGTATTGACATAATGGAAGAACCCTCCGAGTTCCTGTTTGAACACGTTCGACACATAGGTACGACCGTAGTGACAGCTATCCGCCACATCCTGTATGGTGAGATGCGGGTCGAGGAAATGTCGCTCCACCTCCACGAACTGTACGATGCAATGCTTGATCATCTGTGTCTTGTCAGTTTTCGATAAGACCTCCTGCCCTTTATCGTCAATCATTTCACCCTGTTGCTCCGTCGCGATGGATTCCTCCTCTTTCTCCCAGTCATCCAGGCTTCGTTCCCTTTGGGGGTGCAGTATCAAGAGTAGGAGCACCAGATTGGTAAGGGTAAAATATACCTGCATGCAAGCCGCTGCCATTCGATGATCGATGAAGAACACCGCCCACACGATGACAAATATCGATAGAGGGAAGAACAACATTTTTCGCGCGAATATAGACGGGAAATCGTCGGGATTGGAATAGAGGTCGGTGTCCACCATTCGCAGCCATGCCATCACCCTACTGCAGGCGTAGATGCAAAATCCTGAAGTTACGGCACCTAAGACGACAACACTCCAGATCAGCGCCTTTTCCTCTCCAGCCGACCATTGTAGTGTTCCACTTATCGCGTACACGAAAAGCAATATCAGCAATATGCCAACCGGAACGGCGAGAATAATGGCCGGCCTGTGCCATTTTGTCCATTTTTTCACCTTACCAAAATACCGGAGAAGCAGAGAGGCGCAGTTGAGGAAATAAACCAACGGGTAAAAAGCCCTGACCAACAGCCATGCATCGTTATCACCGGGCTGGAAAGCATAAGGAAGGAGGATAACTGCCAAGATGAAGAGGCACGAAGCCAATCCCCTGGCAGGATAGTAGTACTTTCCATGTTTGTCATAAGGCCTGCAAGTATGAAACCACCTGATGGCGGCGAAAAACAAGCATGACAGTATATAAACGAAACATGCAAGGCTATAATAGTGGTCAACAATAGATATCATAAATATTCTCGCAAAAAAAGTATTATTGAAATCTTCAAATAGTTATGCAAATATACATACATAAATTTGAATTTCAAAGTTTTTTACCGAAAAAAGTATGAAATCATAGCAAAAGGACACAAAAGGACAGGTTTTCTGGATGTCTTCACGACAATCCGAGCCATAATCAGCAGTTCACTTGATCTCGATGTAGACGGTGTGCCCCTGGCGGCGGTAACTTTCGAGGAGATGGTAGAGACGTTCGAAACATGACTGTGAAGCGGTGACCCTGCCGCGGACGGTGTTCATCCCGACAATGATGCAACCTGCCGAGGAGCGTTCCGACATACCGCGATGTATGAGTATGCCGTCGAAACCAGGCACGTTGAGCAACCGAGGCACCCTTCCCGCGCAGAACTGTCGGTAATAAGGTTTGAGAGAGAACTTAGGACTTACCACATCGAGGGAGATACGATATGTGCCCCGTGGTATGGCGGTGCGGCTCTTTACCTTGATACGTCTGATGGTGTCGAGAGGCATGTCCTGGGTGAGTCCACGGTCAGTGTCTTCTATGGTGTCGCAGATATAATTACCGTCGGCATCGTAGAGGTGGCCGATGGAATAGGTTCCATCGGCAGGACGGTATGAGCGGTGAAGCGTGAGAGATTTCATAATGTTGAGTGTTGAGTGATGAGTGATGAGTGATGAGTGACGAGTGACGAGTGACGAGTGATGAGTGATGAGTGACGAGTGACGAGTGACGAGTGATGAGAATCACCAAAAGAGGGCAAGACTTCCAGTTCTACTGTTTACGTGATTTGGATTTGGCCTTGAAGTAGATGTTGATGCCGAAGACACCGCCGGCGAAGGTGAGGGCCTGCGCCAGATACCAGAGCACACTCTCGGCTATGTCGTAGTGGTTGAGGAAGAAGGAGAGAAAAGAGAGTATGATGCCACTGCTTATCATGGCAATGGCACAGCCATATTGGATTTTTTCTTTTGTGTGAAGAGACATGGGAGATTAAAAGATTAAAAGGGTGTATCGCATCGATTTGATTTGTAGAGATTCGTGCTCACTATTTTATTCGTGAAATTCGTTTAATTCGTAGTAAAAAAATCAATTCGTGACGATTCGTGGGGATTAGTGTTCGCTTAATACATAACGATGCCATCGGTGTAGCGGATACAGCACTGCAAGATGTGGCGGAGCTGATAGTCGACATCGTTGCCCACGCGCAGAAGCTTGACGGTACGGCGGTAGGTGTCGAACGCCACGAGGTTGAAGAGGTCCTGCGACTTATCCTCGCGTGAGAGCACATGGTCGCGGTTGTTGGCAGTATACTGCATGCAGTCGATGCCCACCACCAATTGGCTGTCGTTCACCCAGAACACGAAATCCTTGTGCGAGTGGCCCACGAGCCAGCAGATGAAATCACCCTGTGCCGTCTGCCCCTCAAGCGAGCCCCTCTTGAACTCATCGACCATCGACACCGCCGCCTCCCAGGGATAAGCCCCGTGCATGGTATTGGTGATGGCAAACCCCATGAAGCAACAGTCCACGCGCCGGTAATGCGCCGACGGTCCGCAGTGGTAGGCGATAGCCACGGAGAGCCCACGGTCGGCAGCGCCCACCAGCGTAGTCCTGAGCCACTCCAACTGCGCCACCGTATGGTTCATGCAGTCGAGGGCGATGAGTCTGACCTTCTTGGCAGGATAGTCCTTATACCAATAGCAATGCCCCATGGCTGCCGCTCCCTCCGGCTGCGTCACCCCCCAGTTGGCGATATAGGGAGCGAAAAGATAATCGTACACCTCTTTCTGCGTCAGTCCGCCGAACTGGTTGCCATCGTGCGTATCGTGGTTGCCCACGATATTGAGGATACGTTCCGAACCACTTACCCCGTTCCAGAAATCCATGCCACTATGGACATCCTTCTCCACGGCATCGCCCGTATGCAGGATATCGTCCACGTGGTCGGCATAGTCGTCGAGCCACTCCATCATACGAGCCATCTGCGTGCCGTTGCCATGCACATCGGAGAAATGAGCCAGCAAGAGCGGAGCTGGCTGCGTATGTGGTGTCAGACTGGTGGAGTAATACGGCATGACCATGTTTCTCACCTTCGGTAGGAACAGTGTCTTGGGATTGAGCCGTTGTATGGTCGTGGCCTCCCCCGCCTCCGACTCCAGTAGGGCAACACGGTGGTCGAGATCGTCGAGCATGGTGTCGTAGCAAGGTATCTCCATGGTCGCCGCATTGCCGTGGTAGGAACCGAGCATCAGGAAGCGGGCACCGTCGGGCACGGTGAGCAACATGTTGTGCACCCTGCCTGCCGTGCTTTCACGCGCCGTCTGGGTGGCGATACAGTTCTGGTCCCATCCGTTGTCGGTGCGCGGCGTGTCGGTCATGATTGCCTGCCAATCGGCCACAAAGGAGAAGCGGAAGTAGTTGGGCGAGAGATTATAATAATGTACCCTCACCTTCTGTCCTGCGAACGCCTCCACGTTGAACACATAGGTGGCATTGCCCACCGAGGTGTGCCATGAGCCGATATTGGCGGGACTGGCAGAGCCGTTCCATACACCGTAGCCCTGCTTGACAGCCACGGGCACAGCCATGCCATGGAGTGTCTCATCGACATTGGCCGCCACCTCGTCGATGGTGTTGGTGAGATCGGCCACCACATTGCCGCTGGCTATCATCGCCGCCCGCTGTGTCGTCGTCTTGCCGTCGAGGTCGTCCATCTGTTGGAAAATCTCGGTGTTGGCGGGGTCGATATATGTGCCGGGGTTACCTTTTTCTCCCTGCGGCCCCTGCTCGCCGCGCGGTCCCTGTGGCCCTGGCTCCCCCTGCACACCCTGTTCGCCCTGAACGCCGTGTAGTGGACCGCAGGCCAGGTAACGTCCATGGTCGGTGTCGCCGCCCTTGCCCACGAAGACGTATACCGTGCCCTCAACCACAAATCCCGTCATGGGGTCGAGCGGATGACGAGGCAGGTCGTCGAGCGAAGTCAGCACTACGAAATGCGAGAGCAATATGCTATAGGAGGGGTCGGGCAGTTCGTTACGTTGCCAGTGTATGGTGACGGGCACCTCCGAAGCTATCTGCCGCCATTGTCCCGCCTGTTCGCAGCCATATATGATGGCCGATGCCGTCTGGTCGCCGTTTTGCCGGAGCACGGTGGCATGCATGCCCACGGCAGGCAGGGCTTGGGCTGACAAGAGAGCTTCTTCGGAGGGGAAGAAGCCACAATCGAGGTTGTTGACCTGCGAGCAGGACAGGGCTCCCTCTATCTGCACGTCGCCGATGACGCGCACATGGTGATGGGCGACGAGTTGGCCACCCACATGCAAATCTTTATGGATTAGAAGTGAAGTCATGGAAGTTAAGAGTTAAGAATTAAGAATTAAGAGTTAAGAGTTAAGAAAAATACCATACGTATAAATTCGTTTAATTCGTTTAATTCGTTTAATACGTAGTTAGGAAAGAAGATTCATGTAGATTAGCGTTATTCGTGTTTGCATTGATTGATTTTTTCCGCGAGAGATTGGATGAGCGGGTGATAGAGTCGCGAAGGGAAGGGAAGGTCGAGTTGTGAGGTAGAGGTGTTGGTGGCAGGTGAGATGAGAGGGCGCAGTCGAGGCCGGGGGATGTAACGCGCCTCGACGATATGGGCATGGTGTCCATCATAAGAGGCGAAGAAATGAAGGCGTGGCCCGAAGGACGACGGTTCTACGAAAGCCACGGGCCTATGGGGATTGCCATGGACACCCGGAAAGGGACAGTGCTGCCACAGGGCCCGTGGGTCGTCGGTTTGGATGATGGTAGCGGCCCTCCCCCACCCCGACATGCGGAAGGTGATGAGACGGAGGAAGTCGGGCGGCAGGATAATGGTGCCTGCACCATGACCACGCCGATGATCCCAATGAACAGTATCGGAGATGGGTGATCCCTCGCCAAGGTCGAGAAGCGGAGCCGCCATCAGCACCTCGCAGGCCATCGGTTCGACGAGACTGGTAATCCTCTCGTCGAGAGTGAGCGTGTCGAGGTCATGTTCGTCGATGAGCGCCTGACAAGAGTGGTTCATGTTGAGAGCGATACGGACATCGCGGAGGATGGTGGAGAGAAGCATGGGGAGAGTTAAGAGTTAAGAGTTAAGAGTTAAGAGTTAAGAATTAAGAATTAAGAATTAAGAGTTAAAAAAAATGTTCATGTGTCGGAAGAAATGAAGAGTGTGCCGTAGCGGGGATGGGCTTCAAGAGCTTGTTGGAGCACGGGATCGTCGGTGGTGTAATAACTGGTGCCTAAGGTGCGCGGTATGAAGGCGATGTGTCGCATGCCCCCCGGCAACATGACATTGATGCTGATATGGGATTTTGCTTCGTATGTTTTCATGGTGATGTGATAGGGCCTCCCCCCGCCCCCCTCCCAAAGAGGGGGTGAGGGATGGCAAATGGATCATTGATTGAAAAAGGGAGTTGAAAAGGGAGCTTATTCCGCAGCGAGACGCAGGCGAGCGTGGGCCTTGGCGTAGCGCAGGTAGAGACAGGAGATTTCCTGAATGACCACTGCATCGGTGTTGCGCACCCCCGCCTTCTTGAGGTCGAGGATATTACGGCTCCAACTCAGGTGGGTCTTCTTGGTGAGGAACTCCGGATCGAGGGCGAAGGCACAGTCGGCCATGCCGTTCATATCGAACAGTTCGTCGTGCATGGCGAGAATTTCGCCGAAGTCCGTCTCCCAGCTTTTGAACTTCAGGTTCCACACCTCGACGGTGTCCTTGAGACGGAACTTATCCGAATCGATCTTCGAGAGAGCGGCGAGGAAATCGGAACCGCAGAGCAGCACCTTCCGTTTGTTGCCTATGCCCGTGCCCACGAACAGGTCGCGCGATATATCCACAAGGTCATTGTCGGTGATGGTGGTCACCCCGTCGACGGTTGTTCCCACCTCGATGTCCTTGCCCGCCTGCCACCAGATGCCTTTGGTAAACCACTGCGCCATGCCGTCCTTGGTGGTGTGCTTGACCATGTTCATATCGCCGAAGAGGAACGAGTTCTCCATGGCCAGTCGCATGTCGTAGATGCTGTCTTCCTCGAGGTCGGAGAATCCCCAGTTCACCTCCTTGTTGGCTATCTTGTCGAGCGTGGACTGTTCGATCTGTGCCATGAAGTTCTGACAGTACTGCAGTTCCGACGTGGGCAGGTTGTTGAATCGTCCGGTCTGCACATCCAGTTCGCCGCAACTCTTGCCCATGCGTATGAGCACGGTGTTGACAGGGATGTCGGGCACGCCGATGCTCTGCCGGTTCACCACATTGCCATTGACGGCATAGACGATGGGCTGGCCCTGCGATGTCTTGCCGCAGACACAGAG
The DNA here is from genome assembly GCA_900316685.1 of uncultured Prevotellaceae bacterium. Lineage (GTDB taxonomy): Bacteria > Bacteroidota > Bacteroidia > Bacteroidales > Bacteroidaceae > Prevotella. The sequence goes on along the minus strand of ONDS01000005.1, from coordinate 127,365 downwards.
ACAGAGGTCGGGTGTGGAGGGATCGGTTTGGTCGTAAGCCGTACCTCGGTAGTCGGTCACTGCCTTGACATCTACCACACGTATGGTGTCGTCGAGGGTGAACATGTCGGGATCGGCCACGGTGAGTGCTACGCTGGTGGCGGAGGGGCTGGCCTGTACTGCCTCGGTGAGTGTGGTCTTGACGGGTCGTGTGCCCACGCTGTAGTATTTCACCTCGAAGGATGAAGCCTGCTGTAGCGTGGCGAATCGCGAGATTTGGTCGACGGGAGTGGCCATGGGGCGTATCTTGGTGATGCGTTCGTCGATGTCCTTTTGATACATCTCCGGATCGGCGAGTTCACGCCCCACCGTTTCGGTGAGTATGCCGTCGGGGTTGTCGGTGAACTTGGGTTGTTCGGGGTCGGGTTCGGTGGTTCCCTTGTACTTCTCTGCGCCCCCTTGGTACAATCTGTTTTCTGTAGACATTGTGTTGGTTGGTTTTAAAGGTTAGACTTTTGTGTTGTTATCCGATAACGGGTGCAAAGATAATGGCTTTTGCCGGAAGAACTTTGTCATCCGTTTAACTGGGAGATTAGAAAAATAAAAGATTAAAGGATTAAAAGAGGGAAAAAATAGTATCTTTGCAGCGTCTATAACCCAAAAAGAATTACTATGAAACACAAACCTACATCGCGGCAGAGATGTCGCAGGATGACAAGTATGGGGTTCAGCCAGGCTGCGGAACCTTTTATCCACCAGTATTCACAAAGCACGGCCAGCAACTACCTCATGGCCTTGCATTCACTCAACCGTTATTTCGGCGGCGAACCCGCCCTCGAAGATCTCACGCCAGGCCTGATGAAAGACTACGAGCGATGGCTGCACGCCCAAGGTGTGTGCGACAACACGAGCAGTTGTTACATCCGTTCGTTGCGGTCGTTGTTCAATAAGATATGCGAGCGTTGGGAATTAGAGATGCACAACCCCTTCCGCCATGTGTTCACGGGAGTGAAGGCCACGAAGAAACGGTCGCTGAGCGTGAGGGAGATCATGCGGCTGCATAACCTCGACCTGCCCGAGGGCAGTCAGTTGGCCTTTGCCCGCGACCTGTTTCTCTTCAGCGTGTATGCCTGCGGCATGCCTTTCGTTGACCTCGCCTACCTGAGCACCGACAAGACAGACGACAAATACATAGTTTATTATCGCCATAAGACCGACAATCCCGTAGAAGTGCGCATCGAACCGTGTATGCGCGACATCATCGACCGTTGGCATGAGCCAAGCAGCCCGTTCCTCTTCCCCATCCTATATTATAAAGGCAGACAGTTCGGCTACAGGAAGCGGTTGTCCAACTACAACACGGCATTACACCAACTACGCCAGTTGGCAGGCATTCGGAGCCAACTGTCGTCGTACTGCGCCCGTCACTCCTGGGCCACCCTGGCCTTTGAACAGAAGGGCGACCTGAACGTGATCAGCAAGGGACTGGGACACAGTGACACGCGCGTGACCCGTATTTACATACGCGACCATGCGGAACGCCGCCTATTCACACTCAACAAGAAGGTGATAGCGAGGATAAGTTGAGGGTTGAGTGTTGAGTGTTTAGGGTTAAGTGTTGAGGGTTGAGTGTTGAATTCAAAACTCAGAATTTCTTGTTGAGACGGCTCTTGGTACTGCGCAATGCCTGGTTGGAGCAACAAAAGGCGAGGGCTTTGCGGGTATCGTCGATGCCGTAATGCTCCATCACGCAGTAGAACGTCTCCTTGGGAGTGAGCGGAGCGTTGGCCTTGGCCAGTTCCTCCGCCAAATCGGGGTTGATGGCGGGCAGCACCTGCATGAGCGCCGTCTCCTCTCGTTTACCATACTGACTGATATTCTGTCCCGACACTAAGGCATGGAGCACGTCGACTCCTGCCTTGGTATCGGCGATGGAGGTGAAGAGGCGTTCCACCTCGCGCCGCTGTGCCGACGAGGCGAACTGCGAGAGCTGATGCTGCATGTGTTGCAGCTCGTCGACACGGCTGTCAATGGTCTGTTTGAGCTGGCTGATGGTCTGCTCTTTCTGTCCGAGCAGTGAGCGCACCTCATGGAGCGAGTCGTGGAAACGTCGAGTAAGCGTGCGCTGTCGGCGGTCGAACCACCATGTGATGAGAAGCACGAGGGCCAACAGAGCCACCAGGGCCACAACAAACCACAACCGTTGACGTTCCTTCTCGGCAGCCAGCAACTCACGGTCGTAGCGGTTTTGCAACGCCACCATCTCCACATTCTGCTGGCTGACGGCGATGGAGTCGTCGATGGTCTTCCATCGCTTATAAGCATCAAGCGCCCCTTTGTAGTCGCCCTTGCGCTCTAAGTATTCGCTCTTGAGCAGGAAACGGTTGCGCTGGAGCGTTGCTCCGCCGTCCTCGGGTATGGTGGTCATGAGCAGTTCCGCCTTCTCGTCGTGTCCCTGACGGATATAGACCATGCCGAGGAGCGAGAGGGCGTTGCCCATGGCCGAGGGGTCCTGTGCGAGGAGGGCTGCGCGATAGGCATGTCTCTCCGCCTCGGGCAGCGAATCATTGAGAAACTCGTAATAGGCGATGTTCTTCATGATGCACGACCGTTGGCTGTCGTCGGCATCGGCATAATGAGCCGCAGCCCTGAGGTTGACACGCCACGCCGAGTCGTTGAGTTGCATGTTGTAGAGCGTGTTGGCCTGATTGATGAGCACATCGACCACCAGTTCGGGACGGTTTGTTTTCTCGGCATACCGCAGTGCCTTCTCCTGATAGTCGAGGGCAAGGGAGAAGGCTCCGCTATGTTCGTTGATCCACCCTATATACTGACAAATCTGGTATTTCTGTTTATCGTCGGAGAGTTGCGGGAGGAGGTTTTCCGCCCGTTTGAGTTGTAGCATGGCGCGCGTATAGTCGGTCCTGTCGATGAAGTAGACGGCGCTGTCGAGGCATTGCTCCGCCTCGGCTTGTGGCGAAGTCGACGACACTCCACTACAAGCCATGAAACAGACACATGGCAGGAGGAGCGACAGGTAGATGATATGAAGTAATAGACGACGCATGCTACTGGTTCGTTTTTCACTGCAAAGATAGTGCAATGCGAGGGAAGAACAAAAAGAATCTATTCTTTTTTTGTTCGAGCCGCAGCCTATCTTATTACCTTTTTACATTTCATCAGTATCTTCTCTCGCGGCCCCGCTCCCAGATGGTGGGTCGGGCGGTGGAGGCGAGAGCCCCGAGTGGCAAAAGCACCGAGTGAGGCATCGATGAAATGCCACCCGTGCCCATCAAGGCGGGCACATCGCCTGAGGCCTTGCGGGTACGCAGATGGTTGTCGATGACGAAGTTGCGCCCTCGCACCTCTCCCTCATGGTCGGCGGCGGCGAGGTCGGCATCATAGGAGGTGCCCTTCATCACCAGTAGGATGTCGGCGGCGACCAAGGTACCGTGCGCCACCTCGTCGGCCACCCTCTGAAGCCACGCCACCGCCTGCTCCACCGCCTCGGTGTCGGTGCCCTCGGTTTGCTTCATCTGTTCGATGATGGCGATGGTCCTGTCGAGGTTTTCATCGTAAACTTTTTCTTTCTCCGCCTTCTGTTCGGTGAGTTGCTGCATGTTCGCCACCAGTTCGTCGTAGAGTTCGTGGAGCACGTCGTTTTCGTCGTAAACGTCGTAAACGGCTTGCAGGAGAGCCGTCCTGTCGGTGATGTCGAGTTGCGGATGGTGTTTCTTGATTCGTTCTACCACCTGTTGCTTGAGCACGTCAAGCGCCTGTTGTTCAGTTGTTTGTGTTGTTGTGTTCATATTTTTGTTGTTTGGTTCGCGACAAAAGTACAATTTTTCCGGCGCAGGGATTTGTCATCGATTGAACTATGGAGTAATTTTGTGGTGCGATTCAGGATAAGAACAGAAGAACATTTTTTCAGACACAAGAACACAAGAACCAATAGACAATAGACACGAATTTATCATTTCAAAAGCAACGAATTTCTCGAATAACCCTCTGATTCTTGGATAATTATTCTAATTATTCCAATTTCTTTCCCTTCCACGAAATTCACGACACACCATGAAGAAACACACCATTCGGCGCGGGAGCTCGGAATATCACGAGCAGCGCGACCACGACCTGTTTTGTGCTTACAAACAGGCATTTACGAGAAAAGACCTAAGTAATGAACGCGACACGGTGAGAGCAGCCATCAAGAGTCCCACGCCCCGGTTCTACGTGAGCGAGGAACGTGCCGTGCGCGTCGTCAACCAGTGGATGACGGACGGTTGTCCGCCACGCATGCTTCCCATGCAGCGGATGATGTATGACGAGATTGTCAGGCGCGTGAGAGAGATACAGCGGCAACAACCCCGTGAGCGCATCAATCGCCTCGTATGGGAGGTGATCAGCCAACCCGCCCCTCAGTTTTACCTGACGGAGAAGAGCGCCTACGTGATACTCAATCGCATTAGGAAAGAATCAGTGTGTTGATATGGATGTCAAGGGTTGTATTGATGTAGTACTTTGTCTATGTGCCATGGCTTTCCACAAAAGTTAGCTTATGCTTCTGCTGCCATTGCATCCAGTTTCCGTGTATTTGCTACAACTCCAAAAAGCCTTGCCTTGATTGCTGCCCCGCTTGGCATACCGCTTTACCATCGGAGCACCGCACTTTGGACATAACGGTGCTCCCTCTTCCACGCTCTGCTGCCGCTGGGTCTCAATGCGTTCTTTAGTCATGTTTTCAGTGAATCCCCCCGTCTGCTTGAAAGCCGCCAAGCTGTTCTCCAGATATCGTGTTATCATGCTGTTGACACGTGCACAAAGAATCAACAATGCGTTAGACGCCGTGCTCATGTCACTATGCTCTATCCATGGGTCAAAACGTTCTTTTTGCCTGAGCACATGCTCCATCATGTCATGCAGCATATCCTCGCCATAGTGCGGACTGTCTGGTTTTACAGCCCTCACCCTAATAGCATCAGGAGCATTGTTGCGCCATGCCACCTGCTTGTTGGCCATGAGAATAAACGAGAAATCATTGCTCAGTTCATTAATGCTGGCGCGAGCCACATCCAACAGTTTCATCTCTGTCTCTATTGAGGTTTGATGGCGTGATACACCTTCGGCTATATTTGCCTGACCGGATCGAGCCGCTTGAGTCATTTGGTCAAAAAGCCGCCCGCAGGGATCATTCTTCTGATTGAGGAAACGACGACAAAACCCAAATGTCCCCAACTGGATGATGCTTGACAGCACCCACATATCCATATACATATAACCCGCAGTAGAACCAATCTTTACTCCCATGATTTAATTGATTTTGATTTTATTGTTACTTTCGAAATTAACGGGATTAACGGGAATAACGTAACTAACGAAACAATCACGATTAACAATGAAAAAAACGATGCGGGATTGCTCTTCTTGGTGAGCTGGTTTCACCACCAACGATACCCATCAACGCCCCGTTTTGGAACGGTCGCGCATGTTGTCTTTCTGCTGAGCGCGTGTAGTGGATGGCCTCGGAGCGGGACTGGCTACAGGAGCGGGATTGGCTACAGGAGCGGGACTGGCTACAGGAGCGGGACTGGCTACAGGAGCGGGATTGGCTACAGGAGCGGGATTGGCTACAGGAGCGGGCGCTACGTCTTCTCTTTCTTCTGGCTCTGCCATGGGACTCTCATCGGGCTCTTGCGCGGGACTCCCAACGGGTGTGACCACTGTGGGGGTGTCGGGTGCGGCTACTGCGGAATAACCCGGTGGAACCGTTGCTTTCGAGGACGACTTGCGCAGCAGGAGCACGCCGATAACAGCGATAAGGATGACGAGCAGGACTGCCAAGGTGATGGAGAGCATGGGTGAGATGCTCTTTTTGGATTTAGCCTTTGACGTTGGTGCGGATTTGCCTTTGGCCGCTCTCGGAGATGCCGAAGGCTTGGCGTTTTGCGGGCGGGCAGAAGCTCCTGAGGATGCCGAAGAAGCCGACGATGATGATGACGGAGCCGCTGCCGAGGAGGTGGGAGCCGATGCTGCCGAAGAGGTGGGGGCGGCTGTCGTGGTGGCACTGACCTGTAGTGTTTCATCGCTTTTGGTGATGGGACGCACGTTGAGCGCATTGAACGGCGATGATTTCTCGTCGTCGGGCAGTGTCTCGTCAGGTGTCGCCTCCACAGCCTCCACCTGTAGGATTACCGCCGTATGGTTGTCGGCGTTGTCGGCGGAAGCATCGATAAGAGCCTGCCGCACCTGCTCCATATCGGCGGCCTTGGCGAAGAGGCCGATGAGTTCCTCGTTGGACGTCTGTTCGAGCAAGCCGTCGGAGCACAGAAGGAAGCAGTCGCCCGGTTGCACGTCGGCAATATGCACGATGTCGGCACGATGGTGATTCTCCTGCCCCGGCATGAGTGCCTTGGTGATGACGTTCTTCTGCGGCGAGGTGGCCATCTCGTCGTACGACAGCTCACCCATGAGATAGAGGTCGAAGACGAGGGAGTGGTCGCGCGACTGGAAGAGGATCTTTCGTTCCCGAGGGCGCAAGTGGTAGATGCGGCTGTCACCGATGTTCGCCGTGGTGACACCCGAGGGATGGAAGCAGACGAAGGTGAAGGTGGTGCCCGGTCGCTTGCCTTCACTCGTCAACTTGTCGAGCTCGGCATAAGTCTGCTGCAACGCCTGATTGAGCACGCCATCGTCAAAGGGCTTACCCTCATTGAGCTGCGCCGTCACCTGCTCAGCCATCGTCTTGCAGACGAGGGAACTCGCCACCTCGCCTCTCTCATGTCCTCCCATGCCATCGCACACCATGAAGAACTGCGCCGAAGATTCTGCTGCCTCGGCGGGGATGAAATACGAATCCTCCTGATTGGACCGTTTGCCCAATTCGTGGATGAAAAGCGGTTTGGATAAGGTGATGTTCATATTTATAAGAGGTGAGGGGTGAGGGGTGAGAGGTGAGAGGTGAGGGGTGAGAGGTGAGGAGTTACTGTTTGAACTGAACGACGGTGTTGGCCAGTTGGAGAAGGTCGCCATTGTTGATGACCACCTCGTCGATGTCGCCGAGCAGGCGGTTGTTGACCATCGTGGTGTTCATGTTCTTATAGTTGGATACGAAGGTAGTTAGTCCGCCGTCGCCACTGCGCACCACCCTGACGAGCAGGTGGGAACGGCTCATGTAGGGGTCGTCGACCTCGAGTTGGATATGCGCCATGGAGTTGGCCGCCTTGCGACCTACTATATTATCGCCCACGGAGAGCGGATATTCACGGCCCTGGCAGACGAGCATGCCAGGTTGTCCGAACTGTCCCTGCGGTAGTTTGGTCTCCATGCCGGCTTGCGGTATAGGCGGTTTGGAACGGGGCACGATAACCTTCAAACGAGTACCGCATGCGGGACATTTTACTGTTCCCGCAGCGGTATTGTCGTCCTGAAAGGTTGCCACGAACTGTTGTCCGCAGGTACACTGTACAGGTATTTTCTTCATGGTTTGGCAAGAGGCTTAGATCAGGAGCGTGCCATCGTCGAGCAGGGCTGTGTCGGAGGCCTGGGCCACATCCAGCGGGTCGGCACTTTCGATGGGTGTGAAGGTCATGTCGACCAGTCCATCGTTCTCGACATCTACGTAAGCGACACCCGAATCAGCCACATCGATGTGCATGTCGTCGGTCGTACCTTCCACCTCTTTCACCGTGGCGTGGTAAGCCTCGTCGTGGTCGGGAGCGTTGTCAAGTACCTTGGCCGTCACCTCGTCGTACTGCTCAGTACCGAAGGTTTCCACCGACTTGAAGTGGACGCCGCCATCGGCATCGGCATAATAATGTGTGTGATGGGGCACATGCTCGGTATGTACCTGAGCGGTAAAGAGATGTTGCTGCTGCGGGGTCATGCCGTCCCATTCCGTTTCATAATAGGTGCTGAACACGCCACCATGCCATTCGAACACACCTCCGGCGCCCACCTGTGCGCGGGCTGCTGCGAAAGCGTCGGCGAAGCTGAGAGCATCGCTCACATGAGCCACGGGAGCCTCGGCCACGAAATGAGGAGTGACAGGCTGAACGGCCGACTGAGGTGATGCTGCGCTTGCCTCGTACTGGGCTTGCTGGCTGTCGCTCATGGCATCCCATTCGGTTTCATAGTAGGTGCCATAGTCGTGTCCGTGCCAGTGGAAGACGCCACCGGGACCCACCTGAGCGCGGGCTGCGGCGAAAGCATCGGCAAAACTGAGGTGCTGACCCACATGCGCCACGGGAGCATGGTCGTAGATTTCCACATCAATGCCTGTGGCGGCAGCTGCAGGTTCGGCTGTGGCCTCGACAGTAGTCTCTGCGGTCTCTGTGGTCTTTTCCACGGCCTCGTCGGCAGTCTTGTCGGCAGCGGTCTCCGTGGTCTCGGCAGCCACTTCAGGAGTGGCGGCAGCGGCGGGAGCTGCACTGGTGTCGGCAGCATCATCGCCGAAGATGGCGGTACGAGCACCGAAGGCATCGGTAGCATAAACGGTGCCTGCGCCAACGAGCAGAGCGGCGGCGCCACCGATGGTGACATACTTCCAGGTGTTGGAGCCACCTTGTTTCTCTTCGAACACAGGAGGCTGCGAAGTGCTGGACTGGTTATTCACGGGGTTGCTGTTCTCGGGTCCCACATACTGGGTTTGATCGTTTGTATTCATAGTGGTAATTATTAATGATTTGATTGATTTTTCTGATGCAAAGATAATGACTTATCGGGCCGAATGCAAGGAAATAGGGTCGTTTTCCATGAAATGGTGAGATTATGGGATGAGTTGGGAGTTTTGGATGTTGAATTTTGAATGTTGAATTTTGAATGTTTTTTCGGAAAGAAATTAGAATAATTGGAATAATTTCGACAGGGAATTTGATGCTCCTACATACGAAGCAACCACTCACCTCTCACCACTCACCACTCACCACTTATTTAATAAACTGCGTCTGGCAGTGAGGGCATTTCTTGGGGAGGTTGTCGTAGAACTGGTAGTTGCCAAGGAAATGGCGGCACTCGTCGTTGGGGCAGACGCAATGCTGGCGGAACTCATCGGTGATGCGTTTGCGCTGTGCCGGCAGTTTGCTGGCATCGATGAACGACTTGACAGTGAAGAAGAGCGAGGCGAAGAGAGCCAGTCCGTAAAGTATGGCGGTGAGCGTGCTGAATCCTCCGTCGCGTCCGAAGATGAAACCCACGGCGATGGCACCCATGGTGAGAATACTCGTGCCGCCTCGCATGGCGTTGAACACTTGCTGTCGCTTGTTGAGGTTGGCTATCTGCTGGTCGTAGTCCTCGAACACCTGTTTGAGTGGTCTGGCGTCGTGTATCTTAGGCAGCAGCGGCTTGATGGCCGCCCAGTCGAAGAGATAGCGTTCGTGCCCCATTTCGATGCGGTCGTCCTTTGTCACGCGTGTGCGGTTCACCTGCATGCCGTTGACGAAAGTGATGTTCTGCATCTTGAGGTTTTCAAGTGTGAACGAGCCGTCGTCGTTGAGTGTGAGGCTAAGGTGCTGTCGGCTGACGGACTGGTTGACGCTCTGTTGCTGTCCGTGGCAGATGTCCTTGGTCATCTGCCCCTGGTCGTTGTAAGCCACGAGATGGAGCCTGGAACCTTGTTCTTCTCTTCCTATGATGATTTTCATGAAGTGTGTTTTTAATGATTAATATTCCGATTCTGCAAAGTTAAACAAAAAAAGCAAAAATCCATCATCGTAAAGCAAAAAATTTTTCGTCTTACATTCCAACGGCCTATTAATATTCCAACCTCCTACATGGCACAGCGCATCCTGAGCAGTCTTTTCTCTCCATTGTTGATGAAGATGCCTCGCTGTGTCGGCTTGCCTAAGAGTCGGCGGCCATCGAGGGTGTACCAACCATCATCGGTCTTCATCCCGTCGCCAGGTACCGTAGCGATTCCCGTGACTTCCTCAGATGACTTACCATATTAAATAATGTAAAAGAAATATCAAAACATACTTTTTTGTCAAGAGCGACAGGGAATGAGGATGGCGATTGTTCATTCTTCGGTGTCGTCGAGAGGCGTATAGCGTAAATGCTCGCCAGCTGAGGCCTTTTCGGCCTTCTTGCGCCATTTGCGCGCCTTGGAGGCATCGCGCCTCACGCCTTCGCCCGATTCATAGATTTCAGCCAAGTAGGTCATGCAACGCACGTCATGGCGCTTGGCACCCTCTTCCAACCAGAAAAGTCCCTGCTTCACATCCTTCATCATGCCTACACCCTCCATGGCACAACGCCCCAGGTTGTAAAGAGCCTCGGGCATACCCTGCGAAGCCGCCTCGGTGTACCAGAATACCGCTTTCTTGGCATCGCGTTCTATGCCTATGCCCTGCTCCAGGCAATAGCCAAGATTGAACTGCGAGTCGGCATCGCCCTGCGCCGCCGCTTGACGGAACCAGCTGACGGCAGCCCGCGGGTCACGCGCCATCCCTACCCCATTGAGGCAAATCACTCCCATGGAATACTGCGCCGCCATGTGCCCTTGGCGTGCCGCCTTCTCCATCCATTGCGCCGCCTTGATATCGTCGCGCTCCACGCCGTCGCCCTGGGCGTAGCAATCACCTATGGCATACTGCGCGGCGGCATGACCCTGCATGGCGGCCACCTCGTACCATCGCGCCGCCATCTTGACATCCTTCTTGAAACCCAATCCGCGGTCGTAGCAATAGGCCACGGCATATTGGGCGGCAGTGTCGCCCTCTTCCGCCCGCTGCACCAGTTCCATCATGTTGATGGGGCTCTTGGGCTGTGCGAATAGTGTCTCACAGGCCATCATCGCAAGGAACAAAAACAGGATGATACTTTTCATGCCACAAAAATATACATTTCTTTCCAACCGCGCAAATATCTTGCTCAAGTATTTAACTCCAGGAACTTGAACAAGAAAGTAAAATAATGAACGAAAAAAAGCGAAATTCGTTTCATGAAAAAGTTTTTTCCGGTATGAAACAAAAGCAAAAACCTTTTCAATATTTTTTCGCCGACAAAAAGACAGCTATCACTAAATTTGCAACAACGATTTCGGGAGGAGGCAAATACAACTCGAAAATAATACCGAAATTTATCATTCAACTACCCACAACATCACATAGCGATATACGACATTTTCATAACCTACCTAATAATAATCCGAAAAGCGATATTTACTAACTTAATAATGTTTTAGCAGTATGAAGAAAATTATTTACATTACCCTTCTCCTCCTGTGTTGTTGCTTCGGCATACAGGCACAGGAGCTGTTGCCGTTGGTAGGCAACTGGCGTTTCACGACCACGGGGACAGCCTCTGCCGACGGTAAGATCTACAGCGGCGACGTGACCCTGACCGGCCAGTGGGGCGACATGGGTGGCGGAGCCTGGGGCGGCGAAGTGTCGCCCGGTGGCAAGCACACCATCACCATCAATGTGGCCGAGCCTCTGCCCGAAGGCTTCCAGTGGAAAGTGAACTACGTGGACACCTCCGACGACAACGCCCAATATGTGTCGTTCGACGCCGGACAGACCTCCTTCAGTTTCGAGTTCGACCAGACCTACACCTTCCTCTCGCTACAATGGACCAAATCGGAGTCGGTGACCATCCATGTGCTCAGCGTGGAGCGCGTGAAAGAAGGAGAACGGCTCAAACCCGAACTGTCGTTCACACCCGCGAGCGTACGCCTGCAGCCCGGCGAGCCCTTCACGGCCCCCGTGCTCAACAACCCCCATGGGCTGCCCGTGACCTATACGGCCACTTCCAATCCGGAAGGACTGCTGACGGTGAACAACACGACTGGTGTGGCCACTCTGGGTGAGGGTGAAGGCAACGGCACCGTGACCGCCACCTTCGCCGGCAACGAGGAATATGCCCCGGGCAGTGCCTCGTACAACGTGGTGGTGAAGACGAAGGTGGTGGGCGACATCCCCCTCGTCTACAATGTAGAGAACACCGGAGCAGCCGCCAACCCCGTGCTGCCCTCGAAGGATGAGGCAAAGAAGGTAGACCCACTGCCCGACCCTCTGGAATGGTCTGACGGCAGCGGGCGTGTGACCGACTTCAGCGACTGGTCGCTGCGCCGCGGCGAGATAGCACGCGAGATACAGCATTACGAGATAGGTACGAAACCTGAGGTGGACCCCTCCGCCATCAGTGCGTCGATGGACGGCAACACTCTGAATGTCGACGTGACGGTGAACGGCGAGACGCTGCACCTGAGCGCCACCATCAACTACCCCAGCACGGGCACCGCACCCTACGCCCTGATGATCGGCACGAGTGGCATCTCACTGCCCTCCGCCGTCTACTCCTCACGCCCCATCGCCACGATGACCTTCTCGGAAAGTCAGGTAAACAGTTACTCGCAGATGGGCAGTGCTCCCGGCAGGGGCAATTATGAGTTCGACCGTCTGTATCCCGAGTTGGTGAACAACGGAGCCTACAGCGAGTGGGCCTGGGGATTGAGCCGACTGTTGGACGGACTGCAGCAGTTAGGTCCCGAAGTGACCAAGATCGACATGGCGCACATCGGTGTGACCGGTTGTTCGTATGCCGGCAAGATGGCACTCTTCTGCGGTGCCTTCGACGAGCGTGTGGCACTGACCATCGCCCAGGAACCCGGAGGAGGTGGTGCTGCCGCCTGGCGTTACTCGCGATGGATGAACGCCCAGCCCGACGCCGAGTCGGTGGAAGGACTGGACAACACCGACTACAACTGGTTTATGAACAGCCTGCGCGATACCTACAATGGCAAGAACGTGAGCTACCTGCCTCACGACCATCATGAGTTGGCGGCCATGGTCTGTCCGCGCGCCCTGCTGATGTTGGGCAATCCCGACTACACGTGGTTGGCCGATCCCTCGGGCTATGTATCGATGAATGGTGCCATGAAAGTGTGGGAACAGTTCGGCATCGAGGACCGTGTGGGCTATTCCATCGTGCCCGGCCATGGCCATTGCCAGTTGCCGGAGGTGCAATATCCCGAGGTGGAAGCCTTCATCGACAAGTACCTCTTAGGCAAAGACGATGTAGACACCGAGGTGCGCATCGCCCCGAGCAGCTACAGCAATATCAACCTCGACTGGTGGATTGGCTGGTGGGGACAGCGCGAGCCCGAGGAATTCGGAGCCGACCCGGTGGTGTATGAGGGTCCGGAGGCTGGCACCGAGCAACAGCTACCTCTGGTAGGCAACTGGTCGAGCACCGTGACCGGCGAGGCCGCCGCCGACGGCAATATCTACAGCGGCACCGTGAATTTCCGCGGTCAGTGGGGCGAAGTGGGCGGCAAGGCCTGGGGAGCTGACGTGACCGAGGGCACCAAGCACGTGATTACCGTGAGATGCGCCCAGCCCATACCCGAAGGACTGCAGTGGAAACTCGGCTACAAGGATGAGTATGGCGAGAACCTGGGCGAGACCTACCCCGCCATCGAGATCAACGGCAACGAATGCAAGATCACCCTCGAACAGAGCTACTGGTACCTCGCCGTGCAGCGTTATAGCAGCAGCGCCATCGACCCCATCGAGATACTCTCCGCCACACGCGACGTCTATCTGACCAACTTCACCCCGTCGAGCGAAGACCTGCAGGTGCTCGTCGACTACGGAGCGGAGATCGAGGGTCATGAGACCAGCCCGAACGGACTGCCCGCCACTGTAAGCATCCCCGGCAATTGGGGCGACGTGAAACTGTGGGGCGAGGCCTTCGACATCAATGAATATCCGCGCTACCGCATCGAATTGGAACAAGCTCCCGGCAGCGACGGACTCCTCCAGATGTTCGTGCGCAACCAAGCACAGGCCGATGCCTACGGCGGTCATTACTACCCCTTCGCCGCCGACCAGACCGTGATGGAAGGGGCGTTCAATCCCGACGACCTGGGCGACGACCCCGTGGTGGTGCAGTTCGCCTTGCAGAATATGACCGGCAACACAGTGGAGACCGTGGTCAAGGACGTGACACTCTACAAGACCGACAATAGCCCCGTGGCAACGAGTGGATTGGTGGCCAACGGCTGGAACCCCGCCACCATCGTCCCCTTCGGTTCGGAACCCGTATATGAGGGCACCGTCGACTTCACGCAGCAGTACGCCTATGTGGGTCCCTACAGCGGCACCGTGGATATGGGCACCTTCCACCGATTCACCTTCTACACCGATGCGCCCATCCCCGCCGACTTCCAGATGATCACCGTGATAGGCGAAGACGCACAGACCACCGCCGTGGAAGCCACGGGCAATGAATACAGCTTCGATGTATACGATGACTACACCTTCCTCGCCCTGCAATACATCGGTGAGGGAACACCTGCCATCCACTTCAACCGCATCACCCGTGAGATATGCGAGATCGACCCCACGCTCACCGAGATAACCGATATGGAGAGCACAGCGGCCATCGAAGTGCTGAAGGTACAGATATACAACTTGTCGGGCCAGGTGCAGAGCCATCTGCAGAAGGGTGTGAACATCGTTCGCGAGACGCTCAGCAATGGCAAGGTAAGGACGAGAAAGATAATGATGAAATAGATTGGATGTTAACCGCAACAGTAGTTATTATGTAGTTATTATCTCGTTATTTTCGCAGAAAGCGGGTGCGCCGTGCGGCGCGCCCGCTTTGTATATATAAGGGGTGAGGGGTGAGAGGTGAGGGGTGAGAGGTGAGGGGTGAGAGGTGAGAGGTGAGGGGTTACCTCCACGTTTAGGGGCTTAGTTGATGTCCGCCCAAAGGTGAGGAGTGATACAAACAAGGAAAAAAATAATACACAGGAGAAAATAGAATACAAGAAAGATTATTATCTTTGCAGAAATCAAACAGCTTAACCTATGATAAGAAAGACCTGCATCATCCTACTGACGACCGTGTTCGGTCTCAGTGCCCAAGCACAAGAAACGACCAAGAAAAGTGAGATACCATTGGTTTACGAGGTGGAGAACAGCGGAGCCTCCGTCAGCCCTGTATTGCCCACGAAAGCGGAGGGGAAGAAGGTGGAGGCACTGCCCGACCCGTTGGAATGGTCGGACGGTAGCGGACGAGCCACCAACTTCAAGGACTGGTGGAGGCGGCGCGGCGAGATAGCCCAGGAGATACAACACTACGAGATAGGACGGAAGCCTGCCGTCGACCCTTCCGCCGTAAAAGCGCGGATGGATGGCGACACGCTGAAGGTAGACGTAACGGTGAACGGCCAGACGCTCCACCTGAGTTCACTCATCCATTATCCCAAGACGGGCGAGGCCCCCTACCCCCTGATCATCGGCATTACCTTCCCACCGATGTTCCCACCCGTCGCCGACCGACCTATCGCCACGATGGCTTTCTCAGAGCGGCAGGTGAACAACTACAGCCAGTTCGGCCATCCCGCCGGTCGTGGCAACTACGAGTTCGACCGTCTCTATCCCGAGTTGGTGGACAACGGTGCCTATAGCGAATGGGCATGGGGACTGAGCCGGCTCATCGACGGACTGGAGCAGTTGGGTCCCGAGGTGACGAAGATCGACACCCGCCATATCGGAGTGAGCGGCTGTTCGTATGCCGGCAAGATGGCCCTGTTCTGTGGTGCCTTCGACGAGCGCATCGCCCTGACCATCGCCCAAGAGCCCGGTGGCGGCGGTTGTGCCGCCTGGCGCTACTCACGTTGGCTGAACACCCAACCCGATGCCGAGAAGGTGGAAGGACTGGACAACACCGACTACCACTGGTTTAAGGAGAGTCTGCGTGAACAATACGCCGAGGACGATGTGGCCTATCTGCCCTACGACCACCATGAGTTGGTGGCGATGATCTGCCCGCGCGCCCTCTTGATGTTCGGCAACCCCGACTATGTGTGGTTGGCCGACCCCTCGGCTTATGTGTCGATGAACGCCGCCATCAAGGTGTGGCAGCAGTATGGCATCGACGACCGCGTGGGCTACTCCATCGTGCCCGGACATGGCCACTGCCAACTGCCCGAGGTGCAGTTCCCCGAGTTGGGTGCCTATCTCGACCGGTTCCTCCTTGGCAAGGACGGTGTCGACACCAAGGTGCGCATCGCTCCCGACAGTTACAAGGATATAGAGTTGGAGAAATGGGTGCCGAACTGGCGGTAGAGCTGTTGGTCCTTGAGGTGTGATTCCTCTACGAAGGAGCGGAACGTCTCAAGGATATCAAGCAGTGACAATGTGGCGTTGTTCGTTTGGTAGGCGAAGAGCGACGCATTGTTGGAGTTATTGTCGCGCTTTCCCTGGAGCACTCCCGCCACGCCCGAGATATCTTCAAAGAAGTTGAGTTGCGTCTGCAGCAAGTCTTTTATGCCCACATTGGTGGCGTTCATCGCCACCTGTTGCGGCATCTGCGCCCCGTTTTTCGTTCGTATGGCTATCACCCCGTTGAAACGCGCCCATTCGTCGGCGAAATCCGCCAATGAGTAGCCATCGGGTATCGACTCTTCGGGCACGAGGAGCACGCCCTTGGCCGAGGAGCGCATGATCCAGTCGTAGAGCGTGATGAGCCGGTTGGTGTAACGCTGTTGGTCGATAAGGTCAGCCACGAACGAGTGTATCTCGCCGTCGATGAACGGGTAAGCCTTGAACACATAGGGATGGCCGCCGTCGGCATACGGCGACACACCCTCTTGGAGCACATCGCCGAAAGGCGAGAGAAAATAATAATGCCACTGCTCGCCGATGTCCCATTGGGATTGGATGAGCGCCACCTCCTGTTTCTTTTTCCCATGACGGCGACCGAGGTTGATGCGCCGCTCGTTTTCAGCTGTCACCACCGAAGGGTAATCGTCAGCATCGACCCAGAAGAGGTCGCCTGCCGCCGTGTCGTGGCAGAGGTAACGCTCTTGTTGTTCGAGTCGCCACACCTCGACCACCCTGCACAGGTTGCCTTTCGGATGGAAGAAATCTGCCATCGGCTGATACTGTCCGAAAGCTCTCGCCGCATCGGCTATGCGGTCGTCGTAGTCGTGAGCCGCATAGATCCGTTGCAAGCGCTTCACGTCATCGGGCGACTTGGCGAAGTGGCGGCAGAGAGCGGCGAAGGTCAGGTCGTGGAGCTCGCCCAAGCACGACACATCCCACCCTCGAGGGTCGCGCATACGGTTGTCGATGAAGAAGGAGCCTGGCGACACCAAGTCGGTCCAGCATCCCACGACAGCATGGCGGTTGCCGAACGACTTGCGTACCACCGCCAAGCCCGAGATGAGGAACTCTTCCAAGGCGCGCGCCTCAAGAAGGGAAGCCTCCCCACGCAAGGCCTCCCCCCTGCCCCCTCCCAAGGAGGGGGAGATGGAAACCTCCCCCCGCCCCCCTCCCAAGGAAGGGGAGATGATAGCGGATTGGGGAGACGAGGCGGAATAATTAGCGGATTGCTGGGAACGATAAAGACCTACGACATTGCGAACGAGCCGCCGGATGAGATTGTTTTTGAGCGGTTCGTTACCTTGCTGACGGATATACTCTTCTTCCGTCATCCACTGACCGTCAACACAGATACGGTCGTGCCATTGGTCGCCGAAGGTGTAACGCTTGCAGCGATCACGTTGATTACGGAACTGTTGCATGGCAAGCCAATATTGGGCCGCCTGTTGAAGGATGGGAAACATGATATGAAATATGAAATAGGAAATACGAAATTTTATAATTCTAAAATTCATCATCGCAAAGCGACAATTCAACTCTCAACACTCAACACTAAACACTCAACCCTTAACACTCAACACTACACACTCAACACTAAACCCTAAACCCTAAACCTTATCTGTGGACGGTGTGGACGGGCCAGTTTATGGTTGATGAGGCAGGGCATGGGCAGTTCATGATAAGAGAGATGGAGGGCGATGGCACGTGTCATGAGCAAGTCGTCGTGACAACCGTCGATGGCACCGTACGACCCGTTGGGCCGGCGTTCGTAGGTGAGTAACTCGTCGAGACAACGTTCGTCGCGCTCCACATACAACCCATCACGTACTACGGCGATGAGAGTCGAGATGATGGCCGGTTTGGTGCGCACATTGGTATGGAAGCCATAACGCACGGGAGCCCGTTGACGTATCTCGTCAGCACTCTGTTGGCGGGCGTACAGGTTGTCGTACTCCTCGCGTATCTCCCGCAAGATGAAGGTGCTCTGGTCGCCGCCCTCGAAGCCGAAGGCCTGTTGTCCGTGCGTCTCCAAGGTGTTCGACTCAATAACCAGCAGTGCCTGGTCGTAGAAGCACGCTATCTGCGCCGCCTTCCATGCCAGACGGTCCATGTCGATATGTCCATACCATTGGGCGCAGACCTCGGGGCACCCATCGTCGAGGAGCGGTCGGCGGTCGAAGACCACGATGACGGACCAATCACTTTTCGCCGACCGTCCGCCGATATCCACCACCACCATATACCGGTCGGTCACCTTTTCACCGTCGGCCGTTTCGGGCAGTTGCCACACCCACAGCAGACCATAGGGATTATCTACGAAATGGAGGTCGAGCAGTGCCTCGCGCCCCTTCTCCGCCACGGCCAGCACCTCGCCCTTCATCGCCGGCTGACGACACCCCGGACGCAGGCGTTCCACCACGGCACTGTCGAACACGTTGGCACCCGAATGCTTGAACGCCTCGATATCGTCGGAAGGGAACTCCGCAGCCAGGTCAGCCTCGTCGGTGTATTTGCGCCGTTCGAGCGTATACCAATGAAGTGCCTCAAGCGTGGCCCCCATCGTCCACAGGCGCCAGAGATGACGGCCCGAGAGCGCCCTCTCCTGGGTCGTATCGCTCTCCCTGCCTTCTAGCAACGACTGGGCGAAGCGTTCACGCTCCTCCTCGGAGGCGAAGGGCAACACATACTGTTCTATCTGCCACCACGCCACGAACAGCGGTCGGAACTGCGAGCAGCCCTTCTTCGCCGCCTCGTATTCGCGGTGGAAGAAATTGCCCGTGCCGTTGGCCGTCGATTCATACACGATCATCGTGCCCCTCAGGTAGCCTGCTCCCGAGCAAGCCGAGCGGATGATGTCCTCGGGTTGTTTGTTCTGTGTCTTGCGCCAGAAAGCCACCTCGGTGCAATGCACCAACGCCGAGTCGCCACCTCGCGCCGAGTCGGGAGTCTCTGCCGAGCCCACCTTGATCTTACAGTTGCGAGCGGGAATATGTCGGAGCAAGCGCGTGTTGCGGTCGCCGGTCATTTTCTTCGCCCCCTTGCGCGGTTTCCGTCCGTGCGGATAGAGCATAGCCTCGGGATAGCCCTCCATCAGTTTGTCGAACATACCGCAGACCTCAGCCGACGCCGTCTTCACATGCCCCACGATGAGCGAGTTGAGGCCCGTGGCCTGGATAAGTTGGAGCCACGCCATATAGATTTGCGTGACGGTGGAGCCGCCCCACTGCCGTGCCTTGAGCACGATGATGCGGATGGGCTGTCCGGCGAGGCGCATCTCCTCGAACGCCTCCACCAAGCGCCGCTGCGGTCGGTTGAGCACGAAGGGCACATCGTCGCCCCCCTGCTTGGGTTTGATGCGCACATGGCTTGCCGCCCAGTAAGGGAAATCGTAGCGGCAGCGCAGTCGGTGAAACACATCGCGCGCATCCACCAGCGAAACGATGCCGAGGTGTAGCCGTTGCGCCGCCGCGAGGATGGAGCCACACTGCGAAGCCTCGCGAGCCATCGGTTCGTTCATCATCGGCAGGGGGAGGTGGAAGGAGGTAGGCCGGTCGTAGACATCGTTCAGTGTGACGACCATCCGTTCGCCCGTGCTGCCCTCGCCTGTGAGCGGGTCGAAAAGAGCACGGATAAGGCGGTTTCGACGCTCGTTCTCGTCGAGCATCTCCTGAAGATTTGTGTTGGTCATGGTATGATATTATCCTGTTATCTTGTTTTCAGGCGCAAAGATAGCAGGAAAAAACCGAAGTAGTTTGTCATCCGTTTAACTATGTTTTTCTGGAAGAAATTAGAATAATTAGAATAATTACCCAAAAATTTCTTGAGTTAGTCCGAATATATTACAGCTTATACCTTATTTTGCAAAACCTATGGGCAGGCTGACGATGGTACGTACGGGGAGTCCGTCGCGCAGTGCGGGTTGCCACCGTGGCATGGCCATGACCAAGCGCACAGCCTCGCGGTCGAGTCCGGGACTGACGGGAGCCACCACGGTGGGCGACGAGATGTTGCCGTCTTTCTCCACCACGAACTGAACCACCACCCTACCGTCGATGCCTAATGCCTCCTCAATGGGCGGATACTGGCAGTTGTCGCTCAGATACTTATACAGTTCCTCATTGGAACCCCGGAAGGAGGGCATCTGTTCCGCCACGCTATAGACCTGCGCCGTATCGGCATACCATGGGCGGTAGGCCACGGGCACCGGTTGGCGGTCGGCGACCTCCGCCTTGAGCATCTGTTTCGTTTTCTTGTTGATGAAATGTTGCAACTCGTCGTTGAGTATGATGGTCAGCGCATGATAGTCGTCGTTTCCCTGATACAGGTTAAGGTCGTAGTACGCTCCCGCCCGCATGAGACACATCTCGCCGGGGAAGCAGTCAATGACCCATTGCGGATCGTCGGTGTCGGTCCTCATGAGCAGCAACTCCGCCAGCTCGATGCCCAGTTCCCTGTCCGTATGCTGCGCCGACTTCTGAAGCAGGTCGCGCGTGGTGAGCAGCTGGTCGCCGGCAATATCGTAGGTGATGAGCTTGTGGCTTTCGACCACCTGCTCGGCGGTATCCTTCGGTTCGGTACGTGAGATGACCCGCAACGACACATAACGATTAGGGATATATTCCATCTCGTTGACACTAAGGAAGATATAATAAGAGTGCAATCCCTCCTCATCGGGCACCCTGTCCAACCGTTCCCCTTTCGTGGCGAGGTATTGCTCCCGCGCCGTCTCCATCGACTCGCTCTCCACCCCGAAGATCTCGCGAGTGAGGTAGCGCTGCAAGACGGTCATGGGCGAATAGCTGAGGAAACGCGGCCATTCCAGATCCATCCTGATGAAATAGAGCGACTGTCCCTGTCGGTAGAGGTACTGCTGCTGATGATAGATCACCCTGTTGCGCTCCGACAGATTTGTCTGCTGTTCTACGGCATAGGGGGATGAGGTGTAGCCGTCCTGCGCCTGCGCTTGAGTGACGGCGAGAATGAATAGTAGTATGATCAGGTTTTTCATCGTCTATGATGTGTTGATATGGTGCAAAGATAAGGAAAATCCGAGGATTAAGAAAAAAAAGGATGAAAAAACAAACGGAATAGGAATTAAAAGATTATCTTTGTAGCGTCAACGTCAAAAAAACGTCATCCATGAAAAGAACCCTTCTTACCATTGCCATCATGCTCATCGCCAGCGTGTCGATGGCCATCGACATGGCTCACCTGCATCAGTTGGGACTCCCCCAGGGCGCGGTGGCCGCCAGCAAGTATTTCGAGGATCTGTTCGCCGATGTTCCTCATCCCTTCACGGACCAGGACTGCGAGAACAGCACCTATCCCGGTCTGGAAGACCAGTACACTTTTTTCGTGGAGCGTCTGCCAAAAGCCGCCGACGATGATTTCTATCACATCAACCTATGGATGTATGCCTCGTGGAAGGACCAGGTGGTGAAGGTGTTGAGTCAGGAGGGTCATTACCACGACCTGCTCATCAAAGGCATCTACTGCCTGGTGGACAAGCAGCCGAGATACCTTGAGCATACGGTTGAGGGCAGCGGCCAGACCGTGATGTTACAGGATTTCGGCGAGGCTCCCGTGGTGGTGGTCAATGTCGAGGAGTTCAACGGCACGATGCACGCCCTTCAGAGCACACTACTTGTCTATCCCTACACCCAGGAGGTGAAGGTGTTGGAGAATGAGCTGTTCGTGTCGGTCTCCCATACGCTCACCAACATGCTCATGGCCGCTGAGATGAACCTGGCCCAGGACTATATCATCACGACGAGCACCGAGCTGCGTTCCGAAGAGGTGCCGTTGGAGGAAAACAAGGAGTTTACGTATATCTACAAGCAACACCTGCTTCCCATCCTGCATATCTACACCGCCAAGGGCGAGAAGGTGCAAAGCATCTCCCTGCCCGTTGACGAAGTGGATATGGTGAGGTGAAGAACGAACACGAATCTTCACGAATCGACACGGATAGGCTCGTTATCGTATATATTCTGACCTCGTGACGTTTGTAGATTAATCAATAGGTAAAACCAAAGAGCCATAAAGGGATACGATTGCCATGTCCAACTTCGGTATCATCCACAGCAAGGAAGCTGTTGGGAACATCTGCTATCTGCTCAAACGATTTCTTCCTTCCTCCAACTTCAAAGAGATACTTGTCATTAACCAGGAAATCACCTTTAAGAGGATGCTTCACATCATTATTTACCTGCAACTGGCAGCAAAACAATGTCTCTCGCTCATTGCCCTTATTCACCACGGGACATAGGGCATGCATCAAGTTTGGATTTCCCAAGAAGATCTTGTCGGGCTTATATAAGAATTTGTAATTCTTCGCTTTTGAGGTAAGTAAGGCTAGAATCTGTGCTTTGTCAAGAGCATAAAGCATACGTAGTCCCAACTCGTTATTTGTAGCCAACTGTGTCCACAGATCTGACATCTTGGGCTCAAAAGGCACACGCTCGCTGATAATCATCACCAGCTTCTTCACCTTTTGTATGGTCTCAAACGTCATGTTCTCTACGGCAGGCAAATCGCTATCGATAACCACAGATACAATTTCCCTTAGCCGTGATGCAAAATCTTCGCCCACCTCACGATAGAAAGGATAGTATCCATGCTCCAGATAATTTTCAAAGTAGGATGCCACCTTCACATTCTGCACAATCTGCATAGCATGGCGAACATGGTTCTGCAAAAGGTCTTCAAGAGCTATGGCAGGATATTGAAGGATATTCTCAAATGCCAGGAACTCCCTGAATGACAATCCGTAAAGCGTATAAGCAGTCTGCCGACGTGAAAGGTCTACCGTGGCATTATCCATGATGAGCAGCGAGCTGCTGGTATAGACAATGCTCATGTCGGGATAACTGTCGTAGATATTCTTCAGCGTTTCCTTCCATCTTTCATATTTGTGTACTTCGTCAAGGTATAATCTTTGCATACCATGCTGGTCTGCCCAATCCACCAAATCTATCAGGGAGTGAGTGGAAAACCACAAATCATCCAACGAAGCGTAGAGCGTCTTGTCGATGTCCTCATAGTTTTCAAGAATATGCTGCAAGAGCATTGTGGTCTTTCCCACGCCACGCGCGCCCTTGATGCTGATAATCCTGGCGCTCCAATTGATTTGGTCGTACAGGTAACGTTTAAACCGCAAGTCTATTCTGGCAATCTTACGATGATAATTGTTGAAAAGGGGCTGTAATTCTATCGACTCCATAGTTTAAAAAATTTAGATAAATCCTTCACGCTCTGCAAGTTGAAAGAAACTTTCTTTGCCCTCGCTTTATCAGGATTTTGGTGCAAAGTTAATAATTTATATTTGCAAATACAAATTTTTAGGTAGTTTTTGTATTTCAGAATATAAAATTTTCCTGTTTCTCATATTTACAAATGATAAGCGCCCCAGATTACTACACTACAACCGTGTTCGATATCAACATTCGTGAAGATTAGTGCTATTCGTGTTCGATATCAACATTCGTGAAGATCAGTGGTCGGCTTCGAGCAGGATCACACGGCTCGACCAGTCGCTTTTCTTGCCCCATTCCGTCTCGTTGAGATGAGGCATCTCAAGTCCACGGCTCATGAGATACTCACCTGAGTAGACCTGTCCCTCGCAGTCGAGCGGTTGGAGGTCTATGCGGTTGAGTTCATGCACACGATAGTAGCGGTTGGCATTGAGGCCAGCCATCTTTACACGCGGGAGATGCTCGTTTTGGAACGACTCCGTCTTCCACCAATAGAATACCGCCTTGTCTTTTTGCTCAGTGACGTACATGAGCGACGCCACGCCCAAATGGTCGTAAGGCGACACCAGCCGATAGATATTGCCGAACTGCACGATGGGTCGTATCTGCTTATATTCGGCTATGGCATTGCGGCAGAGCGTCTTCTCCTCGTCGGTCATGTTCTTGGGTTGTATCTCCATGCCTAATCGTCCGCTCATAGCCACATCGATGCGGTATTTGAGTGCCGTGGTGCGGAACACCGTATGGTTGGGTGTGGCCGAGATATGGCTTGCCATGGCGATGGCCGGGAAGAAATAAGATGTTCCCCACTGCATATAGATACGTTGCAGCGCATCGGTATTGTCGCTCACCCAGAACTCGTCGAAGTAAGGCATGACGCCCCAGTTGGCCCTACCGCCGCCACTGGCACAGGCCTGTATGGTGAGGTCGGGATATTTCTCGCGTATTCGTTTGCATGTGGCCTCGAAGCCTCGATGATAAGCAATGTAGAGATGGCTCTGGTCAGCCGCCGGCAGGTATTGGCTTCCGTGGTTCATGATAGCCATGTTGGCATCCCACTTGATGTAATCGATTTCCGGATACTGCGTCATCAGACGGTCCACCACCCCGAACACGAAGTCCTGCACCTTGGGGTTGGACAGGTCGAGCACCAGCTGTGTGCCACCTCTACCGACCACGGCGTCGCGTTGCGGTGCCTTGATGACCCAGTCGGGGTGTTTCTCATAGAGCTCACTCACCGTGTTGGTCATCTCCGGTTCGATCCATATACCGAACTTGATGCCATGTTTCTTCGCATCGCGGATGAGCCCCTCGATGCCCTCCGGCAGTTTGGTGCGGTCTATCTCCCAGTCGCCGAGCGATGAATTGTCGGTCTTGCGTGGATACTTCACGCCGAACCACCCATCATCCATGACGAACAGTTCGCCCCCCATGTCGGCGATGTCGCCCATCATCTGGTCCATGCCCTGCTGATTGATGTCGAAGTAGACGCCTTCCCATGAGTTGAGCAATATCTTACGTTCGCGGTCGCCGTGCATCATCATGTATTTGCGCCCCCACTTATGGAAGTTGCGCGACACGCCCGAGAGTCCCTCGTCTGAATAGGAAAGGGCGAGACGCGGGGTGACAAACGTCTCTCCTTTCTTCAAGTGATACTCTGAGTTGTCTTCATTGATGCCTGCGAAGAAATAGTGGTAGTCGGTGTCATCCGTCTCAATCTTCAGGCGGTAATTGCCGCTGTAGCAGAGGGCCGCTCCGATGACCGCTCCCTGGTTCTCACGTGCCTTGCCGTCGAGCGAGAACATCACCTCGGCATGGTCGGTATGCGAGTTGCGCGTTCCATCCTTGTTCTTGATTACCTTCTGCCCTGGCAGGATGGGTTCCTCCGCCAATCGGGCCTCGTTGGCCCATGAACCATAGAAATGTGAGAGCCACACGTTGCCCCGCCGTATGGGGAGCATGGCCGAGGCGAACTGTGTAAGCGTGACGGTGGATTTCTCGTTGTTGGTGATTTCCGTCCATGCCTCGATCATGTCGACATCGTTGTAAGCCTTATAGCAGAGGTCGACGCTGACGGGATAGACCTTGTCCTTGAGGTGTATGCGGGTGATGGTGCCGCCCTTTTCGGCTTCGGTGGAAGTGCCCGTGACCGTCAGCTGCGTGCTCATGTTGCCATCGGCATGACGTATGGCGAGTGCCGCCTCGGCCGGGGTATTCATACCATAGGCGGGATAGGCATCCATGCGCCCGAACACGTGCGGTTGCACATGGTTGAGGTCGGAGCCTGGCAGTTTCTTTCCGAAATACACATATTCGGGTTGTGCTCCATTTTCTGCCTTGATCACCAAGGCGATGCTTTTCGTTTGGATGGTGACGGGGTTGGCCATGCAGCATACTGCGGCTATGGCCATCCAGAGGAGATTGAGTGTTCGTTTCATTGGTAGTTTGATAATGTGATGGATATTGATTCACGACAAAAGTAATAAAAAAAGGTCAACCTTTCCATAGATTGACCTTACTATTTTATGCTGACATCAAAAAAGTATCATCATTGGGCAATAGATGACGTTTTATTTGCAAATCACTGGTTCTGGCTTTGCCCCTCTTCCTGCTTTTGCGGCATCGAAAGGGCGAGACGCAGGCCGATGTAATGATTGGAATCGGTGAGCTGTCCATAGGAGCGGTGGTAGACGCTGGATTGTCGGTCGCTGCTGATGTAGCCGCCGCCACGGTATACGAAGAGATAGCCGCCATCCGTGGGTTGGAGCTTCGGTTCCGTCCCATATCGTGAGAATCCCGACGAGGTCCATTCCCACACGTTGCCTGTCATGTCGTACAGTCCCAGCTCATTGGGTTTCTTTCCTCCCACGGGATGGGTTTGCTTGCCATCGTTCTCCCCTATCCATGCCACGTCCTCATAGTCGTCGGAACCGGCATAGAGTGTTCCCTTGGAGAGGTTGCCGCCACGCGCCGCGAACTCCCACTCCGCCTCTGTGGGCAGCCGGAAATTGAGGTTGGTCAGTTCGTTCAGCCGAGAGATGAAGCGCTGGCATTGCCCCCAGTTCACCCCTTCCACAGGGTTGTCGTCGGATTCGGTGAATCGTGAGGGGTTCTCTCCCATCACCGCTTTCCAGAGAGCCTGTGTCACCTCCGTCTCGCCGATGAGAAAGCTTTCCACCGCCACCTCGTGTGCCGGGCTGTCGTTATGGTAGAACATATCGGAGGTGACATCGTGTCCCATATTGAACGTTCCCCCTTCCACGGGTAGCATATAGAAGGTCACCCCATTGACTGATGCAGAATACTTCACTTGTTGCTGGGCGTTGGCTCCTAAGGCAACTGTCACCATCAAGGCCAACGCCATCATTAGTTTTTTCATTTGATTGTTATTATCGTTTTTTCCTATTTCCGAATTGAGTTTGCAAAGATACGGCAAGAAAAAGAGAAAACCAAACGTATCTGCCGATTAAAGCTTAAAAAAACAAAATTTCAACAGATGAACAGTTTTTCAGACACATGGATTGTTTTTTCGAACATGAACATAAGAACATATTCATGCCAGTATCGTGTCAAAAGTATGGTTGGTGCATGTAGTTGTCAACAACCTTTCAGCGACTATTCGCAGTAGTACTGACCACGAACTTCTTGCCCCGACGGATATAGATTCCCCGTTGGGGATGGGTCACCCTACGCCCACTAAGGTCGTAGACGGGTGCGTCGTTCGGTTGTTCGACAATCGTTTCCGTTATCCCCGTCGTGGTGTTGACGAGTACCGCCCGCGTGAGCGTGATGCCCTCGCCATGGATGATGAGGCCCTTCTGTGCCAATATATCATACACCTCCGGACTGAAGGTCAGCACGGTGGTGCGGCTTTCGGCACTCGGCGCATAATACTGGTTGGGGTTGAAATCGCCGTTGAAAGACTTGCCATCGACGTAGAACGGCGTTTTCTCTCCCCAGTTGCCATCATACAGTTGGATGCAGTCGTTGAGTTGTCCGTTGGAGGCATAGGTGAGGTGGAGTTGCAGCGTCTTGTCCATGGCTGCGAAGATGGCCGCCCCGATATGTATGCCCTTGCCCCAGTAGAGCGTCTTGTCTCCCTCAAACGCCACATATTCCGTCCTGTCGTCCAGACTGGGCCAAAGTCCCTGGTAGTCATCACCATGATAGGCCTTGGCGATGGCCGCAGCCAGGTCGGGTTGGCTGAACACCGGATCGGAGCGGAACGCCCCGTCGCTCAGCCCCATCCATTCTATGGTGGCGATATGGTTGTCTTTCATCGTCTTGACAAAGAAGTCGACGAAGTCGATGAGGTGCTGATGGCGCTGCTCGTAGTTCTGCTCCGTTTTGTTGACATAGGTTCCCGCCCATTCGCCGATGATGACCGGCGCCCCCTTGCCGACGAGGTGGCTGTTGATCCGGCTGACCGCCTGGTTCACCTCGGTCTTTATCTCGCTCATGGGTCGGATGCTGTTATCCTCCTTGAAGATGGAAGGATAGCAATGCACCTCGAAGGCGATATGTCCGCTGCCTGCAGGGTCGTCGGGCAGTGCCATCTCCTTGAGAGGATCTGCGAGATGCGCGTTCCATGTGCCCGACCCGCAAGTTGCCGCATAGGTGTTGACCACCAGGTTGCGCTGGCTGTTGTTGCCCCCTGTGGCGCGCACAGCATCGACGAAGCTCTGCGCATAGCTGTTGATGGCTTGGTAGGCGTCGGAGGCGTCGGCGGCATTGTAACCACCGGTGCGTGCGAACGAAGCGAAGCACCAAGAGTTGTATTTGTCGAGCATCTCGTTGTATGCCTCGAAGAGCAGGTGGTGGTCGTAGTCGCGAAACTCCTCGGCAATCTGCGTCCACAAGTATTCAAACCGGCTTTTCTGTGCTTCGTACACCTCCATGCTGGCATGCAGCCACTGCGGACCATCGCCCGTGTCGTGGTGCACATTGAGCACGCAATACATCCCTTGGTCGATGACATAATCGACTACCTCGTGCACCCGTTGCATCCACACCTCGTCTACCTTGCCATTTTCATCCATGTGAGGATACCAGGTGACAGGCACACGGATGGTCATGAATCCCGCTTCCTTCATCATCGCCATCAGTTCGGGACGGGTGACAGGCTGTCCCCACATCGTTTCCGACTTGACGATATCCGGGCAAAGGTTACCGTCGTGGGCGTCGAGTGTATTGCCAAGGTTCCACCCTATGCCCATGTGTTCCACCGCTTGAGCAGCCGTCTCAAAAGACTGTGCCTGTATGTTCATACCCATCAGCAACAGACATGCCGAAAGAAGACTTTTTCTCATTGATTATCTTTTTATTGTTATTAAACTCAAATGGAGTGAAAAGTGGAGGAGTGAAGACAATACTCCGCTGTGAACACATCTCTTGCCTCTTGCTCCTTGCCCCTTGCTCCTCACATCTCGCCCTTCAGCCTCAGGCTGTTGAGCACCACGCTCAGGCTGGAACACGCCATGAGGGCGCTCGCCCACATGGGCGTGAGTTGGAAATCGATGCCGAAGAGCCGTAGGGCTCCCGCCGCCAAAGGGATGCTCACAAGGTTGTAGATGAACGCCCAGAAGAGGTTCTGGTGGATCATCGACACCGTGCGCCGTGAGAGATCCACCGCCTGGGGCAGGCGGCGCAGGTCGTCGCCCATAAGTGTGAGTTGCGCCACATCGATGGCCACATCGGCTCCCTTGGCCATGGCTATGCCCACATCGGCGAGGACGATGGCCGCCGAATCGTTGATGCCGTCGCCCACCATCGCTACACGATGCCCCTCCTGCTGCAGCCGGCGCACCAAGGCCTCCTTGTCGTCGGGTTTCACCCCGCTCTGCCAATGGTCGATGCCCACGAGATGTGCCCAGTGCGACACTGCCTCCTCGCGGTCGCCACTCATGAGATAGACCTCTATGCCCATGTCGGCCAACGTCTTCATCGCCTCGGCGGCATGCGGCTTGAGCGTCTCGCGCTCCTCGATGGGCAGGTTGTCTATCTTAGTGAAGTCCACCTGTTGGTTGGGTATGGTGAGCGTGCCCGTCTTGTCGATGACCAGCGCATCGATCTTCCTGATGTTCTCCAACGCCGCAGCATCCTTGATGAGCATGTTCTTCTCCGCAGCCTTGCCGATGCCCACCATAAGCGCCGTAGGCGTGGCCAAGCCCATGGCACACGGACAGGCTACCACCATGACCGCCACCGCCGAGAGGATGGCCTGGGAGAGATAGGCCGATCCACCGATGACCCACCACAATACGAACGTGAGCAACGCCAAGGCGAGCACCACGGGCACGAAGACCGCCGCCATGCGGTCGGCCACCCGCTGCACGGGTGCCTTGCTGTCCTGTGCGCGGCGCACCTGTTCGATCATCTGCGCCACCGCCGTCTGTTCGCCCGTGCGTCGGGCGCGCATCAACATCTTACCTTGACGGAGCATCGTGCCCGCCATCAAAGGGTCGGCCCGCCGTTTGGCCACGGGAGCCGGCTCGCCCGTAAGCATCGACTCGTCGACGTAGGCGGCATCGGCGGTCATGAAACTCTCCGCCTGGGCAACCGAGCCATCGACGGGTATCTTCTCACCTGCACGCACCTCGAGCACATCGCCCACGGTGATGGTGGAGATGGGCACCTCGTCGACCTGCCCGTCGCGCACCAGACGCGCCGTTTTGGGAGCCAGCGACATGAGTCGACGCAGGCTGCCCGCCGTAGCCCTCCGTGCACGTTGTTCGAGTACCCTCCCCAAGAGCACGAAGGCGATGATCATGACCGAGGCATCGTAATAGGTGTGCCACCCATGGGAGCCCCAGAGCCTGTCGCCCCAGAACGTATTGACCACGCTGAAGAGGAAGGCGATGGAGGTGGAAAGCGCCACGAGCGAATCCATGGACAACATGCCATGGCGAGCCTGCTTGGCGGCACGCACATAGAACGAGCGTCCACAGACAGCCATCGCCACGAGGGCAAGCACAAGAGAGAGTTGGTTGGCGGCATCGCGCCCGCCCACATCGAGCCATCCCATCGACAAGGCCATGACCAAGGCAGCGAGCACCCAGGCAAGGATGGTGGAACGCAACAGACGGCGGTATTCCGACCGTTCCAGTTCCTCCAACCGTTGCTCCTCCTCGACCACTAGGTCGAAGCCGATGGCATTGACGGCCTCTTTCATCTGCCCCGGCGTAATGACGGCAGGGTCGTAGTCGACCACGGCATGACGGGCGGTAAGACTCACCTGCACCTCGTTGATGCCTTGCAGCTCGCGCAAGGTCTTTTCCACATGGGCTTGGCAGGAAGCGCAGGCCATGCCCACTACAGGTATCGTTTGTTTCATTTCCCTTTTAATATGATTGCAAAAATACGAAAAAACAGGATGAAGACAAAAGAATACGAAATTTTTCATTATTTTTGCACGAGTAAATTCTATAACCTAAAAAACGTATGAAAAGACTATTATCAACTTTAGCGGTGTTGGCCATCGTAGGCATGGCCAACGGCCAGAAGACACGTGTGATTGAAGAAGGTGGCCTGGGCCAGTATAAAGCCATCATGAAAGAGGAGCCTTCGCTGGAGGCGCATACCGTGATCGTCCCGCAGGACCTGACACCATTCGGTCCCGGCCATCGCCTGCCCGTGCTGGTATGGGGCAACGGAGCGTGCAACAACTCTCCTTTCGAGCACATCAAGTTCCTCAACGAGATAGCCTCGCATGGCTATATCGTGGTGGCCACGGGGTTCATCCCCATGACCGACGAATGGTATCACGGACCGATGTCGAAGAGCGAGCAACAGATAGAGTCCATCGACTGGGTGATGGCACAGAACGCCGATGAACACTCACCCTATTACAACAAGATCGACGTGAAGAACATCTGCGTGGCAGGCATGTCGTGCGGTGGTCTGCAGACCCTCTTCAACTGCGCCGACCCGCGCATCACCCTGCTGATGATATGCAACAGTGGCCTGTTCAACCAGCAGAACGCCGGCAGTGCCGTGGGCGGTATGCCCATGCCCCCGAAAGAGAAGTT
The DNA here is from genome assembly GCA_900316685.1 of uncultured Prevotellaceae bacterium. Taxonomy (GTDB): domain Bacteria; phylum Bacteroidota; class Bacteroidia; order Bacteroidales; family Bacteroidaceae; genus Prevotella. Next base: position 95,994 of record ONDS01000005.1, on the reverse strand, counting down.
GCAGGAGATACACACACCTGTCATGTATATGCTGGGCGGAGAGGAAGATATCGCCTATGGCAACGGCATGGACGATTTCCACCGTATCAGCCATGTGCCCGCCTGCGCCATCAACTATCCTGTAGGACATGGCGGCACCTACGGCCAGCCTCACGGCGGCGAGTTCACCATCGCCGCGCTGGCGTGGCTCGACTGGCAGATGAAGGGCGACTTAGAGGCAGCGAAGATGTTCAAGGGTCCCGACTGCGGGCTGCTGAAGCGCGAGGGATGGAAGATTGAGAAAAACGCCATCTTTGAATGAGATAGGAGAGGTGAGAGGTGAGAGGTGAGAGGTGAGGGGTGAGGGGTGAGAGATATGTCCACAGCGGAGTAATGTCTCCACTTCTCACCACTCACCACTCAACACTTAACACTCAACAATCAACACTTAACACTCAACACTTAACACTTAACACTAAACACTCAACACTAAACACTAAACACTCAACACTCAACACTAAACACTCAACACTTCACTCTCAGCTCCCAGAAGGCGACGGCCGCGGCGGCAGCCACGTTGAGCGAGTCGACATGGTGGGCCATGGGTATTCGCACCACATAATCGGCGGAGGTGATGGTTTCCTGAGGCAGGCCATCACCTTCCGTTCCCATGATGATGGCCAGCCGTGGTTCCTGTTGCAGCACAGGTGCATCCAAAGGTATGGACCTGTCGGTGAGCGCCATGGCCACCGTGCGGAAGTCCCACTCATGCAGACGGTTGACGGGACCATCGAGCCAAGTCCACGGCACCAGGAACACCGAGCCCATCGACACGCGTATGGCCCTACGGTTGAGCGGGTCGCAGGAATCGGTGGTAAGCAGTACCCCGTCGATGCCCAATGCCGCCGCCGAACGGAAGATAGCCCCGATATTGGTGGTGTCCACCACCCCATCGATGACTACGATGCGGCGTGCCTCGCGACACACCTCGCCGACGGTGAGCATCGGTCGTCGGCGCATGGCACAGAGCACACCGCGGGTGAGCGTGTAGCCCGTGAGTTGCGCCAGCACCTCACGGTCGCCGGTATACACGGGGATATCGCCACAGCGGGCGATGATCTCGGCGGCATCGCCTGTGATATGTTTACGTTCGCATAGCAATGCCACGGGTTCATAACCTGCGTTGAGCGCCACATGTATCACTTTGGGACTCTCGGCGATGAACAGTCCCCGTTGTGGGTCGAGCCGGTTGCGCAGTTGTGCCTCGGTGAGCGAAGCGAAGATATCGACACCTGGTTGCTGTAGCGATGTTATTTCAATCATTTGCATGAAGGATATGTGTGAGAGCCATCTTATGACGGCCGGGAATGATGATATGGTGGTTGCCTATCGGGTTGGAGAGGAAATAAGACGTGAGTGTTGGGTCGTCAAGCTGTATGAGCATCTGCGTACGGCACAGGTCGGGTTTGTCCTGACATTCCAGCAATGCCCCCTCGGCTATGAATGATCGCGACAGGTTGCCGGCGAGCTTGAAGATAGTGATGGGGCCCGGCTTCACATATCCCCGTATGCCCACGCCGATACCCGACTCGAAATGTGTGTCGAGCTCATAACGCTCCACCATATCCAGCGGTATGGTGCAATGGGCGAAGGTGATACGACCCGTCTGTGGGTCGATACTCGAGGGATTGGCCTGGAATCCCGTGCCGCCCGTGGTTGCCTGCGCCACCGCCATGGAGACCATCGCCGGCACATCGCCCTCGCAGCCGGCTATGACGCCCTCGCTGTTAAGTTTGGCCAAGGCCAGACATCCCGTGTTATGGACAGCGGAGAGAAGGTCGAAGCAACGCAAGGTGAAGCCCTTCAATCCGAATCTCTTGACGATGGTTTTCAGCGCGTGGTAAATCTTGGCGGCGCCGGCAAGCGATGCCACCACCTGCTCGGAGCCCTTGGCGGTGATGGGCGGAGGCAACACATCAGACGCCTTGTCGATCTCGGCGAGCAGTTCCTCCATGGGCACATCCACCAATTCGACGCCCAGACGACATCTCAGTTCTTCCGGACAAGCATGGCTGGAGATGAGCCAGTCGGAAGGCTGTCCGATGATGCCGAGGCGGCAGCCACGGAGCCGCTGCCTGATGAGGCACTGCTGTTCCAGTTCCTTGATTCTTTGGGCGATATATTCTGGCGTTCCATGGATGATCTCGCCTTCCAGTCGTTGTTGTCGGAGGAAGGAGAGTATCTCCATCGAGGCGGCGAGCGAGTTGCTCTTGCCCGAGGTAAGCAGATAGATGGGGTGCGGACATCTTTTTGTCAGGTCGGTGAACATCTTCAGGAAGATACCTTCGGTGCCTCCGGTGCGCACATAGATGAGATTGAGCGTATGTTGGCCGAAATCGGAGAAATCGTCGCCACGCAGCAGGTAGTCTATCTTCAGGCTGTCGAGGAACTCCTGTGTCTGCGCTTTGATGGCCTTTTCGTCGTGCAGTGCCGACGTAAGTGTGTAGATAGCGGTATTCATTGTTGGATAATGAAGATTGGGCTTGCAAAAAAAAGAAAAAAAAGGATTTGGTCAAGTGTTTTGGATAATATGATAATATTTTGTACTTTTGCCTTCAGCAAACAGACCATTCATCCAAGCGAAACCTTTATGACACGTCTTTTCCTATTTCTCATGACACTCTTGGCCACCGCCACTGCCATGGCCCAGGACGACGACTACCAGGCGGGACTAAGAGCCTACGACAATGGCGACAACGCCGAAGCCTTAACTCTGCTGGACCGTGCCATCAACGCCTATGAGCAACAGGGCGACACCTTCCGTGCGGAATACGCCTTCGCCCTCAACCACAAGGCCTCGGCTCTCTACCGACTGGGCAAGCCGAGGGAAGCCATCACCCATGGCGAACGCGCCCTGTCGTTCATCCAAAGGCTCTATGGCACCAGCCATATCGACTACGCCCAACAGTGCGTCAGCCTGGCCACCTATTATTATGACTGCAGCGAATACGGCATGAGCACCAGTTATGAGAACTTCGCCATCCGCTCTTATGCGCGATTAGGACAAGACTATCTGCACGAGAACGGTTTTGCGCGACTGAGGGTCATGGGCGAGGAAGCGGAGGCCGAGGGCATCCAGCTGAATTACGGAGGCATGGTATCCATCAACATGCCCGAGGTGTTCGACACGGATGTGTCGCGCCAATGGGATGGCGGCACCGACTTGGCATACCTGCGCACCCGCCGTAGCATCGTCGACAGGATGGAGGCTTCGGGCGACAGCACCTCACTCGCCTATCTCCATGCCGTCGACAGCCTGGCCCTGGCTTACATCGCCGTGCGCGACTCGTCGCGGGCCTTCGCGTGGATCTGCTATGGAGGTCCGAAGAAGAATGAGCTGTGCGGCGACAAGAGCGTCGAAGCCGCTAAGAGTTACTATATCTATGCCTTGGCCACCCTACAGTTCGACAATCCCGTGGATGCCAAAGACCAAGCCCGCACGGTCATGAACATTCTGGACGGGGCAGACGAGAAGGACGACCGTCTGTATCTGGAAGCGCTGATGCTTGAATGTTCCAGTTTCCTGCACTATGGCATTCTGGGCAGTGCCATCAAAGACGCCGAACGTGCCCTGCACATGGCCGACAGCCTTTTCGGGAAGGACAGCCGCGAATACGACAAAGCACGTTTCCTCTACGCCCAGGTGCAATACCGGGAAAACTCCCAAGTCGACTCCCGGGCCAGCGAAGAGGTGATCGGCCTCTCCCGCCAATGCTACCAATGGCGGCAGGCCCATCTCGGGGCGGAACATCCCGAAACGGTGAACGCCCTCCTGGCCTTGGCACATTACCTCGCCCGTCCTTCCAAGGATATGGACAGCGAGAAGAGAAGGGCATGCAATGACGAGGCGGAGAGGCTGTATGGCAGGTTCTATGACCTCCAGACATCCAATGTCAGGAACAACTTCATCGGGATGACCCTTGACGAGCAGCATCGGTACTGGAACTTCTTCAACCATTACTACCAGGAACTTATACCCTTTTGCGCACTCCAAAGAATAGCGCCCAACGGAGCATCGTCGACACCTTCCGCAGTCAGCTACAACGCCGCCCTGCTGAGCAAAGGCATACTCCTCAATTCGGAAAACCTCATGCGCGAGGCGTTGCAAGAACAGAAAGACGGAAAGGGCAAGGAACTGTACGAGGAAATCCTGCACGACAAATTGGTGCTCAAACAGCAGCTCCAACTGCCCGAGGAACAGCGTACCATCCCTATCGATGCCCTTTACCGATCCATCAACGCCAAGCAACAGCAACTGGCCGGTATGCTGCAATCATACAAGGACTACACCCAAGCACTGGTCACGGATTGGAAAGACGTGCAGAAAAACCTCGGTGTCGACGATGCAGCCGTGGAATTTGTCAAGGTGAGGAAAGTGGAACAGGAAATCACGTATGTATACGATAAGGACAAAACCTTCCACCTATGGCAATCGGGCACGAGGAATGAAGACGTCTATGCCGCCATCCTGCTCACCCGACAGATGAAGGAGCCGCTGTTGCTCCGCCTGTTCGACATGAACGACATCGGCGACCTGTATTTCGGTGGCTCCTTGCGCGACGACTATTTCGCCCATCTCCTGTGGAAACCCATCCTCAAACAGTTGGGCGGCGGCATCAAGAACATCTATTTCTCGCCCATAGGGAAGTTGCACGGCATGCCCATCGAATCGCTCGGCCACTGGTCGGGCAGTGGATACGTGTCCGACCGCGTCAACCTCTATCGTCTCTCCTCCACCCGCGAGTTGGCAACCCACAGGAAGGCCACGGGCAAGGACGGAGTGGTGTACGGCGGTCTGATCTACAGCACCAGCACGGGAGAACTGGCTGCCGACGCCCGTAGCTACACATTGACCCGAGGAGAGGAGACAACAGTGCACGACCCCTTCTCCTTCGACGACGGACGGGGCGCCAAGCAGACAAGACTCCCCTACCTGACCGGGACGAAGGAAGAGGCCGACAAGGTGAGCGCCTTGCTGGCGGGTTCGGGTTCGTCGATGATGAAGGTGGAGACGCTTGAGGGCAAGAAGGGCACCGAAGCATCATTCAAGGCCCTGAGCGGGCAGAAAAAACGACTGATACACATCGGAACCCATGGGTTCTATTACGCCCCCAGCCGCTACACGCCCGGCGAGGGGATGACGCAAGAAGACATGGCCATGATATGCAGCGGACTCTTCATGGCAGGAGCCGACAACAAGATTCGAGGCTTGCAGATTCCCGTGGGAGTGGATGATGGTGTGCTCACCTCCGAGGAGATAGCCACGCTCGACCTCAGGGGTCTGGACCTGGTGACGCTCTCCGCCTGTCAGACCGGTCAGGGGACGGTGACGGGCGACGGTGTGTTCGGCCTGCAACGGGGATTCAAGAAAGCCGGAGCCTCCTCCATCCTCATGTCGCTCTGGTCGGTCGACGATGCCGCCACGACGCACCTGATGACGGAGTTCTACCGCCACTGGAAGGACAACATGTCCAAGCACGACGCCCTGGAACGCGCCAAGGCAGCCGTACGCAGCCAACCGCAATGGCAGGAGCCCCGCTACTGGGCGGCCTTCGTCCTATTAGACGGGTTGGAGAGGTAGTTGCCGCACTGAGGCGCGAATAGTCTTTGGTATTAGACAAACGATAACATGAACAAGGACAGAGACCTGGCCGACAGTTATAGGAAGGCGGCTTATGAAGGCGACGCCAAGGCGATGAACAACCTGGGCGTATGCTATGAGCGGGGACGCGGTGTGAAAGCCAACCCCGCCTTGGCCTTTGAATGGTACATGAAAGCCGCACTGCTCAACGACATGTATGCCTGTTTCAACGTGGCAGAATGTTATTACAAGGGGTTGGGCGTGGAACAAGACTATGCCGAGGCTTTCCGTTGGTATATGAAAGCCGCCGTGGCGGGTGATGTGCAGTCGCAAGTGAACATAGCCAACGCCTATTACTTAGGCCAAGGCGTGGAGATGGACCATGAGAGCGCCTACCACTGGTTTCGCGAAGCCGCCTACCAAGGACATATCCAGTCGCAGAAGAACGTGGGTGCCGCCCACTGGAACGGCGACGGCGCTCCTCACGATGAGGGCGAGGCCGCCTTCTGGTATGAGCTGGCCGCCATGGGCAAAGACCCCCAGGCGCAATTCGCCATCGGATGGTTCCTGATGAACGGCAGAGGGGTGAAGGAAGACAGACAGATGGGGCTGCGGTGGATACGCCGGGCAGCAGCACAGGGTTACCAGCCCGCCATCGATTTCTTGAGAGGTGAGGGGTGACGAGTGACGAGTGACGAGTGACAAGTGACAAGTGAGGGGTGAGGAACAAAAAAAGTGTCGCATCTCCCGACGCGACACTTACATCATTCTAACAAAGCGATATTATACCTATTACTAAAATAAACTAATAATTACTACGCATCATAATTAGCAAAAACTCTTTGTATTGCAATTAGACAAATCTGCTGATATATTTTCTTAATCTTTCTTATGCGATGCAAAGGTAAACTATTCTGCCAAAAGTCACTTTAGCTTTTGTCACATTCTATTTTCCATATGTAACAAACCGGAAAATGCTACAAATTGGATAATAATTGAACACATCCAAGCACCTTATATATGTCATATTGGATTAAATTTGCAGTGAATCAAACAGCAATCAACAAAATAGGATGAAAAAAAGTGTCATTACCTTACTGCTCGGTATGTGCCTACCCTCGTTGGCACAAAACCCGATCATCCGTGACCTGTTCACTGCCGACCCCACAGCACGCGTGTTCAACGGCAAGGTGTACATGTACCCCTCGCATGATATCATGCCACCCGAAGGCCAACGCCAGGATTGGTTCTGCATGGCCGACTACCATGTGTTTTCCTCGGAAAACCTGACCCAGTGGACCGACCACGGCATGATATTGAGCCAAGAGACGGTGCCTTGGGGCAACCCGACAGGTTATTCGATGTGGGCACCCGACTGCGTGTATAAAAACGGGAAGTATTATTTCTTTTTCCCCAATGCTCCCAAGGGAGGACGGGGATTCGCCATCGGTGTGGCCACCGCCGACAGACCTGAGGGACCCTTCACCTGTGAGCCGGCGCCCATCAAGGGGGTGAGCGGCATCGACCCCTGTGTACTCGTCGACGAAGACGGCAGCGCCTACCTCTACTGGTCGGGCATGGGCATACGCGGGGGCAAGTTGAAAGACAACATGACGGAACTTGACGGCGAGTTGACCGAGGTACGTATCCCCCGACGGCCCGACGCCAACGGCAATGTCGGTCCGGAGATGCCCCCGATGATGGTGGGCGGACAAGAGATGCAAGGACTGCCCGAGGGATTCAAGGAAGGACCTTTCGCCTTCAAGCGCAATGGTTGGTATTACCTCACCTTCCCCTGGGTGCGTTCCAAGGAGGGAACCCCCGGCAACGGCACCGAGACATTGGCCTACGCCATGTCGAAGAGCCCCTTAGGTCCCTGGGATTTCAAGGGTATCATCATGGCCGAGCACCCCAACGGCTGCTGGACCAACCATCACAGCATACTCGAATACAAAGGACAGTGGTATATCTTCTACCACCGCAACGACTTCTCGCCACGCGACGACAAGCGCCGCTCCGCCTGTATCGAGAAGATAGCCTTCAACGCCGATGGCACCATACAGGAAGTGAAGGAGACGCTGCGCGGCGTGGGCATCAACCAAGCCACTGAGAAGATAGAGATAGACCGCTACAGCGAGGCTTCCAGCGGTGTGACCATAGAATATGTGGACACGGCGCGCACCCTTCGCGGTTTCTCTGCTACCCTGCCCACGAAAGGCAGTTGGCTGCGCTATGCCGATGTGGACTTCAGTCCTTTGGCCGACGCCTATGTGGTGGTGAGCGCCAAGGCACAGGAGAACACCACGTTCTACCTGCGCGAGAAGAGCGCCACCGGCAAGGTGATAGCCAAGATAGAGATGACGGTGAAGACCGAGCAAGGACGGTTCCGCCGCGACATGAGCGGTCGCTGGATAACCCTGACCGCCCCACTGGAATATGTGCCGAGCGGAGTGACGGATGTGGTGGTGACCTGCGAAGGTGAGGGCATGAGCATCGACTGGGTGCAGTTCAAGAACCGCCCGAAGTATTTCTCCCCCGCAGGCAGTGCTCCATCGCGCCCCGACGATGGCGGGTTCATCCGCCGGTGGATGTTGCTGGAACCCATCAAGCAGGATATCCGTTCAAATATCGTGTTCACCGACAGTTGGTTGCGCGAGGCTTTCGGCAAGACCTATTTCAAGAACCAGATGACCGTCATGCCCAAAGCCGGCGACAAGGTAAAGGTGGACAAGCAGACCCTCGCTTGGCATGCCCTCGACAGCGAGAACTACAACGTGAAACTGTTTCGTTTCGCCGAGAAATGGGGCGACCAGACCTATGGTTCGCTTTTCTGGGCCGTCGCCTACATCGACAGCCCAGCGGATATCGACGATGTGCGCTTGGCGGCAGGCAGCAATGGAGCCTCCATCTGGTGGCTCAACGGCGAGGAGGTGCTCTTGCTCTCCGGAGACCGCCGCATGGTGGTCGACGACGGCATGTCGGCCCGTGTGAAGCTGAAGAAAGGGCGCAACATCCTCCGCTGCGCGGTGATCAACGGTCCAGGACTGAGCGACTTCTGCGTGCGTTTCCTCGACAAGGAGGGTAAACCTATCAAGAACCTGGAGATAAGATAAGCCATCATTCGCAACCATACAAAAAGACACAATGAAAAGAATACATTCTTTATTGGCAGCCATGGCCGTGGCCCTGAGCGCCAATGCCCAGATAGGGCAACCCTATATCCATGACCCGTCGACCATCGCCGAGTGCGACGGCAAATACTATACCTTCGGTACCGGCGGCGGCGGTCTCATCTCCGAGGATGGATGGACATGGCATGGCGGTGCCGAGCGTCCCGGCGGCGGTGCCGCACCCGACGTATTGAAGATCGGCGACCGCTATCTCGTCATCTACGGAGCCACGGGTGGCGGTCTGGGCGGCGGCCATAACGGTCGCATACTGACGATGTGGAACAAGACGCTCGACCCCAAATCGCCCGACTTCCACTACACCGAAGCTGTGGAGGTATGCTCCTCCGACGGTATGGAAGACCAGGACGCCATCGACCCCGGCTTGCTGCTCGACCCCACCACCGGCAGGTTGTGGGTGAGCTATGGCACCTATTTCGGCACCATCCGCCTGATAGAACTTGACCCGCAGACAGGTGAACGAGTGAAGGGCAACGTGGAAAAGGATATCGCCATCGACTGCGAGGCCACCGACCTCATCTACCGCGATGGCTGGTATTACCTGCTCGGCACCCACGGCACCTGCTGCGACGGCGTCAATTCCACCTACAATATCGTGGTGGGGCGCTCGCGTAGTGTGGAAGGTCCGTATATGGACAATGTAGGAAGAGACATGTTCCACGGCGGTGGCAAGATGGTCATCGCCGCCGGCGACAGGGTGTGCGGTCCCGGCCACTTCGGACGCACCATCATCGACGAGGGCATAGAGATCATGTCGTGCCATTACGAGGCCGACTTCGACCAGGGCGGCAGGAGCGTGCTCGGCATACGTCCCCTACTGTGGAAGAACGGATGGCCCGTGGCCGGCAACCGTTTCAAGGAGGGTGTCTACGAGATAGAGTCGGAGCGCCGAGGCTACTCCTTGGAGCTGGCTGTCGACTTCGTGCGCATTGAGCAGCAGCGCCAGGCCTTTTGGAATATCGATCCCAACGAGCCCGTCGTTCCCGTGCCCAACCAGACGTTGGAACAGGTAGCGGGCACATGGCCCCAGGGTGAGGTTGGCGTGCGCTGCGGCGACTATATGTTCCGTCCGCATCAGCACTGGAAGATTGAAGCCAAGCCCGAGGCAGGAGGCTATCTTGGCGGACCGCTCTACCAAATCACCATCGATGGCACCAACCGCGCCCTGACAGCCACCGCCAACTTGGAAGTGACCACACGCACCGCCGATGGCAGCAGTGCCCAACTATGGCGTATCGAACAGGCCACTGACGGTACCTATCGCATCATGCCCTACCTCATCCCCGGTCAGGACACGCCGAACACGAAGTATTGCCTTTACTCCGCCGGCGACAGCACGCCAACCTTGGCGGAATGGGACTTCGGTTCGGATAATTCCAAATGGAACCTGAAATAACCATCCACCACTGATAATCCCCCCTTGGAGCGTCCTCCAAGGGGGGATTATTTTTTGTGATTGGACAATCTACAGCATTTTATCCCAAGAAAAAAATGGTATGATACATTTTTGAATGTTTATGCTACGAATTTTAAAGAGGGATAAAGATTTTCGTCGTATCTTTGCCATGTAAAAATTCCACTTCTTGAAAGGGCTGATTTGGACACCTGCAAGACGCTCCATGACAATGGCCTGGAAGGGGGAACGGTTGGTTAGACTACTACAAACCGCTTGTTATATTTTTATGCTGTGCGTTTTCCGTGGAGGCAAGCGTACAGCTTTTTTTATGGGTTTACATCCGGCAACAGACGATACTGGAAATCATCCACATCGACGAAGCCACCCAACTGCTTTGTGGCATAGCAGAAGATAGCGAAACGAGTGCCCATGAACAACCGTTGCCAATCGAAACGCATCCTGAAATCGACCCCGATTTTCGTCCATTGCTTACCATCGGTGCTGTAAGAGAAGGTAGCCGTATCGAGGTTGTCGCCCTGAAGGAAACAGGCATCGATGCGCAGCCACACCTTCTTGCCGCCAAGGCGCACCGTCTCACGGTCGGTCTCCTCCACACTCTCCACCACCTTGTCCTTTTTGGACAGACGCACCGATTGCTCACTCATCGAAAGCATCAGTTTGCCCCCCTTCTTTCTGACCACCAACATCCCCGCATCGCTATTGAATGCCGAGAATCCCGCACAATCGCCCTCTTTCATGTGCGAGAGGTCGAGTTGCACGGTGGCCTGACAGGCTGGACCCTCCATGCGCTGCGAGATGGTGTTGGGAGCCAGGAACAGGTTGTCGACCACCCTACTCGTTTTCAGGCGCAGGAACCCAGGCCGTTCAGAGAGCGACCACGCCTCATCCACGGGGTTGTGGTTCCACTGCCACAGCAGGTTCAGTCGGTCGGCAGAGAAGTCATCGCTTGCCACCAAGGGATGGAAAGGCTCGTTGTCCGAGAGTTTGGGCATGGTGGCAGGCACGCGCCCCGCCCTATCGCCGAGCATGGGCCAGCCGTCTATCCAACGACAGGGCAGCGAGGTGAGGATGCGCCCCACCCCTCCACGATCCTGGAAGATGATGCCGTACCACTGTCCATCCTTACCATCCACGATGGTGCCCTGACCGATATAGGGCCATCCCCCGAAGGTGGTTTCCAAAATACATTTCTTCTCATAAGGTCCATGGATATCGTCGGAGCGGTAGCACACCTGCCGACGCGGTTTTCCCGCCGGCCATGAGATCATCAGCAAATAGTACTTGCCGTTGTGCTTGATCATGCGACTGCCTTCGAGCAGTCCCGTCTCGTCGGCCTCACGCTGGAAGAGTTGGGTGTAGGAACCCTCTTTCACCGCCGACAGGTCGGGCGTCAGTTCGCACATCTTACCCGTTTCGTAGACCACATAGACCCGCTCGTCGTCGTCGAAGAAGAGCGAGGCATCATGGAAATGCGGCAGCCGCGAGACCAGGGTCCATGGCCCCTCTGCCTTCTCTGCGGAGCAGATATATGTGTCGCCGCCGGGATTGTCGTTAGGAGCGAAGAGTGCGTAGAACTTGCCTTTGTGGTATTTGAGCGAGGTGGCCCACTGCCCACGACCATAAACGGTACCCCCCTGCATATCATATTTGGGCGAGTCGGTGAGGCGGTCGAACACATAGCCCACCGTTTCCCAACTCGCCATGTCCTTGGATCGCATGATGGGAGCTCCCGGCATGAGGTGCATGGTTGTGGAAACGAGGTAGAAATAGTCGCCCACGCGGATAACGTCTGGGTCGGGCACATCCGCCCACAGCATGGGATTGGGATAACTCGTTCGCAGCGATTGCGACACATACTTGATGGCATCCTCCAGTCCGCGCCGCCAATAATCCCAGGTATGGTCGCCCGCCATCACCCTTAATTGACAGGGAATGGCCCTCGCCCTGAGCGCCTTGACAAAATCCATGTTAGCCTCAAGGGTGAAATCCTGGTCGCCACAGTCGATGAACCAGTCGACCATCCTCCATCGCGACACCTCGCTGTCGTTGGCCTCCTCCACACGTTTGATGGGGTTATGGCGTTCCACATTCTGCTGCCGCCACTCTCCAAGCGGGTCGCCCTTCAGGAAATCGAGCGGTTGGCGGCGCAGATAGGCACTCATGGCATATACCACCCTGAACATCTCTGGATGGCGCAGGCCATATCCCACCGAACCACCGCCACCCATCGAGAAACCCGCCACGGAGCGCATACCCCGTCGGTTGTCGATGCGATAGGTCGATTCGATGAACGGCACCAGTTCGCGGAAGAAATAATCCTCGTATGGCCACTCCTGTTCGTTGAACCAAATCATCTTGCCCCCCTCGTTCGCCTCGGCGCATACGATGACCATCGGCACCATCTCGCCCGAGGCGGTCAGTCTGTCGACCACCTGTTTGAGTTGTCCTTGATCCACCCATTGGCTACTTGGACAGCCACCCCCATGGAGCAGGTAAAGCACAGGATATGTTTTTTGGGTATCGCCATATCCCTCGGGCAGGCAGACGACGTATTTCCATTGCTGCTGCCCCGGCAACAAGGAGCACGGCATGAATTTCGTTTCCACCGTGCAACCCGATGAGCCCGGCGCCACCTGATTCATCGTCGTCGATGTTGCTGTTCCATCAACACAGTAAAAGAAACTGAAACAAAGGAAAAACGCCCAAAACATCACGTGGGAGAACAGGTTCTTTTTCATGATAGCTGTAAATTAGTTTCGATTTCATGCAAAAGTACGATAAAAGGCATTCATTGGAAGGCTCATATGTAACAAAAAAATAAAAAAATGTATCATTTTATTTGCAGATACAGATAAAAGGGAGTAATTTTGCAAGGTCGAAAAGGCACGAAATAAACTTACAACCTCTATTTAAAAGAAAAGACAAGTAACATTTCAGCACATTGCCTAAGAATTACACATACCTAAAAGCACGATGAGAAAAAAAACATTATTCTGCATATTTCTTCTCTTGACATTTTTTCTACATGCCAGGGCACAGATGGGGCGCCTGTTCGACGCCAATCAGCAATTGTCGAGCAGTTTCACCAACCAGGTTTATCTCGACAATGACGGTTTTATCTGGACAGCTACCCGTAATGGCCTCAACAGATACGACGGTTACCAGTTCGTCATCCTGAAAAAGGAAAAGGAGCAGTACAACGAGATGGCCAGCAACTATGTGAACTGCATCCTTCAGGACCGCAACGGTCTGTTCTACCTGGGCATGTGGGGTGCCTTGCAAGTATACGACGGGCAGTCGTTCAAGGATGTGGAGGTGAAGACCCTCGACCCCAACAACAGCAGCCGCTACATCACCTGTTTCGTTCAACGGCAGAACGGCGAGATATGGGCAGGCACCTCTGGTGCCGGTGTGTTGCAGTTCGACGACAGCCAACATGCCCATCAGGTGAACAACAGCCTACGACATATCCATACCGTCATCGACATGGTGGAAGACAAGCGAGGCCATCTATGGATAGCCACCCGCGACCATGGCCTGATAGAATACGACGGCACCAACGCCACCACCTATTTCAAGGAAGGGCCATCCAACATCTCCCTTCACAAGTTGTGCGTAGATGGTTCAGGCAAGGTGTATGTGGGCACCACGGACAACGGCGTCTACGTGCGCGAAGGCAAGGAGTTCCGCCATATCGATGAAACGGGCGACAGGTCCATCTCCGAGCTCTATTTCAGCCACCGAGGCGACATCTTCATCGGTTACGATGGCAATGGCCTGGGTGTCTACTATCCCAAGACCGGCCGATTGGTGGACAATCCTTTCTACAACACCGACATCGACCTCACCACCACCAAGGTTTATTCCATCACAGAAGACCGCAGTGGCAACATCTGGCTGGGCTTGCTGCAGAAAGGACTCTACATGCAACCCGGCGTAAGGTCGAAGTTCGGCTATATGGGATATAAACTGGGCGAACGCAACAAGATAGGCTCCTCCTGCGTCATCAGCACCCTCATCGACAGTCATGGGCGGACATGGATCGGCACCGACAAGGATGGTCTTTATTGTCTCGACGCCAACCAACAGTTGCTCAAGCACTACAAGGATGGGTTCCCAAAATCGGTGATGACCATCGCCGAAGACCGCAACGGCCACATCTGGATAGGTTCATACAGAGAGGGCGGCGGATGGATCGACCCCGTCACCACACAATATCACCCCTACCCCTTCAGCCAAAAAGACCTGAGCATCTTCGACATCTGCGCCGACAAGGCCAACCGCCTGTGGATGGGCACCATGCCCTACGGTCTGTTCTGCCTGGACCAAAACACCAACCAACTGACCATCTACGCCTCCAAGGAGAATGCCGAGAAGGACCGCAAGGTGAACAGCATCACCAATAATTACATCCCACAAATCTCACTCTCGCCCGACGAGCGTCGCGTCTACACCGCCACCACCATGGGTGTATGCTGTCTGGACATCGCCACTGGCAGCTGGACCAGCTTTTTCGGCGAGAACTGCATCAATTATGGCACCCCCGTACGCATTGCCAAGGAGTACAACGGCAAATTATGGATAGGCACCAACAACGGACTGTATTGTTACGACCCCAAGACCAAAGAGCTCCGTCTCTACACCGAAGAGGAAGGCCTTTCCGACAATGGCATCGCCTCGATAGAGCAAGATGCTCAAGGGCGGCTATGGATAGGCACCGACAATGGCCTTCGCTGCCATGACCCCAAGACGGGCAAAACCCTCAACTACTTCATCGACAACGGGTTGCAGTCGAACGAGTTTTCCGATGGTGCTTCTTTCTTCTCTCCCGAGGGCAAGATGATTTTCGGCGGTGTGGGCGGCATCACCTGGTTCAATCCCGAGCAGTTCACGGAGAGCAAATGGGATGCCACCGTGCAACTGTCGCGTTTCCGCATCAACGGCCAGCCCGTTAACAAGAGCACCATGTCGGGCAGTTACCTTATCACCGATACCACCATCATCGCCAGTACGCGCTTCGACCTGAGCTACAGCGACAACTCCTTCAGCATCCAGCTCTCGACACTCACTTACGACAACCCCGAGCACATCACCTATCTTTACAGCATCAACAACGAGCCCTACCACCGTCTCCAGACAGGTTCCAATGAACTGATGTTCACCCACCTCTCGCCCGGCACCTACCATTTCCGCGTCAAGGCCGAGCGCAACGGCATAGAAACGCCGGAACGCGAGTTCACCGTCGTGGTGCACAGTCCGTGGTACCGCTCCACCCTGGCCTACCTGATTTACTTACTGGCCATCGGTTTGGGCATCTGGCTGTACCTCCGTTTCCTCAAGCGCAAGGAACAAGACCGCCTGCGGTTGCAGGAGCATATCCACGCCGAAGAGATGAGCAATGCCAAGTTGCGCTTCTTCATGAACATCAGCCATGAGATACGTACCCCCATGACACTGATCATCACCCCACTGCTGTCGCTCATCAAGAATGAGAAAGACCCGCAGAAGAAGAGCGTGCTGAGCACCATCAAGCGCAACGCCGAACGTATCCTCCATCTTATCAACCAAATGATGGACCTCAGGAAGATAGACCAAGGCAAGATGGCCATGCACATGGCGGAGACAGACCTCATTGGCTTCCTCAACGACCTCTACGGCCTGTTCGAGCACCAAGCCAAGAATAAAGGAATCCACCTGGCCCTGAACAGCGATACCGAGAGCCTGCCCATCTGGATCGACCGTCAGAACTTCGACAAGGTAGTGATGAACATCCTTTCCAACGCCTTCAAATACACACCCACGGGCGGACATATCAACATCCAGGTGACCCACGACGACAAGCAAGCCCGAATCGCCATCAGCGACGACGGAGAGAAAATACCCGAGGACAAGCTGACCAAGATATTCGAACGGTTCTACCAGTCCGACTCCTCCATCAACGACCAGCATCCCGGCACGGGCATCGGTCTCGACCTGGCCAAGTCGCTCGTCGAGTTGCACCACGGCACCATCAACGCCCATAATCTCGAACAAGGCTGTGAGTTCGTGGTCACCCTTCCTTTAGGTGATGCCCACATAAAGCCCGAGGAGAAAATCAGCGGTGAGTTGGTCGTGGAAAAGAACGAGAATGAACTGCTGACGACCGAACCCGAAGAAAAGGTTGCCATACCAGACAACAAGAACCGGAACCGGTTCTTGCTCGTCCTCGCCGAGGACGACGACGAGATTCGCGACCTGCTCTCCAAGGAACTGGAACAGGACTACGATGTGCGGGCGTGCCGGAATGGTCGCGAGGCCCTGATGGAGTCGTTGCGCAACCAGCCCGACTTGATCATCACCGATGTGATGATGCCCGAAATGGATGGGCACACGCTCTGTACGAAAATCAAGTCGAACCCCAACACGAGCCACATCCCCGTTATCATGCTGACCGCCAAGAGTCTCGACGAAGACAAGTTGACAGGTCTGGAATCAGGTGCCGACGCCTATATCGTCAAGCCCTTCAATATGGATATCCTGCGCCGCACCATCATCAACATCATCAGCAGTCATCGTATGCTCAGACTGAAATACGAGCGCAACGACCACTTGGAGGACAAGGTGGACAACATCAATATGCAGTCGCCCGACGAGAAGTTGCTCGACCGTGTGATGACGACCATCAACAAGCATATCTCCGACTCCGACCTTAATGTGGAGATGATAGCCGACGAAGTGGGTATCAGCCGTGTACACCTGCACCGTAAGATGAAGGAGCTGACAGGACAGACACCGCACGATTTCATCCGCAATATCCGTCTGAAGCGCGCCGCCACACTATTGGTGAACCAAGGTGTAAACGTGACGGAGGTGATGTACGCCTGCGGTTTCTCCAACACCGCCTCGTTCTCCACACTCTTCAAGAAATTCTATGGTCTGTCGCCCCGCGACTACATGAAGGAGCATAGGGGAAATGAGAAATGAGAGGTGAGGGGTGAGAGAATACCTCTATGTGTTGGGGCTGACTTTATGTATGCCTTACGAGTAAGAAGTGAAATGATAGAGGCGCGGCATTAGCCGCGCCTCTCACTTGATACTATTACCTAAAAAACACTTAATGTGAATGTCTGGCCGTGTTATCCTACTGACATACAGTAGGTAGTCTTTTCAAACCTTTCAGTTCATCGCCCGAGGCCTCGACGATACTGATGGCATAGCCACCGCCCGGCATCGCCTGCAACTTCAGCACCGACTTGGCCGTCACTATACCCAAACCATCTACAACTGCCGCTCCGTGGTCAAGAACAAGGCCATCCACAAGGAGACGTTCGACGATGATGTGCAACTACTCTGCAAAACTATTTAAGAGGTGAGAGGTGAAAAAAGTAAAAAAAAAGAAAAAAATGTGCGGAAATCGGGATTTATTCCTTATATTTGCAACATAGAGTTATAATATACAGTTTTAATCACTAATTCACTAACCCAAAACATCAGAACAATGAAAAAGACTTTGAAGAATCTATGTGCACGGCTCACCATGGTGTTGCTGTTCACCTGCGGTTTCAGTATGATAGCCGACGCACAAGTGCCCTCCATCCCCCGTAGACAGCAGACCACCCGTCAGCGCACGCGCACCCGTACACAGACCCGCACATCAAACAACACCGTATGGGGAACCCAGTACGACTGGTTGTCAACGCGCTATGCCACCTATGCCGACATCCGCAACATGGACCGCGGACAGGTGCGCGTACTGAAAAACTCCATCTATGCCCGTCACGGACGCCGTTTCAAGGATGCCAACCTGCGTCGCTACTTCCAGTCGCAGCGCTGGTACAACCCCTGGCGCAGCGAGGTGCCCTCCAGCGAGTTCAACCGCTATGAGAGCTATAACATCTCCTTCCTCCTGAAATACGAATAGCGAAGAAATAGATTGTTATGGTTTACAATGAATTAGGCAACACAGGGATGCGCCTTTCCAACTTGGGATTCGGCGCATCTTCCCTTGGTGGGGTGTTCCACGGCATACGCGAGGAAGAAGGCATACGAGCCGTGAATGTGGCCTTGGACCACGGCATCAATTTCATTGATGTATCACCCTACTACGGTCACTACAAGGCTGAAACGGTTCTGGGCAAGGCCTTGAAGGATATCGCACGCGACCGTTATTACCTCTCCACGAAGGTGGGACGTTACGGGAAGGATGGCGTGAACAGCTGGGACTATTCAGCCAGCCGGGTGACGGCGAGTGTCTACGAGAGCATGGAGCGGTTGCATGTGGACTACATCGACCTCATCAATGTTCATGACATAGAGTTCGCCGACCTGCAACAAGTAGTCGATGAGACACTGCCCGCCCTGGTGGCCCTGCGCCGCAAGGGTGTGGTAGGACACGTGGGCATCACCGACCTGCAGCCCGAAAACCTGAAATGGGTGATTGAGCATTGTGAGGAGGGAACGGTGGAGAGCGTGCTCAACTTCTGCCATTACAGTCTGAACGACGACCTGCTGACCGACTATTTGCCGTTCTTCGAGAGCCGAGGCATAGGGGTGATCAACGCCTCCCCCTTCTCCATGGGCCTGCTCTCCCGTCGCGGCACACCCGATTGGCATCCCGCCCCACAGGCACTGAAGGAGGCCTGTGCACGTGCCGCCGCTTTCTGCGAGGAGAAAGGCCTCCCCATCGAACAGCTGGCCATACAGTTCTCCACGAGTCTCAACCCACGCATCGCCTCCACCCTGTTCAGCAGCGCCAACCCCGCCAATGTGCTCAAGAGCATCGGCTACATGGATGAACCGCTCGACGAGGAACTGGTGCGTGAGGTGCAGGCCATCATCGGCGACCAGATGCGCGTGAGATGGAAGAACAGTTGACAAGGAAAAAGACTATGACAGAGAAACACCAACCACTTATCATCGATGCCCACAGCCACTTGTGGCTCCGGCAGGACACGACCTGGAACGGACAGGTCATCCGCACTACCCACAACGGCCGCACACTCTTCCTCGGCGAAGAGGTGCAGATGCTGCCCCCTTTCATGATCGACGGAAGGAACAGCGCCGAAGTGTTCCTGTCGAACATGGATTATGCCCAGGTATCGGCCGCCGTGGTAGTACAGGAATTCATCGACGGCATACAAAACGACTATCTCCACGAGGTTCAGCAACATTATCCCGACCGTTTCTTCGTCTTCGGCATGGTGGATTACCTCCAGCCAGGATTCATCGGCGATGCACGCAAGTTGGCGGCACAAGGATTCCGCGGCATGGCCATCCCCGGCCACCGTCTGTTGGGCAGGTCGCTCTGCGATGAGGAGATGATGCTCCTGTTTCATGAGATGGAACGGCAGGGCATGATTCTCTCCATCACCCTTGCCGACGGCGACAGACAAGTGGGTGAACTGAGCGAGGTGATCGCGGAGTGTCCACGGCTGAAGATAGCCATCGGCCATCTTGGCATGGCCGACCCGCCCTCCACACCGCCGTGGGAGAACGAAAGTTGGCGAGCCCAGATCCTACTGGCACGCCACCCCCAGGTGAGGATTGAATCGGGCGGCATCACCTGGCTCTACAACAGCGAGTTCTACCCCTACCCCAGTGCCGTCAGAGCCCTTCGCGAGGCTGCCGACCTGGTGGGCACCGACAAGCTGATGTGGGGCAGCGACTATCCCCGTACCATCACCGCCATCACCTACCGAATGAGTTACGACTTCATCATCAAGAGCCGTGCCTTCAACGACCATGACCTCGCACTCCTGCTTGGTGAGAACGCCCGTCGTTTCTACCAGTTCCTCCACCCCATCCAACTGCCCTATATCAAGAACATGTCGGAATAGGAATCTATTTCCAAGATCGCTTAGGTTCACCAGAATATCCCAAAAACAATCATTCATAATGAAAGCCATACAAATACAATCAGAACGAAAGATGGGGGTGGTAGAAATCCCCCAAGCCACCATGCGAGCCGACGAGGTGCTGCTACGCCTCCAGTACGTAGGATTTTGCGGTTCCGACCTCAACACCTACTTAGGCAAGAACCCGATGGTACACCTGCCGGTTATCCCCGGCCATGAGGTGGGAGCCATCATAGAGGCCGTGGGTGCCGAGGTGCCCGAAGGACTGAAGCCCGGCATGACCGTCACGGTCAACCCCTACACCAATTGCGGCAAATGCGCATCCTGCCGCAACTCGCGTGTCAACGCCTGCAAGCACAATGAGACACTTGGCGTGCAGCGCGACGGTGCCATGCGCGAATACATCGCCCTGCCTTGGGAAAAAGTAATCCCCGCCGGTCTGCTCACCCCTCGCACCTGTGCGCTCATTGAGCCGATGAGCGTGGGGTTCCATGCCGTGAGCCGTGCACAGGTGACTGATATCGACGTGGTGATGGTCATCGGGTGCGGCATGGTGGGCATGGGTGCCGTGGTGAGAGCCGCACAACGCGGTGCCACCGTGGTGGCCGCCGACATCGACGACGACAAGTTGGCGTTGGCCCGCCAGATGGGAGCCAGCTACACCATCAACACCCAGAAAGAAGATGTTCACGCCCGTCTGCTGGAGATGACCTCGGGTTTCGGTCCCGATGTGGTGATCGAGGCAGTGGGAAGCACCCAGACCTATCAGATGGCCGTCGACGAGGTGGCATTCACCGGACGGGTCATCTGCATCGGCTACGCCAAGACGGAGATCTCTTTTGAAACCAAATTTTTCGTCCAGAAGGAACTGGATATTCGCGGTTCACGCAACGCCCAACCTTCCGACTTCCGCGCCGTCATCCATTATCTGGAACGGGGCACCTGTCCCATCGACCAACTCATCAGCCGCGAGGTGACTCCCGAAGAAGCCCACCAAGCCATGGCCGATTGGGCTTTGAATCCGGGAAAGGTGTTTAGGATACTGGTGAAGTTTTAGCCCCCTCCCCGGCCCTCCCCGAGGGGAGGGTGTAGATACCTTTAGGTAACCTTTCTCCCCCTCGGGGGAGTTAGAGGGGGCTTCCACAATGAGTTCGATGGGGCTTATTTTTATTTAAAGATGAAAGAACTAATAAAGAAACTGCATGATGAGAATTGTTCGTTGGTGGTACAAGCCGCAACGGGCGAGGTGACCACTTACAACAAAAAAGGGGTGCGCGACTTGGTATGGTTGCTCGACCACGAGGCGTGGCGCATGTCAGGAGCCTCCATCGCCGACAAGGTGATAGGCAAGGCCGCCGCGGGTCTGGTGGTCCGCGGCGGCGTAAAGGAGTTGTATGCCGAGGTGATGAGTCGGCTGGCCTTACCCCTGCTCGATGGGGCAGGCATCCACTATTCTTACGGCGAGTTGGTGGACCGCATCATCATTCCTGCGGTTGACAACCGCTGTCCGTTGGAAAAAATCGTAGCATCCGCCCAGACAGCCGAAGAGGTGGAGCAGATGTTGCGCGAGCATTTCTCTCACCAAGCATCAATAGGGCAGACATAAAGTCTGCCCCTACATGTGAAGGTATCCTCTCAACCCTCAACACTAAACACTCAACCCTCAACACTAAACACTCAACACTAAACACTCAACACTAAACACTCAACACTCAAACACTCAACACTCAAACACTCACTTATAACACTCGAAGATGTCGTTGACGATCTTTCGGGGCATCTTGGGAGTGAGCAGACTGACGAGCCATACGATGGGGAAGCCACCGAGCATGGCGATGGCACCGCAGTTGATGGGATTGATGGGATTGCCCAGCACCATGTTGACCACGGTGAAGCCCACGCCCCAGACGAAGCAAGCCCATACGGAAGCCGTCGTGACATTCTTCCAATAGAGGCCGAGCATGAACGGAGCGAGGAACGCTCCCGCCAAAGCACCCCATGAGATGCCCATGAGCTGGGCGATGAACGTGGGCGGGTTGAGTGCGATGAGCAACGAGATGACGATGAAGAACACGATGAGCACACGCATGACCACCACCTTACGGTGTTCCACCTTCTCCGACACCTCGTCGTCGATGGTTCCTTCCTGAACCTCTCCCGGCAGCGCTTTCTTGTCGCGGTAGATGAGGTCGAGCGTCATCGTCGACGATGAGGTGAGCACCAGCGAGGCCAGTGTCGACATCGACGCCGAGAGCACCAATAGCACCACCAGTGCGATGATGAAGTCGGGCAAGGTGACCAGCATCGACGGCACGATGGCATCGAAGTCCAGTTTTCCCGACGGCAGCACCGGCGGCATGCCGAACAGCCTGCCGAACCCTCCTAAGAAATAGCAGCCCCCCGCCACCACGAAGGCGAAGACGGTGGAGATGATGGTCCCCCGCTTGATGGCCTTCTCATCGGTGATGGAATAGAACTTACCCACCATCTGGGGCAGTCCCCAGGTGCCCAGCGAGGTGAGTATGACCACACCGAGCAGGTTCCATGGGTCGGGTCCGAAGAGCGAGGCGAATCCCCCATTGACGGCAGCATCGCTGTCTGCCGGCAACTGCGCCATCTTGTCGACCGCCGCCGCCAGTCCTCCTTGGGTGTTGAGCACCGCCGCGATGACCGTGATGATGCCGAAGAGCATGATGATGCCCTGGATGAAATCGTTCATCGCCGTGGCTTTGTAGCCGCCGAGGATGACGTAGACCGCCGTGAAGATGGCCATGAAGATGACACAGTATTGGTAATCGATGCCGAAGCCCATCTCGAAGAGCGTGGAGATGCCTTTGTATACACCCGCCGTATAGGGGATGAGAAACACGAAGGCGATGACGCTCGCCGTGACGCGCAACCCCTGGCATTGGAAGCGTGTTCCGAAGAAGTCGGGCATGGTGCGGCTCTCGATATGCTGCGTCATGAGCTTGGTGCGCCTGCCGAGCACTAACCACGCCAAGAGCGAGCCGATGACGGCATTACCCACACCTATCCAGGTGGAGCTCAGTCCGTATTTCCATCCGAACTGCCCGGCGTAGCCCACGAAGACCACCGCCGAGAAATACGAGGTGCCATAGGCGAAGGCCGTGAGCCATGGACCTACGGTCCTGCCACCGAGCACGAAACCGTCGACCGACTTCGCCTGCTTACGGGAATAGATACCCACAAAGACCATCACACAAATGAAGATGACAGTAAGAAGAATTTTTATGAACATTATTCGGAATGTTGAATTTTGAATGTTGAATTTTGAATTGTCGCCTACGGCGATGATGAATTATGATTGATGAATTATCCAATTCGTTGATCACGTTTCCATGGCTTTCCTAATTATTATTCCATGGTTTTCCTAATTATTATTCCATTTATTTCAGAACGCCACTTGCAATTGCGCCTGGAGCCAATTGTAATCATCTTGGAAATGGCTGAGCACGCGGGTGTATTGCAGCTGGGCGCGGCATTTCTTAAAGAACCAATACTGGAGGCCGGCGGTGAGCTGGGTCTGGTAGTAGTCCATCTCGGGATTGCGGTTGAAGTAATCGGCCGAGGCCACGATGTCGACGCCCTTGCCCACGGGCACACATCCCGTGATGTAACCGCCGTGGCTGTTCACATCGCCGTCCTTGCCCCACATATACTCACCACGCACGCTGACACCGCCCGAGGTGGAGGCCTGTCCCGCCACGGTGGGCATCTTCCATTCGGCACCTATGCTCACCCGGTCGCGCGTGTAATCGTCACCTTCCGCCACCGAGGGGTTCCAGGCCGCCGTGCCCACGGCATGTCCCTTGCCCTTCTGCCCGGAAACCACGAAGCGCAGTCCCTCGATGGGGCGCACATCGAGTTTGGCAATGATGTCCTTGTTGTTGTTGCCATCGCGGCGGTTGATGCCCTGGCCGTTCATCAGCGCCAACTCATAGAGCAGGTGGTTGTTGAAGAGCGAGCCGTAGACCATCAGTCCCATGTCGCGCCCATAGTTCACCCCGTTGAGCGGGTCGGGTCCCTCCCCTGCAAGGAAGAGCGAGGCCTGCGAATAGACATCGACAAGTTCGAGCATGGTGGGCGACAGCGGGTTCTCCATGGAGAAACTGTGCTTGAACTGTCCTACACGCACCGTGAGCGCATTGTCGCGTGTGAAACGATAGTCCATGTAATACTCCTGCACCACGCTTGAGAAATCGTGCATGAAGAGAAACGACCACCTGTCGGTGATACGCCCCTTCACCCAGAAGAGCGTTCTTTTGAGGTTGAAATCGTTGGTTTGCTTGCCGTTGGCGTCGTACCAGGCATACCCCCCTTGGGCGTAGCCGTGCAACTCAAGTCGGCTGGTTAGTTCCTTGAGCCAGTCGATTTTGTCGTCTTTCTGTTGCGCCATGGCGGCCACGCTGCTCATGAAAGCCAACGCCAACGCCATGATTTTTTTTCGTGTCATCATATAGATAGGAGTGTAAGATAGTATTCACATCATTCAGGGCGCAAAGATACGCACAAAATATCAAAATCACGCAAAAATCACAAATTTTCTTTCAAAATGAAAATAAAAACCTAAAAACTACGACAATAAGCTTAAAAGAAACTATAGAGACTATAGAGACTATAGAAGCTATAGAGACTATAGAGACTATAGATACTATAGATACTATAGAGACTATAGAGGCTATAGAGACTATAGAGGCTATAGATACTATAGAAGCTATATTAATTATAACGCTGGGCGGCCATAAGGAAGGGGCGACTTCACGTCGCCCCTTCTTCCTAAAATCATTAACCTAAAAAACACTAATTCCTATATGCTAAATCTAGAAATCAATTTCTGTAAGCAGGATTCTGGTACGCCTCCTTCTCGGCATCTGTCATCTCCATACCGTCGAGTTGTCCCTGCGGTATTGGGCGGAGATAGTAACCCACCGGAATGTTACGCGTGTAGGTGGCGAGGTCTTTGTCGACATAGTCGGTACCGGCGATGCGATAGGTACCGGCTTTCTCCGCCCAGGTCTGTGTACGCACGAGGTCGTACCAGCGGTATCCCTCGCCCCAGAACTCACGGGAGCGCTCATCGAGGATATAGTCGATGGTGATAGTGGCAGGTGTGGCCGCCACCATGGCAGCGCTGTTGTCGACATCCACTTTCATGTTGTCGTTCTGGCTGAAGGTCTGCTTTCCTGCCCGTGCGCGGAGCACGTTGACCATCTCGCGTGCGGCGGCATTGTTGCCCAGTTTCACGGCAGCTTCGGCAGCGATGAGATAGAACTCCGAGAATTTGGCGATGTTCCAGGGTCGTGGACTGCCACCATTGACCTTCGAGCCCAAGCCACCATTGTTGTCGGTGCGGTAGATACCGATCTTCCAGTTGATGGGGTATTTCTTGCGGCTGATGTGGTTGACAGCGACTACGAAGTCGGGACGTCCAGGTATCTCGCCGAAGCCCATCTTGCCATCGGCACCTTTCACCTCATTTTCACCTTTATCAGCGTTCCAAACCTCCTCGTCCATGTTGATAACCTTGCTGTCCTCACTCTCCGGCAACCAACTGAAGAAGACGTCGTCGGGTTTGATCTGCATGTCGTTGGCACCCAAGACATAAGGTACGGTGCTTCCCGACTTGTTCCAGTTGGCGCGATAGCGCAGGGTGAAGGTAGCGTCGTAGCGCGAGTCGATTTCCTTGACGGCATCTTCCCACACACCACCTTCCATGAAGTTGTCGGCGATAGGCGCCATACGTGTCCAGGGACGTCCGAGGGCCTGCACCGCCTCACGCTGCACAGGAGCCAATGACGCTGTTATGGGTTTGCCATTTTTGTCAACATCGGGATAGAAAGCGATCATCTCGGTGTAGTTCCAAGTCGTCATCCAGTAGGCGAAGTTCTCGGGCGACCCACCGTTACCCCATCCATAGCCAGCGCCGCCGTTGCCGTATTTCTCGTTCTCGTCGTGGTCGGCGTAGAGCATGATCTCGGAATTGCGGTCGTTGATGGCCAAGTTGGCATCGTAGAACGTTTCTTGCAGTTTATACGGTCCGGGGTTGTCGATGGCCGCCTTCGCCACATCGTAAGCCTGCTGGAAATACCATTGTGCATCATGACCGTCGAGGTCCTGGCGTGCGCACTCGGGATAGGTGGGGATGTTCTTCGGGTTCTCCAACCACCATCCGAAGGTGAGGTAAGCCTTGGCGAGGTAAAGGCGCGCCAGGTTCTTGGTGGCTGTACCGGTGAGACGCGGCTTGTCGGGCAGGTTGCTGACCGCCTTGTTGAGGTCGGCGAAGATGGCCTGGTAGACCTCAGGCACGGTGTTGCGTACGGATGTACGCACCTTGGAGGTATTGTATTTCAGCGGTCCTGCACCCAGGTCGAGCGGCACGCCGCCGAAGGTCTGCACGAGGAGGAAGTAGTCGAAGGCGCGGAAGAAATACGCCTCTGCGAGGAGTGCGTTGTTGATTCCCGAAGCCTCACCATTCTCAATGATGCCATTGGCAGTGTTGATATTTGCGAAAGCATTACCCCAGAGCACATCCGAGCGGCTGGATGTAGGAGTGAGTTGTCCCACCCCCGAAAGGTCGGCATCCTTGAAGTTGCCGTCGGCCGACTGTGCCCAGGTATATTCGTCGGTACCCGTCTCGCAGATGTTGAGCCAATAGCCGTTGCCGTAGATATAGCGCAGGTGCGCATAGAGCGAGGTCAGACCGCCCTCAATACCTGTCTCGGTATTGAAGAATGTCGGGTCGAGCAGACTGCGTGGTTCCTCGTCGAGGATATCAGAGCAGGAAGAAGCCATCATCGCTCCCATCAAGCAAGCAGCGCCGAACTTGAAAAATATATTTGTTTTCATATTGCTATTCTTTATTCGATTCTAAATGATGTTTTCTGAATTCTTGATGATGTTGTGGAATTCTGCATTAGAACGTGACATTGACACCAAAGAGGAAGTTGCGCGTAGCCGGTGTGTTGTAGCCGACAATGGGCATACGGTGTTTGCCCGTGTAGCCTTCGACGCCCACAGACGTGTTCTCGTTGGCCCAGGAGTTGGTCTCGGGATCGAGGCCGCTCTCATTGTTGAAGGGCGAGAAGAGCACGAAGGGGTTCTGTATGGTGGCGTAGAGGCGCAGGCGGCTGATGCCGAGGTCTCTCACGGCACGCAGGTTCTCGAAGTTGTAGCCCAGTGTGATGGCGCGCACCTTCAGGTAACCAGCATTGAAGTAACCGAGCGTAGAGCCGTACTTGGGGTTGTCGCCCGACTGTATACCACCCGGTTTCGGGTATTTGGCACCCGTGTTCTCTTCCGTCCAGTAGTCCACGTCGAGTTGTCCGCGTCGTCCAGTGAGCATGTTGAGGTAGCCATTGGAAGAGTGAATGGCGGAGATAAGTTTGCCACCGATCTGGAAGGCACCGATCATGGTGAGGTCGAAGTTCTTGTAACTGACCGTCGTATTGAAACCACCGAGGAGGTCGGGTTCCATATCGATCACCTGCATATCATCCGGTCCGATGGCGCGTGTGGGTGTTCCGTCGGCATTGTAGTCGCCCGTGTATTCCACCTTGATCATACCCGCGTTGCCACCCGGCTCGAGGATATCGCGGTAGGGGTCACCCTCCTGCCAGAGACCGATTTTATTATAGTCGTAGATGACATCGATGGGATGGCCGACGAACCAGCGGTTGGCCACATCCTCGTCCTGTCCGGAAGCCAGGGCTGTCAACTTGTTGTGGTTGGCATAGATGTTGATGCCGGCATCCCAGTTCCATCCGTTCTTGTTGTCGATGATGATGCCATTGAGCGAGAACTCGAAACCCTTGTTCTCCGTCTTGCCGATGTTGCCGGTGAAACTTCCCAGTCCGGAGGTGGAAGGCATGGATACATCGAGCAGGATTTCCTGTGTCTTCTGGATATAGTATTCAAAACTACCGTAGAGTCTGCCATTGAAGAGGGAGAAGTCGAGACCGAAGTTCCAAGTCTTGCTGTACTCCCATCCGAGTTCGGGATTGGCCACAGAGGTCACGAAGAAGCCTGGTTTGTAGTTGGAGCCGAAGTTATAGTTGCGTGTGGAGAGTCGTCCCAAAGTGGAATAGGGGCTGATACTCTGGTTGGATGTCTCACCGTAGCCGATACGCAGTTTAAGGCTGTTGACCCAGTCGATGTTCTCCATGAACGATTCGCGGTTGATGTTCCATCCCACGCTCACTGCGGGATAGGTGTGCCACTTATGTCCTTCAGCCAGTCGCGATGAGGCGTCGGAACGGATGGCAGCCGAAATCATGTACTTGTTGTCGTAGGAATACATCACACGTCCCATCCACGACATCAGTCCGCTACGCCAGTAGTTGTAGTTGTTGAGATTGACCTCGCCCGAAGCCTGGTCGAGCGCATAATAGAGGAAGTTGTCGTTGAAGATGCCCTGCGCACTGGCACCCGTCTGCTCGTAGGCTGTCTGCTCAGCCGAATACATGCCCACAATGTTGAGGCTGTGTTTCTCGGCGAAAGTACGGTCAAAGGTGATGAGGTTTTCCACCGCCCAGTTGCGTGTGCTGCTCTCGTTCATGCTACCAACGTTGACGTTCTTGGGATCTTTGTTGTTGATGCCAGTACCTGTGAAGCCACCATATTTATTGGTGCGGTAGTTCAGACCGATATTGATGCGGTAGGAGAGGCCTTCCACCCACGGGCATTTCACCTCGCCAAAGAGGGTGTTGTACGAACCGATACCCTTGTTCTCGTTCACCCAGAGGTCTTCCCAACCTTCCACCTGGTCCTTGGTGATGACCACCTGGTCGTCGGCGGGCAGCGAGACATAACGTTTGAGGTTGCCATTCTCATCGTAAGGATCCACCAACGGTGTCATCGACAACACGCCATACATATTGTTCACGCCCTTGGTGGAACGGTAACTGTTGTTGGTGGAGAGTCCGAAGTGGAAGTACTTGCCAACGAACTGATCGAAGTTACCACGCACGCTGATACGGTCGTAGCCCTGTGTGGGCACCACCGAGCCGTCGTGGTAGTAGCCTGCGCCGAAAGAGTAACTGCCGCCGTTGGTACCGCCGGTGACACTCACATCATGGCTTTGGCTGATGCCTGTCTGGTAGTAGAGGTCCTGCCAGTCGGTATTCACGTCGTCGCTCTCAGCCAGAGAGTTCTGATATTTACCGGCATACTGGCGGAATTTCGTATAGGTAGGTCCATCCATCATCGGGTATTTATTGAACACCGTCTTGAAACTGATGTAACCATTGTACGACACCTTGGCGGGTGCGCCCTGATAGCCCTTGTTGGTGGTGATGATGATCACACCGTTGGCGCCACGAGAGCCGTAGATGGCGGTGGCGGAGGCATCCTTGAGGATATCCATCGACTTGATGTCGGCGGGGTTGATATCCGAGAGGTTGCCCATGAAGGGTATACCGTCGAGCACGATAAGCGGGTCGTTGGAAGCGGAGAGTGAGCGCTGGCCGCGGATGCGTATCTGCATCTCTGCACCCGGCTGCGTGGAGGTCTGCGTCATGAGCACACCGGCCACACGACCTTGCAGGGCCTGTGCGGCGTTGGAGGCAGCCACCTGGTTGAGTTTCTCACCGCCGATGTTCGCCACGGAACCTGTAACGGCTTCGCGCCGCTGCGTTCCGTAACCGATGACCACCACCTCGTTGAGGTTATGGCCTTCTTCTTCAAGGATGATGTTGAGCGTGGAGCTGGCACCTACCGTCACTTCCTGTGAGACATAGCCCACATAGGAAACGACGAGGGTGGCACCCTGGTTGACATTGAGTTCGAAGCGTCCATCCAGGTCGGTGAGAGCACCGTTGGATGTGCCTTTCTCCTGTACGGTAGCGCCGATGAGCGGTCCTTGCGAGTCGCCCACGTAGCCCGTCACTTTCTTGCTCTGCTGCACGGCATCCATCGACTGTGCGTCGGCGAAGGCTGTTGCAGACTGCGGGACGAAGAATAGCCCGAGCATCGAGCACAGTCCCACGCAAACAGATTTTCCAAAGTTCACATGCATAGCATTCGTTGTTTAAGTTGATAAATATATATTATTAGGTTATGTGATCAATAATTGTCGCTTTTCAGCTTCGTATTTTGGTTTCAAAATCCGAAAAAATGTTTCATCAACATCATTCCAAGACAAAACTCAGGCACAAAGATAAATATTCCTTTTTTACAAGGGCGAAACAAATGTTCCAAGGGTTTTAAAAATTGTTTCAGAACTGAAAAAACGTTTATTTTAAAAAAAATTGAGAGTTTTTAAGGGGTTCAGAATAATCAGACTTGTCAGACTTGTCAGACTTATCAGAGTTGTCAGAGTAATCGGGGCAATCAGGAAAAAGGGGCAATCAGTTTCCTGATTACCCCTGGTTCTGTTCTTCGTGTGCCTTTTCGGCAAATTCGGAGGGTGCCATCCCGTAGTAGCGTTTGAAGACGGTGGAGAAATACGTCTGGTTGTTGAAGCCCACGGAATAGGCCACCTGTGCGATGTTGATCTTGCCCTCGCGGATGAGCCTTACCGCCTGTTCGAGTCGCAGGTTGCGGATGAACTCGCCGGTGGAGATGCCCGTGATCTCCTTCATCTTGCGATGAAGCTGTGTGCGCGAGAGCCCCACCTCCTCGGTGAGTTTGTCGACATTGAAATCGGGGTCGGAGAGGTTTTCGTTGATGGTCTTCATGATCCGCTCCATGAGCATATCGTTGTTGCCCTTGACCACCACGTTCTCCACCTTGTCCTCTTGTTTCTGCGCTCCCGTGAACTTGCCCCGCAGGCGGCGCACATTGTCCACGAGGTTGTCGACGAGGATATGCAGTTCCTCCATGTTGAAGGGCTTGGCGAGATAAGCGTCGGCACCTTTCTTCAAACCCTCGAGCCTGTCGCTGACCTCCGCCTTCGAGGTGAGCAGGATGACGGGGATATCGCTGATGTTGGTATTGCTCTTGAGTTGGCGCAGGAAGGTGAGACCATCCATCTCGGGCATCATCACATCGCTGATGACCAGGTCGTAGTCGTTGGAGGTGAGCAGCATCTTGAGTGCCTCACGCCCATTGGGAGCTATGTCGATCTTGTACCAGTCGGCCAACTCGTTCTTGATATAATGAGCCACCTCGATATCGTCGTCGACCACCAGCAAGCGGAAGTTGCGCGAGGCCTGGGTCTTGCCATGGCCACCCTTCACGGTCACGTCGTCGACGATCTCCTCCGGTTTGAGATGAGCCTTGCCCGTAGGGATGGTCACCTCGAAACATGCCCCCTTGGTGCCGTCGGTGCGGTTGTAGGCCTTGATTTGTCCACCATGCATCTGCACGATGGCACGGCTGAGGTTCAATCCGATGCCCGTACCCTCGATATGCAGGTCGCTGGCGTTGTTGCCTTGGTAGAAGCGCTCGAACAGTTTGTCGGTCTTCTCCTCCTTGAATCCTATGCCGCTGTCTATCACTTTCATGACCAGTTGGTCGCCGTTGCGTGAGAGCTGGATTTTCACCTCTCCCCTATCGAAGGTATATTTAAAGGCATTGGAGAGCAGGTTGCTCACCACCTTGTCGAACTGTATGCGATCGATCCAAGCCATCATCTTCGGTTCCTCATGTTCGAAGGTGAACTTGATGTTACGCTGTCCGGCGTTGAACTGATAGAGCGAACAGATGCCTTGGATGAACGGCACGAGGTCGGTCTGCGTACAATGCAGGTGCATCTGGTTCTTGTCTATCTTGCGTTCGTCGAGTATCTGGTTGACCAGCAGCAACAGGCGGTTGGCATTGCGGTCGATGGTCTCTATATCCTTGCGGCTCTCGCTGTCGGTGATGCGGCTCTTGAGTTTGTTGAGCGGTCCCATGATGAGTGTCAGGGGAGAGCGTATGTCGTGAGTGGCATTGATGAGGAAGCGCATCTTCTGCTCGTCGAGGTCGGCCTCCCGCTTGCGTTCCCTGTAGAAGAGGAACAGGCCCACCAAAGCGAGGATGGCCAAGGCATAGAAGACATACGCCCAGGTGGAGGCATACCACGGCGCCCTGACCCTTACGGTCACCTTGCAGGTCTTCTCGGAATGTCCGCCATTGCTCGCAGCCCTCACCTCGATGACGTACTTGCCGGGCTTCATCCTGTTGAACGTCACCCCGTTCGCCCCATTGTCCATGGGGCGCCATGCTCCGCCGTTCACCCGGTATTCGAAGCTGATGTTGTCGGCATTGCGGAAGGTGAGCATGGAAAACTCCATGGCGAAGGAATTCTGGTCGTAGGGAATGACGAACTCGTCGGTCAGACATCCCACCGACTTGCCATCGATGGTGAAGTTGGTAAGAAAGATTTCGCCATGCAGGTCGCCACTGCTGGCGGCCACCTCGTCGGGGTAGAAGGCGGCTATGCCCTCATTGCTGCCGAAGAATATCCTGTCGTCGGTGGCCCGCGCAAAAGCGCCGAGGGTGAACTCACGCGTGTCCAACCCACTGCCCGAAGCATGCAGGATATAACGTTTCCCCTTGCGTTCGTACTGCCAGATGCCATTGGCGGAACTCATCCATAGGTCGCCGTTACGTGAAGCGATGATGGAATACACCGGCTTGTTCTCTATCTCTTCCGACCCATCCACCTCTATCACCTTGTTCTGCTTGCGGTCGTATTGATAGAGTCCTTTGTCGGTGCCTATGAGGATGACGCCTTCGTATTCGCAGAGCGCAAAGCACTGCACGCCAGACAGTTGCACCTCCCACCCAAAGACCTTGAAGTTGCCATCGGCGGGATTCATCACGCACAGGCCATTGACCGTGGCTATCCAGAGCAAGCCGTGACTGTCGAGCAGCAACGCCTTGACCCAGTCGTTGCATAGAGCACCCTTTTTGCTGTCCGTCTGGTACATCGACAGCTGCTTCGTCTCGCCCGTGGCGGTATTGTAAATACACAAGCCCTTGCCGTAGTTGCAGATATAGAGCACCCCTTCGCCATCGTCGGCCATACAGTTGATGCCCCATCCGTCGACATTGAGTTTGGGCACGCTGGCACCCGTAGAGGGATGATAGCTATAGAGCACTTTCTCGCTGCCCACCCAGTAATTGCCCTTCCGGTCGCGGTAGATACAGTTGGCACCCGCCGGCGAATGAGGTGCGGGGGTGATCTTGCCGTAGCGGTCGAAATGGTAGATGCCACTTTTCTGCACCGTACACCACAGGCCACCGTCATCGCCGAGCGCCACACTCGACACGCCACTGCCCAAGACGAAATGCTGGTCGGAGAATTTCCAGGTGGCGAAGGCATCCTTGCCTTTGTTCATCTCGAACAGTCCCTTTTTATAGCAACTCACCCAGATATTCTGGTCTTTGTCTTCGAATATGTGGTTGACATTGGTGGACGTGATATCGTTTTTCCCATTCCCACTTTCCAATTGACGAAGTGTTTTCTCGCCCATGGGGATGATGAACAGACCGCGCCCCGACGAACCTAAATAGATATTGCCCACATGGTCGACGAGCGCGCTTCGTATGGACACCTCGCCTCCGAGAGCCGACAGGTCGAACTCCGATTCGGACAGTTGGCCTGTGGCATAGTCGTAGCGCAGGATGCCATACATGCAGACAGCGAGAAAACCCCGTGAGTCGGGTTTGAGGAAGGCAATGACCGGACCGTAAGGCGACGCGAAATCTTTCTGTGCCGTGGGTTGCAGGGCGTTGACCTTGATGCGTGTGATGGTATCCGTTTGATACCCTCGCCAGAGGTTATGCCGCTCATCCTCGAAGAGAATGCCCATGAAGTCGTTGCTCTTACGCCGCGAGAACTGTGTCTCATGGGTTATCACGTCCTTGCCCTGTCTGACGGCGAACATGCCATAGCCAGCCGTGGTGATAAGCACATCGCCCTCGGAATCCTCCATCAGGTATTCCACCCTCGGCTTGATGCCCTCGGGGAAAGGATAGCGTACGAAGCAGTTACGCTCATAGTCGAAGCGACTGAGTCCCGTGGCTGAGCCGATCCACAGCCGATGCTGGCTGTCGACGAGCAGACGGGTGATATCATTGTCCTGTACGGTTGTCGAATCGTTCTTGTCTGTGAAATAATGTGTGAACCGATAACCATCAAACCTATTCAGGCCATATAAGGTAGCCACCCAGATATAGCCGTAACTATCCTGGGTGATATAGTCTATCATACTGCTCGACAACTTATCGGCGGTGTAGAACACGCCATTGTCGGCCTTTGCCGGCATGGCCATCAGGCAAAGAGAGAATAGGCAATATAACAGTTGTTTCTTCATAGACAAGACAATTATAGTCGGAATGATCAAGAGGGCGGGGAAGGGTGATTGGGTGTCACTCCTGCTTCCTTGGCGATTCCTGACCGTGGAGGTATGAGGGCTGATAGCCGCCGCAGTCGACAACCACATTCTCGAAGACGATGGCCGGGTCGAGGGGTTCGATGCGGAGGGTGTGGTTGCCCGGTGCAGCCGTCAGGGGTACGGTGCTCTCCACCACCCTACGCGCCACGGTGGGATAATAGATGGAATAGATGTTTTCCGGTGCCTCGTTCAAGTTATGGTTGAAGTTGACGACTTGCGGTTGTCCGTCGTCGAGCGTCACGCGGTAGCGCAATCCTCCCTGATTGAGGAAGTCAAGCGTCGACTTGACGACCACCATCACCCGCTGGATATTATTCGTCGTGGTGAAGCGGTAGTTGAGTGCCGCCCCCTCCACAGGTTTGGTATAGGGCCGGAGCGAGATACCGCTGAGTGTGCGCCCCAGGAAGGGGATGACGGTCCACTGCGCGTCCTGGGCATCCACCTTGGAATAATAATGTTCAGCCTCGATGGCCACGTAACCCTCCTTCTCGGCGAACACATTGGAGGCCTCGGCCACGGTCAGCCGCTTCACCTCGGGCATGACATTGCCAGGAGCGAAGTCGTCGTTCCAACTCTTGTAGCCGATGTGCTTCTGTGTCATCATGCCGTTCCACTTGCCATTGGCGAAATCATGGTTGTAAGCCGCACAGAGTACCGAGTCACGACGGAAGGTCTCCTCCACCTGGTCGGCCCAGCGGTTGGCCTCGGGGTTGCCCTCGGCATAGAGCCGGTGGTTCATAGCCTGTGCATAGTACATCCGATAGATATTGGCCATGGCCTGTATGGGGAAGAGGATGATCTGTTGGTAAGCATCGTGGTATTCAGCCGGTAGTGTGGCGAACAGCCTGAGTGCTTCCATCTCCAGACGGTCGTAGTCGGCCACCACCCTCTCCCACT
This sequence comes from uncultured Prevotellaceae bacterium, assembly GCA_900316685.1. Taxonomy (GTDB): domain Bacteria; phylum Bacteroidota; class Bacteroidia; order Bacteroidales; family Bacteroidaceae; genus Prevotella. The sequence goes on along the minus strand of ONDS01000005.1, from coordinate 60,697 downwards.
CACCCGAGGCGAGGTTGTAGGTGTTGCGGTCGAGCATCTCTGCCGAGATCCGTCCGTTGTACTTACAACAGAGGTTGAGCAAGCGAGCCGCCTCCTGTGCCCTTTCCTCTCCGAAGGTGGCGCGGCAGAATGCCAGGGTATGGTCGGGGATGGTCTCCCCTCCCTTCCATGCCATGTCCATGAACAGCTGGATGGGATATTCCATGGGTTTGAGGTCGCCCACGTTGAGTATCCACATGCGGTCGATGCCATATTCGGTGGCCAGGGTGAGTTGCTCCCACATATTCTGTATGGGTGTGACGTTGAGCCATTTGGTGTTGCGCGGCGCACCCACGTAATCGACATGATAATAGAGTCCCCAGCCGCCGGGGTGCTTGCGTTCCTTGGCGGAGGGCACGCGGCGCACGTTGCCCCAGTTGTCGTCGCAGAGCAACATGATCACATCGTCGGGCACACGCATGCCCTTGTCGTAATAGTCGAGCACCTCTTTATATAATGCCCACACCTGCGGTGTTTCCTTGGCGGGACGGCCCGTCACCTCCTTGATGATGCGGCGCTGGTTGTTGACGATGTCGAGCAACAGCTTGGTATCGGCATCCTCGCTCATCGCCTCGTCGCCATCGCCACGCATGCCGATGGTCACGACATCCTCGGTGTTCTTGAGCCTTTCTATGCCCTCGCGGAAGAATCGGTCGAGCACCGCCTTGTTGGTGCGGTAGTTCCATGCGCCGTATTCGCTGCGATGGCGTGCCCATTCCTGGTGGTTGCGCCCCATGGGTTCGTGGTGCGAGGTGCCGATGACGACACCCATCTCGTCGGCTGTCTTCGAATTGAGCGGGTCGTCGGCATAAAAGGCCCATGACCACATGGCAGGCCAGAGGAAATTGCCTTTCAGTCGGAGGATGAGTTCAAACACCTTGGCGTAGAACTCATGGCCTCCGTAGTTGGTGCCGAACGTGTTCTTCACCCACGAGGTGAGACAGGGAGCCTCATCGTTGAGGAACAGTCCGCGGTAACGAACCGCCGGTTCGCCGTCGGTGTAGGAGCCGGGGATGAGGCAAATACGGTCGTGCTTCTCCACGGGCACATCGGCCCAGTAATACCAGGGCGACACGCCCATCTGGCTCGACAGCTCGTAGATGCCGTAGATGGCTCCCCGCTTGTCGCTTCCCGTGATGTTGATGCGTTGACCGTCGATGGAGATGATGTATTTCTCACGGGCCTTCATCTTCTTGTCGATGGCCACGATGATTTTGGCATCGTCGCGCTGTGAGGTGATGGAGGCTTTGGCACCGCAAACCTTGGCAATATCGGAGAGGAGGTTGTCGGCGGCTATACGCACGCCCTTGTCGTCGGTATCAAGAAACACCGCCACACGATTTCCCTCGTTGAGGCACCATCCCTGACCGCTGAAATTGACGAAACGGTCGGCAGCATAGGAAAAAAGGCAAACGAACAGTGCCAGGCAAGACAATGAACAGCGAAACATTTTTTTCATACTTCATTCGGTTAGTTTGCGCAAAAATACTATTTTTTCGAATAAGTAAGAAAAAAATGTTCCACAATAATCAAGAATGAAACAAAATGAAAAGTAAAAAGATACGGAGCATCAAAAAGGGAGTTATAAAAGGAGTTAAAAAACCTACTCGATGGTGACGGGCTTGGAGAATCGCTCAAACACCTGCGGCGAACCGGAACCGTATGTTACCTGTATATGGTTATTGTCAATCACGACGATATTGAGCGTTGTACTTCCACCCTTCGACTTGAGCGACACTGCGGAAAACTTGCTGCCAATGACCAACAATGTGCCACCCGTTGCATAGTAGTAATGCCCTTCTTGGTATTTAGGGCTGTTTTTAGCATCTTCACTCGTAGCCAGGAAGAAGGGCCGATCGGTTATTTCCAACAAGTTGCCATGCGAGGCGCTATACTCCGAATTCTCGGGAGCCCCTTTCCATTGTCCTAAAATGGAAACGAGGAGGTCGTGGAAAGGCAGTTTCTCAATGGTGAAGTTTTCCGTGACAGCCGTTAATGAAGGTCCGGCATTCGTTTCAGTGATTTGGCTGGAAGGGACAGTAATCAGGGGTTGGTCATCCACTAAGACTTCCACGAATTCCTTGCCGTCAACAGTCACGGTCACGACCTTGATGTCACCGCCTACCCCCTCATACCACGTATGGCCGTCAATGCCTAAGCCGTCGGCATAGTCGAGTGCATACTGGTAGGCCACCTTGGCTTTTTTGCCCGTGAGGTCTAGATAGATTCTCCTCGCCCATCCGTCGTTAATATTCCCTTCCCATCGCCCGCGAATCAACTGTTCGGGTGTTTTCTTTGAGCCACCTGAACCGGAGCCGGAGTCGTCGTCATCACTGCCGCAGGAGGCCACGGCGAGTGCCATAAAGAACAAAGTAAGAAGGGAAAGCGTCTTTCCCGCAAAGCTGAAAAAGCTGGTTAGTTGTTTCTTCATCATATCGGTTGATTTTTTAAGTGGTTGATTATCGTATGCAAATATACTATTTTTTTTCCTTATATCCTCAAGGAAATAGAAAAAATAAAGTACGAAGTAACGAGAATTTGGTATCAATATATCGAAAAAATCCATCGGCCAAAGGCTTGTGGCTTTTGGCCGATGGCATAAGTGAGGCTTGAAAAGGATTTGCCTTTCAGCGGGTGGCGGGTTTTGCCGGTGCCGGAGGCGTCATTATCGGATTAGGTCTGTCAGACTTGATTGGCGCACCCATCTCTGAGTTCTCCTTGTCGGAGGCATCGAGTTTGAAGAGCATAAAGTCAGGTTTCTCGGAGGTACAGGGAGTCCAGATGCCACCTTCCGGGCCATTGGGGTCGCTGTATTTGGCGAAGTTGGTCCACGCCGTGAGCATACGCTCGGCCAGATCCCAATCACCCTGTGTCCACGGACGCCAGCAATGCTTGAGTGACTTGAACACGAACCAGAGGTCCGATGAGTGGAAAGCCCCCTTCAGACGGTCGGTGATGGCAGGATGCTTGCCGTCGTCGGGCAGCGGACGAGCGAATTCATACGCCCAGGCCTTGCCGCCTTTCTCCTGCCGCACCTTGCAGAACTCGGCGATGCCCGCTGCCATGTCGCCCATGTCGTCAAGTGTATAGCCAATCATATAAGGAACGTCGGCCAGGGACCCATCGTGTGTGGCCTCGTCGAACGACTCCTTGCTGACATATCCGTCGACGATGGGACGGTTGATGAGGTAGACATCGTTCTTTGTCACGGCATTGTATAGGTCGGCCACCGTGTACATCGTTTCGGTAGAGGCCTTGCGCAGTTTCTCCAAGTCGGTGAGCCCTGCCCAGTCCATCACTTTCTTCGTGTTGGTTTCCGACTCCTGGAGCGAGGGATTATAAGTGAAGAAGCGGTTCACTGGTGTGGCGGGTTTGGCCTCCTCGCCCTCCTTCGCCGGCACGTTGATGCCGCCGCCGCTCATGATGACCGCCTTGTGGAACAAACCGCGTGCCAAAGGCGACTCACAGAGCGTCTTCACACTACCCGCCCCGGCACTCTGTCCGAAAATGGTCACATTGTCGGGATCGCCACCGAACTGGGCGATGTTGGCCTTGATCCATTTGAGCGATTGAATCTGGTCGAGTATGCCGTAGTTGCCGGAGACATGATTGGGCGATTCCGCCGACAGTTCAGGATGTGTGAAGAATCCGAACACGCCGAGACGGTAGTTGATGGTGACAAGCACCACATCTTTCGATGCCCATTCCTGACCGTCGAACTCAGGCTCCGACCCCCAGCCCTCGCGATAGCCGCCGCCATGTATCCACAGCGCCACCGGCAACTTCTTGTCCACCTGTCCCGGAGCCTTGGTCCATACGTTCAGGTAAAGGCAATCCTCGCTATAGGGTGCCTCGTCGCCATAGCCCCACTCCGAGGCATAGAAACCAGGATAATGGACCGCTTGGTAACCGGGATGTCCGAACTTATCACAAATGCGCACGCTGTCCCAAGCCACCACGGGTTGCGGTTCTTTCCAACGCAGGTCGCCGATGGGTGGGGCGGCATAGGGAATGCCACGATAGACGTACACACCGGGATTATCGGCCAAGACACCTTGAATTTTTCCTCCCTCGATGGAGAGAACGGGGTTGTCGTCCTTGCCGCAAGCAGCGAGCAGCACTACGGCCAATGCCAATAAGATTTTTTTCATCATGAAATCGGTTTTTAGTTACTATATTAAGTGCAAATATATCGGAAAACGACCAACCCACCTATTATATATTTAAAAAGTTTGAACAGATGTTACAAATAGCGTACTATTTGTGACAAGATAAGCGGCGGAAGAAGAAAAAAAGGGAAAAAAACGACAATATGGAGATAAATTGCTATATTTGCACAATCAACTACTACAAGCATATAAATCTTATCCTAAATCCTACAACCATGAGCAACCCAGGCCCTACAGGCGGCCTTCCGCCCTATCCCACCCCACCCCGGTGGTCACCCCAGCAAGCGACCCCCCAATTCCAACAAGCGGTGCCCCAAGGCGGTGCCATCCCCCCTTACGGCAGCAGGATACAACTATGCCCCGATGGCAAATATCGCTGGATATATGAGATGCACATGATGAAGAACCCCGTCATCTTTTTCACTGTCCTGAAAATTTTCGGATGGATTTTCTTCATCGGCTGGCTGATTATGAGCATCATCGACCTTGTGGATGGCAACGGTATGGAAACAGTTCTCAACTCCGGCAAGGTGATGCTGCTTATTTTTCTCGGTTTCATCGTGCTTACCGTCTTGGGCTATACCCTTACGGCAGCCATCAACGGTTGGAAGTACATCGTGCTCTTCGAGATGGACGACAACGGCCTGCTCCACCGCCAGATGAAGGAACAGGTGAAGAAAGCCAAGGCCATCGGCTGGCTCACCATGCTGGCCGGTGCTGCAAGTGGCAACCTGACTACAGTAGGTATAGGCATCAATGCCGCCACGAAGACTTCAAGTTCGTCGGACTTCGCCAGTGTGCGCAGCGTGAAGCCCCTGCGCCGTTGGAACACCATCAAGGTGAATGAGCCTTTGTCGAAGAACCAGGTGTATGTGGAGAAAGAAGATTTCGACTTCGTGTATCAGTATATCGTGGCAAGATGCCCTAAGGTGAGGGGTGAGAGGTGAGAGTTAAGAGTTAAGAATTAAGAAAAATACTCTCTTGGGTAACAATACACCTCTGGGTAACCAGTCCTCCCCCTACAGGGGGAGTTAGAGGGGGTCACATCATCATCAAATCAATATCAACACTAACATCAATCTATTATGAAATATTGCAGCAATTGCGGAAGCCCACTGCGTGAGAATGAGAAATTCTGCCACTCATGCGGGGCGAAGGTGGAACAACAGATGGTTCCACCACAGATGGAAACGCCACAGGCACCCGGACGGCAACAGATGGGAACGCCACAGGCTACAAGTCAGCAAATGGGAGCATCGCAGGCCACGATTCCCCAGATGGGAGTGCCCAATGGTGCGCCTCCCCCACCGGCGGCACCTAATATGCAGACACCTCCGACACCTCCGCCCGTCGGTGGTGGTTACCCCTCAGGTGCGGCTCCTTCGCCCAAGCCCTATCAGGCTCCCCCGAAGAAGAACAGCACGGGCAAGATTGTCGGTCGTATCTTGCTCGCGTTGCTTCCCTTGGCCATCGGCGTAGGCGGTTACTCGTTATGGTACAACCTCGGCAAAAAAGCCACGGAGCATGCGTTGGAACCCACCACTCGCCAACTGTCGAAAAAGAAACCCGCCACCACGGAAAAGAAAGGAACCAAGATGGAGGCGGAGCCGAAAGCTGCCAAGGAAGAAAGCATAAAGGCTAAGTCGGAGAAAGAGGAACCAGCCGAGACAACAGTCCAGAAGGCGGAACCCGCCAAAGCCGTACCACAGCAGACAGTGAAGAGCGAGGCGAGACAGCAAACGCCCTCCATCCCGCAGCCGCGTCAGCAAGGCATGCCCATGGGTTATACCGACGAAGAAATCAGGAGCATGCAAGGCCGTCAGACGACGACACGCACCACCACACAGCCCCAACCCCGTCGCCGCCGCTCCGCCGAACAGATCATCAGCTCGTTCGGTCCCAACACCGACGCTTCGGCACGCGCCCGCCTACGCCGGATGAAAGCGCAGGGCACCATCACCACCGAGGAATACAACGACTGCATGCGTTACATCGAACGGCGCAGGCACGCAGGACAGTAAAGACAGACGTCACGCACGCCCTTACCGCCATTTCATCCTTTATCAGCACCATTTCATACGTTTTAAGGGTTGCATATTAGGCTTACGGCAAAAAACGATTATCTTTGCAAAAGAACCAAGAAAAAAAAGGACATGAGAAGGACATTCATTATCATCATGTTGGCCTTAGGCTTCGCAAATGCGGCCCTTGCCCAGGAAGGCAAGACCAAAGAGACCGTAGAGGCCATCAGGAAGCACTATACGGAGTTGAAACAGGTCACCGACCGCATGGTAGCCGCCTACTCCGACAAAGGCGTGGACGTTGACGGTCCGATAGAAGATTATTACGACGAGCCACCTGCGTACTTTGAGACCATAGTGAGGCAGAACCTGCCCGCCACGGGACCTCACAAGGAGACCTTCCGATTCTTCTACTATGAATATGAGGACTACGAAGCCGAAGGCGGTCCTGAGTTCTGGCGCAAGATACACCTCGCCACCGTGGCCTACAACTTCGCCGCGCATAAATATTACGAGGAATACCTGTTCGACGAAGAGGGCGAACTGATGTTCATCTATGCACGCACTTGTGACACGAACATGTATGAACAGGTGGACTTCCGGTTCTATTTCGACAAGGGAAAGTTGATCCACAGCATCATCCAAGGCAGGGACAGGGAGGATGAAGCCTTCCAACCCATCCCCATGCAGGAAAGGTTCAAACCTTACGTGGAGCAATACACCCGTTATGCCCAAACCGTCAAGGACCTTTACGACGCTATCGACACGGCGGAACATTTCTGATCCCCCATTCGCACATTACGTCTACGGCAAGAGCAATGGGAACGGTGTCTACGACATCGTTCCCAAACGTTAATTATTGCTAACGGTGAAAAAGAAATCGGCAAAATATTGCTACAGGGGAAGAAAAATGAATAAATTTGCAACTTACATGTAACAAGCACATGACAGTTACAGAAAGAAAAACATCGCATAATACTATCAGAAACATGAAGAAAAAGACCATCTTCCGTTTGGGCATCCTGTTACTCATGCTCATGAACGCACCCCATCTCTTCTCACAAGCCACGTATGTACCCACCATTCTCGGCGGTGTGGTGAAAGCCAATTCCTGGACCATGGACAACATGCAGGAAGGCATCTATGAGTTGCGTGTGGGCGACGAGCTGACACTCACCAAGATAACCGAGGGTCGACAGAAAGCCATAGCGCCCTTAGGAGGAGCGGTCTACGACAACGGAGTGATGCACGGCATACACTTCACCCAGTATTACGATGCGTTCGACGGAGTGAACGCCTACAACATCTACCATGTAGCCTACGACATGGATACATGGGAACAGACGCTCTCCAAATTCATTCCCGAAAGCAAGGACCGCAACCTCATCTCAAGCTGCGGCATCGCCCATAACCCCGTGACAGGGAAGAACTACGGCATTTTCTACAACTTCGACCTCTACTGGCACCCCATCAACAGGAAGCTTGCCTCTATCGACTTCAGCGGCGATTATCCCACACGTGAGGTCGTCGACCAAATCAGCGAAGACTTCGTGGCCATCGCCTTCAGCAACATCGGCCTGCTCTACGGCATCGACCGCGAAGGAGATTTCTATTACATCGACGCGGGCGACGGTACGGTGCTCTACATCGGCGCCACAGGAGTGACCAACCTGAGTTACGACCCCATGTCGGCCTGCTTCGACCCCAAGACGGGCAAGATGTATTGGTGCGCCGTAGACAAGGCTTATAAGAGCAGGCTGTATGAGGTGAACGCCACCACAGGCGTAGCCACCCTCATCGGCGACATGCCCGACAATGCCGAGATGGTGAATATGTATATCGCCGCTCCCGAGGCCGTGGATGCCGCCCCTGCCGCCATGACCAACCTGGCAGCCTCGTTCGAGGGCGATGCCACTGAGGGTATCGTGAGTTTCACGGCTCCCACCACCTCCTACTTAGGCGACCCGCTGACCGGCACCATGGATTACGAAGTGAAGGCCAACGGCACGGTGATAGCCACAGGCACCGTGGCAGCCGGTGAGGCCACAAGCGTGAACGTAGCGGTGGAGGCTGGTGACAATGAGATAGTGGTCACGGTGAGCAACAGCGCCGGAACGAGTCCTGAAGCCAAGATAAGCGTATACGTGGGTCCCGACACCCCCTTGGCTCCCGAGGATGTGTGCCTGAACTACGACGACGCCACTAAGACCGTCAGTCTGACATGGACGATGCCTCTTGTGGGCGTACAAGGCAAGGCCATCGACCCTGCCGCCCTCACCTATCGCATCACACGCATGGACGATGGCGTGGTGGTGGCAGAAGGGCACACGGGCGACACCTTCGAGGAAACGTTCGACCCCGCCACCTTGGCACCCTATTATTACAAGGTGGAAGCCATCCACCACGGCATGACGGGCGAGGCAGCCTCTTCGAACAAGATGCCCATAGGTCCTGCCCTTGAGATACCCTACAGTCAGACTTTCGCCACTGCCGCAAGTCTCGACCTGTTCACCATCATCGACAACAACCACGACGGCAAGACCTGGACATGGGAGAAATCGTTCTCCTCCGGCAACGGACGCGCCATCTACTTAGGCAGCAATGAGAACCAGGCCGACGACTGGTTGCTGACTCCCCCACTCCATCTATATGCCGACACGAAATACCAGCTCAACTTCGACGCCCTTTCCGTCTACCCCGTCTACGTGGAGCAGTTGGTGGTGGCCTTGGGCAAGGGTGTCGACATCAGCGGCTACCATCCCCTGGCCGACGAGATACTCATCTCACAGGCTTATGAACTGCCTGTTGAAATATCCGACATCACCGTGGAGGAAGATGGTGTCTACCACTTCGCCTTCAAGGCGCAGAGCTATCGTCGACAAGGCGAGCTGGCCATAGACAACATCACCGTGAAGATGACGCAGGAACCCACGTCGATCACTGCGGTGGAAGGAGTTCCGGCTGAAGGGCCGCTTTCCATCTATACCGCCGACGGCCGCTGCGTGTATCAGTCGGAGGATGCCGCTACCATCGGCAAACAACTGCCCGCCGGTTTCTACATCGTGAAGCAAGGCAAGAAAAGCACCAAGATTGTAGTGAAGTAGAAAAAAAACGCGATAAGGCATTGCCGTTTCCATTTTTTTTCGTACATTTGCTCGGAAAACCGATGTTAACCTTTTTAGACTGAATAATATGAGAATCCTTGCCATTAACCCGGGAATGATATCCACCAAAGTGGGCGTTTTCGAGGACGACCAGCTTTTGATGCACGCCACCATCAACCATCCTTACGAGGAATTGTGCCGCTACCCCTTCATCATGGATGAGTTTGACTATAGGAAGGACAAACTCATCGAGGAACTCGAGCGTCAGGGCTTTGACATGAAGTTCGACGTGGTCGTGGGTCGTGGCGGCTTGGTCAAGCCCATCGAAAGCGGGGTATACGAACTGAACGAGAAGGTGATAGAGGACACGAAGACACCTCGCCTGCACCATGCATGCAACCTTGGTTCGCTCATCGCCTTGAGCATCGCCAAGGAGATTCCCGGTTGCCGTGCCTTCACCGTCGATCCCGGCGTGGTCGATGAACTCGACGATGTGGCACGCATCACCGGCCTGCCCGAGTTGCCCCACCAGACTATCTGGCATGCGCTCAACCAGCGCGAGATAGCCAAGCGCTATTGCCGCGAGCACGGTGTGAAATACGAGGAGCAGGACCTGATTGTCTGCCATCTGGGCAGCGGTATCTCCTTCGCCATGCACCATCACGGCAGAGCCGTGGAGTGCAGCGACGCCTTGAGCGGCGACGGTCCCTTCTCACCCTCACGTGCGGGCATGTTGCCCACCGTTCAACTGGTGAAATTGTGCTACAACGGCCAGTACACCCGCGATGAGATGTTGCGCAAGATCAACGGCCATAGCGGACTGACCGCCCACTTAGGCACCAATGACGTGCGCGAGGTGGAACGCCGCATCAACGAAGGCGACGAGAAAGCCCGCTTGGTGCTTTCCGCCATGGTTTACCAAGTATCGCGTTGGCTCTGTTCGCTCGCCCCCGTGACCAACGGACATGTCGATGCGATCATCCTCACGGGTGCCATGTCGCACAGCAAATTCGTATCGGAGGGTATCATCGAACGGGTGAAATTCCTCGCCCCCGTCTTCGTCTATCCCGGCGAGGATGAGCTGACAGCCCTGGCTCTCAATGTCTACCGAGCCATGAAGGGCGAACAGGAAATCAAGGAGTATAAATAAATTTTAGAAGTGAAGGAGTGAAGTTGTTGGGTAGTGAAGACAATAGCCCAGAACCCAAAGGTAATTATCCGATAGAAGCCAGCCCCCTAAGGAGGCTGGCTTCTCTTTTGTGCTTAGCTATTTTCAGATGAGCGAGAAGGCCACATCCATCATCTGCGTGAATTTGGTCTGCCGCTCCTCGGCGGTGGTCGACTCGCCGGTGAGGATATGGTCGGACACGGTGCAGATGGCCAGTGCGCGGTTGCCCGAGCGAGCCGCGTTCATATAGAGCGCCGCCACCTCCATCTCCACGGCCAGCACACCCAGGTTCATCCACTTGTCGTTCTTGGGGTTGTCGCAGTAGAAGAAATCCGACGACACCACATTGCCCACCTTGTAACGATAGCCGAATTTCTCGCAGGCTTCCACCGCACCGCGCAGCAAGTCGAAGTCGGCGATGGGCGCGAAGGTGCCCGGCAAGTCATACTGCGAGGCATAGTTGGAGTCGGTGCAGGCACCCATGGCCACCACCAGGTCGCCCAGCTTGAGGCCGTGGTTGATGGCTCCCGTCGATCCCACGCGGATGATTGTCTTCACGCCGTAGAAATTGAAGAGTTCGTAGGTGTAGATAGCCATCGACGGCATGCCCATACCATGTCCCATCACGCTTACGCGCTTGCCGTCGTGCGTGCCCGTATAGCCGAGCATGCCACGCACCTGATTGAAGAGCACCGGATTGTCGAGGAAATTCTCAGCCATGAACTTGGCCCTGAGCGGATCGCCCGCCATAATCACCGTTTCGGCTATGTCGCCGAACTTGGCCCCGATATGGGGCGTAGGAGTCTTTGCCATAATATCAGAGTTTTTAATGATTAAATAATTGCCACAAATATACGCAAAAAATCTGAAAGACGTACCATCTGGAGCGAAAAAGTTTTCTCCTGCCCCACCCTTCCCATGCGGTAAGTAACACATTCTTTAAAAAATGTTGCAATCGGATGCTTGCTGTTGCCCAAACAGAATATTCTTATTACCTTTGTCGACAAGCAAATAACAATAACGAACAGTCAATGAAAAAAGCACTCCTCACCTTGGGCATGGCCATCCTCACCATGACCAGCCTCCCGGCACAGTTGACCACCAGAATCGAGACGTTCCCCATCAGCAGCGTACGCCTCGGCGACAGCCAGTTCCTACGCAACCAACGGGCAGACATCGGCTACCTACTCGGTATTGATGCCGACAGGCTGTTGGCTCCCTACCTCAAGGGAGCGGGGCTGCAACCCAAGGCGGAGAACTACACCAACTGGGAGAACACGGGTCTCGACGGCCATATCGGCGGCCATTACCTCTCGGCGTTGGCCTATATGTACGCTGCCACGGGCAATGAGGAGGTGAACCGACGCATGGACTATTTCCTCGCCGAGCTGAAACGTTGCCAGGACGCATCGGGCAACGGCTACCTCGCCGGCATACCCAATGGTCCGCAGATGTGGGAGGAACTGGCGCGCGGCGATATCCGCGCCGCCTCGTTCGGACTGAACGACCGTTGGGTGCCCCTCTACAATATACACAAGATCTACGCCGGACTGCGCGATGCCTGGCTCGTGGCTGGTCGCACCGACGCCAAGGATATGCTCATCCGGTTGACCGACTGGATGATACAGGCGATGAGTTCTCTTAGTGATGAACAGATACAGCAGATGCTCATCAGCGAACATGGTGGACTGAACGAGACGTTCGCCGACGTGTATGCCATCACGGGCGACAGGAAATACCTGCGCTTGGCCCATCAGTTCAGCGACCAACGTATGCTCCAACCCCTACTCCATAGCGAGGACAACCTCACGGGCAAACATGCCAACACGCAGATACCCAAGGTGATAGGCTATAAGCGCATCGCCGACGTGGAGGGGCTTGCCGACTGGGACCGCGCCGCCGCCTTCTTCTGGGATGTGGTGATAGGCCAGCGGAGCGTGAGCATCGGCGGCAACTCGATGCGTGAGCACTTCAACCCCACCGACAATTTCACCGAGCTATTGGAGAGCGAGCAGGGTCCGGAGAGTTGCAACACCTACAACATGCTCCGACTGACCAAGATGCTCTACCAGACCTCGGCCAACAAAGACTATATCGACTACTACGAGCGGGCACTCTACAACCATATCCTCAGCATCCTCAACCCCGTGCAGGGCGGCTTCGTATATTTCACCCCCATGCGCTCGGGTCATTACCGCGTCTACTCGCAGCCGCAGACCTCGATGTGGTGCTGTGTGGGCACCGGCATGGAGAACCCCGCCCGCTACGGCGAGATGGTGTATGCCCATGAAGGTGACGATCTGATTGTGAACCTGTTCGTGCCCTCCACGCTCACGTGGGGCGACCTGACGGTGACCCAAGAGAACCGTTTCCCGCAGGAGCCTTCCACCGACATACGCCTGAACATGCGCAAGACCAAGAAGATGGCTGTGAAGGTGCGCCTACCCTGGTGGAGCGAGGGCATGACGCTGCAGGTGAACGGTGCACCGGTAGAGGCGAAGCAGGAAAACGGCTACTTGGTAGTGAACCGCACGTGGAAGGACGGCGATGTGCTGAACGCAGACATGCCCATGCACCTGACCGCCATGACCACGCCCGACGGCAAGCCGCAGTATTCATTCCTCTACGGGCCCATCGTGCTGGCCGCCAAGACAGGTACGGACCGACAGGACGGCATGTATGCCGACGACAGCCGCGGTGGACATATCGCCGGCGGGCCGCAGATACCCCTCACCCAGATGCCTGCCATCATCGGCGACGCCAAGGACATCCTCAACCACCTGCAGCCTGTGGCCGACAAGCCGCTCACCTTCTCGCTGACCGGACTGTCGTTGCCGCAATGGGAAGGGATGCAGCTCGTGCCCTTCTACCAGTTATACGAATGCCGTTACCAGATCTATTTCCCCCTCTACAGCGCTGCCGAATGGAGCACCAAGCAGAAGGAGATAGCGCAGGCCGAGCAGGCACGCATGGCATTGGAGGCACAGACCGTTGACAAGGTGTTCTGCGGTGAGCAACAGTCGGAGAGCGACCATTTCTTCTCCTCCGAGCAGAGTTGGAACGGCAGCGACGGCGGACAGCACTGGCGTAGGACGAGAGGTTCCTTCACCTATCAGTTGGGCACCGCCGAGGCCAAGTCCGTACAACTGTTGTGTTTCGCCGACCGTCACCAACGGCTGCAAATCACTGTCAACGGTACATCCATCGGCACCTTCTCTCCTGATGAGCAGGGATACATCAAGGCTCCCCTCCCCACCCTACAGGACGACACCTTCCGACTTGGCATCGCCTGCGTGGAAGGACAGGAGACTCCAAGAGTAATCGAGGTGAGGGTGATGAGATAATAATCCTATCTCACTCTCTCCCTAAATTATTTCTCAGAATGAGCTTCATTTTCGTTTTTTATGCTTATCTTTGCCATGCCATTGAAGATTTTCACGTCTTTTTTGCTACATTAAGATAAGTGATTATTCTGACATGGTTAAGGAATAGACATTTTTTGTTACTTAGGACTATATAAAATCACATAAAGCCAAAGTGCTGTAGAATTAGAACAGATTTTGAATTATGATGAATTACAATTTAGGATTCGTAACTGATGAGGAAATCTTCAATCACGTTAAGTCGACAGTTCTACAATATCGTCGCAGTATTAATTTGAAGGAGTTCAATAAAAATATCATCGACCCCATAAAATTGACTTTTGACTCTAAGATCTACGGACAGACCATAGATCAAACGATAGAGTCGGAATGTATTCGTCAAATAGACAAGACGAACAATAACCGAATCGGCTATTTCCACCAATACCTTTTCAAATTGGCGAAAAATGGATGGGAAGTCCCTGCCAATGGCGATAAAGGCGGTTTTGATGTCATAAATGATACTCTTCATATCTACGTAGAAATGAAGAACAAACATAACACCATGAATTCTGCTGCTTCACAAAAGACATACATGAAGATGCAAGATAAGATTCTCATGGATGACAAGGCAACATGTATGTTAGTGGAAGTCATTGCAAAAAAATCTCAAAAAAGGAAATGGAATGTAACTGTAGATGGTCGTCAATTCTCTCATGATAGAATTTTGCGTGTCTCACTTGACAAGTTCTATGAAATTGTCTTTGGAGATAAAGATGCATTCTTTAAGCTATGTAAAGCTCTTCCTGATATCCTTGACGATGTCATAGCAGAAGATGAATCAACCAAACTAAAAAATACCGTTTATGACGAGTTGGATAAAACCAATTTTTATAAGAGTTTATACCTGCTTGCTTTCAAAACATATGAAGGATTTGATAAATTCTAATCAATGCCAACATTTTTATCTGTAACAAACTTAGCCGACCTCATGGGTACCTCTCTCGCTACTGCACAGAAGTGGGGTGAGAACGGCGTATATCCATACCACAAAAACGAAAAGGGCAAGGAAGGGTTTTACATGGAGGAACTAACAGATGTTGAGCCAGTTAAAAAGATGCTCGACACCAATTGGGAAGAAGAATTCCATGTAGCACCATTGCGTGATTATACATCAGTAGAACTCTTTGCCGGTGCCGGGGGATTGGCTCTTGGCATGCACATGGCCGGCTTCCGGCATGTACTGCTGAACGAGATGGACGCGATGGCCTGTGAGACACTCCGCAGGAATCACCCGGAATGGAATGTGTTGGAGGGCGACATCCATAAAGTAGACTTTACACCACTTCGAGACAAAGTGGACTTTCTTTCAGGTGGTTTCCCCTGTCAGGCGTTTTCATATGCAGGAAAGAAGGGGGGGCTGAACGACACTCGCGGAACGTTGTTTTTCGAATTGGCTCGTGCCGTCAAAGAGATACACCCCAAAGTATTTATGGGCGAAAATGTGAAAGGTTTGCTCTCTCACGATGAAGGAAAGACATTAGAGGTCATCCGCAATGCCATCAAGGAATTGGGATATACTCTTGTTGAGCCTCGTGTGCTGAAGGCTATTATGTATCAGGTGCCCCAGAAACGTGAACGCCTGATTCTTGTGGCCATCCGAAACGACATCTACGAGAGGGGAATCCGTTTCAAATGGCCCGATCCATATCGACGTGTGATGACGTTACGTGATGCCTTTTTCTGTGGAGAATTATTTGACAAGGATGTGCCGGAATCAGAAGGACAGCTCTACCCTGCCAAAAAAGCACGTGTGATGGAGATGGTTCCGGAAGGTGGCGATTGGCGCGACTTACCTGTGGATGTGCAAAAGGAATATATGGGCGGGAGTTTCCATCTTGGAGGAGGAAAGACTGGCATGGCCCGCCGTCTCTCCATGGACGAGCCATCTCTGACACTGACATGTGCTCCAGCCCAAAAACAGACGGAACGCTGTCATCCCACCGAAACGCGTCCCCTAACGGTTCGTGAATACGCCCGTATTCAGACGTTTCCAGACAATTGGGAGTTTGAGGGCAATATAACGGACCAATACAAGCAAATAGGTAATGCAGTTCCCGTAAACCTTGCTTTTGCAATAGGCCGCTCACTGATTCGTCTTTTCAATGAGATAGAAGCTTTATATCCTGAGGAGAGCAAGATAGAGGAAGCTGACAAGATAGCTCATGGCATGTTGCCACCAACACTCTTTGAAATTGACATGTTCAATATGCATGAACAATATCCTAAAAATGCCAATATCGTTAGCAATCCCTATATAAGGAGAAAGCGATTTGACATTTCTGCGTTGGATGACTCCAAGAATGTTTTGGTTAGTCTTGTGCCCGACAAATATATTGTCCCGTATAACAATCAAAGAGCCAAAGCTTATTTTACAGGCAAGAAATTCCCATCGACGGTAAAGCTCAACAAGTTATATTATTTCATGCCATATTTAAAAGGAAAGGGAATTCGTGATTTATACCAGATAGAAGTAGCTCGTGTTGGCACAAAACATGAGTTTACCAAGGCTGCTGATGAAGACGATTTCCGGCTGGTATTCGAAATTAAGTTTGTCACACAACTTTTTGACGACTACAAACCTATCAAACTGATGATATGGCGGACATATACGGATACGAACTTAAGGGCGATATTGGCAATGTAACATCAAGGCTCCCCTCCCCACCCTACAGGGCGACACCTTCCGACTTGGCATCGCCTCCGTGGAAGGACAGGAGACTCCAAGAGTGATCGAGGTGAGGGTGATGAGATAGAGAAAGCCACAGTATAGGATAAAAAACAACGAATTTAACGAATTTAACGAATTATTCCTTTTTTATTCTAAGGAAGAATGGTATCTTCCAAGAATGGGAGACGCACCATCGGTTCCGATTCACGGCATTCAAACAAGTTTGTCTGTGTTTCCTCGGCCTTCACGATGTCAGGTATTTTGCGGCGAAAGGAGGCAAACGTCTCCAATCTTTCAATCTCTTCACGGCGGGCCTTGCTGATTTTGACGAACTCCTCTTCTTGCTCAATACCAAGAAATCTACGTCCGAGTAGATTGGCAGCGATGCCAGTTGTGCTGCTGCCAGCAAATGGATCGAGAATCCATGCTCTCGGTTCTGTCGATGCCATGATGATACGGCTCAACAAGCCTAAAGGCTTTTGCGTTGGATGCTTTGTGCAAGTCTTCTCCCAAGGAGCGATGGCTGGCAAGCGCCATACATCCGTCATCTGGGTGCCGCCATTGATGAGTTTCATCAACTCGTAGTTGTAGTAATGAGGTACCTTAGCCAACTTGCGTGCCCAAATAATGAACTCTGTAGAGTAAGTGAAATAACGACAGGAGATATTGGGTGGCGGATTGGTTTTGGCCCATGTTATCACGTTGAGAATCTTGTAACCCAACTGCGCCAAACAATTTGCTACAGAGAAGATATTGTGGTATGTGCCAGAAATCCAAATCGTCCCGTTGTCCTTCAACTTCTCGCGACAAAGTGAGAGCCATTTCAGATTGAAAGCATTAACATCTTCCCTTGATAGTGTCTTATCCCAGTCCCCTTTATCAACGCACACCACTTTACCACTTTGAACCGAAATGCCGCCACTCGACAAGAAATAAGGAGGGTCGGCAAATATCATGTCGAACTTGAAATCAAACTGCGGTAGCAGTTCAAATGTATCGCCATGAATCAGGTTGAAGGTATGGTCGGGAGATTTATAGTAGGCCTTAATCACAGTTCAGAACGTACTAAGTCAACAAAATCTTTTATATTCGTGAGGTTATACACAAAAGGTATTTCTTCGTATGCTTCCTTGAATGAGCCTACGCCATCCCAGCCTTTTCCATCTGTTATCCACACAAACTTATAGCCATCAATCCCATTGATTTTTGGGGACAATTCAGAATAGGCACGTGCCACTTCACTTGGTTTTGAACCTCCTCCCTTTGAATAGAAATTCACCTCTATCAAGTATATTTGTTTCTTCGTCCTTATTACAAAGTCAAAACGCTTGATATCTTTACCAAGAACTGCTTTGACATCAGGTAGGTTTTTGCATTGGACTTCTTTTTCGCAGGGAACACGGTTCTTGATAAATATGTTATGTACCCAGTTCTCCATAACATGTCCACTTCTGTTTTTCCTGGCATTTGAATCAAGCCCTGTTTCAACACCAAACACATAGTCAACAAGGTTTTTGATTTCTCGTCTCTGAAATACTTTCGCCAATCCTGTCTCATCCAAGAATTGCACTACACCTTCAGCTGTTGTGAATAGTTCCTTGACTGGTCTGGCAGTCTTGTTTGGAAGCAGATACATCTTGTCATCTTTACGACGTGTTGCAATAAGGATGTCAAGCACTTGGAAAACGTTCGGATCTCTATCCCATAGTTGTTTTACAGCGTCCCTTAAATTCTCTTTTCCTATAAGGTAATTGAGCGTGTTCAAACTTATGGCAATATCTTCTACATTCTGTTGTATTTTCTCGAAGTCACAATAGAAATCAAGTGTAGCGTTTGTCTCATAAAGTTGAGACATAAACAGATTAAAATCCTTATTCATAGTTTTTGATCAATAATTCGGTTAGTTTTCCTCGTTTGCTGGCATTAGCATTGATAAAACGGGCAGCATTAACCCTTACTATGTGATATTCTTTATAGAGTTCTTCAAAGAAACGGTCTTCCGGATTCTTGGCCGAGCAATCGGCATTGCTCTCCATCCAATAGCAACCTTTGTCGTTGAGCTGATGACAGAAGTCTGCCAATTGCCGTTGGTCGTCGTCGTTGAAGTTGCCTTTGGCATAAGCCGTGAAGCTTGAAGTGGCATCCAGTGGACGATAGGGCGGGTCGAGATAAACGAAAGTCAATCCTTCTGCAAATGATATCGTCTGCGAATAGTCACCTTGACATATTTCGATGTTGACTTGTTGCAGCAACCGACTATCAGCCCTTAATAGCGGTTCATTGCAAATGGTAGGATTGGCATAGCGACCAAAAGGCACATTGAACAAACCTTTCCCGTTTACTCTATACAGTCCATTGAAGCATGTCTTATTGAGGAATATGAGTTGGGCGGCTCTGGTTATGCCATCTCCGTTGTGGAGATTATACTGCTCACGAATATCATAGAACATCAAGCTTCGTTTCTCCTGACCAACTATCGCCAGATAATCATTTTCCATTAAGGAAAGTTTCTTTATCAACTTTTCCACATCATCTCGGATAGTCCTGAAGGTAAGAATCAAATCCTCGTTCACATCGTTGATGACGGCTTTGCGAATGTTGCAGAAATGCTGCAACATATAAAAAAGCATCGCACCGCCACCAACAAACGGTTCGATATAAGTAAACGGTTCTTTTCCGACCACTTCAGGCAGATGTGCCACCAATTGACTCAACAATTGGCCTTTGCCGCCTGCCCACTTCAAGAACGGTTTTGCCTCTATGCTCATTGCTCTTTTGCCGATTTGCCTGCGGACAAAAGAAAGCGTACCCTCTTCCTGTTCAACTCCAGACAAGGGCAGTCCACCACAGAAGCCCATACAGAGAGTGAAAGGAAGGGGTACGCCTATATAGCATAGGCGTATCCTCATTCCTTGAGACCCTCTGTATAAATGTTTGGTGGACTTTTATGTCTGAGGTCTCGTTAGAACTTAGATACTGCTATCTAATTCCACAATGTCTTGCCGACGCTCAAGAATCCGAGCAATAAGCGAGTGCAAATTTAGATAAATAATTTGAATTACCAATCTGTCGTTTAAAGAATTTGCATCTTCTTTAGGGCAAATCAGTACTTATCCGACATCATTTGCGCTTCGCCCTGCTATTTCATCTTTTTACGTCAATATCAGTTTCTTGGTAGTCAGAAGCATCCAGAACAATTTCGCAATTGCGATACATTTGCCTCACCATTTCGACGGCATCATCCTCATTTTCCGCTTCCGTCTCAACGATGCGGCTCAGCACCTCTCTTACTTCTATTCTGTACTTCGTCATACGTAATGCAAAGATACTCATAATCGTTGACGATACTGGGAATAGATCAAAACTTAACAAAAAAGATCAAAATTGATCAAAAAAGCTTGGCAAAGCCGCCAAGATATTCCATCTTTGTACATGAAAACTGAAAAACGATGTCTAATCCTGTTTTTACGGATGTCGTATTCGTAGGCGACATGAGAGAAGTGCGGTCACTTTACGGAAAGATGAAGCGGCTGGAAGAGCGCAAGCAGCCGTTGGAAGAGAATGGCTGCTATTGGGCTAAGCGGTGGCTGGGCTATCTGGTGGCGCGTCTCGGAGAAGATTGGCACGAGGTATATTGTCGAGGTACGTGGAAGTTTCTGCGGAAAACAGGTCATAGCGTTCTCTTCCTAACAGAAACGGCATGGAAGCCTCCGTTCGAACTGTTCAAGATGATACAGCGGCATTATCCTTCGCTACAATTCTATTTCGAAGCCGAAGGCGAAGAGTGGGATGCTTACATTACCAATGATATAGAAGGTCACTACTTTCCCTACCGCTACATCATTGACTGCGAGCCTGATATAGAGTATTTCAATACGATAGAAGCAGCCGCCGCTCATCTCTCTACCTATATCGGCAAATGTATTGTCCCCACTTGGGAATCACTCAACAATGCCGCTGACGAATGGAACAACAAACATAAGGATAGCGACTGGCCCGTCAATGTGAAGCAGATAGAGGTCATCGACAACCATGATATATGATAGTTTCTGCTTCATAAGCACTATAAGTTCAGGGGAAAAAATACATTTTTCCAACGACTTTTGCTGATTTTCTGCCGTTTTTCCAACGACTTTTGCAAATATTCTGCCGTTTTTCCAACGACTTTTGCTGATTTCATGCTGTTTTTCCAACGAACATACGAACGGGGTGCCACTTCATGTGGCACCCCGTCATTGGCATATATTCTCATGTTCAGAGCTCGCGCTCTATGATTTCCAGACACATACGGCTGTTGTGATAAGGACATTTCCAGAAGCCTGCCTTGTCGTCGACCAAATTGAGCGAACCATCGGGATGACGACTCCAGTGCCACTCGCCGTTTTCCTCATCTATCAGGTTCTCCTTGATGTACTTCCAACAGAGAGCCGCCTTGTCGAGAGCGGATTTGTCGCCGAAATACTGGTAGATATTCATCCATCCCACCACATTCTCCGCCTGGACCCACCAGTGGAGGTCGTCGTCGACATGACCCGTATCGAGATTGGCCTCATGGATCATCGACCCATCGGGGCGCAGTCCCTTTTCCGAGGCCTGAGCCACCATCTGCACGATGGGCTCCACCTTACGCAGCACCTCTTGGTCGCCCAGCACCAGTGCCGCCTCGTGCATGAGCCACGAACACTCGATGTCGTGGCCGTAGCTCTCAAGATGTCCGGCACCACGCGTCCAGTCCATCTCGAAGAAGAGGTCGAGGTGATGGGTCTCGGGGTTGAGGATACGGTCGGTGAAGATATCGATGAGGTTGCGGAGCGCCTTCTCCACGGCATAGATGGTTTCCTCGGGCACAGAAATGGCTACAGGCAGTACGGAACCAATGGCCGGCACGTAGTTGCATGTTTCCTTAGCCTGGAATTCTTTCAGGCAGCGGTAGAGATTGGTATATGGCTCGATGATATGCAGGTGCGTGTTCTGCGACTTGGGGAAGTTGGCATCGAGTTCGGAGAGCCGCATATCCGCGATGGGACTCCAGTCGCGTGCCGTGGCCTCGATATACCCGTTATGCTCATGGTCGAAAGCATGCTCCTCGATGCAGTCGAAGAGTTGCAGGGCATAGTCGAGTGCCTCTTGGTCGCCCGTGGCACGTGCATATTCCGACAGTCCATAGATAGCAAAGCCGATGGCATAGAACTGTTTGCGCGTGTTGAGGGGATTGCCCTTGGCGTCGAGGCTCCAGAACACGCCCCCATATTCATGGTCGATGAAATGGTCAAGGAAATAGTCCTTGGCATAGGTGGCGGTATCGAGGAGACGTTGAAGGTAGACCGTTGTAGATTCGTCGAACGATTCCGCCTTTTCGCTTAGCACCCTATAGGCGGCCGAGAACGACCAGAGGATGCGGGCGTTGAGGATGGCTCCTTTCTCCGCATCGGCGTGTAGTTGTTCGTGCCCGTCGATGCGTCCGTAGAAGCCACCGTTTTCATGGTCCACCATCTTGTCCATCCAGAAAGGCAGGATGTTGTTTTCCAACACATCCTGCATTTCCGATTTCATGGTTTTAATGATTTCTTGCATAGATTTGATTATAAAAGGAATAAAGGGGAGGGAAATAGGTTGGGACATTATTTAACAAGCACCTCTACCCCTCCTTTGGAAACCCACCCCGACCCTCCCAAAGGGAGGGAGAGGAGAAAGATGTTGGAACATTATTTAACAAACCACCCCTACCCCTCCTTTGGAAAAGGAGGGGAGGTGCCCGCCTTTTCCTATTGGGAAGGGAAGAGTGTTATTTCTTGATGGGATAGAGTTTGGTCAAGAAAACGATAAGCAGAGCAAAAATGGCCGGGAAGATAGAGAACAACATCCAAATCATATTTCTGACCGAATCCATATTCTCAATCGTAATCACCGTCTCATTACCGCTCTTATCTTTTTCTACAGACGTGAGTTGGTCATCGCCGGAGAGTGCTGCAATGCGGTTTTTCAACACTTTCATGCCGTTTTCCTTCACCTCGATTTGGCCGTCAGCGTTGCTGACCACATCACTTGCATCGATGTTCGACCATTGAATGAACTGATCGACCTCCTGTCCAGCAATCACCAGCTTGGATTGTTTTTGTTCTTTCTGGTCATTATAAGTCACCGTCACGGTCTTGGCACCAGCGGCAGCCCCCTGTGCCATCTGCACCTTGTCGGTAGGCAGCACGGCATCGTCAGGCGAGACAGAACCGGAACTGAATCCGGCAAAGCCCAGCAGCAAGACCAGAAGCGACCCAGAGATGGCCGTACCGAACTTCTGAGCCATGGTTCCTGAAGAGAAAATCAGGCCGGTGGAAGAAGTACCGTTTTTCTCCGTGGCATAGTCAGCCACGTCGGCATACATCGACCACAGCAGGGGCGAATAAAGGCCGATACCCACGGAGGTGAGCACCACGATGGCGATGAGCACCCAAATATAAGCAGGATCTTTGGGGAGGAAGAAGAACAATACCGAGAAGGCTACGCAGATGAGCGCAGCCACGATGAACGCCTTACGCTTCGAACCCATCTTTTTAGTGAACCAAGGCGACAAACCGCCGAAGATCATACATGTAACCTCGCCGAAGGTCATAAACACCGTATAATTGATAATCAGTCCGCTGATGGTAATCTCCTTACCGAGGATATAGTCGAACATATATCCTGCTGCCGCATAGCGGAAGCCATTGAAGAAGTTGGTGCAGATACCGATAAGCGTGAGGTAAATCCACGGTTTGTTCTTGAACAGGTCCTTGAACGGCTTGAACGAGAATTTCTCCGCGCGCACCGGTTTCAGTCTTTCTTTGGTCAGCAGACCGCAAGCCAAGGTGCCAGCCGCTGCTATGGCTCCGAACACAATACCGATGACCGCATATTGGTGCTGTTCACTGCCACCTACAATCTTCTGCACATACGGGAATGCGAAAAGCGTGATGAAGCCCATGGCATAGGCGCCCACCATACGGAAGGAGGAGAACTGGTTCTTCTCGTTATCGTCGTCGGTCATCACGCCGAGCAGCGAGCCGTAAGGCACATTGACCGCCGTATACATGGCCATCATGAGCAGATAGAAGCCATAGGCCCAGATACGTTTGCCCACCGGTCCGAAGTCGGGCGTGTAGAGCAGCAACGCGAAGATGAGGCCGAAGGGTATGGCACCGAAGATGAGCCAAGGACGATAGGTTCCCCATTTCGACTGCGTGCGGTCGGCGATGGCGCCCATGAGCGGGTCGGTGACCACGTCGAACATACGTGCAATGAGCATCAGCGCCGCTGTATCGGCCACAGTAAGGCCGAACACATTGGTAAAGAACAGGGGGAACGCGATGGACATGATTTTCCAGGTAATACCACCTGCGGCGGCATCACCCAAGGCATAGCCTATTTTTTCTTTTAAAGAAGCCATTTTGGGTTTAGGGTTTTATAGTTTAGGGTTTAGTGTTCTCAATGTAGAGTTGTAGATGTCATTAAGAAAAACGGGCACGCCGTTTCCATTAATAACGCGAAAACATCTAATTAATTATACTTCACCCTTTATTTTTCTTTACAAGTCGCTTGATGGTCTCCACGGAGGCGGAGGTGGTGAGGCCATCCTCTGGCGTGTTCATGCAGTAGTCGATGAGTCGGTCGATGGACGACACCGCCACATGCATGCGCGTGTCTGACGAAGCGTAGTAGATGAGCACACGGCCATCCTCGTCGGCTATCCATCCATTGGCGAACACCACGTTCATCACGTCGCCGATATATTCCCATCCCTCAGGCACGAGGAAATATCCACCCGGCTGGGCGATGACCCGCGTGGGATCGTCGAGTGCCGTCATATACATATAGAGCACATAGCGCAGTCCGCTGGCACAGCCACGCACGCCGTGGGCCAGGTGCAGCCATCCGCGATCGGTCTTGATGGGATGGGGTCCCTCGCCGTTCTTCACCTCCATGATGGTATGGTAATGGCGTGCGTTGATGATTTTCTCTTCGGTGACCACGGCATTGGTGATATCGTCGACCAGCGCCCATCCTATACCGCCACCCGAGCCTGTGTCGATGAAACCATCCTGCGGACGGGTGTAGAAAGCGTACTTGCCATCGACGAATTCGGGATGGAGCACCACGTTGCGCTGCTGGCTCTTCGACTTGAGGTCGGGCAACCGTTCCCATGTCTTCAGGTCTTTAGTACGTGCGATGGCCGCCGTGGCTGTCGCTGCCGAGAGGTCGCCCGGGCAGTTGTCGTCATGCCTTTCTGCGCAGAATACGCCATATATCCATCCATCCTCATGCTGAGTGATACGCATGTCGTAGATATTGGTGGCAGGAATCACATCATCGGGCATGGTGATGGGCTCGTCCCAGAAACGGAAATTGTCGATGCCGTTGGGACTCTCCGCCACGGCGAAGAAGGATTTCCTGTCGGCCCCCTCGACACGTACGACGATGACATACTTGCCGTTCCATTTGATGGCGCCGCTATTGAGTGTGGCGTTCATCATGATACGCTGCATGAGATAAGGGTTGTCTTTCTCGTCGAAATCGTAACGCCACTCTAAAGGAGTATGCTCGGCGGTGACGATGGGGAACTTGTATTTCTCATAGATACCGTTGCCCCACTCCATGGGTTCATTCTTACGCGAGAGCAGTTCTTCGTGATGGGCTCTCAGCGCCTCCACTTTTTGTTTGAAATCTGTCATGGTTGTTTTGGTTTTTTAGGATATTGTTCTTTTTCGCTATTTATATGTCCTCCGCTTATTTGATATCTTGTATGTCGCGCAGGAAGAGGGTGTTCTGTGCCTCGTAGAGCCGTTTATAATCAGCGGCGCACGGCAGTTCGGGAGAGGGTCCGAAATATTCCTCCTTATAGTTGCGCCATAATAGGAAGTAGCATATCTCATACTTATCCATGATGGGTTTGAGCACCCGTGTCCACCATGTGGAGTCGGGCATGTTCTTCATGCCACATTCGGTCATGGCGAACAGTTTTCCGTTTTTCTTGGCGAAGGCGCTCACGAAGTCGAGGTCGGCGGTGAGTTGTGTCTTGAAATCCTCTTCGGTGCCCCATTGGTAGGCATCCTCGCCGATGAGTTGCACGCGGTCGTTGCCGGGATAACGTTGCATATACCGTGCCTCATCCCATTTGCCGTCGAGGTTGGGCGAATAGCTCCAGAGCAGGTTGTCGAGTCCCTGGCCATTGAGATAATCCTGAAGCATATTCCACAACTGCTTGTATTCGTTGTCGGAACAAAGATCGTGTCCCCACCAGAACCATGAGCCGTTGTTTTCGTGCCAGGGGCGGAAGATGACAGGCACGGGTGTGCCTTCCTCGGTTTTCAGTGATTTGAGGAAATCGCCCACGCGAGTCATCCACTGTTGGAATTTCTCATGCTGCGAACCACCCGGCAGGATGTTCTTCACCACGGTGGAGTCTTTCACATCCCATGCCGTGCCCCCGGTGAGCGGGTTGCGCGGATGCCAACTGATGGTGACGATGCCACCATTCTTATGATGCTTGACGATCTCGTCGTGTATACGGGTGAAGGGCACACTGTCGAGATTTTTGGCATCGCCCATCTCTATTCCCCCGAGGTCGAAACCCATGACCGCGGGATAGTCGCCCGTGACGGAGAGGATATCGCATTTGTCGGCATCCCATTCCCATGTCACGCCATACATGGTAGCATCCTCATGACCCGCCATATATCCTTTCTTGTGGATGGAGTCGAGTCGTTGGTTAAGTTGTTCGGCGAGTGTGGCGTCGTTTCCCTGTTTGGGTGTGGAACAAGCCACGAAGGCGATAGCTGCGAGAGCCATGGCATAAAATTTTTTTTTCATTGTTGGACGGTTTGATTGTTACTTGTCATGAATGATGATTGATGAAATTCGCCAGCTGACTATTCTCTCACCCCTCACCATTTACCCCTCACTTCTTTCTCATCTCAGTTTCATCTGTTGGAGGAGCCAGTTTTCCCACTCATCCCATTGTTCCTGATACCAGAAATGTGCGGTGAGCTGGTAGACGCTCAATGTCTTGGGCGCCGTCACCACGTTATAGGTGGCGTAGGCCGAGGTGGGCGGCACCACATCGTCATTGTATCCGAAGGAGAACCACGAGGGACAAGTGATACGCCGTGCGAAGTTGACACCGTCGTAATAACGCGCGCCCTCCACTTTCTTCATGTCGGGATTTTTCTGTCCGTAGAAGTAATGAGGCCATCCGCATGCCACCCCCTTGAGAGCCGACTCATAGTCGCACATGGCATCATGCACGGCACCCATGAATGTGACACGGCGGTCGAGTGCCGCCACGGCGAGTGAGAGGAAGCCCCCTTGCGAGGAACCCGTCACACCCAGTTGCTGACCGTTCCACTGCGGCAGCGACGCGATATAGTCGACGGCCCGCACCGCGCCTGTCACGACATGGCGGTAGTAGTTGCGCTCGGGCTCATCGAGATTTGTCTGCCAATAGCCATCGAGGGCTCCATTGTGCAAGTTATCATACACTTTCTGCGGCATGGTGACGGGTATGCCATGGATGCCTATCTCCAAGGTGATGGCTCCTTGCGATGCCGTCCACACATCTCCCCCGTAGGGTCGGCAGCCGGCGCCCGGCACGCGTAGCAGGGCAGGATACTTCCCTTCCTTGACGGGCACACAGAGGATGCCGTAGATACGGCTGCCCTGACGGTTGTTGGTGAAGTTCACCTCATAGACGTTCACCTCGTCGGTGCATCTCTCGGGCAGCAACTCACGATGGGCGTCGAGCGGCCACTGCCTGGCCTCGCTGAGCGCCCGGCTCCAGAACTCGTCGAAATCAGCCGGACACTTCGTGGCGGGTTGCAGTTGCTCGGGCGAGAAAGCCGCCGTGCAGCTACCTTCGTAATCCTTGCTGTCGACATGAGCCACCACGCGCAGGCGGTAGAAGCCGGGGGTGGTCATGGCACCCGTCCAGCTCATCGACCCGTCCTTGAGCGTCACATTCTCTTTCTTCACATCAGGATACATCACCGGCCCCGCCTCGTAGTCGACCTTCACATTGTCGAGCAGCGTGCCCGACTTACGCACGTTGACCACGAACTGTGCCTTTTCGCCCACCCGGTAGTTCCAGTCTTGATGGTTGGGCGTGACGGTAACCACGATGTTGTTGCCCCGTATCTGAGCCTGTGCCAACAGGGCTACCAGCAATGTGATGCCAAGGAAAAATAATCTTCTCATAATGCTTTGTCAGAATGATGTAAATTGTTTGTTAGAATGATGGATATTAAAGTGGGATAATTATATATTAAGGTATGTGTTGATTGTACCTATTTCGTATTTCTCATTTCTTCTTGCCGATGTTGGCCATACGGTCTACCTCGGCCTTGACCACCTGGAGCGTCGATGAGTCGCTGGCGAATACCGAGTTCAGTCCCTGCGCCTCCTGCGCCGGGTCGCCGGTATAGTCGTCGCCCACCTGCCATTGCTCATGCTTGGGCTGTGCGAAACCGCCCCATCCCCAGAAGTTGCAGCCAGCGAAATAGCCACCGCTTTCGGCATTGTCGCCTACGAGCGAGAAGACGAAACGGTAGTAACCGTCGCGCCCCTTGGTGGAGGAATCGAGCGAGAAGGAGAATCCATCACGCGGATAGCCGAACTCCTCCATCACCAACGGTTTCTTGACACGTGCGCACACGGCAAGATGCTCGTCGATATATTTCTTCGTATTGACGCAACTGGTGTCAAGGTCTTCCACCAGATGGTCTTTTCTTGCCCACGACCAGTTGTAGGGCCAGAGGTGTACGTTGCAGTAGTCTATATTCTTGTCGGCACATATCCGTTCGTACGACTCGATATCGTTTTCGCAGCCCCATGAGCCCTCGCTGCCTACGGAGATGAGATGGTTGGGATCGAGACTGCGGATGAGTGCCGCCGCCTCGGCGAGCCATTTCTCGAAGTCGGGCAGTGCTTCCTTGCTGAAAGCCCTCGGCTCGTTGCCTATCTGCCACGACATGATAGCCGGGTCGTCGATATACTTGACGTTGGTGTATTGGTTGGTGCGGCCCAGGATGAACCGCACATAGTCGTAGAACAGTTCATGCGCCTTCTGGTTGCTCGCATACTGCGCCACGAAGTTCATGTAGGCGGGATAGCCATCCTCGTTGGGACGCGGGGCCTTTCCCGCTCCGGCATGTTCGAGGTAGAAGCCATAGCCCCCACTCCACTCCCAGGAGTTGTTGAGATAGAGCACCGCCACCATATCACGCTTGCCCATCTCCATGAGCAGATAGTCGAGTCCGGCAAGGATGGTGTCGTTGTAAACGCCGGGTTCCACCTGCAAGGTGGGTTCCACCTTCGTGGTCACCCCTCTTTGGCCATCAGACCCCACGAGGATGCGCAGGTTGTCGATGCCCATCTCTTTCATCTTGTCGAGCTCGCGGCACAGACGCTGACGGTCGCCACCCTGCCCTTCAGAACCGAGTATGGCCCCATACCAGAAGTTGGTGCCCACATAATAATAAGGTTTTCCGTTCTTGACGAAATGTCCGTCTTTCACTTGCACGAAAGTGTTGTCGCTTTGTATTTCGCCTCCGCCGGCACAGCTGTAGAGAATAGGAATAAAAAGAGCCAATGTAAGCAGGATTTTTTTCATATTGTCAAGGTAATGATTTAATATGGTGCAAAATAAATACATTTTTTTCAGAAACATAGGTACTTTATTAACAGTTTACAATACTATTTTTTTGAGGGGTGTTTTTTTATAAAGGGAGATAAAGGAAGGTAGAGGAAGATAAAGGGAGATAAAGGAAGGTAGAGGAAGATAAAGGGAGATAAAGGACATTACCATGTTGCGCTCACCTGATTTTTACTTTTTTTAAAGAGGAAAGTGTCGTTATTTGATGATAAAGGGTTAATTTTGCAGAATTAAAGCTGAAATAGACATGAAAAGATTCTTCCCCATACTGTTTTTCCTGGTTGCCATGGCGTGTGCCGCCCATGGTCAGGAGCTGCAGGCCAAGGTGACCATCAACCACCAACAGGTGCAGGGCACTGACGTGAGTGTGTTTGAATCGTTGAAGGAGACACTGGAGCAGTTCATCAATGACAGGCAGTGGACCAACCTGCAGTTCCAGAAGAACGAACGCATCGCGTGCAACTTCAACATCACCGTGACCAAATATGATGTGTCGACCAACGTGGTCACCGCCACGGCAATGATACAAGCCAACCGCCCCGTGTACAACTCATCGTACACCACCACGCTGTACAACAACAAGGACAATGACTTCAGTTTCCAGTTCTCACAATTCGACCAACTGGAGTTCAACGAGGAGATGATCGACAACCAGTTGACCGCCCTTATCGCCTATTACGCTTACCTCATCATCGGGTTGGACCTCGACTCGTTCTCACCCATGGGTGGTGAGGATGTGCTGCAGCGCTGCATGAACCTGGCCAACAATGCCCAGAACCTCGACTTCCCCGGTTGGAAAGCCTTCGACAACGACCGCAACCGTTTCGCCATCATCAACGACTACTTAGACGGTGGCATGGTTCCCTTCCGCCAGTTGCAATACGACTACTACCGCAAGGGATTGGACGAGATGGCCAACAATGCCGACCGTGGTCGCACCGCCATCACCACGGCTTTGGAAGAAGACTTGAAGAAATGCCACGAGAACAAGCCGCTGAGCATGTTGCCACAGATCTGGACTGATTACAAGAAAGAAGAGTTGGCCAACATCTACAAGGGGAAAGGCACACAAAAAGAGAAAGAGTCGGCCTACGACATCCTCTTCAGCATCAATGCCTCGCAAAACAACACATGGGAGAAGATTAAAGAGTAATGTTGAATGTTGAGTTTTGAATGTTGAATGGTCGCCTACGGCGATGAAGGAATTATGAATTCCCCTCAACCCTCAACCCTCAACCCTCAACCCTCAACCCTCAACCCTCAACCCTCAACCCTAAACCCTAAACCCTAAACCCTAAACCTTCAACCCTCAACCCTCAACCCTACAATGTTAAAACGACTATATATCAAGAACTTCACATTGATTGACGAGCTCGACATCACCTTCGATGCCGGGTTCTCCGTCATCACCGGTGAGACAGGTGCCGGCAAGAGCATCATCCTGGGAGCCATCGGCATGTTGCTCGGCCAGCGAGCCGACGCCAAGAGTGTGAAGAGCGGTAGGGAACGATGCGTGATAGAAGCCCACTTCGACCTGAGCCGTTACGGATTGGCTCCCTTCTTTGAAGACAACGACCTCGACTATGATGGCAACGATACCATCCTCCGGCGCGAGCTGAACGCCTCGGGCAAGAGTCGCGCGTTCATCAACGACCGCCCTGTGGCACTGGGCACCCTGCGTGAGTTGGGCGACCAACTGATGGACATCCACAGCCAGCACCAGAACCTGCTGCTGAAGAAAGAGGATTTCCAATTAGGTGTGGTGGATATCCTCACCACCGACAAAAAGCCCCTACAGGAGTATCGCTCGCTGTACGGTGAATACCAAAAGGCGGCGAAGGAACTGGAGGAGTTGCGCGACAACATATCGCAACGCCTCGACAACGAGGATTTTCTCCGTTATCAGTTGCAGGAATTGCAACAGGCACAATTCACCGACGGCGAACAGGAAGAGTTGGAACGGACCAGCGAGACGATGACCCACGCCGAAGACATCAAGAGCGGTCTGTATCAGGCCAGCCAGTTGCTCGACGGCGATGACGGCATCTTGCAACGCCTGCGCAGCGTGGCCCATGCCCTGCATGCCATCGAACAAGTGTTTCCGCCTGCCGCCGAACTGGCAGAACGGGTGGACAGCAGTCATATCGAGCTGAAGGACATCGCCGGCGAGGTGGACAGCCATACCGAGGATGTGGACTTCGACCCCCAGGAGCTGGAGCGTGTGAACGAGCGCCTCGACCTTATCTATCACATGGAGAAGAAACACCATGTGGAAGATATCGCCTCGCTGTTGCAAATACAGTCGCGGTTGGAGGAGCAGTTGAACCGCATCGACCATAGCGACGAGTTGCTGAAGGAACAGGAGGAGAAGGTGGCAGAGCTGAAGACCCGCTGTGAGAGTGTGGCATGGCAACTGACCACCCTGCGTGTGGAAGCCGCCCATCAGGTGGAGCATGAGATGTGTGAGCGCCTCGTTCCCTTAGGCATGCCCCATGTGCGCTTCAAGGTGTCGATGGAAGAGAAAGCATTGGGACCCGACGGCAAGGACAAGATATCCTTCTTGTTCAGTGCCAACACGAGCACCCCGATGCAGCCCATCTCACAAGTGGCCTCGGGCGGCGAGATAGCCCGTGTGATGCTCTCGCTGAAAGCGATGATCAGCGGTGCGGTGAAATTGCCCACCATTATCTTCGATGAGATAGACACGGGTGTGAGTGGCAAGATAGCCGAACAGATGGCTCGCATCATGCATGAGATGGGACAGCAGGAACGCCAGGTGATCAGCATCACCCACCTGCCCCAGATAGCCGCCTCGGGCACCCACCACTATAAAGTCTACAAGGAAGAAGGCGAACAGGGCACCATCAGCCACATGAAACGGTTGACCGACGACGAGCGTGTGGGTGAGATAGCCCAGATGCTCAGTGGCAACGATGTGAGCGACGCCGCCCTCAACAACGCCAAGGAGTTGTTAAGAGGTAAAAAGTGAGAGGTGAGAGTTAAGAGTTAAGAGTTAAGAATTAAGAGTTAAGAATTAAGAAAGATGGCCTGCTGTTTACACTGCCCTTACTTGGGCGATGGGAGTGGGACGATTATCAACGATATGAAACATATACTGATTTTTGTACAACTATTTATCATCAGCCTTGTTGGCTATGCCCAACCTGCCGCCGTGAAAAACGCCGGCAAATCAGTTTTCACGCTGTCGACCTTCAAGGCCGACGGCAGTCTGCTATCCACCTCACGAGGAGTGTTCATCGACAACGAAGGAACCGCCGTGAGTGCCTGGACTCCCTTTGCGGGTGCCGACCATGCAGTGGTGGTGGATGCCAGCGGCAAGCGAATGGACGTGGACTACATCTTCGGGGCCAACGACCTTCACGACATGGTGAAATTCCATGTGGCGGGCAAGACCACGGGCTGTAAGCTCTCCACGGGCGGTGTGGCGTCGGGCGGCAAGGTATGGTTGCTGGATTTCGCCAAAGGCAAGAGCAACGCCATGGAAGGTACCGTATCGAAGAAGGAGACTTTCTCCAACAAATACAACTATTACGTCATCTCGCTCAGTGCCCCGGAAAACACCGAGAGTTGTCCGTTTGTGGATGCCAACGGTCAGGTGGTAGGACTGATGCAGCCCTCGAAGACCACCTCCGACATCCACGCCACCGATGTGCGTTTCGCCGCCGATTTCCAGGTGAGCGGGCTCAGCGCCAACGATCCCCTTCTCCGCAGCACCAACATCCCCGCCGCCTTGCCCAGTGACAAGGACCAAGCGTTGCTGTCGATGATGCTTACGATGCAACAGGACAACCCCACCAAATACGGACGAGTAGTGGACCTGTTCCTGAACCGTTTCCCCACGGCTGTGGATGGCTACAACGCCCGCGCCCAGCAACAGGTGGACAACGGCCAGTATGCCGATGCCGCGCGCACCATGGAGACGGCCATCGCCAAATGCACGCCCAAGGATGAGGCGCATTACGACTACGCCCGCATCATCTACCAGAAGATGATGTTCAGCCGCGACACCCTGTTTACCGAGTGGACCCTCGACAAGGCGATGAGCGAAGCCAAGGCCGCACACGACATCAACCCCCTACCCCTCTACAAACATCTACAAGCCCAGATCGTCTACAGCCAGGGTGACTTCCAGGGAGCCTACGACCAGTTCATGGCCCTCACCAACACCAACTTCCGCAACCCCGAGCTGTTCTTAGAAGCCTCACAGTGCAAGCAACGGCTGCAGGCCCCCCAGGAGGAGTGTCTGGCACTGTTAGACAGTGCCATAGCCACCTGTCGCACCCCGCTGACTTCCGATGCCGCCCCTTATTTCCTTGCCCGGGCCACCGCCCTCGACGAGGCAGGGCAATACCGCCGTGCCGTGGTCGACTACAACCAATACGACTCGCTGATGCTGGGTCGTGTGGGTGCCGATTTCTTCTTCCAACGTGAGCAATGCGAGGTGAAAGCCCGCATGTTCCAGCAGGCCCTCGACGACATAGCGCGCGCCATCATCCTCACCCCCGGCGACCCCATGCTGCTGGCAGAGATGGCCAACCTACAGATACGCGTGAACAAGCTCGACGACGCCCTGAAGACGACGGACGCCATCATACGTATGGCCCCCGACTATGATGAGGGCTATCTGTTGAAAGGCCTTGCCCAGGTGCAACTCGGCCAGAAAAAGGAAGGATTGGAGAACCTGCGCAAAGCACAGGAGAAAGGCAATGAGCAAGCCGCCGCGCTGATAGCCAAATACCAATAAGCCATCAACGGGCGGCATACCCTTTTTTCAATAATCTTAAAGATTTTTTCAACGCTCGCAGAAGACGAAATCTTCGAGCGTGCAGAGCGACTTCTCCTTCGTGGCAGATGAGAAGACGAAGAAGAGGGCGTGTTTGCCCGTGAGTTCAGCCACGGCAGGCAGGTCGACGGTCAGTTCGGTGGATGTCTTCGGCATGTCCGCCTTCAGTTCGATGGAGCCTATCACCTTGCCACCCTGCGAAGTCCACGGCCTGTCGACCATCACTTGTATCTTGGCGTCGAAGCCCTCGGGAATGAGGCGCAAACACAGCTGCACATCCTTCTTGTCCTTGGTCATGTCGAAATTGAAATATTTATACCCCACGATGGAGCCATCCGTGTTGTTGACCACCTGGTTGGTGTTGTTGCGCAGGTCGTAGGAAGCCTTGAACTTATCGTCGGTGCCATAGGATGCCGCCACATACGAGCCATAGAAGATATTGTTGGGCCATTGGTGTTCGCCCACCTTCGGGCCGGTATACCAACAGGCAATACCCGCCGAATGACGCTCCAGCGGATTGAGACCACCCAAGGCGAAGCCCTCCGAATTATACTCGCCCTCGGAGATGGTCACCTTGCCACCGGCACCTTGTTCCACGCTGACCGTGATGGGCGCCACCATGGCCTGACGTGCGAACTCGTTGAGTCCTGACTGGCGATGGTAGAACACGTACCACTGCCCATTGATTTCGCAGATACTGCCATGCGTATTGCCCGACACATTGCCCGAGGCGATGGTGTCGCCCTGTTCGTTGATTTCACGCCCACGCCCGTCGATGAGCGTACCGCCGTAGGTCCATGGCCCGAGTGGCGAGTCGCTATAGGCGTACGCCAGCGTGTAGTTGGTCTCCGGGAGTCCGAACTCGCCGTCCTTGGTCCATCGACTGTAGATGAACACATACTTATCCTTGATCTTCCTGATCGACGAAGCCTCGAAGAAACGGAACTGCCCGGGTTGTTTACGTCCCGAGACCATATCCTCGACCACCTTAGCCCCCGGTTTCACGGTAGCCATGGTAGCCGGGTCGAGTTCCGCCGCATAGGAGCGTTCGAAACCCCAGTAGCCATACACCCGCCCATCATCATCGACGAACACCGCCGGGTCGAAAGCCAACACGCCATCGTTTTTGTTAGGGTCGTCCTTGCTCCAGTTGCACACCTGGAAAGGTCCGTTGGGACGGTTGCTCTTCGCCACCAGTCCGTTGCGCCCTCCAGCCTGGTCGTTGGGATAGAGGTAATAGGTCTTTTCGCCATTGGGAGCGGTCACCAGCGTCACGTCGGGAGCGAAGAGCACATCGGCGGTACCCGCCGAGTCGAAGGGTTCGCCCTTGGCGTTTCGGTCCACCTTGAGGATCTCGCCGTCGTAGCGCCATTGGCTCATGTCTTCGACAGGAGCCGACCACACCACGAGTTCGCGTCCGCAGTAGTCGGTGATGCGGCTGTCGTGCGACCCATAGATATAGACCCGCTGTTTGCCAGGTTGGTCGGGATCTTCAAACACGTAAGGTTCGCCGTCGGGAATATGTTCCCAGAGAGGCAGATAGGGATTGCCCACGGTGGTCAACCGGTCGGTCTGTTCCGCCGTCTTGGCACACGACATGGCAATCAGGGCACAGCCCGAGAGAGCCATGGTCTTGAATAATGATTTGCTGTTCATAATCAGTCAGACAGTTATTAGGATTGGTTTTACTTTATGAATCGATGACGATAACATCGGCGGTATCAGCGTATGCCGTAGAGGTAAGCCAGGAGCGCCATCTTGCCTCGCATGGTCTCTCGCGGTGTGAACTCGGCGTTCACCCACATATAGCGTTGGTTGAAGTAGGACTCCTGCCGTGGCCATCCCCCATCATACCATGAGGGGTAGCACCTGTCGAGCAGGATACGCGCATCGCCGCCGTTGCCCGGCGACCATGTCTCCGTACCGTTGAAAGGTGTCTGTCCGGGATGCGTGCCCGGGTCGCCGTCGTTGCGGCCTGTGGAGTAGACATCGGTGATATGGCGTTCGCCCAGGCCCGTCATCTCCACTATATTGCCGGGGTTGCGCCCCAAGGCCCATCCCGCCTCCATGTGCATGACATGTTCGAGTTCGGCCTTCTGCTGGTTGTTGTCGGCGATGTAGTGAGTCAGGAGCACCAGTTGCACTTCTTGCGAGGTGGCGAACCGTTCGTCGTTGGCACTGCGCCGCGACGGTCTGACCGTAGCCCGACCGATGTTCTCGTCCTGCGCCTGGGCTTTTACCGATGCTTTCAGATTCTCATAGAACCGTGTGTGGTGGCGTGTTTTTGGGCAGACGAGGTAGGCGGCATCCGCCCACAGTTGGCAGAATCCCTCCCTGCCGCGTTTGAAGACCAACGAATGGTCGTCGGCTATCTTGCTCTCGGCGATGAAGATATCCTCCCACTGTGTGTCGCCCGTGAGGTTGTAGAGATAAGCCGCCGCCATCTGTCGGAAGTCGCGGCCCGTCATGCTGATATTGCCTATGCCTTGGTGGTCGTCGAGTTGCTGTTCCTGCTGCCTCGATGCGAAACGGAACGCCTTGATGGCTTCGTCGGTGTAATAAGAGGTCAGCGAGTCGATGCCCGCTATGGCGAAGGCGTTGGCCAGCATGGCGCAGTTGGCTGCGTTGGCCCAGGCTGCCATGGTGGTGCATCCCGCCTGGAACATCACCGTCCAGTCGTTGCTCGGGTTGGTCATTCCCTGCGAGTAAGCCTCGCCGTCGCGTATGCTGAGGAAGAAGTCCACCTCGTTGCGAGCCTCGTCGATGATGTCGGGTATGCCATTGCCGCTCTCCCGTATGCCCAGGTTGTCGTCGGCTATTCGCCCATTGGTCAGGATATAGGGCAGGAGCATGTCGTAGATATTGCTCACATGCGCCAGATGGCGGTCCCAGTCCATGGCGTCGGAGTGTCCCCCCTTGACCGTCGTCGTCGTGGGGTTGCCCGGCAACCGGTGCTGCCAGAATACCGACTCCTGCGGTGCTTTGAAATGCGGTTCGTCCCACACGTCGCCACGGAGTTTTCTCCAGTCAGGGTGCCAAGGATGGAGGTCAGTGAGATAGACGGTGAATCCCTTGGGGTCGGCTCCGGGGGTGAACTGCGGCTGACGCGGTATGGGCCACACATGGGCGGGGTCGGCTGGTTCGCCCAATCGCATATAATAATATCCACGTACCGAATAGGCATAGGGTTGTCGGTAGATATCCTCGGCGATGTCGAAATCCATGCTGCAACCCACATCCTCTACCACGAGACGGTAGCGGCCGGGTGTCTGCGCACTGAAATCCACATTCCACACATCGGAGCCTACGAGATCTTTCCTGCCCGCCTCGTGCTGGGCCTCGGTCTTGGATTTCCAGAACTTGACCGTTCCCACCGTTTGTTTCTCCCGCGTCTTGACATTATATAGATATACTTTTTTGCCCTCCCAGGCATGGTAGTCGCGTGCGCCACCGTCGCCCATCCACATATAGAGGTCGGCGGCATGGGTGGCCTCCTTGGGCGAATAGCCGATGATATTGACGTGTATGGCCTCCGACATGGCATTCCATACGTCGTAGCACACCTTGGCCGACGACTGGTCGGCATTGAGTGCTGCCGGCAGGTCCACTTGGTAAGTACATCCCTGCTTCAAGTCCTTAGGCAACTGTAGAAAGAACCAATGGTCGAGTTCGCTGGTGAGCGTATGGTCGGTGTTCATGGGTTTGGCTTTCCTCCACACCGCCGTAGGATATTGCGCTGCGAAAGAGCGGTCGTCGGTCGACGAGATACGCCATCCCTTCGCATCTTTCGCCGCATCGGCCATGACCCGCTGTCCGAAGACGACGAGCGTATCATCGCCCTCGGCGAAGGAGTGCCCTAAATAGGCGCTCTGCCCCGTGCCATTGTCCCTGTAATGCACTTCGCCGTCGCGCAGGTGTACCATCAGGCAGTTCTTGTCAATCACTTTTACCCCAATCAGTCGAGCCGCCTTCAGTGGCCATGCCATACAACAGGCCATGACGAACAGCCATGTAATCTTTCCAAGTCTTTTCATGATTATCTTGTTTATGAGTTTTTGTCTTGTTGAAAATTATCATGCTCAGCGCTTCCCCTCATACCATGCCTTCAGCACATGGAAGGCTTTTTTCTTACGGCCGTCGTCGGAGAAGAGACCCTTGCGGTTGTAGTAGTCCTGGATGCCGGTGAGCAGACGGCGCGGCGACCTGAAATCCTTGAGTATCCACGGTGTGGTGCCAGCCAGCCCTTCTATCTTGTCGAGCATGGCGGTATTCTCACGGTAGAGATTCTCCTGGAACTCCTCCGTCCACCGTTGGTTCTGTGCGCCGTGGAGTCCGGCTTTGGCCCCTCCGCCGAACTCGCTCACGATGACCGGTTTGTCGTAGGGTATCTCCCATGTCATCTTCGATGCCGCCGCCACATCGCGATACCATCCAATGTATTGGTTGAAGGAGATGACGTCTACGTATTGGTTCATATTATCGTTGAGCACGTTGTGGTAGTTGTCGGCAGATGTCACTTCCATGGCCATGGAGATGAGTCGTGTGTCGTCAAGTTCCCGGGCCTGTTGTGCGAGTCGTGAGAGGAAATGGTCGCGCTCGGCGGAATGGGGTGTCTCATTGGCGATGGACCAGATGATGACGTTGGCTCGGTTTTGGTCACGCCGTATCATGTCGTTCAGTTGGCGGCTGGCATTGGCGAAGGTTTCCGGGTTGGTCCATGAGATGGTCCAGTAGACCGGTATCTCCGACCATACCATCAGTCCCATGCGCTCTGCCTCACGCACCATATACTCATTATGGGGGTAATGCGCCAACCTGACGAAGTTGCATCCTAACTCCTTGGCCCAGGAGAGTAGTGTCCGGGCATCATCTGGTCCGTTGGCGCGCCCACCACCGTTGGGTTTCTCCTCATGGATGCTGATACCCCGTAGGAAGAGGGGCTCACCATTGAGCAGGAGCTGTTTGCCGCGCGTGGCTATGGTGCGGAACCCTATCTGGTCGGTCAGTGTCTCCCCGTCAAGGGTCAGTTCCACCTGATAAAGCTTGGGTTTGTCGGGCGACCAGAGTTTCAGTTTTCTTGCCTTCAGCGAAGTTGACACCTGTCCTTTGGCATCGGTGGTCAGCGTTTGCCTGATTTTCAGCTCGGGTATGGCGATGGTCACCTGTCGCCCGGCCACCTCTTGATTGAGTTGGAGTGAGAAGTTGAGCTGATTGGCCTTCGTCTTGTCCAATTGCAATGAATAATTCTCGATATAGGTGGCAGGCACATCCACCAAAAGCACATCACGGGTGATGCCACCGTAGTTCCACCAGTCGAAAATGAGCGTGGGCACATGGTCGGCGTGTCGTTTGTTGTCCACCTTGACGATGACCACATTCTCCCCCGGTCGTAACAGTCCGGTCACATCGAAGTTGAAAGGTGTGAAGCCACCCACATGCCGGCCTGCCTCCTGGCCATTGACAAAGACCACTGCCTCGTAGTTGACCGCCCCGAAATAGAGCAGCGTGCGGTGCCCGGCTGTGGGCTGGTAATCGAACGAGCGCATGAACCAGAGGGTGCCCTCGTAGAAGAAGAGTCGCGGGTCGCGGGTGTTCCAGTCAGAGGGGATGGCCATCGTCTCCGCCTGGTCGAAGTCATATTCTATGAGGTCTTCAGGCCTTTGGGGTTTGTTGTTGCGGAAGAATCCGTTGGCCAGTCTTTCGTGTCGGTAACCATAATATCCGCACTCCTGCACATCCACCAGGTAATGCCACTCGCCGTTGAGCGAGACTGTCTTTCGGTTGAGCACATTACCCAGGATTGGCAGGTTGTCGGCACATACTATCACGGCACACACGAGAGCCATGAAGGTGGCAAGAAGTCTTTTCATGTCCGATAGATTTTGGTAGGAGAATTTAGGTTAAGGATTTACTGATTCGATTCATCGCCACAAAGTTAGTTTTTTTTTACGAATAATCCTCGATAATCATCAAGAAATGTCGTTTTTTAAAAATCCTCGCCAAATATTTGGCAATTAGGGGAAAAAGAAGTAATTTTGCACCCGATTTTCAGTCAAGGGGTTCCGTAGCTCAGCTGGATAGAGCAACTGCCTTCTAAGCAGTAGGCCTTGGGTTCGAGTCCCAACGGAATCACAAGAGAGACAGGGAGAGTTTTTTATAATTCTCCCTGTCTTTATGTATGGGTGTCGTATCTATTCAGACAGAATGTTGTCGTTAAACATTAATATATGCCACTTAGCATTGTTCATTCCACCCAATCCTCAATATCAAGTCCATCTATATGGATGAAATGCTTCACATTATGAGTGACCATAGTCAGATTTGCCGCCTTGGCTGCACAACCTATCAGCAGGTCAAAGTCCTCTATAAGTTTGCCGCTGTTCTTCAGGCGTAATTTCTCTTGGGCATACACATCGATGCTATCGGCAAAGGGCAAAACCTTTATTTCCTTTACAAATTCATCTATCAGTTTCAGATTCTCCTCCGTGCGGTCACTCTTATAGGCTCCATAGCGCAACTCGGCCAACACCACGTCACATATGAAACAACACTCACGACCAATTTTGTTCAATCGTTGTGCTACATTGCGTTTACCTCGAAAAAGGAAGACGCAAATGCTAGTATCAAGCAAATACTTCTTCATAGATCTATCTCACGACTGTTACTGGTTCTACTTTTACGGATATCACTGATAATATCTTCAGCGGAGCGATCATCTTTCCATGCACCCGCAAATCGGTTTGCCCAGTCTGACTCTGCTTGTGTCTTCGTCGTAGGAACCAACATCTTAACAAAGGCCAGCATCTTAGTCATTGCCGATTCATTGTCGAGAAGCGGACTTATTTCGCGGAGCAATTCCGCACGTAACTCAATCGCCGTCATAATAGTTTTGTTTTAGTTCTCGGAGGCAAAGATACAATTATTATTTGAATAGACAAATAAATATTTCAATTTTCTAAAGTTGTATAGAGCAACTGCCTTCTAAGCAGTAGGCCTTGAGGCATATCCCTACGGAATCACGGAAAAAGAGGCTTTTCAGCCTCTTTTTGTTTGCCGTCACTTCTTATGTCTCACCACGTAGATTCCTATTCCTATCAAGAGCAGGATGACAGCGAGGGAGAATAATAATTTGAAAATCTCTTCGTGCAGGTATT
This sequence comes from uncultured Prevotellaceae bacterium, assembly GCA_900316685.1. Classification (GTDB taxonomy): domain Bacteria; phylum Bacteroidota; class Bacteroidia; order Bacteroidales; family Bacteroidaceae; genus Prevotella. Next base: position 19,466 of record ONDS01000005.1, on the reverse strand, counting down.
TCAGGTAAAACCATCCATAGTTGAAGGCGAAAAGGGCTGCTCCTCCCGCAAGGGTGATGGCCATGGCTTGAATGGTCTTCTTAGGGTTTTCCTTCCACGTCTGCCTGCTGACGACCATTCTTCCGACGACAACCACGGGAACGAGACCGATGAGGAGAGAGACAACCAGAATGCGCATCTTCCTGTCATGCTCATCGTTCTCTGCTTCCTCCGACCGTTGTCTCATCCGTTCGACCTGTTCGGTCATTTTCCGGTACTTCCCGTCCTTGTCGTACATGCCGTACATGTCTTCAGGCGACGGAGCCACCTGAAGGCTTGACAGGAAGAGCAACATGGTAAGTAATGTTTTCATTTCTTAGTTGTTTTTGGGGTTCACCAATCCTCCTTCGACCCATACACCTTTCCGTTGACCAAGGCTTTGATGTCTGAGATGACAGGCCGGTTGGTCACAGGGTCCAATTGAAGGGCAGACTTAATGGTCATGTCTTGCACCGACGCCTTCCATGCCTTTTTCACGCTTGCAGCCTCAGATTGTGGTACAGGCATCATCACCGTTCCCCATGCAGTTTTCACCTCGTATGCCTGCCGTGCGCTGTCATATTTGCCAAGTTGATAGTCTTTACGGTGCAACTCGTGTTGTATGTGAAGATAATCTTTCCGCAACTTCTCTTCTTTCAAGTCTTGATGCGCCTGATAGACGGCTTCTTCCTTATCGGTTGCCGTGTTGAGCCGTTGTAGCACGTTGATGGCTCTGTTCTCGCAGAAAGTCTTGTAATCGGTGTCAACATCCTCTCTCACCGGTGTGCGTTTCTTGCCTTCGGTGAAGAGGCGTGTGGCGAATTGTTCCACTTCGGCGGCGGTGTAGATGGTGGGCAGTGTGACGGGCTTGTCCACATCGGCCAGCGTCAGAGCATACTTGCCGGCGTTGCCCACCACGCAATAGGTGTAGGTGTCAGGGTCTTTGGCTATCCTGACGTGTTGGGTCTTAAACATGTCGTATTTGGGCGCGATGGTCTCAATGAAGCCGTAATATGTCTTTCCATCGTTGTTGTCGCTCCTTGCGACCAACTCCAGCACGCCGCATTTGCCGTCTTTCCATACCTTGATATAATTGGCAAATGGTCCCATTCTCTCGATCCTGTCATAATTGATGTCGCTGAACAATTCGCCGTCGGTGGTCATCAGTCCGAACCGCACTTTTCCCTCTTCGTCGGGTTCCGACACGATCAGGCACTCCTGGTAATGCCCGTCAAGATATACTTTATGGTCCTCGACACTGTTGACCACGCGGCTGATGGTTATGCCAAGTGGGTCGTTTGATAGTTGGTCAAGATTGTTAAGGATAAGCCACCGCCCGTCTTGTAACTGGCAGTAGGCACGGTAGGGACTGTCTTTGAGGATCACATCTTGGAAGTCGAATTCAAAGCCATCATAGTTTTCCCACACACCTTGGCCGGAGAAGAGTCGCCAGTGGTTGCGGCTATACTCGTCGCGCTGGTTGAGGAACAGCGACGAAAGTCCTGGATAATACTTCACCTCGTCGTATTCGTAGTCGATGATGGTCTCCTTATATTCTACATCCTCCACGCCCCATTTCTTGGTGGTCTTCAGCTGCATGGTCGCTCTCGAACCGTCAATCATCCAGATGCGCTCGTAATGAGGGGGGTAGTGCCAGGCGGTGCCATCGCTGGATTCTTTCCAGACACCCATGCCTTTCCCAGGCACGCTATACACGCGATAGTCGCCTCGGGCCTGTTCGAAATGGGCTTCAATCCTCTCTCGTTCTGCGGCTGGTATCGAATAATACTCCTCAAGCCAGTTGTTGTTGCCCTGATGCTCTTGCTGTGGAGTGTAGTCATGCAGATGGGTCGAGGGTTGTTGGGTAGATGTCGTGGTGGTTGGTTTTGAGGGTGTAGCACTGGGTTTAGGCGTTGATGGACTTGGAGGAGAAGTGGTTGAGGACGACTCCTCCTCGTCTGCCGGTTCGGAATAATAGGGACACCCACGCTTGTGGTCTTCACCTGTCTTCAGGTTCACTTCGCAGTAGGCGCAGACGGGGTCGCCAGGATCGGGTATCTGTGCACGGGTAGCCGTTGCCACCAGTGCCAAGAGTATTATCAAGGATATCCTTTTCATGATGGTAAGGTTTTAGTATTGGAAAAACATCGCTCCCGGCGCATCGGGATTCTTAATGCGCCTGATGAGAATCTCGCCACTGTGCATGGGGTATGCCAACTTGGGCGTGCACCCCACGGCGAGGATGAGTATCTTGAGATTGTCGCTCTCGATGTTGACATATTGCAGTTTCCAGTTCTTAGAGAGATCGACCGTGTCCAGTTTACTCTCGCCCAGCCATAGTTTCTCCAGGTTGGGGAACTTGGCAAGGTCTTCGTATGTGCTGACCTCGAACATGTCGGTGCGGTACTGCGTGAGGTTGAGTGATTTGATAGAGTCGGCCTCAGCCTTTGAGATCTTTCCGTCCTGATCAGTATCACCATGGATGAGTGCCCTTCGCTCCACGTGCTTGTCTGCGAAAGTAAGTGACTGCGCACTTGCACTGAATGCAAGGAAAAGGCATGCAAAGAAAAGTCCTATTTTTTTCATTCGTCTTTCTTATTTTGTGAAGTCAACGGCGTTGTTCTATGACAGGTTCGGAGAAATTGAGGTGTTTCTCCGCATTCAGTGCATCCAGGTTGGCAGGAATCCCAGGGCTTTCGCCCACGATGACGGTCATCACCTTGGCATCCGGTGGGCAGAGCATCCTCGGCATATTGCCGTCAGCCACCTTGACCACCCTCAGCCACAGAGCGTTTTCCAAGCACACGATTTCGAGTTTGGGATTATGGCTGAGGTCGATGCTCTCCACGGTAGTATTGCCCACATGCAACGCCGTGAGGTTGGGGAAATTCTTCAGGAAGTCATAGTTTTCGATGATGTTCTGACGTCCGCCGTGGTTGAGCGAGAGAATCGTGGTCTCTTCCGCCTCGGCGTAAGTAACTATATTGTCACCGTTTTTGTCGCAATCAGCAAAACATCTTGAGAACATGTTGTCGTCGGCGATGCGGAGAAACACATCGTCGGCCTTGACTTGGGCGGCAGCGGCGACTACGGCGGCCACCGCCAATAAGGATAATAGCATTCTTTTCATAGCCCTTGCGTTTTGATAAGATTTTGAAGATTATTCATTTCACAATTATAATGCAAAAATAACACAATATCAGACATTTGCAAAGAATAATTAGTTAATTTTTTGTAAAATGATTTCAACTATTCACATATTGAATTCTATTAGCAACAAACATCTTGACTTCATTTTTTGGGGGGGGCACGGTGGCATCGCCCCCACCACAAACCAATACTTTAGCAATGAGGGGGGCAGGTTTTCGGACCTGCCCTTTTTTAATTATTCAACTTCCGCATGTTTAGAAGATAAAGGAAGATAAATGAAGATAGCCGCTTTTCGGCAGCGGAAGATAGAGGACTTTACTCCGTTTGCAGTGTTTATGCAGCAAAACTAATGTCTTTCAGTGTTTATGCAGCAAAACTAATGTCTTTTATCTTCCTCTGTCTTCTTCTAACTCCTTTTATCTACAAGGCAAGCGGAGCTTGCGGAAGTTGAATTATATAACCATTCGGCAAGCGGAAGGGTGCGGTATGGAAAAAAGAAAGAAAAGCAGGTAAAAAACGGCTATTATTTGGTGATGCGGAGAAAAAGCAGTAATTTTGCAGCGCAAAACGAACAGTGATTGGTTCACTCTACGTGATTAAAAAGGGAATGGGGTGAGAATCCCCAACAGTCCGGCTGCTGTAAGTTGGCTTTATCGGTGCGAACAGGATGCCACTGCCTTGCGGGAAGGCGTTCGCATACGGTCAACGAAGTCAGAAGACCTACCATCACAACCCCGTGTCTTTCTCTTGGGTTAGAGAGACATATTAACACATCCGATAATGAAGCGTATAGCTTTTCTTCTGGGTTTATGCTTATGGACAAGCGTATTGTTTGCCCAGCAGACAGGCACGACCATTGCCGACACCATCGGTAGCATAGGCGAGGTGGTGGTTCGCGGCAAACTGATCTTCCGCGAGGTGGTACCCTCGCAGAAGCTCGGCGGTGCCGCCTTAGAGCGGATGAGCAACCACAGCATAGCCGACGCGTTGCGCTATTTCAGTGGCATCCAGCTGAAGGACTACGGAGGTGTGGGAGGCATCAAGACCGTGAACATACGCTCGATGGGCACCCACCACTTAGGCATCTATTACGACGGCATAGAATTAGGCAACGCCCAAAACGGGCAGATCGACCTCGGGCAGTTCTCATTAGACAATGTGGAGGAGCTGACCCTCTACAATGGCCAGAAGAGTGCCATCTTCCAGACCGCCAGCGATTTCGGCAATGCCGGCAGCGTGTATATCCGCACCCGCCGACCACATTTCGCCAACGGCGAACGCCGCCACCTGCGGTTCAAGGCCTCCTACGGTTCGAGCGACCAGTTTCGTGCCACGGGATTGTGGGAGCAAAAAGTGAGCGACGACATCAGTGCGTCGCTCTCTGCCGGTTTCCTCACCGCCAGTGGCAAGTACAAGTTCCGCTACCGTCGTTTCAACCTCGACCACAGCGTGGCTTGGGACACTACGGCGACACGCCAAAACGGCGACATACATGCCGAACGTGTGGAAGCCAACCTGCATGGGGTAATCAACCAAGGCTATTGGCACGTGAAAGGATACCTATATAACTCCGACCGCGGCATACCCGGTGCCATCGTCAACAACGTATGGCGCCGAGGCGAACGCCAGAGCGACCTCAACACTTTCTTCCAAGGAGCATGGCAGAAAAGTTTCGGCGACCGTTACAGCACACGCGTGATGGGCAAATGGGCTTTCTATCGCACCCACTACGTGAACAAGGATCCCACCCTACTGCCCGTGGACAACAGCTATTACCAGCAGGAGTATTACCTGACCACCTCGCATGTATACGAGTTGCTGCGCGGCTGGAGCGTGTCGATGAGCTACGACGTGCGCTACAACAAACTCAATGCCGACACTTACCGTTTCGCCCGTCCCACTCGATGGTCGCACCTCGTGTCGTTGGCCACAGGACTCGACTTTTGGCGCATCAAAGCCCAGGCGAGCATCCTCTACAGCTACATCCACGACCACACGCGGTTGGACGATGGCACCAACGACATCGGCCGGTTCACGCCCGCTGTGTTCGTCAACGTCTTTCCCTTCCGCGACCATGCCCTATCGGTGCGTGCATACGTGAAAGAGAGTTTCCGCATGCCCACGTTCAACGATCTCTACTATACCGACTTAGGCAACGCCTCGCTCCGCCCCGAGCGTGCCACGCAGTATGACATAGGACTGATGTTCGACAAGTCATGGCCAAGGAAGACGCTGCGCCAGGTGACCGCACAGATAGACGGTTATTACAACCACGTGACCGACAAGATAGTGGCCTACCCCAAAGGACAGCAGTTCCGCTGGACGATGCTCAACATGGGCAAGGTGCGTATCCACGGTATCGACGTGGCGGCCTCAGCCACCATCGCCCCGCTGCCCGAGCTATTGCTCACCACGAGGGTGCAGTACACCTACCAGGACGCTCGCGACGTGACCGACCCCGACACACCCTATTACGACGACCAGCTGCCCTATATCCCCTGGCACAGCGGCTCGCTCATCATAGGAGCCACATGGCGAGGATGGGGTGTGAACTACAGCTTCATCTATGCCGGTGAGCGATACAATGAGCCCGAGAACATCATCTACAACCACATGGAGCCGTGGTACACCAGCGATGTGGGCGTGACCTACGAGCGGCAGGTGGGCAAGACCCACTGGAAAGCCACCCTTGAGGTGAACAACCTGCTGAGCCAGGACTACGACGTGATCGTCAACTATCCAATGCCCAAGCGCAACTATCTTTTCAGCTTAGAACTCACCCTATGACCCGACGTATATTCATCTATCTGGCCCTGATGCTGCTGTTCGCCGGCTGTCGCGACGAAGAGCTCATCTACTACCCTATCACCGACGATACGGGCGATGTGCCCATCGACGATGATGGCGACCGCACCTTCGTGGGCATGTATGTACTCAACGAAGGCAACATGGGATCGAACAAGGCATCGCTCGACTACCTCGACCTGACCACTGGCGAATACCACCGCAATATCTACCCTTCGCGCAACCCCTCGGTGACGATGAGCTTAGGCGACGTGGGCAACGATATCGCCGTCTACGGACATCACCTTTGGATGGTGATCAACTGCAGCAACAAGGTGGAGGTGGCCGACGCTTCCACCGCCGTGAGCATCGGTCATGTCGACATACCCAACTGCCGGTTCATGGCCTTCGACAAGGGTTATGCCTATGTGAGCAGTTATGTGGGTCCTGTGGCGGGCAAGTCGGTCTTGGGCAGTGTCTATAAGGTAGACACCACCACCCTGCAAGTGGTGGGTCAGGTGGCGGTGGGTTACCAACCCGATGAGTTGGCCATCGTCGACGGCAAGCTCTACGTCGCCAACAGCGGTGGCTACAACGCCACCGAAGGTCTGGGCTACGACCATACGGTGAGCGTCATCGACCTGACCTCCTTCTCCGAGGAACGTAAGATCGATGTAGCACCCAACCTATTACGCGTGCGCGCCGACCGCTATGGACGGCTATGGGTGACCTCGCGCGGCGACTACGACAACGAACACAGCCGCCTGTTCCTCTTGGAGCGCGACGGCAGTGGCACGATGATGCTGTCGCGGCAGTTCGACATGGCCGTGGACAATCTCGACCTCTGCGGCGACAGTCTCTATTATTATGGCAGTGAGACCGTGGAAGGCAAGAAACAGACCCACTACGGCATCATCCATCTGCAAACGCTGCAAGTGATGACCACCAACCATATCACGCTGCCCGAGGGCCGGCGCATCCGCACCCCCTACGGAATTAAGATCCACCCCCAGACGGGCGACCTCTATATCATGGATGCCACCAACTATGTGTCGAGTGGACAGCTGTTCTGTTTCGACAAGGACGGCAACTTCAAATGGAGTACTGCCACGGGTGATATCCCAGGGCATGCGGCGTTTCTGAAGAAGTGAGAGGTGAGAATGGGGGGAGAGAGGTGAGAATGAGGGGTGAGAGGTGAGAGGTGAGGGGTGAGAGAATAGTCCACAGCGGAGTAATGTCCGTTTTAACTCCCATTTTGACTCCAACTTTGACTCCAACTTTAACCCCAACTTTGACTCCAACTGTAACTCCGAATATAAAAACAATAGATAATGAGAAAAAGTATTTTAGTGCTAATGGCGATGGGCGCCTGCTTGGGTATGCAGGGGCAGAACCAATACGCGGGCTACAGTGCCTACATGCAGGCTGTAGACGAATACCACCCCGCCCCGGGTCAGTTCGTGAATGACATGCCTTATTATGATGCCGGCGACGATGCCGCCAGCATGGCCGAGAAATGCACACAGGCCATCGCCGGCGACGTATATGCCTCGGGGCACAGCATGATCAGCTTAGGCGGCTTCGGCGGATATGTCACCTTCCATTTCGACCATCGTGTGAGCAACGAACCGGGACAGCGCGACTTCAGCATCCTGGGCAACACCTTTGCCACGAAACAGGCCGACGGCAGCTTGCTCACACTGAGCAGCGAACCAGGCATCGTGATGGTATCGGTGGACGAGAACGGCAACGGACTGCCCGACGACACATGGTATGAGTTGGCAGGCAGCTGCACCGACGCCCTCTACAACTACGAGGTGACCTACTACCCCAACCCTCTGGGCGACATCAGTTGGAGCGACAACCAAGGCGGCGAAGGCTTCATCGCCCGTCTCGACGAGTACCACGACCAGGAGTATTTCCCCTTGTGGCTCGACGGACCGCAGACCTATCGCGGCACCCTCCTGCCCAAGAACGGCACCAAGGTGAGCGACAGTCCCGAGAAATGGGAGCTCACCGCCTTCGACTGGGGATATGTGGACAACCAGCCCAACCTGGGTCTTGACAGCGACTACGACTGGCAGGGTAATGGTTTCGACATAGGATGGGCCGTGGATGCCGACCGCCAACCTGTGCATCTGGCAGGCATCGACTTCATCCGCGTCTACACCGCCGAGAACCAGCAATGCGGCTGGATTGGCGAGACGAGCACCGAGGTACAAGGTGCCAAGGACCTTCACTTGGAAGCCTCGATCATGGCCACAGGCATCGAGGGCATCACCGCCGAGCGCCAATCGGTGGCCACACAATACTACGACCTGTCCGGTCGCCGTCTGTCAAGTCCGCAACACGGCCTGAACATCGTGCGCATGGCCGACGGCAGCATTAGGAAAGAAATGAGAAATACGAAATGAGTAATACGAAATACGAAATATGCTAGCGGCTATGAGAAAACAACAACTTATTATCACCTTACTCACCCTTATCTTCGGGGTGATGCCTGAGTCGGCATTGTCGCAGACCAGCGTCAACCAACCGCAGTTCGGCCAGCAGACCATCCAGGTGGCGGCAGGCCAAGAGATCCTGTTCTACGACCACCACGGCGACGGCGACATCTCCGCCACCAACAGCAACAACGCCCAGTCGCTGACCGTCTTCGAGCCCGCGGAGAGCGGCATGGCCATCCAGATCACTTTCTTAGAGTGCGATGTGCAGAACGAGAACAAGGAGTGGGCCGATTATCCCGGCGAGGTGCGCATCTTCAACGGCAACCCCGACCCCGGGGCGAGCTATGAATGGCCCACACTGCCTAATGAGGTGACCGACGCCTTGCCCGAGGGCGAGGTGCTGGATGTGCTCGACGGTATCTATACCAACAAGACGTATGTGAGCACCACCGACGACGGCATCCTCTCCGTGGGTCTGATATGGCATTACGCCAAACGATGCAAAGGCTGGAAAGCCGTGGTGACATGCGTGGAAAAGAAGAACATGGTGGTGACAGGAGCGCGCACCGACTACAGTCTGGTCGACGCCAATCCCTCACAACGCCAAGGCGTGAACTTCGCCAGCGTGATCGTCGACACCGACGGCACCGACTACCCCGATGTGCTCACCAGCGTGAGTTATCGCCTTGACATCGACGAACTGATTGTCGACGGCGAGGCTCTCCGACTATATGCCGGCGACGGAGAAGGCCGCAACGGCAGCCGTCTTGTGGGCGAATATCCCTCTGTCGACGGTGACGGATACACCATCACTCTCGACTACCCCCTCCAGCATGGCGAGAACCGTTTTACCCTGTCGGGCGATATCGACGAGACAGCCGCCATCGGCGGACGAGCACAGGTGACCATCACCAAGGTATGCACCCAGCAGCATCCCGAGGGACTGTCCTTGGAGCAAGGCGCAGCAACGACCGTGACCAATCCTGCTGTGGTCATCATGACCACCGAGCCTCAGACCTACAGTGTGGGCGATGCGGCCATCATGCTGTATGACGACGGCGGCAAGGACGGTCAGATCACCGCCGGTTACAACGGCAGCGTGACCTTCGTTCCCGCCAATGCCACGAAAAAGATTCTCATCGACTTCAACAAGATAGCCCTGGCCAACGGTTCCATCTACTACCAATACATCGAGGTGTACAACGGCACACAGATGAAGAAAGACAACCTGCTGAAGACCCTCCGCCATGGCGAGACCTGCTCGGTTCGCTCTACCGCCGCCGATGGTTCATTGACCGTGTTCCTCGGCAACAACGGCACACAGCAAACCGCCGATGGCATCGAGGCTATGGTGACACAGTTCACGCCCCAACCCATGGTCCTGGACCAGGTCAAAGTCTCCCATCCCTCTATCGCCTCCGTCTGCGCCGACGACAAAGGGCAGGACATCATGCTAATCGATGTGACGACGACCAACACCGAGCCCGCCCTCACCGCCGAGGCCTTCACCTTCTCTACCGCCGGAACATGGAAGAACCTGTCGTCTGCCACCCTCTATTACGCCGGCAACAACGGCAACAGGGAAGAAGCGCAGATAGTAGGCACATCCCCCGTCACAGCCGACGATTTCACCATCACTCTCAACCAACCCCTTACGCTTTTTGAAGGCGACAACTTCTTCTTCCTGACCTACGACATCAGCGACGAGGCCGAAGACGGCACTACGGTGGACGCATCGCTCAACACCGTAGTCCTCAGTGGGGTATCCCATGCGGTAAGCAACGGCAATCCTACCGGCCAACGACCGGTGGAGAACATCGTGTATTGCTATGCCGACCAAGGCACCCAGCAACGGACGGTCAACAACAGCCTGACCTTCCGCACCCGCGACACCAATGAATACCAACACCTATATGAAGCGGGCAACGACGAGCGTATCACCATCTTCCGTCCCAAGCACGAAGGCATGGTATGCCAGATTGACTTCAGCGAGTTCGGTCTGCAATACACCAACAGTTACTATGGCGGCGTGAAATCAATATTCAAGATCATCAGCGGCTCCAATCCCAACGGCCCCGTGCTATGGGAACTGAACAACGTAGACGACAAGGATGTGGGTCCGAACAAGATTGTGCGGAGCACCGCCGCCGACGGCTCGCTGACCATTTTCTTCTGTCCCAACGACTGGAACTACAACAGCACAGGCTGGACCGCCGAGGTGAGCGAAAACCTGTCGCAACCCATGGCAGTGGAGAAAGTGGATGTGGCACAGACCACCACCGACATCGTGCCCAACCACGCCAAGGACATCGACCTGCTCACCCTGAACATCACCGCCAAGGGCGACCTGAGTGTCATCAGCCTCAACAGCATCACCATCGACACCAAGGAGAGCCCGCTCTCGCAACTGTCATTATATTATATAGGACGCTCCGATGGTGACGTGAACACCCCCAGCGTAGGCACCGCCACCGTGGGCACCGACCACACCGTGATCACCCTGACCACCCCCTTGCAACTGCAGGAAGGCAGCAACTATTTCCGTGTACGTGGCAATGTGAGCGACGAGGCGGAAGGTGAGGACGAGATAGACGCCCGCATCGTGAGCATCAACGCCGGAGGCAACGATGTAGCCGTGGCAGCAGGCGACCCCGATGGTGTGCGCATCGTGAAAGACATCTACCTGATGGCACAGGGTGACAACGACGCCATTGGTGTCAAGCATGGTCAGCACATCCTCTTCTACGACGATGGTGGCGAGACCGGCAAGGCCACGAAGAAATTCGAAGGCACCCTGACCTTCTATCCCAAGACCGAAGGAGAAAAGATACGTTTCGACTTCCAGCAACTCGACTTAGGCACCAAGGACACGCTCTATGTATACAACGGCGGCAGCGTGGATGAGGGTCAGCTGATGGCTGCCCTGAGTGGTGCCAACGCCCAAGCCGACTATTTCGTGAGCAGTACCGACGACGGCAAGTTGACCGTGCGTTTCGTGGTGAAGAGCTCGTTCACAGCCCCTGATGGTTTCGCCATCGATGTGAGTGCCTATGCAGAGGAGCCACAGACCATCAACGAGGTGAGCATCACCGCCACATCACCCGAGAAGGTGTTACAGGGCGCCACGGATGTGCTGCTCTATACCTTGGGCGTGAACGTGGCAGGCGAAGCCGACAAGATGGCCCTCACCCGTTTCGACCTCGACATCACCGGTGGCGACAACATCGAGCGGGTGAGCGTCTACACCACCAACACCGACAACACCTTCACCCCCATGACCCTCTTCGGCGAGGCTACAGGAGGAAGCACCGCCATCGAGGGCAACTATCCCATGGAAAAAGAGGGCACCTATTACTTCCACATCGCCATCGATGTGAAGAGCGACGCCCCGGCGGGCAGTGAGATAATCATCACTCCCACCAACATCCATACCGACCGACAGGATTACACACTCCAAGAGACTACCACCACCGTGCAAGTGGCCGAAGGATTCAAGGGCACGCTCACCGTGGGCCAGGGTGGCGACTACGGCACTATCCAGGCCGCCGTAGATGCCGTGAGCGGCGGTATCAGCGGCCCCACCACCATCAGCATCCTGCCCGGCATCTTCAACGAGAAGGTGAGCGTGCCCGACATTCCCGGCACCTCCTCCAACAACCCCTTAGTGATCGAGAGCCAGACGGGCAGTTGGGAGGACGTGAAGATCTATTTCGACCGTTACGACGAGCCTCCCTACAGCGACGACAAGATGAAATACGAATACGGCGTGTTCACCATTGCCGGCGGCGACTACGTCACCCTTCGCGGACTGGACATCACCACCGAGGACCTGACCTTCCCCGGCGTGGTGCATGTGACCAACGAGAGCCGCCACCTGACCATCGACCACTGCCATATCCACTGTGCCATGAGCACCTCGTATGGTGCCGACATCAAGTTGGTCAACTGCTACGCCGAGAACATCGCCAACAAGAACAACGACTACCTGAGCATCACCAACTGCCTGCTTGAGGGCGGTTATATGGGCGTCAGGATGGGTGGCACCGGCTATGTGGCACTTCCCAAGGAGCGTGGCGGCATCGTCGAGGACAACACGTTTGTGAACCAAGGCAGCAAAGCCATCTATGTGATGGAAGAGAGCGGAGTGAAGGTGCGTCGCAACACCATCCGTGCCCAGCAGACCGGCAACGGCTATCGCGGCATCGATTTCCAGGTGCGCGACACCTACGACGAGAGTGCCGTCATCGAGGGCAACCATCTCTACCTGCAGAGCAACGCCGACCTAACTGGCATACATATCCGTTTAGTGAACGGCACGGTCGAAAACCCCGTTCAGGTGTTCAACAACGAGGTGGCGATGAGCAGCAACACCACCACCAGCTACGGCATGGTGGTGAACAGCCATTCCAGCCATCTGCACATCGCTCATAACACCGTGGTGGTAGGTGGCAGCAAGAGCGGTGCCACCTTCTGGGTGAACGACATGATGGGCGACGATGTGGAAGTGGTGAACAACCTGTTCCAGAACAGCAGCCAAGGCTTTGCCTATCGCCTGCGCAATGCCTCGGATGCCCAACAGTTGTCGCTGCGCCATCAGGTAGCCCACACCAACGGCAGCCAATATGCCTATGTGGGTGGCACCTCCTATCCCACCCAAAGCGCCTGGGCAGCCGTGAGCGGCGAGAGCGACGGTCAGGATGAGGAGGTAGGCTTCCTCCACTCCGAGATTCTCGAACCCGCCGAGAGTGGTGTCTTGGTGAGCGGCGAGGTGCTCCCGTGGGTCAGCACCGACATCACAGGCACCACCCGTGGCGAACAGCCCACCGTGGGTGCTTACGAATACCAAGCTGACGACCGTCAGCCCCAAATGAACGAGGGTTATCCATCGGCCATCGACATCACCGACACCACAGCCCGCATCACGCTCGACGCCGACATGAACAGTGAGGCCTTTGTCGTCATCGCACCGGCAGCCGATGCGGCACCCTCCGTCGACGATGTATTGGCCAGCGAACAGGTTGTCGCCCTGCACAAAGACACAGAGAACAGTTACGTGGCCACCGAACTGACCACAGGCGAAACATACGTAGCCTACGTAGTATTGCGCAGTCTGCGGGGCACCGAGAGCATCCTCTACAGCACCGACGCGTTCGTGGCGCAAGGTCATGAACTGAAGGAGATGGAGGCCCCCGAGGTGGTCATCAGCGGCGACACCACTACCGAATCGGGCCAATCCGCCATTCTGGTCGCCACCATCAGCGGCGGCACATCCCCCTACGAGGTAAAATGGCTCAACGGCAAACATGAGGTGATGAGCAGCGCCCACCTGGAATTGAATCCCGACGCATGGAGCTTCGTCATCGACGATATCTCGTTCACACCTGAGCAGTGCGATGACTATATCGTCGTCGTGACCGACGCCAACGGCATCGAGGGCCGCGACACCACGCGCGTGATCGTCACCGGCGAGGCCATCGCCGCCACCTTCGAGAACCTCTACTTAGACGAGGAGAGCTATTGGTACGGCACCGACATGCGCGGCTCGTTCGTCAGTGGCAGCTATATGTTCGACAATACCAACATGCCCGAATGGAGCTACTGGAGCGACTTCGGCTATGCCAACCGCACCGCCACCAACTTCGTGTCGCTCTACCCCGACCAGTTCAACAATGCCGTGGGCGGCGGACATGACGGCAGCGAGAACTATGTGGTGGCCTATCCCTACAGTGGGCGCATCCATGTGATGAACAAGGAGGCCGACGTGCTGCGCGGATTCTACGTGACCAACGACGCGTGGACCGTCGATGCCATCCTCCACGGCGACGGCATGACCCCCGGTGTGTTCCACACCGGCGACTACCTGAAGATGACCATCACCGGCACCCACCTCGACGGCACCACCGCCACCAAGGAGTATTACTTGGCCGACTACCGCGATGCCGACGAGGCTGAGCACTACTATCTCGACACCTGGCAGTGGGTGGACCTGCGCTCCCTGGGCGAGGTGAGCACCATCAGTTTCAAGATGGAAGGCAACCGCGCCAACCAATACGGACTGACCACGCCCGCCTACTTCTGTCTCGACGATTTCAATGGTGAGCGCAAGGTGAAAGACGTCGGCACCGTGGTCATCGACGACGAATTGGATATCGCCAGCCTGTTCGATCCCATCGACACTGCCGGCCGCATCGTCTACGACTTCGCCGACCAGCCCGAGCAGGAAGTGCTCGACGCCCTGGAACTCACTCCCGAGGGCACTCTCTACGTGAGCGGCTACAGCGAACCTTTCGAACTGGTGTTGCAAGCCGTGCAACGAGGCAAGATACAATTCGTGAAGGTGCGCGTGGAAGTGAACCTGCCATCATCGATTGCCGAGCTTTCCCTGCAGGAGGCCGACATTGAGGGTTTCTACACCCTCGACGGCAAACGTTGTCCTTCGCACATGCAGCCCGGAGTGTACGTAGTGAAGATGAAAGACGGAAGAGTTATAAAGGTAAAGAAGTAAAAAAGAAGATATAATTTGGTAAGTCGGGAAAAAAGGTGTAATTTTGCACCTTGAATGCGCGGATTACGTTTTTCGCGCCATCCATACGGAAATGGTTCGCATCCCTCAACAAGGGGTTGCGATGCAAAAGGGAACACGGGTGAGAATCCCGGACAGTCCCGCTGCTGTGAGCCGCCCTTGAGCGGGGTGAACAAGAAAGCCACTGATACGAATCGGGAAGGCGTTCACCCCGGGCGGCAAGTCAGAAGACCTGCCATTCCTTCCGTCTCCTCGCCACGGCCCCGCGGAGGGTTTAGAGGAGATAAAGCATTAAAATATTAAAGAATAAAAGAGCGGTTGGGACCGTTTTTTGACAAAACACCCCTGACACCCACCCCAGCCCTCCCAAAGGGAGGGAGATGGGAAAGAGGTTGGGACCGTTTTTTGACAAACCACCCCTGCCCCTCCTTTGGAAAAGGAGGGGAGTGAAGTCAGCTTGCTGGAAAAGGAGGGGAGTGAGAATTCGTGAAATTCGTTTAATTCGTTGTTTGAAAAAGGAGGGGAGTGAGAATTCGTGAAATTCGTTTAATTCGTTGTTTGAAAAAGGAGGGGAGTGAGGATTCGTGAAATTCGTTTAATTCGTTGTTTGAAAAAGGAGGGGAGTGAGAATTCGAGAAATTCGTTTAATTCGTTGTTTGAAAAAGGAGGGGAGTGAAGTCCGTATATTCAACATTTTTAAATACATTATTATGAAAAAAATCAACTTACTGTTACTCATGCTGCTCATGATGTTC
Source organism: uncultured Prevotellaceae bacterium (assembly GCA_900316685.1). Taxonomy (GTDB): domain Bacteria; phylum Bacteroidota; class Bacteroidia; order Bacteroidales; family Bacteroidaceae; genus Prevotella. Next base: position 3,789 of record ONDS01000005.1, on the reverse strand, counting down.
GGCTACGGACAACTATGGGCGCAAGACCTACTGCTCGTAGGTGATGAGTCACAACAGACGACTTACACCAACCGTCTGATTGGTGCCACAGCGACACAGAGTTATTCCGAGACTATCTACAAGAAGGCCGACCTGACATCTGCCGGATTGGAAGAAGGAACAGGTATCAAACGCATTGTCTACAAGGGCACTTACACCGGAAGTGAGGGGACCATCCCCGTCATGGTATGGATAGGCAACACCACCGACGAAGCACCCGCCACCACGCAGTATGTGGCAGGCAGCACCACGGAGTACAACTACGACATGGCCGACCCCGACGAGTTGGGCATGACACTGATTTTCGACGGCGACTATACCGTGACGGCTCCCGGCGACGACGGCATTGTCATGGAGTTTGCCGTGCCCAGCAGTTTCCGCTATGCCGGCAACAACCTTCGCATCATGGTGGTGAAACCGGAAAGCGAAGCCACCCTGAGCAGAGGATTGAATGTGTATAGTGGCAGGTCGTCATACACCGACTTCAAGAACACCATGTATCGCCAGAATACGGGCATTTTCAGCCTTGTCACCTCCCCCTTCCTCTGGATAGAGACGGGCGTGGCGAGCGACCACAACTTCAAGATCACCGAGAACACGTTGCCCACACAGGCCACGGTGAACGTGCCCTACGAAGCCACCATCACCGTGCTGAACCAAGGCATCGCCGAGGCGGCGGGCGGCTATACCGTGAAATACTACTTCGACGATGAGGAAGTGGCCACCGCCGAGGCCGTGGCTTTGGCCAAGGACGCCACCGCCACCTTCACCTTCACCTACACCCCGACTGCCCTCGGCCGCCACACCAGTTATGCCGAGATCGTGTTCCCCGACGGTGCTTCCGTCAAGACCTCCAAGGTGAGCATGAAGGTGGAAGAAGCCGACCCAAGATGGTCGTGGGATTTCGAGGAGCAGACATGGCCCGAGGGCTGCTATTTCAGCGAATTCAAACTTGACAGTTGGGTACACCTGGCCGCCAACGGCTATTACCTCTGTCCCTCCGACTACTCACCAGGTGTCAACCCCATCTTCATCACCCCGCTGCTCCATGCCCAGGCCGGCGAAGCCTTCTATTTCGATGCCGCCAAATACGCAGAGGGATTCTTCGGCGTGACGCTGAATGTGATGGTGTCGACCGACCGCAAGACATGGACCACGGTGAAGACCATCGAGGAGAGCGACTATACCGGCGCGCAGGTGGGCGGCAGCTCATCGCAAGTGTATGATTTCAGCAACTTCGACTTCACCATCGCCGAAGAGGGCGACTATTACATCATGTTCAATGGCGGTGCCAGGATCGACAACCTCTATGGTTTCAAGCTCGTGGAACAAGCCCACGACATCTGGAGCCGCGAGGAGACACTCCCCACGGAAGGAATGGCCAACAACGAGGTGACCGCTAACTGGACCGTGATGAACCTGAAGAATGCCACCGAGACCGCCACCGCCGCTTATTACATCAACGGTGTAAAAGTGGGCGAGGCAGCACAACAAAGTCTCACCACCCGGAACGAGAAGACCTTCACCGTCTCGTGCATGCCTCATGAGACGGGCACCTTCAACAGTTATATGGAGCTGACCCTCGCCGACGGCACCACCCTGCGCAGCAGCGAGGTTGAGATCACCATCGCCGAGGAAGAGCCCAAGGGTGAGACACTGATCGGCGATTACTACAGTTATTCCGGGTCGATACCCGTACAGACCACCTCGACGGGCAGTTTCTCCGACATGATATGGACCGCCGCCGACCTGCAGTCGTACGGCATCGTCGAGGGCACGACCATCAAGGGCATCGTGTTCAAAGGCTACAGCAGCAGCGAGGTGACCGCCCCCGTGCAAGTGTGGATGGGCACCACCACCGCCACGACACCCGTGGTGGGCAGCGATCCCACCGCCGACCTGAGCAACACGGAAGGAATGACCAAGGTGTTCGACGGCGACTACACCTTCCAGAAAGGTGGTTCGTCAGGTGCAGCCAACATGATCGACATCATGACCATCACCCTCGCCGAACCCTTTGTTTACGACGGCACCAACCTGCACATCCACGCCCAGTGCGTGCAGGATGCCACACAGACCGGCGTACAGTTCGGACAGTCGAACCTCAGCGGTGCCGCCTACAAGGCCAAGAGCCAGTGGAGCGACAGCTACTATGGCAATGACAATACCAAACTGCCGTGGATAGCCCTGCTCTACGACAAGGAAGCCAGCCATTTCACGGGTACACTGACCATCAAGAATGCCGACCAGAGCATCACGCCCATCGCCGGCACCACCCTCACGCTGACCTCCGACGACGGTGTGAGCTATAGCGGCACAACCGATGCCGATGGCAAGTTCGACTTCGCCGTGATGCAGGATACCAAGACCTACGCCCTCACTTTCGACTACACCGAGAAAAACATCTTCCCGTTGAGCGAGGAAGACCAAAGCGTGACCTTCGAGGGTACGAGCGTGGAGAAAGATATCCAGTTGACCGAAGGCGTCGACTTCTTCATCGAGGCCTTCGACACCCCCGCCACCGGCACCACCAACACGCAGTATACCGCCACGGTGACCGCCAAGAACTACAACCAGACGGCCCTGGCCGCCGATGCCTATACCGCCACGCTGTATGTGAATGGCAAGGCTGTGGCCCAGGCCGAGACCGTTGAGGTCGCCCCGATGGCGAGCCAGACCTTCACCTTCACGTTCACCCCGCATGAGGCCGGCACCTTCGCCAACAGCTATATCGAGCTGGCCGGACCCACCGCCACGGTGAAGACCGACGCTTACGAACTGACCGTTGCCGCCGAGACGGCAGGTGGAGAAGTGAAAGTGGGCAATGACAACGGTACCAGCAACAAGTCGCCCTTCTATTGGTATGATGCCGACGCTACGGACGGTGTCATGGTCGACTTTGCCTATACCCCCGCCATGCTGGCCGCCTTCGATGTCAAAGCCAATGCCAAGATTACATCTATTACATTCAAGAAAGCCAACGGTACCAGCAAGACCTTTGCCAAGGAAAGCCTGAAAGTATGGGTGGCTATGGAAGACGCCGCTGAGACCTTTACCGCAGGAAATATCGACAAGAGCCAGATGAGAGAGTATGTCATCTACGACGACGAGTCGGCCAATGTCATTAATGATGTGGTGATAGACATGTCGAGTGCACCTATGGTTTACGATGGTACATCCCGAATCCGCGTGTATGTGGAGAACAATGGCTACGGCAGTTGGGGTTCTGTGACCTACAACTACGACAACACCAGCGGTGGCCAGAAGGCTTACTATAAGAAAGCCAATGTCACGTCTTGGTCGGAGGACTACGGTACGCCCGTGGCTTACTTCACCCTTGCCGCCGCCACCCACTTCTCCGGCAAGGTGACCGACAAGAGCAACCAGCCCATCGAGGGAGCCAAGGTGACTCTGACCAATGCCGCCAACGATGTGGTATACTATGCTGTGACCGATGCTGAAGGCGCCTACGATGTGGAAGTGGTGCAGAACGACAAGGACTACGCCGTGACCGTCGAGGCCGAAGGTTACACCACCTTGGAGGTGGAAGGAAGCGTCAACGTGTCTGAAGGCGACTCCGCCGACAACAACTACCAATTGTCCAGCGACGTCCTCCTGGGCGATGCCGACGGCAATGGCGAAGTGAACAATGCCGACGCCGTGGCTGTGCTGCGCCATCTCGTGGACAACACACCTTCCAACTTCGTGCCCGAGAATGCCGACGTCAACCAGGACGGCACCATCGACAAC
>ONDS01000008.1 GCA_900316685.1 uncultured Prevotellaceae bacterium | reverse complement strand
CGCAACTTTACCCATTTGTGAAACTTTTTCATGAGATTTCATTCAACGAGTACTCACCAATCTGTTCCACTCTGCAAATTTAGAGCAGGGGTGGTTTGTTAAAAAATGTCCCAACCTATTCCATTCAAAATTGAATAATTCCTCATCGCCGTAGGCGACAATTCAAAACTCAACATTCAAAATTCAAAACTCCTCAATGGGTGGTTTGTCAAATAATGTCCCAACCGCTTTTTTTCTATCTCCCTCCCTTTGGGAGGGCAGGGGTGGGTATTCATCCAAACAGCAACCTCAGCGCTTCCTCCACCTTCCTCACAGGATGGATGCCGATATGGTACTTCCCCTTCGGCAAGCCCTGGGCATTGTACTTGGGGATGATGATATCCGAAAATCCCAACTTCTCGGCCTCGCCGATGCGCTGCTCGATACGGCTCACAGGGCGAACCTCGCCACTAAGTCCCACCTCACCACACATACACCAACTGCCGTCGATGGGGGTGTCTACATTGCTCGACAGCACGGCGGCTATCACGCTCAGGTCCATGGCCATGTCGGTAACGCGCAAACCGCCGGCGATATTCAGAAACACATCCTTCTGAATCAGTTTGAAGCCTACTCTTTTCTCCAACACCGCTAATAGCATGTTCAGCCTGCGTTGGTCGAACCCGGTGGCCGCACGCTGGGGAGTGCCGTAAGCGGCAGTCGACACCAACGCTTGTGTTTCCACCAGGAAGGGACGCACTCCTTCTATGGCGGAGGAGATGGCGATGCCCGACAAACCTTCATGCTCGCGGGTCAACAACAGTTCTGAGGGGTTGCTCACCTGTCTTAATCCGTCTTGCCGCATCTCGTAGATACCCAGTTCGCTGGTGCTGCCGAAACGGTTCTTGATACTGCGCAGTATGCGGTACATATAATGCTGGTCGCCCTCAAACTGTATCACCGTGTCGACGATATGCTCCAGGATCTTAGGACCGGCGATGCTGCCTTCCTTATTAATATGGCCGATCAATATGACGGGGATGCCGCTCGACTTGGAGAAACGAAGCAAAGCCGACGCACACTCCCGCACCTGCGATACACTGCCGGCACTGCTCTCCACATCTTCGGTGGCGATGGTCTGGATCGAATCGACCACCACCATGTCGGGCTGCACTTCCTTGATGTGCGAGAAGATGGCCTCCAAAGAGTTCTCGCAGAGAATAAGCACATGGTCGTCGCTCTCATGGGCGATACGCTCACTGCGCATCTTCAATTGCTGATCGCTCTCCTCACCGCTCACGTAGAGGATACGCAGATGGGGCAGACGCAGCACGGTCTGAAGACTCAAGGTGCTCTTGCCGATGCCGGGCTCGCCGCCCAACAGTACGATGCTGCCGGGCACCAGTCCGCCGCCAAGCACGCGGTTTAACTCTCCGTCCATCATGTCGATACGAGGCTCGCCCTTGGCGGCAATCTCACTCAACTTGCGCGGACGGGGACCGCCCTGCAATGCGCTCCGCACATGTTGGGCGGCGGATTTCGCGGCCTGGCTGCCGGTATCGTTGCTGATACGGATTTCCTTGAAGGTGTTCCACTGCCCGCACGACGGACACTTGCCTATCCACTTCGCCGACTCCTGACCGCAGTTGTCGCATACGTATGCTATCTTGTCTTTTGCCATGATGTTATGGGTTGAAGGAAACGATTCCCTGTACTAATGAAATTACCCTGCGAAAGTATAAAAAAAAAGGCAAAACAACAACTCTTATACCTCTTTTTTGCTTTTTTACATCCAAAGCAAGAAACGGAATTTATCGCTTGTGGATTGTAAAATTCTTTTTTGATGTTAATCTTCATATGCTTGATTTTTTATTCTGAAGGGTAAATAATTACCGTCACCACAAAATGATCTTATTAACACAAGTGATTGTTTCTTTCTTTATTTTTGCAGATGAAGTGAAAGTGTGTCTTTATCCAATTCCCCGATTTTTATTGTCAATACTGTTTTCAAGAAACCGCCATTACCATTATCTTTTCTCCAATAGTAATATGTTGTTATATTTGGGTCATATAATGGGGTGTATTTATAATCATCAGGTATTCCAAATTGTTTTATTAAAGAATTCCATTTCAATTCCTTAGGAGGTATATGATTATAGAAAAGACACTTGTCTAATAACAAATATAGAGCATGTTTATTCTTAAAGAATGGGGTCTTTTCGTTTTCACAAGAATACGAAGGATTCTCTTGAAGAAAAATATCGATTTTGCCATATTTAATATAGAATCTGGCATCACAGTCTTCATGTTTACTAATTTTCGTGAATCTTTTAAGACATGATGCTATTTCCCCAAAAACACGTCTATCCAAATATACAGTGTCAGCTTTTTGAAAATCATACGCTTTCAAATAGTGGCATCCAAATCCAATAGGTGTTTCCATGAGTACGGGAGAATAAACCACTTCTATAGTATCATCAATTAAGGAAAGATTATCTATATCAGAATAATAATTCCCTTTTGTTGAACAACTCAATGTGAAAAGGAATAATGTTACAAAGTAAAGGCTATCACCTTTTTTCCATAGTTGTAGTAGGATCTTGCGTTTCATAAGTTTTCCCTTTATGATCATATCTAAAACCTTCATGGTGTTTCCTTGCAGTTTTAGTTTCACTTCCTTGAATTACACGCCTTTCTTCCTCATTTTCATATTGGTCATTATTTCGTTCACGCCTTTCCCGATGCTTCTTTGGATCCCTTTTGCAATCATTAGCATGATCAAATTCATGTTCTAACCTTGTTGCGGCAGACTGTTTTCCTCCGTTTGACAATAACAAACCTTTCCGGGCTTCCCAATAAACAAATAATTCACCGCCAATCACTTTAAACTCTGTTCCTTGTCCGTCCTCCTCATCGGCATTAACCAAGTAAATCGTAGTGTTTTTATTCTCTACGGCATCTTTGACATTTTCCCCACCACCTGTTTCTTTGAAGAACCAATATGTATCAATGAAATCCTGCACAAATGGGTCTGAAAATTGTTTGGTTTTACCATTGAAGTTATAAACATAACTGTCTCCATCTGAATTCTGGTAATAAATCTTGACAGTTCTCCCATCCGGATCCACGAAGTTCACCGGATCACCTCCGCAGTACGCATAGGGGCTGACATGGTAGTATTTCTCCGCCAGCGGGTCGACGCTCGTCCACATAGGCACGCCGGCCACGTCATACCAACGGGCTCCGAAGTCGTACATGTTCAGGCCGTTCACCCTGTCGAGCTCCTTGCCCGTGAAGCGGTAGGGCTGCAGGAACTCACCTGCCGTATGTTGCGACGGAGTTTGTTTGGCATATTGCCTTTTTTTCATAGTTCTGAGTACTTTTACCTAATTTTTGCGAGGGGGCGGATTTTGTTTCTGCAAAAGTATGCTTTTTTTCTGATTCTACCAAATAAAAGAATAAAACGAATCTATACTATTCTCCGGCAGCGTCAGGCCGAAGGAACCGTCCTCGGGAGCCTCGTAGTGCAAAGGACTCAATGAAAGATTCATAATGGTTCCAACTTGAATCTTTTATTCTTATCCTCGATATATATTATATCACCCGTTCTATAAATGGTAGTCTTAATATAAGGTGTGTTGAGCCAATTCTCAATGATAGTATCATATTCTTTCTTCTTTTTAATATATAAATCAACTTTATTCATCTCAATGAATCCATTCTGTTCTTGTTCCTTCAATACTGCTAACTTGAATCCAATGTTTAATATGTCCTCAATGTAATTGCCTTTTGGAATAAGAATGGAATCGTTAGATTGTTTTGATAGAATTTCGATTGTAGCTAACTCTTTGTATTTATATTTTACAATCAGCATTTTAGAGGACTTGCTCTTTTCTTTCTTCATATAAAATATTTGTCCGTATTGACTAAATGGAAAATGCTTCGTAACAATATATATATGATTGTGGCACATGATAATAGTGGTATTGAGATAATAAACCATTAATAAAGGTCATTATCATAAAGATGGCTAATACAATCACTGGCCAAAACGTGAATAGTGCCCATTTTTTTTTCCAATCCATCAAAAAAGACTATTAAAAAACATGCCAATGCTTTTCCAAATCCTACTAATTCCCTCTGTCCGCCTTCTTAAATTATAATTATAGCCTGTAAGCCCTATAATCGCACGAAACTCCCCATCTCTTTGATAAATTATTAATCAATACTCTGCCCCCGAGGTTGTTCGGGGTATCTTATCATGACTGTTTTTTTGAAGCCATGATTTCTTTTAATGGATCGTTTATAGTATGAAGTACTATCTTGAATATTGTTTGATGGATGGAATGTAGAGTCTTCATGCAATTCATTTATTGGGATAGAAGAGTAGTCATCGGGGACACCATATTTTTTTATCAACTTGAACCACAATAACTCTTCAAATGGTATGTGATTATAGAATTGGCATTTATCTAATAATAAATATAAAGCATGATCATTATTTATGAAAGGAGTTTTTCGACCATCACAGGTATAAAATGGGATACCATTAAGGAAATAATCCTTATGGTTATATTTTACATAATATCTCGCATCGCAATAGCTGTGTTCTTTGGAACAATCAAAGTGATTAATACACGATGCAATTTCATCGAATTCACCTCCATTGACAAACACAGTATCTGCATGTTGAAAAGAAAAGTTTTTCATGTTGTAGCATTGAAAGCCTATGGAAGTATCAAAAAAACCAGGGTAATAAACCACTTCTATTGTATCTTTGGTATTAATCAAATAATTCATTCTATTTGCATCTTTTCCCGTACGACATCCTATACATAGGAAATATAACAAAAAAAGAAAATATGGAAAGCTTTTATTTGATTTTCCTTTTCGTTGTAGTTGGACCTTCTGTATCATAAGTTTTGCCCTTATGGTCATACCTAACACCTTCGTGGTGTTTCTTAGCTGTTTTAGACTCACTTCCTTGAATAACTCGTTTCTCTTCTTCATTTTCATAAATCTCATCTTTCTTGCTTTGTCGGATTCTATGAGAATACGCATCATTTTTCCTACTCATGGCATGATCAAATTCATGTTCTAATCTTGTCGCAGGTGATTGCTTGCCACCATTTGATAGAAACAATCCTTTTCTGGATTCCCAATGCACAGTAAATTCTCGTTCTTCAATATCAAAATAAGTTCCACCATTCTCTTCTTCTGCATTAGAGACATAAATAATAGTATTCGTGTCTTCTACGGCATCTATGACATTTTCCCCACCACCTGTTTCTTTGAAGAACCAATAAGTATCAATGAAATCCTGCACAAATGGGTCTGAAAAATGTTTGGTTTTACCTTTGAAGTTATAAAAATAACTGTCTCCATCTGAATTCTGGTAATAAATCTTGACAGTTCTTCCATCCGGATCCACGTAGTTCACCGGATCTCCCCCGCAGTACGCATAGGGGCTGACATGGTAGTATTTCTCCGCCAGCGGGTCGACGCTCGTCCACATGGGCACGCCGGCCACGTCATACCAACGGGCTCCGAAGTCGTACATGTTCAGGCCGTTCACCCTGTCAAGCTCCTTGCCCGTGAAGCGGTAGGGCTGCAGGAACTCACCGGCCATCTGGGCGGGATCCTCCATCCTCATCTCACTGCTGTTTGTGAAGTATAACGTGTGCGAGTTGCCGGAGAGGTTATATGTCATTTTACAGTTTAACTTCATAGGTTTGAGTTTTTTTCTCATTTTTGAGAAAGGGATTGAAACCTATCTAAACCTCCGTCCCTACTGTTATTCTTTTTAAAAAAATGATAAGCCCATAGAAATACATAATTTGGGAAATCAGAACATCTAGCCATATAAGTTTTTTCTGTTTTATCCCAATACACAAAATAAATCATATTATTTGTTAAGATTAAATCTGTTTCTTTTATTCCGTCTTTTCTTAAATAATGAATTACTTTTACATTCAACGGTTTGAACCAATTTGAAAGGAATAAACCTGAAAGAATGTTTTTAGATAATAAAACAGCCTTATTATTGATAGTGATGTAAGAAGAAAAGTCGTCAGCACTATCATATTCCAAATCGTTAAAACCATCTAACCTCAAACGAATACTCATACCTGAATCTTTGTATTGTCCGATGTAGGATAATGACAAACATTCGCAATCAGAGAAATAGCCAATAATAAAGTTAACGAATTCCATATTTGCTGGAATACATTTTAGAGGGAATCCATAATAATCCCTATACTTTTGTTGGCCATAGCCACAAGTATATGCTAACAACAAAGACAGTATGATTGCTTTTGAACGGTTTTTCATTTGTTTGTAACTGTTATATCAGGAATGGTATAACCACCTATTTGGCTTATAAAGTCGCTTTCTTTAGAATTGACAGAATAAGGAACATAACGGTTTTCACCAGGAAGAAATAATTGGAACTTTATCGTTTGTTTAGGAAATGCATTTGTGACAAAAAGAGCTTGGCCAATATCTTTTTTCCTATCAGTAAGGAGAGTGTAAAGTAAACTGTGTTATACTACTTTTTATTGTAGCCTGACACAGTTTACTTTACACTCTCATTTTCCATAAAGAGATGACCCCCACGAACCTCTTATTGGAATAGGACTTATTTCCTTTAGTTTCTTGATGAAATCCTTTATCGTTTTGTTTTTGTAAGGTCCAAATTCGATAAAGTAATATTTGTCTTTAATGAAAAGTACATTACCCATGCCATCCTTACTAATACTTTGTATAAAGCAGTTGACTGATTCAAACTTTCTCACTTCATAAGATAAATCTTCCAGTTGCCGATAAGCCAAGGTGTCGATTATAATGCTATCCTTTTCTCTTATTCTCTCCCATGCTATCCCCTCTTTAGGGAATCTACCATGCTTAATGGAACGATGGCAATCCCAAGTCATATTCCCGAAAGTTACTTTCATTGTGCGGTCTTCCTTAACCTCCACCCAAAAGCAATTTTTATTTGTACTTGTCGGGAAAAAGAAGTACTTGCAAAGATAGCCGTCATAGATCTTGTTCGCACATCCCCAAATGGTGAATGCGAATACGCAAATAATATAATTTCTCATCAGTATGCAATTCTTTTATTTAGTCCCTGCTCTTTACGCAACTTATTCTCTGTGTATTTATTGTTACCTTTGATTCCTACGGTCTCTAATTCATGCCTCAGTGCAAGCGGTAACGTCTCCTTTATAGAATGTGAGTGAGATAGGTAAGTCATAGCCTTTTCCTTTGAGTTCCATCAAGGGTATGCTAAGGGAAAGTTGACCCTTGTTGAGTGCCGTCTCCGCCTTCAAGGCAAGTCCGAACTGATCAGCATTGACACTTGGGCGGTTAATATCTACTTCAACCTGTCCGTATGAGGGGATAGATGACAGGGACATGGATAATGTCAATGCAAAAAATAATCTTTTCATAATTATTAAGTTACTATACCTAAGCCTATTGCCTACAATGAGTTTTAAAGTTAGTTAGGGCGTTTTTTTTCTGTATTTTTCCTGCAAAGTTATGCAAGATTTAAGACGCGGTCAAGGATTATCCCGTAATTATGGGAATATGGCTGTTTTATTGATTTATGTCAATTGAAGGAGGAAAAACCGGACAAGTATTAACTCCTGGAAAGGCGGGTAAAAGCAAGTTTGTACAGTCGCTATGGCTGTGGCTACCGGATGTGCTACACATATCAGCCCAGACTAAAAAGCCTGGGCTGATGCGTCTCAAAAAAATCAATCATGATTACTCAATCCTTTCCGAGAAATATTGGTCTCTTAGCGGTTTGACCACTGGCTCTCCTTTAAGCGTCACCTGTTGCTGCAGGCGGATGTCGGTCGAAGAGGCTCCGATCTTAACGGTGAACGTGCCGGGCTGTATGTTCCACTGCCGCTGGCCCTCATGACTGTAGTAACCGAACTGGTCTGTATACAGTTTCATCTTCACGGTCTTGCTCTCGCCGGCTTTCAGCGACACACGGGAAAAGCCTTGCAACTGGATGGGACGGATATGCTGGTCGTCCTTGGTGGGGGAGAGGTACACCTGTGCCACCTCGTCGGCGGACACATTGCCGGTGTTCTTGAGGTCGAACGTAAGGATGATGCTCTCCGACGAGGTGGAGGCTTCCTGGTCTACCTTCAGATTGCTGTACTCAAAGGTGGTATAGCTCAGGCCATAGCCGAAGGGCCACTGCACACGGGCGTCTTTCTCTAATGAACGGTTGTAGCAGATGGGCTCGTAAATCTCTTGTTTGGGATAGCTGACAGACAGCTTGCCCGAGGGCGACACCTTGCCGTAAAGAATGTCGGCTACGGCACGACCGCCTTCCTCGCCGGGATACCACGCCTGGATGACGGCGGCGCAACGCTCGGCGATGTCGGACACAACCTGGGCCCTACCGCCGAAGATCACCAACACCACGGGCTTGCCGGTCTTCAGCAATTCTTCCACGTACTGCTCCTGCCGGCCGGGCAGACGCAAGCCCTGACGGTCGCGGTTCTCACCGCACAACATCACATTCTCGCCCACGGCGGCAATGATCACGTCGCTCTCGCCGGCCATCTTCAGTGCTTCCTGTCTGTCGGCCTTCTCGCCGGAGTCTACCTTGCGGTGCAGCAGGGCATAATCCCAGGCTCGCTCATCGCCGGCCTCACCATATTTGGTCTCTATCTCTTCGGTCCAGTCGCAACCGCGCGAATACCTGATGTTCATGCCTTCGGGCATCTGGGCTTTCATTCCTTCCAATAGCGTGACCACATGGGGATGGTCAAGGTCGTCCATCACCATCTTCCAGAAATACGACATGGCGGGGAAGGTGTAGTCGCCGCACATCGCCCACATCGTATTGGCGTTGGGGCCGGTCAGCAGGATGTTGAGTTTGGCACTGTCTTTCTTGAGGGGCAGGATGCCGTTGTTCTCCAAGAGCACCACCGATTGGGTGGCGATGTCGTAGGCGGTCTGACGCTCTTCCTTGGTGTCCAAGGTGATATTTTCGGTACTGTACAGATAGGCGTCTTTGTCGAACAGACCGGCCAGGAACTTATGCTTCAGTACGCGCTTCACGGCACGCTCAAACACTTCTGCCTTTACCAAACCCTGGTCGAGGGCTTCCTGCAAATGGGCGTAATTCATTCCCACAGGGAAATCGACATCGCAACCGGCATTGAGGGCGGCAGCGGCCTTATGCACGGTGTCGGGCTGGTTGGGCAACTGGTCGATGGCGGTATAGTCGCTCACCACCATGCCGTCGAAGCCGACATAGCCGCGGAGAATGTCTTCCAGTATTTCGCTGTTGGCGGCGCAGTTGGTGCCATGAACGGCATGATAACCGGGCATCACCACACGACTGCCTGCTGTGCGGATCATCGCCTCGTGGGGTAGGAGTATCTCTTCCATCATCTCTTTCTCTTCGGCATCACCTCCGCCTCCATAGCCTAAGTAATGCTTCGAACAGGCTCCGACGCCTTTCTTCAGGTCGCCTTGCTGCAGACCCTTGACGAAGGCGCAACCCATCACGGCGGAGAGATAACCATCCTCACCATACGATTCTTCCAAACGGTTGAAACTGGGATTGCGGCATACATCGACCATGGGCGAGAGGGCCAACACACCGCCTATCTTGCGCATGGCGGTACTGGTCTGGAGGGTCTTCAGTTCGGCCAGCTCGGGGTTGAACGAACAGGCCTGGCCTATCTGCTGCGGATAGATGGTCGAACCTTGGGTGTTCACACCCGACAGCACTTCTTCATGAAAGAGGGCGGGAATGCCGTTTGGAGTGTTGTGAATCAACCAATCCTGAACGGCGGCCACACGGTCGCGAAGGGTGTTAGGGTCGGTGGGCTTCTGCATAGCGAACTGCGAGAAATGGCCGATGCCGTTGGGTATGAACTGACGGCATTTGGCGGTATCCAACTGTCCTTGCTCGTTGAAAAGATAATCCATGTAGAAACTCTGCAACTGGGCGATACGTTCTTCCTGCGACATCTTGCCGTAGAGCTCGTCTACCTGCTGGTCGATGTCGACGGCGGCATTGCAACCTGCCAATAATGTGGCCATACACATGATTTTGAAAACTTTCATATAGGTTTAAGATTTTTCCTGCAAATATACTCCTTATTTCAATAATTGCCAAACTTTACACATGGTTTTGTTTTGTGTTCCTTGGTCGATTCGCTGATATTTAGTATTTTTGCACCATAATTGTTCATTATGGGTAAGAAAGTAACATTGATGCTGACTGTCCTTGTGTGCTTGCTTTGCGCATGCTCGGGTGGTGAGGGCGATCAACGGAAGGCGGGCAAAAAGCAGGGGGGCGACGACGCTACCCTGAAGGTGGCCACAACGCCCACCTTGGATTGTCTGCCTATCTTCTTGGCGCAGGAAAAGGGATTGTTCGATGCCAACAAGGTCAGCGTACGACTGCTTACGATGCAGGCGCAGATGGATTGTCAGGAAGCGCTGCTCAAGGAGAAGGCGCAGTTGGTGGCCTCGGATGTCATGAGGGTGGAAAAAATGCGCAAGGAGGGAAAGGGCATACACTATGTGCTCGCCACCAACCTGAAATGGCAACTCATCTCCAATCGCCTGGCGCGTATCACTGATTGCAAGCAGATGGGCGACAAGATGATGGCCATGGCGCGGTTCTCCGGCACTGATTTCTTCGCCCGCCATGTCGTCGACAGTGTGAAGACAAAAAACAAGGTATTCTCCATACAAATCAACGACGTGGACATACGCCTCAAAATGCTCATCAACAATGAGATGGATGCCGTATGGCTGCCTGAACCCCAGGCTACGGAAGCACGATTGGCTAAACACCCTGTCATCTTCGACGGACAAAAACAGGACTGGCAACTCGGATGCATCGCCTCGCTCACAAAAACAGCCGGCGACGGCAGCAGAAAGGCTCAAATAGAGGCGTTCACCAAGGCTTACGACATGGCATGCGATTCCCTCAACAACAAGGGACTGGCTAAGTATGCCGATGTGATAAGCAAATATTGTCACGTAGGGGAGAAAACCATCAAGGCACTGCCCAAACTGCATTTCCCACATGCTGCTCAACCGCGGGAAAAAGACATCGTGAAGGCGCAAAACATGAATTGGAACGACTGAAAACGATACACTCATGACGAACCAGATTTTCAATCCGATACGTAGGCTCATCCAAGAGAAAAGATTAGGCGACGCCTTACACATGCTCAAGTCGATGCTGGCTTCCAACCAGATATATTCGCTCACCGACGAGGTGGAGTCGATCGAGAATGATTATGAACTGATGCTCAATTATTTCTCCCAGGGATTCGCCGATCCGCAGAGGAAAACGCTTTTCGAGAGCCTGCTGCGAAAAACCATGAAATGTGTCAATAACGGCGAACTGGCGTTCCAGATAAAAAACTGGCCGGTTTTCGGCTATGCCAAGTCGAGAGGAGACCGAATAGCGGCAAACAGGGAGGAGGTACGCAGGAAATTGGAAAATTTCATGTCCGACCTGGCCATCAACCAACTGATGGGTGATACCGCCGAAAACCAGGAGCAACGTATTTACGAAGAGCACCATGACTTCATAACGGCCGTCTTCGATGCGCTCTGGACCGGCGGACAATGGGGTAACGACGAGGCGGAGTTCTATACGCGACTCATCCTCTCGCCAACCATCCATATCAACGATGCGCTGATGCTCACAAGCGCCGTTCAATTGTCACTGCATAATTTCTTCGATTCGCGGAAATGGCTCGCCATGATAGAAATATATCGTAAGGCGGGCGACGAACGACTGCGACAACGGGCTCTCGTAGGGTGGGCGTTGGCTCCGATGCCCGATGCCAAACTCTATCCCGAAGTGGCCGACAAACTCAAGGAACTGTCGTTCGACGATATCACCCACCGACAACTCACTGGATTGCAGATGCAGATATACTTCTGCCTGAATGCGGAAAACGACCATGAGGAGATACAGCGCGAGATTATGCCCAACCTCATCAAGAACAATGGATTCAACATCACACGCTTCGGCATCACCGAAAAAGAGGATGATCCCATGCAGGATATACTCAATCCTCATGCCGAAGAGGAGGCGATGGAAACGATGGAAAAGAATTTCCAAAAGATGATGGATATGCAGAAAGCGGGCTCCGACATCTATTTCGGGGGATTCGCACAGATGAAAAGGTTCGGATTCTTCCAGACGTTGGCCAACTGGTTCTGCCCGTTCTATATCCAGCACCCTGACATCAAGACGAGTGCCGATAAACTGAAAAACAGCAGGTTCATGCAGAATCTTTTCGAACATGGACCCTTCTGCGATAGCGATAAGTATTCTTTCGCCTTGGCCATGAAATCGGTCATCGACCGTATACCGGAGAACATGCGTGAGATGATGGACTCCCAAGAGGCCCTCGGACCGACACTCTCCGAAGAGGAGAAGAAAACGACGGCTTACATCCGGAGAATGTATTTGCAGGACTTGTACCGTTTCCATAAATTGTTCTCCGACAGGAAGGCGTTCCGCAATCCTTTTGAATCGGAAGGCAACGGGCAGCATACGGAGGAACTGTTCCTCCGAAATAGAATCTTCAGTGGCTTATTGCTCGACGAGGATGTGACGGCCCTCGCTCAGTTCCTGATGAAGAGGAAGAGATTCCACGCCATGGCGGAATTGCTCGACGTTCATGCTAATCCTTCCAACCCTCAACAATCGTTGCTCAAGGCGTGGGCATACTATCATTTGCAAGACTACGAACAGGCGCTCAACTTGTTCTCCTCGGTGCTCGAACGGCAACTGGATATCGACAGCGCAAGAAAAGGACTGGCGAAGGTGCTCATGCGCACGGGGAGGTTCGACGAGGCTTCCATACAATATCAGACATTGTTGGAGGGCAATCCCGACAATAAGCATTACCGCTTGAACCTCACTATCTGTCTCATCCAGCAGGAGAAGTATGACGAGGCGTTGAAGCATGCGTTCCAACTGGGATATGAACATCCCGACGACAGCAACGTGAAAAGGGTGTTGGCTTGGTGCCTGCTCCACTCCGACAAGCGCGAACAGGCTATCAAGGAGTATGAGACGCTCACGGCGAAAAACGATGCCGTAAAGGATGATTTCCTCAACGAGGGATATTGCTACTGGGTCAATGGGCGCATACCGAAAGCCATCGCCGCCTTCAGGAAATATGTAGGCATGTGCGAAAGCAACAAAGGGAAGGAACTGTTGCGGAATGAATGGATGAAAGAAGCTGACTTCCTCGACTCGCATGGTATCGACGAATACCAACGCAACATGCTTCTCGATGCCCTCTGACTTATCCCCCTGGCTTATGCCCCTCAAATCTTCTCCCCTCCTTTTCCAAGCAAGCTAACCTCCTCCCCTCCTTTTCCAAAGGAGGGGCAGGGGTGGTTTGTAAGACAATGTCCCAACCTCTTTCCTTCCCACTCCCTATGGGAGGGCCGGGGTGGGTATCACGTTATAAAAAACTCCCCTTCTCTTTTCCGAGAAGGGGAGCTTTTCTAAAAAGGATTATGAGTTCATACCCATAAGGAACTCTTCCGTGTTACGGGCTGTCTGCAAACGGTCGTGGATGGTGTTCATCGCTTCGATGGCATTCATGTCGGCGATGTGCTTGCGCAAAATCCACATCTTGTCTTGCGTCACCTTGTTATGCAGCAGGTCGTCGCGACGGGTGCTCGATGCCACTAAGTTCACAGCCGGGAAGATGCGCTTGTTGCTCAGGCTGCGCTCCAACTGCAATTCCATGTTGCCGGTGCCTTTGAACTCCTCGAAAATCACCTCGTCCATCTTCGAACCGGTATCGATCAAGGCGGTGGCGACGATGGTCAACGAACCTCCTCCCTCGATATTACGGGCGGCACCGAAGAAACGCTTGGGCTTCTGCAAGGCATTGGCGTCGACACCACCGGTGAGCACCTTACCGCTGGCGGGTGAGACGGTGTTGTAGGCGCGGGCCAAACGGGTGATGGAGTCAAGGAAAATCACTACGTCATGACCGCATTCCACCATGCGCTTGGCTTTTTCCAGCACAATGCCGGCTATCTTGACATGGCGCTCGGCGGGTTCGTCAAAGGTCGAGGCGATCACCTCGGCATTCACCGTGCGGGCCATGTCGGTCACCTCCTCAGGTCGCTCGTCAATCAGCAACATCATCAGGTAAGCCTCGGGATGGTTGGCGGCGATGGCGTTGGCGATGTCTTTCATCAATATGGTCTTACCGGTCTTGGGTTGCGCTACGATCAAGGCGCGCTGACCTTTGCCGATGGGCGAGAACAGGTCGACGACACGCGTCGAGAGGTTCTCGGTCTTGGGGTCGCCGCACAACGTGAATTTCTCGTCGGGGAAGAGGGGGGTGAGATGCTCGAACGAGATGCGGTCGCGCACTTCCGAAGGCTCACGGCCGTTGATCTTGTCTATCTTCGTCAAGGGGAAATATTTCTCTCCCTCACGAGGGGGACGAACACGACATTCCACCACATCGCCGGTCTTCAGCCCGTATTGCTTCACCTGGTTGGTGGAGACATACACGTCGTCGGGCGACGAGAGGTAGTTGTAGTCGCTCGAACGGAGGAAACCATATCCGTCGGGCATGATTTCCAATACGCCGTTGGCGGAGATGATGTCGGCGAAATCGTAGGCGGTGTTGTTCGGAGACTGTGGAATGAATTGTGTCTCAATGGGTGCCACGGGGGTGGTGGGGTTGTCGAAGATGTCGTAGTCGGGCAGGGCTCCCCGATCCTCGATAGGCAGGTCGACCACGGTGATGAAGTCGGTGCCGTCGGCGGGATCGCCGGCCCAGATACCATCGGGATAGGTGGGGGCTTCTTCCTGCTCGTTGTGGGCGTTCACCTTGGCCTGTAGTTGTTCCAGAAGATTGCCGGACGCATCTTCATCCGATGGTTGCTCACCCTCAGCAACTTCTTCATTCTCCATGGCTTCTGGGATGGCATCCTCTGACAGTGGCGATTCCTGATCTTCAGCGATAGCCTTCGACTGAACTTCTTCCGTCACCTGGGCTTCTTCGGCTTCTTCCATAGCAGGAGCCGCTTCCTCTGCGGGTGCTTCCTCCGCCGCCTTCTTGGGCTTGCGGCCACGCTTCTTGGGGGCGGGGGCGGCAACGGGGTCTTCGGTGGAAGTTTCGGCTGCGTCTACAGCTGTATCTTGTTGCTTCTCTTCTTTTACCGTTTCGGGGCCGGGTTGTGTGTAGTCGTCCTTGAACAGGGGAAGGGCGTCTTGGGCTACCTTCTTTTTCTTCTGGTCAAGGTTCTCACCGTCTTTCCCGTTCACAGTATATACTCGGTCGGTATCTTTTTTCACTATACGAACGCGTTTGCGCTTGGTGCCTAAGGGATTTTTGTTGCCTTCCTCTTCGGCTTGCTTGTCCAAGATGGAATAAACGATGCTTTCCTTCTCGTCGTTTGACTTGAAGTCGGCACCCAATCCTTGGGCTATATCCATCAATTCATGGATATCTTTCGATAATAAATCGTCTTTGTTGTACATAAAAAATAGTAGGGTAATAAAAAATTTGATTTACTTGGTTTCAGGAATCGAAACCATGAATTTGAAATCGACTGCAAAATTACTACATTTTTATCATTATGCCGCGCGATTTCAAGAATATCCTATCGACTCTTAACGCAATTTAACAAATAACGGCGATTCCCAATTCCTTCATTAAGCCATCGCCAAAGGCGACAATTGAAAGTTGAACATTGAAAGTTGAATATTGAACATTCAAAAATTCAAAATTGTTTCATTGCGCAGCGACAATTCAACATTCAAAACTCAAAATTCAACATTCTATTTCGCTCAACTCAAGCCAGCGCATGCTTTTCTCGTCGATGGCTTCTACCACCTGGGGCAGGCGCTTGCTCTTCTCGGTAATCTCAGCCACCGACAAGGTGCCGCCGCTCAACGCTTCTTCCAATGCCTTGCGCTCCGCCTCTAATGCCTCGATCTCTTTCTCCAGGGTCTCAAACTCGCGCTTTTCCTTGTAGGTCATCTTACGGCGCGTCTCATTGCGGTAGCTCTGTTTCTCCTGCGGCTCCTTTTTCTCTGCTGACGGTGAGGGCGTGTCTTGCAGGGCACTCCACTCACGATACTGTGTGTAGTTGCCGGGAAAATCCATGATGTCGCCGCCTCCATGAAACACCAAGAGATGGTCCACCACCTTGTCCATGAAGAAACGGTCGTGGCTCACCACGATCACGCAACCGGGAAAATCCACCAGATATTCTTCCAGTATCTCCAACGTCTGGATATCCAAATCGTTGGTGGGCTCGTCGAGAACAAGGAAATTGGGATTGCGCATCAATACGGTGCAGAGGTAGAGCTTGCGCCTTTCGCCACCGCTCAACTTATATACATAATTATATTGTTCCTCGGGAGTGAATAGGAAATGCTGTAGCAATTGCGACGCACTGAGGTGAACACCGCCGCCCATATCGATGTATTCGGCGATATCGCTCACCACATCTATCACTTTCTGCTGCTCGTCGAACTGCAATCCTTCCTGCGAGAAATAGCCGAAACGCACAGTGTCGCCGATGTCGAAACGGCCGCTATCGGGCTTCACCTCACCCAAAAGCAATTTTATGAACGTCGACTTGCCGGTACCGTTGTTGCCCACGATGCCCATCTTCTCAAAACGGGAGAAGTTGTAGTAGAAGTCCTTCAAGATGACGACCTCGTCGGAAAAGGCTTTCGACACATACTGACTCTCGAAAATCTTGCTGCCGATATATACGTTGCGTGACTTCAGGCGCATCTGGCGCTCTTCCAACCTACGCTTGGCGAGGTTCTCCAATTCATAGAAGGCTTCCTGGCGGTAACGGGCCTTATGGCCGCGGGCCTGGGGCATGCGGCGCATCCACTCAAGCTCCCGGCGGTATAGGTTGTTGGCGCGGGCTATCTCGGCGCGGGCGGCATCGATGCGGCTCTGGCGCTTCTCTAAGTAATAACTGAAATTGCCACGGTAGACATACAGCTGGCGGTTGTCTAATTCAAAGATGATGTTGCATACCTTATCTAAGAAATATCGGTCGTGGGTCACCATCAACAATGTGCGGTTGCCACGCGACAGGTAACCCTCCAACCATTCTATCATCTCTAAATCGAGATGGTTGGTGGGCTCGTCGAGGATGAGCAGGTCGGGCTCGGTAATCAATACATTGGCCAGCGCCACACGCTTCTGCTGACCGCCGCTCAACTGACCCATCGGACGACTCAGGTCGTTGATGTGCAATTGGGTGAGCACTTGCTTGGCACGTAGCACCTTCTCATCTTCGCCCTGATGGTTGAAACAGGCATCGAGCACACTCTCTTCAGGGTCGAAACGCGGACTCTGCTCCAAATAGCCGATACGAAGGTCGCGCTTGCGGATGATTTCGCCGCTATCGTAACCTTCGGTGCCGGTCAAGATAGACAATAGGGTGGACTTGCCGGTGCCGTTCTTGGCTATCAAGCCGATTCGCTGGCCCATGCCAATGGAGAAAGAAAGGTCGTCGAACAGCTGACGCGCTCCGAACGACTTGGAAAGATGCTGTATGTCTAACAGGGGAATCATCCGGCCAATTCCTTGTTGATTTTGTCGATATAGTCGAGCACCTCGTCGCGACCGGTTTTCTTCTCACTGCTGGTGACAAAATAGGGGGGTAGTTCTTCCCACACGTCGCGCAGGCTCTCCATCCATGCCTGGGCGTTGGCCTTGGCTTTCACGGGACCCAACTTGTCGGCCTTGGTGAACACAATGGCGAAGGGGATGCTGCTCATGCCCAACCAGTCGATGAACTCGCGGTCTATCTTCTGGGGCTCCAAACGGATGTCAATCAATACAAACACATTCACCAACTGCTCACGCTGCAAGATGTAGCCGGTAATCATCTGGTCCAACTTCTGCTGGACGCTCTTCGAACGTTTGGCGAAACCATATCCGGGCAGGTCTACCAAGTACCACTCGTTGTTGATGATGAAGTGGTTGATAAGCAACGTCTTCCCGGGGGTCGACGAGGTCTTGGCCAAACGCTTGTTGTTGCAAAGCATGTTGATCAGGCTCGATTTGCCTACATTCGACCTGCCGATAAAGGCGTATTCGGGTTTGGTGTCCTTAGGACATTTGTCCACCGTTGGACTGCTCAGTGTGAACTCGGCTTTCTTGATTTCCATTCTTGAAGTGTTTTAAGAATTGCAAAATTACGAAAATTTATTGGGATTTTAAAAACTGATATGGAAAAAGTTTTCTTTTTCATCCCTATATAACTTAAAAAGAAATTAATTAGTTGGGAAATAGCGTTATTCTCAAAACAAATGTGTATTTTTGCACGTTTTCTATTTGTTATGTAGTTAAGAAGTTATTGCGGCTTGGGTCGCAATGAAGTTATGCAAAAGTTGAATTAATACACTGCGTATGAAATACATCAAATGGGGATTTATCGGTTGCGGCGAGGTGACCGAGAAGAAGAGCGGACCGGCTTTCAACGAGGTGGAAGGCTCTTCGGTGGTCGCTGTCATGAGTCGAAACAGGAATAGGGCGGAGGATTATGCCCGCCGACATGGCATACCGAGATTCTATACGGATGCGCAGGAACTCATCGACGACCCGGATGTCAATGCCATCTACATCGCTACGCCTCCTTCGTCGCATGCCACCTTCGCCATCATGGCCATGACGGCGGGAAAACCGGTATATGTGGAAAAACCGCTGGCGGCAAGCTACGACGATTGTGTGCGCATCAATCATGTGAGCGAAAAAACAGGGGTCCCCTGCTTCGTGGCTTACTACAGGCGCTACTTGCCTTATTTCATCAAGGTGAAGGAAATCATCTCCAGTGGAAAGATTGGCAAGATCATCAATGTGCAGGTGCGATTCTCATGCCCGCCAAGGGAGCAGGATTATGCCACGGGCGAAGACATGCCGTGGCGACTGAAACCTGAAATATCGGGTGGGGGCTATTTCTACGATTTGGCTCCTCACCAACTTGACCTCTTGCAGGATATGTTCGGTGTGATAACCTATGCTTATGGCATCAATGCCAACAGGGGAGGGCTATACGATGCCGAGGACTCGCTAAGCGCTTGCTTCCAATTCGAAAACGGGGTGCCGGGAAGTGGTTCATGGTGCTTCGTCGGACATAAGTCGGCGCAGGAAGACCGCATCGAGGTTATCGGAGACAAGGGGATGCTGGGATTCTCGGTTTTCCAATACGACCCTATTTCGCTCGTCACATCCGATGGGGCTACCAGCATCACGGTGCCTAACCCGCCTTATGTCCAACTGCCCATCATCAGGGCTGTCATCGAACATCTTCAGGGGCTTAACATCTGCCAATGCACCAGCGTGTCGGCAACGCCGGTCAACTGGCTGCTCGACCGCATACTCGGAAAATTCTAAATCGCCAATCTCCCCTCCCCCTTACCTTTTTGAGGGCCGGGGTGGGTTCTCAAAATAAGCTATCATGAAAAAATTATTATTGTTCTCCTTGCTCCTGCTTATGGCATTGCCATTGAAGGCAGCTCATCCTCAATACCAAAAAGAGGATAGTGTGCTCATCCTACGTCTGCTCGACGAAGCCAACAGTATGCCTAAGAACACCAACTGGATGCTCCATTTCGCGAAAAAATTCCTGGGCAGGCCTTACGTGGGACATACGCTCGACAATAATGAATACGAACGGCTGGTGGTCAATACGCGCCAACTCGATTGCACCACGTTCGTGGAGACGGTGGCGGCACTCGCTCTATGTGCCAAAAACGGGAAAACGGGCTTCGACGAATATTGCGCTTTCCTCACGCAGATAAGATATGCCAAAGGGAGGGTGGCGTACACCCACCGCAATCACTATTTCTCAACATGGATAGAGGAGAATACGAAAAACGGCATCGCCCAGGAGATACAGGAGCCAAATCCGCCATTCACAACAGTCCAAACGGTGGCGGCCAATTTCATGAGCTCGCATATCAGCGCTTATTCCATGCTTAATAGGCATAGGGAGTGGCTGCCTGCCATCCAGGCACAGGAAAAGGCCATCACAGGAAAAAAATACCGATTTATACCTAAGAGCCTGGTGGGAAAAACCGACAGCAGCCTTAGGGAGGCGGTGCATGATGGCGATATCATCGCTATCGTCACCAACAAGAAGGGACTGGAAATAGCCCACTTGGGAATAGCCATCTGGAAAAAAGATGGGTTGCACATGATCGATGCTTCCTCGATAGCCAAAAAGGTGATAGAGGAGTCGATGACCTTGGCGCAATACCTCCAGCGCCACCCCTCCCACCTCGGTATCAGGGTGGTCAGAATGCAATGAGAGGAAAATGAAATCGTTTACAATTGTTTTTCCTTGTCTTTTTAATGGATAATCGGAAAAATTGTATTACCTTTGCATTTGCAAACTACAGATTACAAAATCCATTGGGTTGCCGATATCTAATATGAACAGGATCAAACACGAAGGAATCATCAAGTCCATCGACGACAAGGGCATACATGTGCAGATCGTACAAATGGCCGCATGTGCTGCGTGCAAGGTGGCATCGCAATGCCAGATGTCGGACAAGAAGGAAAAGATGGTGGACGTGGATGATCCGGGAACGGCAAAGCTCAGCGTGGGCGACAAGGTGGTGGTCTATACCGACGAGTCCATGGGATTCAAAGCGGTGGCATTCGCGTTCCTCGTTCCCTTTGTCATTCTCGTAGGGGTGCTCGTGGCGGTACTGGCCATTACACACAACGAGGCGTGGGCGGCACTGGCGGGCATCATCGCATTGGTGCCTTATTACTTTTGGCTCTTCATCAGGAAAGATACCATCAAGAAACAGTTCCAATTCAAACTCGAAACAAATTAATAACTAATATCTCATCATTATGGATTTTATCTTAAGCGCAGTATTGGTATTAGGTGCCATCGCTCTCGTGGCGGCGGTCATCCTCTACATCTGCTCAAAAAAATTCGCCGTCGAGGAAGATCCGCGACTGGCACAGGTGAGCGAAGTGCTGCCGGGTGCCAATTGCGGCGGATGTGGCTTCCCTGGCTGCTCGGGCATGGCCGACGCGCTCGTCAAGGCTGCCGACAAGGGGTCGCTCGATGGACTGAACTGTCCGGTAGGAGGCTCTGAGGTCATGACCAAGGTGGCCGACCTCTTAGGGATGGCCATCGCCAATTCCGAACCCAAGGTGGCGGTGGTCAGGTGCAACGGCACATGCGAGTTGCGACCACGTATCGCTCGCTATGATGGTCTGCTCACATGTACGGCCATGAACGCCACAGGTGCTGGCGAAACAGGCTGCGGCTGGGGATGCCTCGGTTGCGGCGACTGTGTGAGTGCTTGTAACTTCGATGCCATCCACCTCAATCCGGAAACAGGATTGCCAGAGGTCGACGAAGAGAAATGTACGTCGTGCGGCGCATGTGTCAAGGTATGCCCGCGACACATCATCGAACTGAGGAAGAAGGGACTGAAAAACCGCCGCGTTTATGTCCGTTGTGTCAACAAGGACAAAGGGGCGGTGGCCATGCGTAATTGCAAGGCGGCTTGTATCGGTTGTGGAAAGTGTGCCAAGGAATGTAAGTTCGAGGCCATTACCATAGCCAATAATGTGTCGTACATCGACCCGGACAAATGCCGACTCTGTCGGAAGTGTGAGGCCGTGTGTCCCACCAACGCCATCGTGGCGGTCAACTTCCCGCCGAAGAAGGAAAAGCCGGAGGCACCCAAGCTGGAGGCGAAACAACAGGAACCCATCGTCATCAAAAAAGCGGAAGCCGAACCCCTGATAGTGGAGGCGGCTGCCAAAAAGGCTGAACACAAAGTGGAAAAGGAGGACAAAGCATGAAACTGAGAACCTTTAGAATAGGGGGCGTTCACCCCGAAGAGAATAAGTTGACGGCGGAAGTGGCCACACAA
Source organism: uncultured Prevotellaceae bacterium (assembly GCA_900316685.1). GTDB lineage: Bacteria > Bacteroidota > Bacteroidia > Bacteroidales > Bacteroidaceae > Prevotella. The sequence continues at coordinate 195,646 of ONDS01000008.1, read as the reverse complement.
ACGGCACCACTGCCCAAACAGGCGGTATTCCCCCTGGCACAGCACATCGGGGCTCCGGCTAAACCGGTGGTGGCCAAGGGCGACAAGGTGAAAGTGGGTACTCTCATTGCCGAGGCGGGCGGCTTCGTGTCGGCTCCCATCTACTCGTCGGTATCGGGCACCGTGTTTAAAATCGACAATGCCATCGATGCCACGGGATATCTAAAACCCTCCATCATTATCAAGGTGGAAGGCGATGAGTGGGAGGAGAACATCGACCGTAGCGACAAGCTGGAGACGCTCGACAAACATCCCGAACTCACTCCCGAAGAGATTGTCAATAGGGTGAAGAACGCGGGTATCACGGGCATGGGTGGTGCTGGCTTCCCCACATTCATCAAACTCACTCCTCCGCCCACTGCTAAGGCCGAATGTGTCATCATCAACGCCGTGGAATGCGAACCGTATATCACCGCCGACTATCGGTTGATGATGGAACATGCCGACGAGATTCTCGTCGGTCTCGACTTGCTCATGAAGGCTGCCAAGGTGACGAAAGGTTATATCGGCATCGAGGATAACAAACCGGCTGCCATTGAATTGTTCATGCAGAAGACGAGCAACCGCGACGATGTGGAAATCGTACCGTTAGAGAAGAAATATCCACAAGGGGGCGAGAAACAACTCGTCGATGCCGTCATACGCCGACAGGTGCCTGCTCCACCGGCCATTCCGGTCAATGTGGGTGCCATCGTGCAGAACGTGGGCACGGCCTTCGCGGTATACCAGGCGGTGATGAAAAACAAACCGCTCTTCGAACGCTATACCACGGTCACTGGCAAGGAACTCAAGAACCCAGGCAACTTCCTCGTACGTATGGGCACGCCCATGCGCGACCTTATCGACCTCTGCGGAGGGATGCCCGAAGGGGAGAACAAGGTGCTCGCGGGCGGACCGATGATGGGCAAGGCGCTCACATCAACCGACGTGCCCGTGTGCAAAGGTACCAACAGCGTGACCGTCATCTCGGGCGACGAGGCGCTGCGCAAACCGGCACAGCCCTGCATACGTTGCGCCAAATGCGTGGGGGCTTGTCCCATGGGACTCGAACCGTATCTCTTGGCCCAGGCATCGTCGCTGCATCTCTGGGAAAAAGTGGAGAACGAAGACATCACGTCGTGCATCGAGTGTGGATCGTGCCAATTCACATGTCCGGCACACCGACCACTGCTCGACAACATACGATTGGGCAAGTCGACGGTGATGGGTATCATCAGGGCCCGCAATGCTAAATAATATCGCTTATCATCATAATTATTGAACAATGGCTAAATTTGTAGTTTCATTATCACCACACGCCCACGGAACGGATTCGGTGGAAAGGAATATGTATGGCGTTATCGTCGCACTCATTCCCGCGCTCATCGTCTCCTTCATATACTTCGGACTGGGTTCGGCTATCGTTTGTGCGGTCAGTGTGGCGGCCTGCGTCTTCTTCGAGTGGGCCATATCTAAATATCTGCTCCATAGGCAACCGTCAATCACCGACGGGTCGGCCATACTCACTGGTCTGCTACTGGGTTTCAACCTGCCGTCAAACTTGCCTGTATGGATCATTCTCCTCGGTGCCCTCGTTGCCATAGGCGTGGGTAAAATGTCGTTCGGCGGATTGGGATGCAATCCCTTCAACCCGGCATTGGTGGGCAGGTGCTTCCTGCTCGTCTCTTTCCCCGCGCAAATGACGTCGTGGCCCGTGGTCGGACAGCTCACATCATACGCCGATGCCACTACGGGTGCCACACCGCTGAGCATCATGAAAGAGGCCATCAAGACAGGCGATGCCAGCTTGCTCAGCCAACTGCCCGATGCCGTAACCTTGCTGCTGGGAAATCCATCCAATGGCTTGGGAGCGGGTACCATCGGCGAGGTCTGCGCATTGGCCCTGCTCATCGGACTGGTATATATGCTGGTCAGGAAAATCATTACCTGGCATATACCTGTGAGCATCATCGCCACTGTCTTCGTCATCAGCGGACTGATGCACTTGGCCAACCCGGCATACGCCAATCCTGTGGCGGTAATACTGAGCGGTGGTCTCATGTTGGGTGCCATCTTCATGGCCACCGACTATGTCACATCGCCCATGACGGGTAAGGGACAAATCATCTATGGCGTGTGCATAGGTTTGCTGACCATCGTTATCCGTAACTGGGGTGCTTATCCTGAGGGTATGTCGTTCGCCATTCTTATCATGAATGCGTTCACACCGCTAATCAACAACTATGTCAAGCCTAAACGATTCGGGGAGGTAGTGGAAAAATGAAAAAACTGCAATCATCATTAACCAATATGGTGCTGGTGCTGGTGGCATCGGCACTCGTCATGGGAGGCATCCTCGCATTGGTCAACCATATCACCGAGGGACCCATCAATGAGCAAAAGGAAAAATCGCTCGCCGATGGCATCAAGCTGGTGATGGGGGGCGGAGAACTGACAGTGACAGCCAACGATACCATCGTCAAGGATGTGGACAAGGATGGCAAGGAGGAAACATATATCCTCCATCATGCCAACGACAACAAGGGACAGGCTCTTGGAGTAGCCGTGGAAAGCACGACACAGGGTTTCGGCGGCGACCTGAAGATCCTGGTGGGCTTCAACCCCGATGGCGATATTCTTGGCTATACCATCCTCGAAACGACGGAAACACCGGGACTCGGTGCTAAGGCCGACAAGTGGTTCCAAGCCGATGGAAAGGGTTCCATCATAGGCAAGAACCCGGAGAAAAACAAACTGGCGGTGACCAAGGGAGGCGAAGGCGAGATAGATGCCATCACGGCTTCCACCATCACCTCACGGGCGTTCCTCAAAGCTGTCAACCAAGCGTATAGCGCACTCAAGGATAAGGACAAAGATACCGATGCCAAAACGGGAGCTACGCAAAAAGTCGCTAACCAATAAACGAATGGAGGAATAGATTATGAGTAATAATATAAAAATTCTGACCAATGGCCTGATCAAGGAGAACCCTACATTTGTTCTCTTGCTCGGTATGTGTCCTACACTGGCCACCACCACATCGGCCATCAATGGATTGGCAATGGGATTGGCTACCATGGCGGTGCTCATCTGCACCAACTTCGTCATCTCTTGTATAAAAAGTGTCACTCCCGACAAGGTGCGCATACCCGTGTTCGTGGTGGTAATAGCGGCGTTCGTCACCGTGCTCCAACTGGTCATCAAGGCGTTCCTACCTGCCATCGACGAGGCTCTGGGTCTATTCATCCCGCTCATCGTGGTCAACTGTGTCATCCTCGGACGCGCAGAAGCTTTTGCATGTAAGAACACACCGGTGGCGAGTATCTTCGATGGCATAGGTATAGGATTGGGCTTCACCTTCGCGCTCACCCTCCTGGGCATCGTGCGCGAACTGCTGGGCTCTGGCTCCATCTTCGGTGTCGCCCTGCTGCCCGAAACAACCAACATCCTGCTCTTCGTGCTGCCTCCGGGGGCGTTCATCTCCTTGGGGTATCTCATCGCTATCGTTAACAAACTAAAGAAGTCGTAACCATGGAATATATATTGATTTTCATATCGGCGATTTTCGTCAATAATATCGTATTGTCGCAATTTTTGGGTATATGCCCCTTCTTGGGCGTGTCCCAGAAAATCAATACTTCGCTCGGCATGGGTGGGGCCGTGGCATTTGTGCTCACGCTTGCCACTATCGTCACCTTCCTCGTACAGAAGTATATCCTCGATCCTTTCGGACTGCAATACCTGCAGACCTTGGCGTTCATCCTGGTCATCGCCTCGTTGGTGCAGATGGTGGAAATAGTCCTGAAAAAGGTGTCGCCGGCTCTTTACCAGGCCCTGGGCATCTTCCTGCCGCTCATCACCACCAACTGTGCCGTGCTTGGTGTGGCCATCCTCGTCATACAGAAAGACTACAACCTGCTCGAAGCGGTGGTCTACGCTTTCTCCACGGCCATAGGCTTCGCCCTGGCTTTGGTGGTCTTTGCCGGTATACGCGAGCAACTGTCGTTGGTCAAGGTGCCTAAGGGCATGAGTGGCATGGCCATCGTACTCGTCACGGCGGGCTTGCTGAGCCTGGCCTTCATGGGCTTCTCGGGTGTCGATGGTGGCCTGAAAACCTTCTTCGGCATCGATTAAATAATAGCTCCTATAGCTCCGATAATTACTATAATATCTATACTATATAAAAATGAAAAAGACAATTTTAGTGACTGGCGGTACGGGCTTCATCGGCTCGCATACCACGGTGGAATTGCAACAGGCAGGGTACAACGTCGTCATTGTCGACAACCTCTCCAACTCGAAAAAAGAGGTGATCGACGGTATTGAAAAAATTACCGGCGAGCGTCCGGCTTTTGAACAGGTGGATTGCTGCGATAAGGATGCGCTTGAGAAGGTGTTCCAAACCTATCCGGGCGTCGAGGGTATCATACATTTCGCTGCGTCGAAGGCGGTGGGCGAGAGTGTGGAAAAACCATTGCTCTATTACCGTAACAATATCAATTCGCTCATCAATCTGCTTGAACTGATGCCGAAATATGGGGTCAAGGGTATCATCTTCTCCTCATCATGCACGGTTTACGGACAGCCAACGCCGGAAAACTTGCCCGTCACTGAGAAAGCCCCCATACAGAAGGCTTTGAGCCCTTACGGCAACACTAAGCAAATCAATGAGGAAATCATTCAGGATTACATCCATAGCGGGGCACCCGTTAAATCCATCATACTGAGATATTTCAATCCTATAGGAGCCCATCCTTCGGCTCTCATCGGTGAATTGCCCATCGGTGTGCCCATGAACCTTATTCCTTTCGTTACTCAGACTGCTATCGGTGTGAGGAAACAACTCAAGGTGTTCGGAAACGATTATGATACGCCGGATGGTACCTGCATTCGCGATTATATCTATGTGGTCGACCTCGCCAAGGCGCATGTCAAGGCGATGGCGCGTATACTCGACAATCCCGACACCGAGGCGGTGGAAGTGTTCAATATTGGCACAGGACATGGCGTGAGTACGCTCGAGGTAGTGAAAGGCTTCGAGAAAGCTACAGGAGTGAAACTCAACTGGACTTTCGCGCCGCGCCGAGAGGGCGACATCGAGAAGGTGTGGGGCAATGTCGACAAGGCCAACAAGGTTTTGGGCTGGAAGGCGGACACTCCGCTCGATGAGGTGCTCGCCACAGCATGGAAATGGCAAAAGAAACTCCGCGAAGACGGTATCATGTGATTCCGTCGAAAGAAACGAAAGTTTGAAATAAGCACCATTCAAATAATTACGTCAGGAACAATAACATTTGTTTCCTGACGTAATAATAAATTCAAAAGCCTTAATAGCATAAATGCCGATAGGCACAAGTGCTGCATCGCGTCTCATCCTGGGTGGGCTTGAAGGGTTCATCTGGGTTGAAAATCTCTTCCACCACACCCAAAAGCCTTTCCATATAGTCTTCACGATACACGGCCACATCATCTATTGTCTCCTTTCCGAATTTCAGTACTGGGTCGTAGTCATCTCCCGTTGCTTTCTGTATAAAGAGCAGGGCTGGACGTATCTTCAGGTGCTTCTCGTTGTGCCACTTACTGACAATCATGCCATATAAGAAAGTCTGGAGGTAGTAGTCGCTGTGCTTGGCGATGTAATCCTGGCTGAAGATGGCTTCCAAATCGGGTAGGGGAGTCAGTTTCTTGCTGCCGGTCTTATAGTCCAGTACGCGCATGTAGGATGTTCCGTCTTTATCTATTTGGTCCCAGCGGTCTATCACTCCACCGTATTTCAGCCGATGTTCGCTGTCCGTGCCGGCAAAGAGGGTCAGCTCGTCGTAAACGGCTTTCTCCAAGTCTTTGATGGTGAACGGAGCCAAACCCTCGTCTATCTCCATCAGACGCGTCAGGTACTTGATGATCACGGAGCGGTTCAGTAACTGCAAACCATTGTATTCGGGCTTACCCTGTTTGGAACTCTTTACGTTGAAATACTCTTCATTGAAGGCTTCATCCACACATTGTTCTATGATTTCGGGATGCTTGAGCACATACTCCACATCGCTCTTGCTCACGTTGTAACCATTAGGCATCTTTTGCTTGTACATGATCTCGGCAGCCTTGTGGAAGAGGGTGCCGAACATCATGTTGTCCACGCCTTCGTCAAGGGTGTCGGTGGGCTCCTTCAGATTGCCTAAGTAATTGTAGTAGAATATCAGCGGACAACGGAGGTAGCGGTTGATGGCGGTGGGCGACAATGCTTGCTTCTCGTCGGTCGTGAACCGTTTGCACAACGTCTCCACCACCACCTTGTCTTTAATTATCTCCGACGGACGGTAACTGAGTGGTTTTATCTCGGTCTTCAACGTCTTGCGCTTGATTTCGTGGCTGCCGTCGACCAACATCTGCATCATGAATCGGCTCATCTCACCGCTGTGTGTGCTGTCGGGCACGTTGCAATACACCATGGTGATGTGCTGGGCGCGTTGCAGCATGCGATGGAAATAATAGGAGTAGATGTTCGACTGATGGTCGGGGGTGGTCAGACCGTAGCCCTTACGCACGGCATAGGGAATGAACGAGGAACTGCCACTCACCTTGGGCATGTTCTTTTCATTGCAGGAGAGGATGAGCAGGTTCTGGAAATCGAGGTTGCGGGTCTCCAGTACTCCCATCACCTGCACTCCTACGGCGGGCTCGCCGTGGAAGGGCACCGTGGTACTGTCCACGATCTGGGTGAGCAGACGTTGAAGGGTCACAAGGTCGATCTTCAGGTCGCCACTGTCCATCAGACCGGCTAAGCGCACAAGGATGGTGTATATGCGGTAGACGCTCTCGCTCAGGAACGGGTCCGAGGTGTTCGGCTCATCGTCATTCACGATCTTGCCTAATTGCTTGGTCACGGACAACAGATAGGAGAGCATCTGCCTGCTGGGCGAGTAGGTGCTTGCTTCTCCAGCGTTATTCTCTACGTCGGTGAAGAGGATGGACAGACGCTCGTCGTCTGACAGCTCTTCTCTGCGGGGGTAATAACGGCGCGCTTGCTGCAAACGTTGCAGTAGCTGGGGGGCTTCTTCCGAGAAAAGAGTGGCCAAGGGGTGCAGCAGCACACTCTTGAGGTAGAACAGGCGGTATTTGTCGGTGTCGCGGGGATGACCGATGGTCTGCAACTGTATGAGGCGCATGAGGAAGGAATACACGGGCGACTGGCGCAGGGGTAAGCCGGAGGTGATGTTCACCTCGCCCACCGTGGTGGGCAGGCTGTGGACCACTGATGGCAACAGGGTCTCGTCGCAGAGCACGATGGCGGTGTCGGGACGCGTAGATGGTGTGGGTATGCTATCGAGCCAAGGAGCCACATAACGGGCTTGGATGTCTTGCGAAGGGGCACTGACGAAGGTAATTTCCTTTTCACGGCGGAAATTGTCGTACAATGCGGCATCCTCATTGTCTAACTCATTGGGAAAGAGTGTTAGTTGTTGCTTGAGATAGTAGCCGGGGTCGCTCTCGCGCAGCTCTCCTTTCATGTAATAGTTGTCGAAATCCCAATAGAAATGGGCTTTTCCCTCGGATTTCACTATATTGAAGAGCTTCTTCTCCGTGCCGCTCAACACGTGGAATCCTACGAACAGGTAGTGGTCGTAGGTCAGGTCGTGCACTCCTTTCTCTACTACTTCGCGCTGGATGGCTCCCTCATATCCCAGACCTTGCGAGGCCATCGTACGGTTGAAAAGGTCGTAGATGTTGCCCAACTGGTTCCATAGCTTCAGGAACCGTTCTTTCAGCAGTGTGTCGTGGGTGTCGGACAGGCATTTGAAAAACTGTTTGAGGGAATCACGCTGCTCCTTGGTGAGAAAATCTACTGTGTCGAAGGCATGCAGGTCGCTCACGTTTGCAAACACCTGATGGGGGGCGGCAAGGTTCTTGTCCACATCGTCGAAATCGGCCAATAGCAACTGTCCCCAACCATAAAACAGGTCAAGGCTCTCATCCATGCCGGTACATTCCAAGAAACATTTGTGTAGGTCGCAAATCGACTTGATGGGGTCGGCCACCTGGCGTTCCGACTGTGATTCAAACAGTTCACTGATGGTGATGTAGTGTGGACTCCATATCGGAGTCGACGACAAGTCCAGCAGGTGGTTGTCTAAAAACAGTGATGCACGCTTGTTGGGAAACACCACGGACAAACGCGACATGTCCTTGCCGTATCTCTTCAGTATATCTTGGGCTACATATCGTAAAAATTCCATCGCTTAATGTTGAATTATGAATGTTGAATTGTCGCTGCGCGATTGTTGAATGTTGAATTGTCGCTACGCGATTGTTGAATGTTGAATGTTGATTTTTGAATTGTCGCTGCGCGATTGTTGAATGTTGAATTGTCGCTGCGCGATTGTTGAATGTTGAATTGTCGCTGCGCGATTGTTGAATGTTGAATTATGATTTTTCGCCTTTGGCGATTTTTGGATGTTGAGTTTTGATTGTTGAGTTTTAATTGTTGAGTTTTGATTGTTGAGTTTTGATTGTTGAGTTTTGATTGTTGAGTTTTGATTGTTGAGTTTTGATTGTTGAGTTTTGATTGTTGAGTTTTGATCCTTGGGGCTATCTTCCCTCCCCTCCTTTTCCTAAGGAGGGGCAGGGGTGGTTTGTCAAACAATGTCCCAACCTCCTTTTCTCCCCTCCTTTTTCAAAGGAGGGGTAGGGGTGGTTTGTCAAACAATGTCCCAACCTCCTTTCTTCCCCTCCTTTTCCAAAGGAGGGGTAGGGGTGGTTTGTGAAAACACAGTCCGAACCTCTTTCCCTCACCCTCCCTTTGGGAGGGCCGGGGTGGGTATTCAGAGAGCCGGGGTAGGTATTACTTCTCCCTTGTTCACATACCACAGATACCCGCTCACCTGGCTATACCCCATCTCTGTCAGCAATTCCATATAATGCCGCACCTGTTCCTTATGCTCATCCCTCGGCTTTCCGAACTTGAAGTCCACCACCACGGCCTCATCGCCTCGCACCATCACACGGTCGGGACGGGGGCGTTTTGTCGGCTCCTTCGACATTCCCGTGGTCGAAGCGGGGTGGGGGTCGAGTATCGTACATTCGCTCATCACCATCCATTCCCCCGAGTACCACTCTTTCACCAGCTCGTTGTCCTTGTTCTTGTCGAGCAGGCGCTTCACGTCCTGTCTACTCACCTCGTCGTTGTACAGCACACCGCCCATCTCCAGCTCGCGTAGTACGGAAGGAACGTCGGCGAAGGTGTGGATGCGGGCGAATATATCATGCAGGATAAGGCCCAACTTCATGTAGTGTTTCTTCGCCTGCTCGTCATCGTCTTCATCCCCCTTCGTGAATCGTACGCTCTCGTTGCTTTGGGTGAAACCGGAGGCCAAGGGATAGGAGCGCAGGCGTAATGACAGTTCTTCTTCTTTTTGCAGAAATACGTTGGTGTCCTTCTCCTCTTCCACTTCGACCTCTTGCTGCTCAGTCACGTTCAGTTCTCCGTATTCTAACAGGATATTCTCTCCTTCGTAGGCCTTGTCCTCAAAACCTTCGTCGCCGGCTTTCAGTAGGAGGGCGTCTTTTAGGGTGTCATGCTCCTTCAGTTGTCCGATGATGGCTTGCAGCACTTGGCTGCGCGAGTTGCTCTGGTCGGCATGGCCGAAGACCACCAGACTGTCCTTGGCACGGGTGAAGGCCACGTACAGTAGGTTCAGGTTGTCCATCGTGTTCTGGAGGCATTCCTCCTGATAGTCATCGGCATAGTCGCTGTTCGCGGCTTTCTTGCCGTAGGTGATGGAGGCGAAAGGCAGTTTCTCATAGGGGGAGGTGCCGATGGGGGGCTGACACCATATCTGGGTGTCATTGTGTTCCATCACCCAGTCGCAGAAGGGGATGATCACATGGCCGTACTCCAGACCCTTACTACTGTGGATCGACACGATGCGCACACCGTCAACGGCCTCGGCCTGAACGGTCTTGCTGCGTAACTCCTCATCCCAGGCGTTTAGTAAAGCGTCGATGTCGGCCACCTCGTCGGTGAGGAAGTTACGCAACAGGTCGAGGAAGGTGCAGAGGTACGGGTCTTGGCCTTCCAACTTCTCTAAGTCGAAGAGGGTGAAAAGCCGTTCCACAAGTTCGTAAAGAGGCATGGAGAGCAGGTCCATACGCTGCTCGAGCAACTCCCGGGGCAACGCCAGCCGCTTCTCGCCTTCCTTCACGAACAGCTCGGTCGTCGACGACGAATCCTTGTTCACACGGCGCTGCCAGAGGTTCGATAGGGCGGCGCGGTTCAGGTCGTCACCGGGGTTGACTAAGTAGCGCAGGGCCATGATGATGGCGTTCACTGATAGGGAGGCATCCAAACGGAATGCGAGGTCGCTTACCACAGGTATGTCGCTGTGCTCCAGGAAATATTTGGCGATTACGGGTATGTCGGAATTCACACGGATGATGATGGCGATGCTTGAGTAGGGAATGCCCGATTCCACCAAATGATTGATATGTTTCATCATGGCTTCCAGGGCATGGTTCCTGAATGTGTTCTTGTCCATCTTCTTTTCCTTGCCCTTACTCTTGCCTTTGCTTTGTCCTTGCTCTTGCTTGGGCTCTCCAAACAGGCTCAGGCGCACATAGCCTTCCATGGGCTTGCCATCGGGTATCTCCTGCTCCACATCGGCGTACGCGGTCTTCATCTGGTCCAGCCCCGTCACCACACCCTTCTCTTCCAGTGCCGACTGCTCGGCCTGGGCGGCTTCGATGAAGAAGGCGTTGTTGAAGGCGACCACACGTCGGGAAGAACGACGGTTGGTCTTCAGTGGCTCCTCGTGGATCATCTGGGGCAGATGTGTTCCCTTTTCGCCGAATTCTCCCTGGATGTTGTTGAGCAGGCGCCAATCGCCGCTACGCCAGCGGTAAATGCTTTGCTTCACATCGCCCACGATCAGGTCGTGGCTCTCTTGTTGACTCATGCAGTCGATCATCAGCACCATGAAGTTGTTCCACTGCACACGACTGGTGTCCTGGAACTCATCAATCATGATGTGCTTCAGGTGGGAACCGATCTTCTCATACACAAAGGGGGCGTCGTCGTCGCCTATCACTTCTCTGAGCAGGTGCTGGGTGTCGCTCAGGAAAAAACTATTGGTCTCCTTGTTCAGCTCCTTCACCTCTTCGTCTATACGGCTCAGCAAACTCAACTGATAGAGGTGCTTGCGGGTGAGACTGGCAGTGTTGGCCCTTCTCTGTATTTTCTGGCGCGTGGTCTCGGCTTCTTCCAGTAAACGCATCAACTCGCTCTCGGCCAACTGGCGCACATCTTCCTTGCGGGGGCTGTTGCCTACCCAAGCGTCGGCGCTGTTTATGCAGTCTTCCACCTTAGTGCCCTTGCCTTTGACTTCATCGTCGTATTCTCCCTCTTTTAATTTATTGAAATAGGTGACGATGCCTCTGCTCTTTCCCTTTAGGTCGTCTTCTGTCAGTCCATGGTCAACCATCAGCTGGTGGAAGCGTTCTCCATATTTTACGATCTCCTCCGACGCTTCGATCTCTATCTTCCTCAGTTCTTTGTTAAGCCATTTGAAATAGGTCAGCCCTCCCACCTTCTCCTTGCTGAGTTGTTGCAGTTTATGGGAATATTTCTGGTAGTCGTCGCGGAATATCTGCTTGCCGAAACTCTTGATGCTGCGGATCACGTTCCAACTTTTGGCCTCGTCGATGTTCTCTTCGATATAGGCGATGATGGCTTGGAACACCTGGTCGTCCTTTTTCAGCGACTCTATCATTCGGTCCACGGCCAGGTCTTCCGATTCGTCTTGGCTCAGCGAGACGCGCAGGTTGGCGGTCAGCTGAAGCTCTCGGGCCAGGTTGCGTAGTACGGTCTGGAAAAAACTGTCAATGGTCATCACCCTGAACTGGTCGTAGTTCGACAGCAGGTTCTTCAGGGCTGTCTTTGCACGCTCACGTATTGATTGTTCAGCCCAGGGAGTGCCAAGATTCTTCTCCAGTCCATTCTTCACCTCTCCGAAATAGCTGTTGCTCTCAGGGAGTCCGTGGGCGATGCCATACAACTGACTGAGTATACGCATCTTCATCTCCTCTGTCGCCTTGTTGGTGAAGGTCACTGCAAGGATACTCCGATAGCTGTTGGGATCCTCCACCAAAAGTTTGATATATTCCACGGCCAACCGAAAGGTCTTTCCACTCCCCGCGCTGGCCTTATATACCGTCAATGGTTGTTTTTTAGTCATTTCAGTAATCTATTTCTTTCTTAACCTACAAATATACGGTTTTTCCCGGAAAAATTCAAAATCCTTCGCTCTTTTTTCGTTGTTCTTTGAGCAAACTGATATTTTTTCGGAGATATTATTGTATCTTTGCAAAAAAAAAAGCCATGTCTCAGTATCTATATGCCGTAATACCCTATGAAAGTCCATTCATTTTCCCCTCAACGAATGGAGAGAATTTCTGTTATGGGTTTGTTCCAGATGAGCTTGAATCTCTTAACTCCAAACTTTGTGATCCAGATGGAATAACAACTTACGGAGATTTCCTTCTTTTTAATACATGCGTGCGAATGTCTTCTCTTTGTTGCGACACACACGGCTTTTGCGCCATACGAAGCGAAATCTATAAGATTGCTAAAGCGTTAAAAGCAGATGAAGTATGGTATGTGGAGGAACTTTGTACTGATCAAATGGATGAGCCCTCTTTTAGCTTGGAGAAATTGAAAGAACGCATGAAAACGGATTTAGCATATTGCACTATGGAAGTTTCACTTGACTCTCTGAAACAGAATAAATGGGCAAGTTACAACCATGATGTTTTTGCAGATATAGTGGTAGAAAGACATAAATAGGCAGTCTTTCCTTTTATCTTATATACTTCATAGCTTTGCAGAATAATAGAATTATAGTCATTTTCTTTCGATTCCGTCGAAATCATACCTTCCCTCCTCCATGCCAACTATAGGCCTTAGACAATTAGGTGTCGTCCGATGCAAATGAGCATCAAGGGCGACACCATTTTTTTCCTTTAATAATTGATTATCTTTTCAATCCTTTCCTATTATCATTCCGTTTTTCCCCGTCCGTGGCACACAAAGGTGCTACCGCTCGTGCTCTTCCGTTAGGGCTTACAAGGCCTTCCGCTGCCATGCCCGCCTGATGCTCAAACGTCCCGCCCTGGTTGAAATCCGTCTCTTGACTCGCTCCGGCGAGATCCAGGAATGGCGACGCTGCATCTCCATCAATTACGACCACTACAAAGGTACCCGTAAGATCAAGCTCCTCGACAGCAACCAAATCCGCCAGATGCGGGAGTGCTGTTTGTTTGAACTCAACGGCATGGAAGTTTTTTTGTAATATAACAAACATACAAATCGAATTATTTATTCTTTTTTTTCTTTTTTTTAATTATTAGTCTTATCTTTGCGAACATAAATAAGTATTAATCTAATAAATACCAAAATCATGAAAAAACTACTTTTTTATTTTCTCTTTACGTTTGCTATTGTCTTGTCTGCCTTTTCTCAAGATCAGCTTGTTATGGAATTCAAATATACCACCATCAAACCCCTCAGTGCGCTCGTTGTTTTCAATGACACTAAAAATGAGTTTGTAGCAGCTAATGGAAATGCAAAATGCCATTTTGACGTTGAAGCTTTATATCTCGATGAGTATTTATTTGTTGTGCTCTCCAATCCTAGTATTTCCGGTTGGCTTAACTGTATTTATATTATTCCTTTAAGAGATGGAGAGTTGGCAAACGTCTTGTGTCCATCTTGGTCACCTAATGCCTTATTTCCTTTAGAAGTAAGAGTAATTGACAACGCCAATGAAATTGCTGCAAAAAAAAGGGAGTACGGCATATCTAAACGATAGGAAAAACATTCCATATAATACTGAACTTTTATATTTGTTGACTAATAAAAAAATACATTATGAAAAAGATATTTTTATATTTGTTCTTTACGTTTGTAACTGCCTTGTCCGCCTTTTCTCAAAGTGAACATGTTTTTGAATGCTCATATACCGGCAATCAATTCTACAAGACGCTCGTTGTTATAGGAGAAAACAAAAGTGAAGCCGTGGAAATTTCAGGTAATAAGAGATGCCATTATGATGTTAAGGCTGATGCTGCGGGTGATTATATTATTGCCGTGCTTTATAATCCAAGTGTATCCGGTTGGACTAACGAGATTTATGTTTTAAGTTTTAATAAGAACGAACATGATCACGTCATAGATCCAAAGGCATCCAAATCTTATCCTCTTAAAGTAGATATTATTGAAGGTTCCCCTAAAATTGCTGCAAAAAAAAGGGAGTACGGTATTACACGTCGATAGCTATCACATTTCATAAAAACCGAAATGTTGAGGAAGAAATTCCATGCCACTTTTGCATAATATGAACTATATATTCTTAACATCTAGTTATTTCTGTCATATAGATACTACTGTGTTTTTTTCTTTGTTATGAACACCTCTTTGTAAAGCTGTCTTTTCCCCATCCCACCACAATCCATAACTTTGTCTAAAAACAAAGTTATGGATTTTTCTTTTAACAGCGTTGAACTCATCCTGCTAACCAGGTTTATCCACCGACCCCCAAAAGCCTGGTACTTTGCGCTGTGTGATTTACAAAAAAATGCTGGCATAGTCCTAAGAGGCTATACCAGCATATAGTTAGAACACTCCTCTATTAATAGAGTGGTTTGACTACTTCAACTCTTAATCCTAAAGCATTGATGAGACGATAAAAGACTCCCACACTTGGAGTAACAACACCATTTTCTACTTTGGAGATGTAAGACTTGGTTGTATTGGTCCTACGAGCCAACTCTTCTTGAGTGACCTTTGCTTCCTTCCTTGCATCTTGGAGAATCTGACCAGAATAAAAAGAATAGGCTGCCTCCTCAGCTTTGGCACGCTCAGGAGTTCCTACTTTGCCGAACTTGGCATCGAGAACAAGGTCGTAATCAACGATTTTGTGATTGTTTGTCTTCATAATATGCCTCCTTTATTCTTATTGCTTTTTCTATTTCATTTGTTGGGGTTTTCTGTGTCTTCTTCTGAAACCCATTGAACAACACAACTATTTGCCCCTCGTCAAAGATGAAGAACACGCGATATATATTACCACCGTATTCCGTTCGTAGTTCATAGATACGGCGGTTATTTTGAAACGTTCATGTCAACGCTAAAAGAGAATGAGCAGGAGAAGATACAATATGGACTACTCCTATTGAAGACTCAACAGAGACTGTCAAAGAAGTTTGTCAAACTGATTCGTGACGGTATGTACGTATCTTCCGTATCATGGTGCAAAGATATAATAAGTTATCAAATCTTACAACTTTTTCTGGGGTAATTTTTAATCTGTATCCTTTTTTCTGTATTATCGTCTTTTCCTTACTTTTTTTATAGGCGTAATTTTGTACCAAATTAAAACCTATAGCAACTGGAAAAGCCGATTTTTGCGGTTTTGAGGCTGAATGTGGTATCACATTTCCCCAAATTTGTGATACCGGTATCACATTTTGGTATCACATTTTTTCCAACCGTGTCCAATGCAGTCCAATAAGTTCCAATTAACCGCAGAGTTAAACAAAAATTTTTTTAACCCTCGCAACAACATGAAAATAAAGTAGTTATATTGTAAGTGCCTGATATAAAGGCAAAAGAAAACCCCGTTCAGGCCGAAACCATCGCGGGGCTAATGAAAGGAGGAGTGGTACCTCCAGGAATCGAACCGGGGACACACGGATTTTCAGTCCGATGCTCTACCAACTGAGCTAAGGCACCCTTTCTTTCTCTTTTGCGGTTGCAAAGGTAAACATTTATTTCTTAATCACAACAAGTGAAATGAGAAAAATGAACTCTGTTAGCATTTATTAACAAATCGACATTGTTATGGTAAGGATATGGCCGAAGACTGTTCAATTTCCACTATCCGATTTGATGGGTTCCATGTGGATGATGACGTGGGTTGCTGCGCCGAAGCGGTCCTTTAATAGCTGTTCTATGGCCGAGGCTCGGTCGTGGACGAGATGGAGTGGCAGGTCGCCATCCATACGCACATGTGCCTCGATGGCTATATGGTCGCCGATGTGACGTGTGCGGAGGTTGTGAGGTTGTTGCACGTCAGGAAAGGAACGAATGATATCCGTGATCTCCTGTTCCGTTTCAGGAGGCAGCGAACCCTCGGTCAGTTCCCCCATGCTCTTGTTCAGAAGTTTCCATGCCACTCGGACCAGCATCAGTCCAACCACGATGGAAGCCAACGGGTCGAGCACAGTCCATCGGTGTCCCAAGATGATGGCTCCTCCTATACCTATTACCGCTCCAACCGACGAGAGTGCATCGCTTCGATGGTGCCAAGCGTTGGCCACCATCACCTGTGAGTTCAGGGCATGGCCCCTACGGGCCGTATATTGGTAGAGCAGTTCCTTGACCACTATCGACAGCAGCGCCGCCCACAGTGCTATCCATCCTGGAGACACCAGTTGCTCCCCATTCCACCATAGAACCAGTTTTTGGATGCCCAGATAGATAATACCCAAGGCTGCGGCAATCAAGGCCAGTCCGATGAGGAATGACGCTATGGTCTCGAACTTTCCATGCCCGTAATCGTGCGACGCATCCTGCGGTTTGGCACTGATACGCACGAATACCATCACGACGATATCTGTCAAGAGGTCGGATAGGGAGTGGACGGCATCCGCCATCATCGCCGCGCTATGACCCAGTAGACCCGCCGTGAACTTAAAGGCAATCAAAGCCGCATTTCCCACGCTGCCCACCAGTGTCACCTTGAATATCTCTTTCTCGCGCGTCATCATTTCTTTGTTTCCTGCGATTCTTCATTGTAGTTCCCTACCATGCTTATAAACAGTAGAGATATACAATTGACGCTTCAATAACTGTCTTTATTTGCTTTTCAAGGGATTCCATCCTTGGGCGGGAAGGTCGAAATCCTGACCATCGCGGCTAACCAATTTCATGCCAAATTCCTTGCGGGTGATGTGGCCTATCAGGCGCACACCTTCCATCTGCTCGACTTTCTCATGGTCGCCGATGGGCACGGTGAACAACAATTCGTAATCCTCGCCGCCATTCAAGGCGCAAGTGGTCACGTTGAGATTCAGTTCCTCGGCCATCACCGCCGTCTGGTAATCGATGGGCAGGTGGTTCTCGAATATGCGACAACCGCAACCGCTCTGCTCGCAGATATGGTGTAGCTCGCTGCTCAGTCCGTCGCTGATGTCCATCATGGCTGTAGGATGGATGCCCAACTCACGCAGCCGGGCGATGATGTCGCCACGGGCTTCGGGCTGCAACTGACGCTGGAGCAGGTACTCTCTGCCAGCGAAATCGGGCTGGAAGTCGGACAGCGTGCTCAGCGCGTTTTGGTCGCCTTTCTTCTTAGCCTCGTCCACCTGTTGGTAGTACACGCGTTTCTCGCGCTCCAGCAACTGCAAACCCATATAGGCGGCTCCAAGGTCGCCACTCACGCAGATCAGGTCGGTGTCTTGAGCTCCCTTACGATAGACGATGTCGTCTTTTTTCGCCTCGCCGATGCAGGTGATGCTGATGGCCAGGCCGGTATACGATGAGGTGGTGTCGCCGCCTACGATGTCAACGCCCCACTTATCGCAGGCCATGCGCAGGCCTTGATAGAACTGCTCCAGGTCTTCCACATTGAAGCGTTTGCTCAAGGCGATACTCACGAGCATTTGGCGGGGAGTGCCGTTCATGGCGAAGATGTCGCTGATGTTTACCATCGCCGATTTATAGCCCAGG
Organism: uncultured Prevotellaceae bacterium; assembly: GCA_900316685.1. Taxonomy (GTDB): domain Bacteria; phylum Bacteroidota; class Bacteroidia; order Bacteroidales; family Bacteroidaceae; genus Prevotella. Next base: position 177,849 of record ONDS01000008.1, on the reverse strand, counting down.
TGGGCCATGTCGATATAGGTCAGGTCGAAGTGAACACCCTCCATCAGCATGTCGGTGGTCACCAACGTCTCGCTGTCGGGGTAATGGAGCACGGCGCAATCATCGCCCACACCATACCTTGTCGCTTCATTCTTGATCTTGATGCTGTCGGTGAGATGGCGAATCAGCCCGAACTCACCCAATTTGGAAATATCTGTCATTCTCTTCTTACTCCTTATTATAATTTACTACATGCCTCTCATTCCTCGCCTCTTGCTCCTTGCTCCTTGCCCCTCATTATCCAACCATTCCTCTCATGATTTCGGTCATAAGTGGCTGCGCCTTATTGGCTGCCTCTTGCACTTCTTCGTGACTCACCGCCACGGGCACGTCGAAACCGCCCAGTTCGGTGATGATGCTCATGCCGAAAGTCTTGATGCCACAGTGGTGTGCCACGATTACCTCGGGCACGGTGCTCATGCCGATGGCATCGCCGCCGATAGTCCGGAACATACGGTATTCGGCTGGCGTCTCAAACGTGGGACCTTGTACGCCTACGTAGACACCATGCAAAAGCCGAATGCCTTTTTCCTTGGCTATGGCATCGGCCTTGGCTATCAACGCATGGTCGTAAGGCTCATGCATGTCGGGGAAACGAGGACCCGTGGGCACGTTCTTTCCACGCAAGGGATGCTCGGGAAAGAGGTTGATATGGTCGGTGATCACCATCAGGTCGCCAATCTTCATCTCGGGGTTCATGCCTCCGGCGGCGTTGCTCACAAAAAGGGTCTCGATGCCCAGTTCGTACATTACACGCACGGGAAAGGTAACCTCCTGCATGGAGTAGCCTTCATAGTAGTGGAAACGCCCTTGCATGGCAAGGATGTCCACGCCGCCCAACTTGCCGAAAATCAGCTTGCCGGCATGGCCTTCGACGGTGGAAACGGGAAAATGAGGTATTTCGGTGTAAGGAAACTCGTAGCTTTCGACAATCTCAGAAGCTAATTGTCCGAGGCCGGTCCCCAGAATGATCGCTGTCTTTGGGTTTGTGCTCATCCTTGCCTTGAGCCAGGATGCTGTGTCTTGAATTTTTTTGTACATAACTGATAATCTTGTTGTTGAAGATTTCTTCTTGGTCCAACAGGAATTCCACTTTGAGGGGCAACACGTACAAATGATGGCGTACGTCTTCGTTAAGTCCTGTGAGCGACGACAAGCGCACGGCGTCTTTCTCCGTGGTGATGATGAGTTTGGGGGAGGGTAGGGCGTCGAACGCACTGTTGATACGGGCCTCATCGTCGCTCGTAAACTCGTGATGGTCGTCGAAACGTAATGGACTAAGCTCCGAACAGTAGGACTTCAGGTCCTCCTCCATCTGCTGGGGTGAGGCGATGCCGCTCAACACCAATACATGCTCATTGTTGCCGATGCTTTCCAAGGTACGCTCTTCGCCGCAGAACAGGGGTTGCAACTTGCCGTAGGTCATGTGGCTGAAGAGCAGCGACTGGTAAGGGTAGAGGTCCATGGCCTTCATCACCACACGATAGTCGATGGGGTTCAAACCGGTGGGACATTTAGTGATAATCACCATGTCGGCGCGGTTCTTGCCTTCCTTGGGTTCGCGCAACCTGCCCGCAGGCAGTAGCTTGTCGTAGATAATCAGGCGGTGGTAGTCTACCAACAGGATGTTGATGCCGGGTTTCACGTAGCGGTGTTGGTAGGCATCGTCGAGTAGGATCACCTCGGTGTCCTTCGTCTCCTCATCCTGGGTCAGATGGTCGATACCCTCACAACGATTGGCATCCACTGCCACGTAGATGTCGGGATGTTTTTTCTTTATCTGCAAGGGTTCGTCGCCAACATCGGCCACGGTCGAACTGAGACTGGCCAGCTGGTAGCCTTTGCTCTTCCGCTTGTAGCCGCGACTGAGTACAGCCACGTTCACCTTGTCTTTCAATAGGTCTATAAGGTATTCCACATGGGGGGTCTTGCCACTGCCTCCTACGGTGATGTTACCCACGGCAATGACTGGCACACTGAAAGAACGGCTCTTCAGTATGCCTAACTCAAAGCATTTGTTGCGGATGCGTACCCCTAACCCGTATAGCCAGCTCAAGGGCAGGAGCCATTTGTTCACTTTGATGTGATCACCTTCCATGTTGGATACTTACTGATACTTATCAGGCGACAAAGGAAACGTGTCCCCACGCCGGCGATATCTTCTACCTGATATTCATATAATAAGGTATTCGGGCCTGAATGGCATTGTGCATATTCATATTTTTCAGCAACGTGAACATCTGCCAGTAGTCGCCTAATGCTGCACGATATTCGTCAAGATAGCTGCCGCTCACGCCGTCGCTGAGCAATGCCTCGAACCAGTCCTTCTGGCTGGGATAGCTGCGGGTGTGGTATTCGGCCAACTTGGCCAACTCGGCTGCTTTCTTCACTGCCACGTCCAGACCGCCTAACTCGTCCACCAACTTGATCTTATGGGCGTCCTGGCCTAACCAGACATGACCTTGGGCGATTTTCTCCACGGAGTCGACGGGCAGCTTCCTGCCGTCGGCCACGCGCTGCCGGAACAATTTATAGCCTCTGTCCACATAATGATCAAGATAGCTCATCTCCTCGGCGTTCAGTGGACGGGCACGGGTGCCGAAACCGCTGTTCTTGTTCGTCTTCACCTCGTCGAACTTCACACCTAATTTTTCAGTGAGCAACTGGCTCGCATCGGGGAACATACCGAAAATGCCGATCGAACCGGTTAGGGTGGTGGGCTCGGCGACAATCCAGTTGGCACCGCAACTGATGTAATAACCGCCCGAGGCAGCCATACCGCCCATCGACACAACAACGGGCTTCTTGACTTTCAGCACTTCCAACTGATGCCATATCTGTTCAGAGGCGTAAGCACTGCCACCGCCGGAGTTGATGCGGAGCACCACGGCCTTCACTTCATCGTCGTTGGCCAATTGCTCCAGGTCTTTGCATACACTCTGGGCGTCGATCACATTACCTTGGCTCAACATGCCTTGGGCATCGCCGTCGACAATGTCGCCATAAGCATAGTAGACGGCGATCTGCTCACCTTCGTTCTTGTGCTTGGTCTGCAACATCTCCAACATGCTCAAACGGGGGATGCGGTCGTCTTCATTCAGCTGCATTTGCTTCTTCACCACCTTCTTCACCTCGTCGGTATACATCAGGCCGTCCACTAATTTATACTTCACGTAGTTCTGTGGGTCGTCGAATGTGATCAGACGGTCGGCCCAGGCATTCAGACTGTCGACGCTGATCTTACGACTCTCGCTCACGCCTTTCAGTATGTTCTGCCAAATGCCGGTGATGTAGGCGGTCACCTGCTCACGGTTCTCATCGCTCATCTTATCGGCGGTGAACATCTCGGGGGCGCTCTTGTAGGCTCCCACCTTCGACAACTGCATCTTTACACCGAACTTGGCCAACACGTCTTTCAGAAACATAGGCTCGGCGGCCAAACCATGCCAGTCAATCTGACCCAGGGGGTTGAGGTACACCTTGTCAGCCACACTGGCTAAGTAATAGGTCGACTGCGTATAGGTGTCGCCGTAGGCTATCACCCACTTGCCCGATTTGCGGAAATCGGCCAGCGCATTGCGGATAGCTTGTATCGAAGCGTACGAATCGGCATCAAAGAGGCCTGCTTCTATATAGATACCTTTCACGTCCTCATTCTCTTTGGCCCTGCGGATGGAGGTGAGCACCTCGTCCAAACCAATGCTGCCGCCGCCGGCTTGTCCTAACAGCTGGGGCAGCGGACTGCTTTCAGAACGCTCATCAAGCAAACCACTCAGGTTCATTACCATCACACTGTTGGATTCCACACCGCGAGTGCCACTGCCTGAGGCCACCATGCCTACCAGGCACATCACACCGAGGATGGTCATCACCAATCCGAATAGCAACATGCCAACCATCGTGGCAAATACCATTTTGAAAAATTCTTTCATAATAATATCAGGGTTTATTTTGCAAAAGTAGTGATTTTTCAAACAATGACCAAATAATTGCTCGTTTTTTACCCTTTTCCTTTTTTTTTCATTACCTTTGCACCCCAAATTTTATGCCTCGTGCATCAATCGAATTTTTATCATAATGAATTCTCAGATAAAAACATTATTGCTGCTCTTTAACGTATGCGTGGTCATCATAACCTATGCCATCAGTCCGCTCACCTTTTCATTGGGCGACGAACCGGTAAGAAAGGTTGACATGAAAAACGCATTGGCGGCATCTCTCGACTCTACCGAAGTGGCTCCTGCCGACTCGGTGCCTTTGATACAAAAGAAGGTGAAAGATGAGTCACCACAACGATTCCTATTCGTGGGCGATTCGATGGTCGAACCCATCGCTCACTATTTCTGGAATTATGCCAAGGAAAACGGCCATGAGCTCTTTACCGTCACATGGTATGGGTCGTCGTCTTATAGCTGGGGCGGGACCCGTACCCTCGAACATTTCATGGAGGAAACCAAACCAACGTTCATCGTGCTATGCATGGGTAGCAATGAGCTGACTCTCAAAGACATGAACACCATACATCGAAATGTGCAACGGGTGCTTGAAAAGGTCGGCGATGTGCCGTTCGTCTGGATCGGACCGCCCAGCTACACCGAAAACAATCCCAACGGAATAAAACGGTGGGTAGACAAAGGCTACAACGACCAACTGATAAAAGAGGTGGGGGCAGACCGCTTCTTCGACAGTCGCGATATGCAGATGGATCGATCGCGTGATGGACTGCACCCCACCATGAAAGGGGCTGTGGTGTGGATGGATCAACTGGCGCAATGGATGTCGAGCGAGCTCACACGCCATCCCGTGGTGCTCAACCCGCCTACCCAAAAGTCGGCCATACAAAACCTCACCGTCATGCAAACCAAAGACAAGGGGTTCTATTGATTATCATCACGAATGAATTATTGAAATGCTGAAAAAAGTATTTTTCCTTTGTTGCTTCATGGCGATGGCCATACAGGGTATCGCTTCCACTTTCGTCAAGGCTTCCGACGAGCGCTTCGTCTATATGGGGCGCATCAGCCGAGCCAACCCTGATGTCGTGGCTTGGACTTATCCCGGGGTGCAGATAATTTGCCGTTTTACGGGAACCTCCGTATCCATGAAAACAAATCCTGGCAGCGGATTCTATATCGTGCAAATCGACAACCGTGAACCCTTCAAGGTCGAGTTGAAAAAGGGAGTGGAAACACTCTCCCTGGCCAAAAATCTCGATGGCGGTGAACACGACTTGCGCATCATCTATGCCATCGAGGGTCATGGAAAGAAACCTGTGTTTCATGGGCTCTTCCTCGACGATGGCGCTCAACTGCTCGACCCTCCTTCATTGCCCGAGAGAAAGATTGAGTTCATCGGCAATTCCATTACCTGCGGCTATGGCATAGAAGGTAATGGCAAGGAGAAGACGTTTTACTACTCTCTCCAGAATTTCTGTCTCACCTATGCTTATCTAACAGCTCAGGCCCTGCAAGCGCAATACCATGTGGTGGCTCGTTCGGGCATAGGGGTCTATCGTAACTACATGGGCAAGATTCCCGAGCAGATCATGCCGTTCATTTATCCACATACCATGTATACCACCAAGGGCGAACAATGGGATTTCTCGCTCTATCAGCCTGATGTGGTGTGTGTGGCGTTGGGTACCAATGATACCACAGGATCGTACACGGTCAACGGACTGACAGGAGGCTTCCGACGCTTCGTAGCACAACTGCGCGAGCACTATCCGACAGCTAAGATAGTGTTTCTCGTCGGACCGATGATGAGCCAGAAACGGCGGGCTGACCTTAAAACGGCACAGCAAACGGTCATCGACGAATATGCAGCGACGGGCGACAACGCTATTTTTTCGTTCGAATTCCAGGAGTCCGACAAAGCACTGGGCATGGGTTCACAAGGGCATCCCAATGCGGCCCATCATGCACAGATGGCTCAGGAACTCATTCCCTATCTAAGCCAACTCATGGGATGGTGATGTGACAAATCTGTCATGAAAAGGTGTGCCAAATCTGTCAGTATGCAGGTTTGGCACACTTTTCGCTATCATACAAGCAGAATTTGAAATTTTTAAACCAATTAAATATTTAAAGTTATGAATATCAAACCGTTAGCAGACCGCGTGCTTGTTTTGCCCGCACCGGCTGAAGAGAAAGTGGGAGGAATCATTATTCCCGACACAGCAAAAGAAAAACCGCTCCACGGAAAAATCGTTGCCGCAGGTAAAGGCACAAAAGACGAAGAGATGATCCTTAAAGAGGGCGACGAGGTGCTCTATGGCAAATATGCCGGCACGGAACTCGAACTTGAAGGCGAGAAATACCTTATCATGCGCCAAAGCGATGTGCTCGCTGTCATCGAAAAATAATCTTTAGAATTCCTTAATATTGTATTACTGTTTTAACGTTATACCGTTATACTGTAATAACGCAAAAATAAAAAAGTAAAAATCATGGCAAAAGAAATCAAATTCAATATTGACGCCCGCGATTTGCTCAAGAAGGGTGTAGACCAATTGGCCAATGCAGTGAAAGTAACCCTCGGACCGAAGGGACGCAACGTGGTCATCGAAAAGAAATTCGGCGCACCGCAAATCACCAAGGACGGTGTCACCGTGGCCAAGGAAATAGAACTCGAAGACCACTTCGAGAATACAGGTGCACAGCTTGTCAAGAGCGTAGCTTCCAAGACAGGCGACGATGCCGGCGACGGTACCACAACAGCTACCATCCTCGCACAGGCTATCGTCAACGAGGGCTTGAAGAACGTGACCGCCGGCGCCAACCCCATGGATTTAAAACGTGGTATCGACAAGGCTGTCAAGGCTGTTGTTGAGTATATCGCTGCTCATGCTGAAAAAGTGGGCGACAATTACGACAAGATTGAACAGGTGGCTACCGTCAGTGCCAACAACGATCCTGAAATCGGCAAGCTGCTCGCCGATGCCATGCGCAAGGTGTCGAAAGATGGTGTCATCTCCATTGAGGAGAGCAAGAGCCGCGACACTCATATCGATGTGGTCGAGGGTATGCAGTTCGACCGTGGCTACCTCAGTGGTTACTTCGTGACCGATCCCGACAAGATGGAGTGTGTCATGGACAACCCGCTCATTCTCATCTACGACAAGAAGATTTCCAATATCAAGGAGTTCCTGCCTATCCTCCAACCGGCTGCCGAGTCTGGACGTCCGTTGCTCGTTATCGCCGAGGATGTGGACTCTGAGGCGCTCACCACTCTCGTGGTCAACCGCCTGCGCTCCAACCTGAAGATTTGTGCCGTCAAGGCTCCTGGATTCGGCGACCGTCGCAAGGCAATGCTTGAGGATATCGCAGTGCTGACTGGTGGCGTGGTCATCAGCGAGGAGAAGGGACTCAAACTCGAACAGGCTACCATGGAGATGCTCGGCACATGTGAGAAGGTCACCGTATCAAAGGACAATACCACCATCGTCGATGGTGCAGGAACAAAACAGGCCATCGCCGACCGTGTGGCTGCCATCAAGAACGAGATAGCCAATACCACCAGTTCCTACGACAAGGAGAAACTGCAGGAACGTCTCGCCAAACTCTCTGGTGGCGTAGCAGTACTCTACGTAGGTGCCAACAGCGAGGTGGAGATGAAAGAGAAGAAAGACCGCGTCGACGATGCTCTTTGTGCCACTCGTGCAGCCATCGAAGAGGGTGTCGTGGCTGGTGGCGGTAGCACCTATATCCGGGCTCTCGAGGCTCTGAAGAGCATCAAGGGCGACAATGCCGATGAGCAGACGGGTATCAACATCGTGGCACGCGCCATCGAAGAACCGCTTCGTCAGATTGTCATCAATGCCGGTGGCGAAGGTGCTGTCGTCGTGCAGAAGGTGCGCGAGGGTAAGGGCGACTTCGGTTACAACGCTCGTACCGATGTCTACGAGGATATGCGCAAGGCGGGTGTCATCGACCCGGCCAAGGTGGCTCGTGTGGCTCTCGAGAACGCCGCTTCCATCGCTGGCATGTTCCTTACCACCGAATGCCTCATCGTCGACAAACCCGAGGAAAAACCGGCCATGCCGATGGGCAACCCGGGTATGGGGGGCATGATGTAAAAAAAGTGTCATTTTGACAACTCCACTTGACAAAATAGGGGATGGCTACCGGGCCATCCCTATTTTTATGCAAAAAATCGGTTTTTTTGTATTTTTTTTAGCAATTTTCTTTGGATGCTCTGTCAAAATGGCTTATTTTTGCAGTGCAATACATATAAAAAGTATCGGAGTGATTCCGAAACATGATATTTTTTGATTTGTTTTAGTAGATTAGTTTTTAAGTAGTTTGTTTTTTGGAAATCGGTTGTCGGGAGACATCCGATTTTTTTTGTACTTTATTTTCTTATATCCTCTTTTTTCTCTAATTTTGCACCGTCATGGATAAAAAAGGGAAAATACTGCATATTTTGATGATCTTCGTGGTGTCGGCTGGTCTGCTCTTCATCACAGAATCGTGGTGGATGTCGCTCGGCATACTCATGCTCTTGCTTTTGGCCGATGCCTATATACAGATGTATCAAAGAAAACGCGAGCACGATAAGAACAACGACGAGCAATGAAGCAACTGGTGGCTCTTTACGAAAGGCATTTCAATACCTCGCCTGCACATGTCGAGGAAATGCCCAAGGCGGGTAGCAACAGGCAGTATTATCGTCTCACTCACGCCGATGGCTCTTCCGTTGTGGGCGTGGTGGGAACCTCGCGCGATGAAAATCATGCCTTCATCTATCTCGCTCGCCATTTCCAGCATCGACGACTGCCCGTGCCGGAAGTGATTGCTGTGAGTGACGACGAATTGCGATACCTGCAGCAGGACCTGGGCAAACGTTCGCTTTTCGATGCGCTGAAGGGCGGGCGTGAGGCTGGAGGGCGATATACGCTCAACGAACGCGACTTGCTCGTCAATACCATACGGCTGTTGCCGGAACTGCAGATACGGGGGGCAAGGGGGCTCGACTTTTCGCAATGCTATCCTCAGCCGGATTTCGATGAGGATAGCGTGCTCTTCGACCTCAATTACTTCAAATACTGTTTCCTGAAGCCTACCGACCTCGATTTCCATGAACTGAAACTCGAGGCCAACTTCAGGCTCATGGCAAAGGATCTCACGGCGGAGAAAACAGACTCGTTCCTCTACCGTGACTTCCAAGCGCGCAACGTGATGCTGCTCGACGACAATCGACCCTATTTCATCGACTTCCAAGGGGGTAGGCGAGGACCGTATTATTACGACCTGGCGTCGTTCATCTGGCAGGCCTCAGCTAAATACCCCAATAAGCTGAGGCGTCAACTGGTGGCGGAATATTACGACGCGCTCACCAATGTCACCGAGGTGCCCACAAAGCGCCATTTCGTCGACAGACTCAGCCTATTCGTACTCTTCCGCACTTTGCAGGTGTTGGGGGCGTATGGGTTCAGGGGATATTTCGAACGCAAACGCCATTTCCTGGAATCGATACCGCCGGCAATGGACAACCTGCGCGAGATGCTGCGCACGCAGCACTTCCCTTACACATACCTTATCGAGGTGCTGCAGCGACTTACCGAATTGCCGCAGTTCGCATCGGTTGCTCATGAGGTGGCAACGCGTGCCGATGGCTACAAGACCACGGCGGTGAATGTCTACGATGCTCACCCTACAGATGGACCGGCCACTTATTCGAAGTACGACGGCAAGGGACCCCTCGTGGTACGTGTGTTCAGCTTTTCTTATAAAAAAGGCATTCCCGAAGATGAGTCGGGCAATGGGGGAGGCTATGTCTTCGACTGCCGCTCCACGCACAACCCCGGACGATACGAGCCATATAAGCAACTCACGGGACTGGATGAGCCGGTCATCAGGTTCCTTGAGGATGATGGCGAGATCCTCACCTTCCTTGATAGTGTATATCGGTTGGCGGATGCTCATGTGGAGCGTTACATACAAAGGGGGTTCACCTCGCTTATGTTCTCCTTCGGGTGTACGGGCGGGCAGCACCGTTCAGTCTACAGTGCGCAGCACTTGGCGGAACATATCCACCGGAAATATGGCATCGAGGTGCGCATTTGCCACCGCGAACAGAATATCAACCAGATTTTGAAATCTTAACCTCTTATTCAAGAGATTCTATATTAAGGATAATAATTTTAAGGTAAATGAAGAAATGAAATGATGTTATGAGATCTTATGTTTTTCTATTGATAATAGTTTCCTTGATGCTGTTCTCTTCGTGTATCAAGGATGAGGAGATGAATCAGGAATGTGATATCCTCAGCGCGTGGGTCGAAGGCGACGACGATTTCAAGGCTCTCTTCTACCAGCCCGAAACGGATATGAAAATCGCCAATGTGCTGTCCAACGACAGACACATCATCTTCACGGTTCGTTCGACCGAGACTATTAAGGAAGTGCCAGTATTCTTCAACATCACTCCGGGTGCTACCATCTCGCCCGCAAATGGGTCGAAACAGGATTTCTCCAAGGGGGAAGTAACCTATACCGTTACATCGGAAGATGGGAGATGGCATCGCTCCTATGTGGTCGATTTCTGCGAACCGGAACTGCCCACCTCGTTCAATTTCGAGAATCATGAACTAACAGAGGTGTCAAGCTTGTTCTTCGGTAAGTATAGCTATTACTCGTGGTATGAGAACAATAGCAAGGGGGTGCGTGTGCCTACGACATGGACAAACGGCAATGAGGGCTTTGGAATGGGTAATTCTTCCGCCACTGCGGAAAACTTCCCGACATCTGTCGACGAGAACGGTTTTGAGGGCCATTGCGTAAAAATGGTCACTTGTGATGCCGGAGCTCTCGCGCAGGCTTTGCACAAGCCCTTGGCGGCAGGCAATATGTTTCTGGGCAAGTTCGATATGGGACAGGTGCTTACCAATCCACTGGCCTCTACGCTCATGGGAATACCCATGTCATACAATGAGGTGCCGGTGCGCATCACTGGATATTACAAGTACAAACCGGGTGAGAAATACATCGACCAGGATTTGAAAGAGGTGCAAGGAAAGGTCGACGAGGCCGACATCTATTCGGTCATTTATCGCAACAAGGATGATCAGGGAAATCCGGTGATGCTCAACGGCGGTGATGTGAAGACCTCGCCTTATGTGATGCTCAAGGCGGAGGTGGCTTCGCTGCCACCAACGGATGAGTGGACTCCTTTCGAGATGGTCTTCTCTGGGCAGCAACTCGACGAAAGCCTCTTGCGCGACCGTGGATATAATTTCACCATTGTCTTCTCTTCCAGCAAGGATGGGGCCAGTTTCCTTGGTGCCATCGGAAGTACACTATACGTTGACAAGGTGGAAGTACATTTTTAATCGCTCCTTAATTGAAAAGATAACATGATGAAAAAGATATTTTTATTCCTTACGGTAACATTGGCGTTGTTCGTACAGAATAGGGCTTTGGCGGGTGGCTTCCCCGAAAATTGGGAACTGAAAGCGCGATTTGGATATAACATCGGAGCTACGGCTCCCATCGGACTGCCTGCCACCATACGGAGTATCGATGCTTACAGACTCACACCGTCTTTTCTCTTCGGTGTTGAGGCGATGGCTCCTTTCTGGGGGAAATGGGGACTGACTACGGGACTCCATCTCGAAAACAAGGGAATGGACGGCGATGTGACCACCAAGATGTATTACATGGAGGTGAAGAAGGGAGAAAGCCAGCTGGCGGGTCGCTATACGGGTTCTGTACATCAGGTAGTGAGGGAATGGATGGTCACACTGCCCATACTTGCCACTTGGCAAGTAAGTAATGTGGTGCGACTCAAGGGTGGACCGTATTTTTCGTTGTTGGTCGACAAGGATTTCAGTGGTTATGTCTTCGATGGTTACCTCAGACAGAACGACCCGACGGGGCCAAAGGTGGAAATCGGGCATGAGGAGAACGAACGGGCCACATACGATTTCACCGACAATATGCGTAACTTCCAAATGGGATTGGATGTCGGTGCCGATTTCAGGTTGCATCCTGCTTTCGGCGTCTCCGTCGACCTTAACTGGGGATTGACAGGACTGTTCGAAAGCGATTTCAAGACGGTCGAACAGACTCTGTATCCCATATATGGCACCGTCAGCCTATACTATAACATCCGATAAGGTCAACTTCCTTGCACAAACCTCCCCAACCGGTATAGGTTGAAGGTCCGCATACTTGGATCGTTGCCCACGCACTTTTGTCGCCAACGTTGGCCGAAACAACGGTAGGATAGTCTTACTGCCCATAACAGGTGCCAACGATGCAACTTATCCGTCAGCTGTATCATGCGTGAATAACCGGACAGCTCATCACGGAAAAGACGCAAGGTGGCAAGGGCTTCGTCGGTTTTCTCCATGAAACGCTCATTGCTTTCGAATTTGTCGAACAATACAGGATTATCGATGTGCTCTATCTTGGCTCCGAGCTGCTCCAGCTGCTTGCCGTAGAGCACATCTTCATAACCGTAATGCTGGAAACGCTCGTCAAACGGACATTTCTCCAACAACGTTTTCCTTACCATGAAGTTCGAGGTGTGGAAATCCTTATAGGGGGCTTGCCGACGCATCGAGGCGGGATGGCGCTCCTGGTAGCCTCGCTCATATAGGTATCGCAGGTTGTGACGTAACAATGGGTCTTCTCGCACTGTATAACCGCCATACACAAGGTCGGGCGCGCTGTGGCTAAGGTAATTGGCGAGAAAAGTGCCGCTGCCTAACTGCATACGGCTGTCGATGAACAGCAACCAAGGATAGCGAGCCTCGCCGGCAAGGAAGTTGCGGATGGCGGACCGACCGACATTCTCTTGACGGACGATATGCCTGCAACCTGCCAACTGCCCGATGCGGCTATTGGCGGCGATGGTGGATGCGTCGGTCGAACCGTCTTCAGCCACAATAATCTCAAAACGAAAACCGTCAACTTGCTGGGCTTGCGAATGCAATGCCTGGGCAAGTTGTGAACACTCCTGATTGTAGGTGGGAATGACGATGCTAAGTTCAACAATACTTTCCATCCCTTCCATATAACTATAAGTTATTTGTCCGATTCGCAGTAACGGTCTTATCTTCTACACTGCAAATTTACGAAATGTTTTGCAAAGTTGTGCCATTTCGCTGTGAAATACTCCTTTTCCCCCTATTTTGACATTATTTCCCATAATAATTTTGTTTTTTTGGGGCTTTTCATTTATTTTTGCACCAACAAATTAAAAATGATTATGAAGAAACTACTCTTTTCAACTATCCTTTTGATTTTCGCGCTGGCTGTCAACGCGGTTCCCGCACGCAGAGTGTGGAAAACGGTGAAGCAGAGCGATGGCACACAGGTAAGACTCATGCTCGTAGGTGATGAGAATTTCCATTGTTACAAAACCACCGATGGATTGCCCGTCATCGAAGAACAGGGAAGCTATTTCTATGCCAAGGTGGTCAACGACTGTTTGGTAAAAACAGACCAGCTGGCGCATGACGTCGATCAAAGGAATGCACAGGAAGTGGAACTTGCCGCAAATCTTTGCACGCAGGAACAACTGGCCGATGCAGCGCGCAAGGCTCCCAGGGTGACGCAACCCCGTGCGCCGAAACGTGTCGGTGAGGCTACGGGCAACTTCACGGGCAGCAAGAAAGGACTAATTATCCTCGTGCAATTCAAGGATAATCCTTTCGCCATCGACAATCCCTTAGAGACATATCAGAATATTGCCAACCAGGAGGGCTATCGCAATAGCGAAGGAGCCATAGGAAGCGTACACGACTATTTCTTGAAACAGAGCAATGGCGTCTTCGATCTCACCTTCGATGTGGCTGGTCCATACACCACTCCCAATGTGCTTTCCTATTATGGACAGAACTCCGGTAACAACGACAATCCTACCAGGGTAAGGGAACTGATACGGTTCGCCATCACCGCCGCCAACAATGATGTCAATTACCCCGATTATGACTGGGATGGCGACGGTGAGGTCGACCAGGTGTTCATCATCTATTCGGGATATGCCGAGTCTTCAGGTGCCCCGTCATACACCATTTGGCCGCACGAGTCGCAACTCTTTTCCTATGCCATGTTCTTCGATGGGGTCTCCATCAATACTTACGCTTGCGGCGAGGAACTGGCGGGCGATGGCTCAGATGCCGCCAATCCTGATTATGTACCGCAACTCTCCGGACTGGGTACTATTTGCCATGAGTTCTCACATTGTCTGGGCTTGCCCGACTTCTACGATACGGCAAGCAATACCATAGGCTCGTCGGGCGGACAGTATGGCATGGGATTCTGGGACCTCATGGACTCGGGATGCTATAACTACGAGGGCTGGATTCCATCCAATTACAGTGGCTACGAACGCAACTTCTGCGGATGGAGTGAATACCGCGAACTTACCGATCCCTGCAAGGTGACGGGACTGAAAAGCGTGGATGCAGGTGGGGAAACCTATATCATTTACAACCCTGGCAACAAAAACGAATACTATCTCTTGGAGAACCGACAAAAGACCGGATGGGACCGCGGATTGGAGGGCGCAGGACTGCTCATCTATCATGTCAACTACATCGCCGACCGCTGGCGTTGGAATACGGTGAATACTACGGGATATGGGAAACCTTGCTTCAACCCCGTGCCTGCCGACAACGAATTGAGTACATATATCTTCGATGAAGATGGCTATGCCATAGCCTATGGCGATGCAGGTGATGCGTGGCCGACAACAGTGACCATCGATGGCAGGAGGGTGAACAACAATACTTTGTCCGACACGTCGACGCCCGCATGCACGCTCTATACCCCGAACACCGACGGCTCGTATCTGCTCCATGCCAAGATCAAAGCGACAAAAAGGGGTGGTGTTATAGATTTTGTTTACAATGATGGCACCGAACCGTGGGGTGAAGCTACAGGCATTCAGGAGATACACGGCACCGATGCCGACAATATCGTGGGCAAACAGGCTACCATCTTTACCGTCGATGGTGTTCTGGTCATGCGCACGGATAGCTATACGGGCGCTGAAGCACTGATGCCCGGACTCTATGTGGTGCGTACTGCCGACGGACAGTCGAAGAAAGTGCTCATTCCAAACAAATGACATGAGAAAAACGTTACTTATTACTGTATTACTGGGTATGGCATTGCTCGTCAATGCCATACCTGCGTATAATGTCTGGCAGGTTTTCCAACAACCCGACGGCTCGCTTATCCGACTTTTGCTCGTGGGTGATGAACACCTGCACTATTATATGACCGACGACCATGCGGTGGTGATACAGGATAAGGACGCGTTTTATTATGCACAATGCTCTGGCAACCATTTGAGACCTTCGTCGCTGCTGGCACATGAACAGGAACTGCGAACGATGGCTGAATGGGCTTCACTCATCATGGTTGACGAGGCGGAACGGTTGCGCCCTCGCCTCCAGCGGAAATCTCCTGCCGGGATGGCAAGACAAAGAAAGAGTCCGTATGTCGGCGAGAGGAAAGGACTTGTCATACTCGTTGATTTTCCCGATAGGAAATTCTTTGATGCCGAAGAACAGGGCGAAGAGGCCACCCTCAACCGCTATGTGGCGATGCTCAACCAATCGGGTTATACCAACGATCTGGGGGCCATCGGTAGCGTGCACGACTATTTCCTCGACCAGAGTGGGGGAGCGTTCAGTCTATCTTTCGATGTGGTGGGACCCATCACCATGCCCCAGCCTTCTTATTACTATGGTCAGGATCTGGGGAAAAATAGTTTCGATCTCAATGTACCGGAGATGTTGGTCGAGGCTTGTACACAGATTGACAACGAGGTGGATTTCTCCAAGTATGATTGGGATGGCGATGGCACGGTAGAAGAGGTGTTCCTCCTCTATGCGGGCTATGGACAGGCCACGGGTGGAACACGCGACACTATCTGGCCCCATATGTGGTCGCTCACGGAGGCAAAAGCCGATGAGGGTGTGCTCAACGGACCGGTAGCCTTCGATGGGGTGTGGGTTGATGTATATGCCTGTAGTAATGAGTTGTACGGAAAAATAGGCACATCGGAAATGGGCATTGGCACCTTCTGTCACGAGTTCTCTCATTGTTTGGGACTGCCCGACCTCTATGATGTCGACAACCAATCGCTATTCTCTTTGGGTTCATGGGATTTGATGTCGAACGGCAACTACAACGGACCTGGTGGACGGGGATGGGTGCCTGCCGGTTATTCTGCCTGTGAACGTTGGCTCGCAGGATGGTTGCAGCCAACGGAACTACACAATGACACGGTGGTGAACGACATGCCGCCACTCGCCGAACAACCCACGGCCTATGTCATCTACAATGATGCCTATCGCAATGAGTACTATATACTTGAGAACCGTAGCAAAACGGTTTGGGATGCATACCTGCCGGGACAGGGCTTGCTTATCTCGCATGTCGATTATGATGAACAGGCTTGGATGGCCAACACGGTCAACACGCTCAATGGCTTCGACCATCGTCATCTTACATTCTTCAATGCCAGTGGGATGTCTTCTGGATGGAAAAATGTCTATCCTTACGAAAGCAACGATAGTCTGACCGACCATTCCTCGCCTGCAGCAACCTTGTTCCACGCCAACACCGACGGCTCGTTTCTTATGCACAAACCTGTCAGTGACATAACGCGTGATGAGGCATCATCGCTCATTTCCTTCCGTTTCGCCAATCTCAACAATTCAACTTCTTCCATCGCCTTGGTGGAAAGAGAGGGGAAAATCATCACTGACGTCTACTCTCTTGATGGTAGGTTGTTGACGGATCTGCTACCTCATGATTCTTCTATCGACTCTCTAAAAATACTGCCACCGGGATTCTATATTGTACGCTACAGCGACGATACGACACGGAAACTCCTTATCAGGTGAGTCTGATGACGGATTTTTAGGTTAATTTCTGTTAATTCTATGCCGCATATCAATACCGATGCCTGTTTTTCGGAATAATTGATGTAATTTTGCAGCCGCTATCACGAGATGATAGTATTTAATTCAAACCTAAAAACAAATAATTAATGGCAACAAAAATCAGATTGCAGCGCCGTGGCCGTAAAGGCTATGCCTTCTACAGCATCGTGATCGCTGACGCAAGAGCACCACGTGATGGTCGTTTTACTGAAAAGATTGGTACTTACAATCCCAACACCAATCCCGCTACCGTAGATTTGAATTTTGAACGTGCACTGTATTGGGTCGAAGTGGGTGCCCAACCTACTGACACTGTGCGCAACATCCTCAAACGCGAAGGTGTTTACATGATGAAACATCTCAAGGGTGGTGTGAAGAAAGGTGCATTCGATGAGGCTGCTCTCGAGAAGAAATTCGATGCTTGGAAGAGCGACAAGCAGAAGGGCTTGGACAAGGTCCGCGATGAAGAGGAGAAAGCCAAGAAAGCTGCCGCAGCTAAGGAAATCGAAGCAGAGAAGAAGATCAACGAGGAAATAGCCAAGAAGGTGGCTGAGAAGAAAGCTGCCGAGGCTGCAGCAAAGGCTGCCGAAGAAGCTGCCGCTACAGAAGAGGCTCCCGCCGCTGAGGAGGCTCCCGCTGAGGCTTAAACAACATCGACCACGAATAAGGAAAAGGCTGGAATCATCGATTCCGGCCTTTTTCGTTCCAAAAACGTAAGTAATGCTCGGTCACCTTACTTACTTCGTGGTGACGATAGACGTATTCCTGGCTCTCTCGCTTCATTAGAGGGATATCCTCGCGATGGGCTATCAGCTCTTTCAGGGCGCGGCGCACACTGCCAGCCTCGGGGGTGACGTTGATAATGGGGCGACAGGTGGTCTCGTTGAGTATCTCGTAATTTTCGGGCTCGCCACCACCCACGCAGATGATACCTTTCGACATGGCAAGCAGGGTGTTCATGCTGGGCGTGTAACTGTACAACTGGTCGAGCAATACGTCGGAACCGTCAAGCATGGCCTGATACTGGGCGAAGGGCACCGATTCGGCCACCTCCAGTTGCATGGTCTCGGGATGTTCCATAGCCACCCGCTGCGCTTCCTTGAGCATGATGTCTGTTCCCTTATAGGCGCTGCGGCTGCGGTTGATGCCGATGAACACTTTCACACGCTCTGGGATGGGCGTGAGCTTGGGCGGGGGGGGCTGACAGATGATGGGAAAGGGAATGAAGGTGGTCTTCTCTGGAAAGAGGGGGGCGTAGCACGACCAATACTCATATAGACCGGCTACGATGCCGTCGCAGTCCTCGGCGATTTGTCGGTTGAGCCTTTCCTTGTCTGTACCGCACCAATCGTCTATTTCGCGCTGGGCGGAAGGGTCGTCGCGCAGAGTGTCGCCTATATTGAAGTCGCTGTAGCGTAAGTGTTTCCTTTGGCGGCAACCGGTCACCCAATACCAGTCCATGCCGAAGGCTCCTAAGAACAGCTTGTCATTGTGTTCGCGCAAGTTGTGGTAGATGGAAAAGAGACGTTGGGCCTTGAGCTCGAAGAATAGGGGATTGATCAACTGCACAACGTCGTAGCCGCGCAACTGGGGAAGCAGATGCTTGATCTTATATAGGAGGGCTAATCCTCCGGTCTTGCCGGGACGACGTGACACATCGATGTCGCGGGGGTAATTCTTCCAGAAATCACCATTCGACACTACGGTTACATCATGCCCTTTGGCGCGCAGGCCTACAGCCAGGGTGGCGTGCACATTACTGTATTCTCCCAACAAGAGTATTCGCATCGCAGATAGGTTATTTGAGCAGACGACACAGCAGGCGACGACCGCGCTGACTGTTCACCATTCTCCGAAAGAGGGAATATTTGGTGGTGTAGTCTTTGTCGGGCAAGGGAAAAAGACCTCTGTCATGGAGTGGGACGATGGCTTTTTCCAGATGTTCAATGCTGTGGGTTAGGGTCATTACATTATACAAATAGTCCATCGTCAACTGGTTCACTCGGCGCTGAAGGGCCTCGCGATCGGCCATGGGTAGGGTGTCGCACCGTTCCTGCAAGCGGAAGAGCACGTCACGGGTGTCGTTCAACCGCTGTGTAATCCATCGCTTGTCTTTCTTGTTGACGATAGAGGAACTGCGCTTGCGGTAATAATAGGCCTGGGCCTCGGTGGTGAACAGTCGCTCGGCGCGAAGGAAGAGCAAGGGGGTGAACTCCTCGTCCTCATGCAGGATGCCCTCCGTGAAGCGCAGGTTCAGCAGGATGTCTTTCTTGAAAATGTATCCCCAGGCTACCGCGCGTAGGTTGTTGTGGCGCATGTATTCGGAACCGCTCATCGGTCCCTCCACATCCTGTGTCGGTAGGGGGGCGCGCTTGTCGGTATGACGAAACATGACGATGTCGGGTGCCTGGTAACGGACGATGTCTAAACAATGCTCGTAAGCACTGCTGTTCAACATGTCGTCGCCGTCAACAAACTGGATGTAGGTGCCACAGCAACACTGGATGCCTTTGTTGCGGGCGGCACTCAGACCACGATTAGGCTGACGCAAGTAGATGATGTCGTCGAGGTAGTTCATCAACTCGCCAATTGGCGATTCCTTGCTGCCGTCGTCTATGAGCAGTATCTCTCGTTCCTCTTTGCTGAGCGAGAGGGCCTTGATACTGTCAAGACAGTCACGTAACATACCGATGGGCAGGTCGTAGGTCGTTACGATGAAACTGATCAGCGGTGTCTTTGCCGGTGTCTTAGTCTGTATAGTTTGCATAGTCCTTTGATACTAAAATGTTTGATGAACCGAAGCCGACGTTTGTCCTTGCGGCTGATGGGCAGCCTTCGTATCGATGAACCCGAAAGGGCGATCAACTCGGGCAGGATGGGTGGTTCCTTGGTTTGAGCGTATACATCGAGCTGAAGCTGCAGTGCGTAGACATAGTATTCGGAAGGCTCATAGGTCATCTCGTAATGCTCCAATCTGTCAACATGCACTTCCAACAGTTGCTCAAGGTCTTCGCCGTCGGCCATGGTTGCCATCCCGCCGGGCGAGTAGTTGTATTGGTAGGCTCCTTCTTCTGTCGTAGCCACCAGCCGGCATTGTTCCAATAGGCGGGGTAGGGTGTAGGCGTCGATGAAAGCGCGATTCATGGGGTAGCGCACCTTATCGAACAGTCTCCGTCGGTATATCTTGTTGCAGGCGTAGGCATGGGCGTATCCTTTGCCTTCCACCCAGTATTCCTTCATGTTGCCGTACTCATGACGACCGAATTTGAGCACTTCTTCGTCGTCTTCTCCAGCATGCCAAATGATGGGATACTCCAGAATGTCGTAGTCAGGATGGGCTCCTATGCGGGCAAGCAGAATGGGGAGTGTATAGGGAGCGAGACTGTCGTCGCTGTCTACGAACATGATATATTCGCCCCGCGCTTTCTCTATCCCTTTGTTGCGGGCCCCGGCTATGCCTCTATGTTCCTCATGAATGGTACACACCTCTTCATGCTCCCGGGCCAGCCGGTCGCACATGGCAGGCGACCCATCGTCCGACCCGTCATCCACAAGGATGATTTCCGTATCGTCAACACCTTGGTCGAGCACGCTCTTCACACATGCCTCCAATGTTTCCTCCGTATCGTACACGGGTATGACAACACTCAGTTTCATACTTGCAAAGGTAGTACAAGCCGAAGACAATACAAAATAAATAACGAAGTTTTTGTTTTTATTGTTGAGGCGCCTCCTACCTTATTTAAAGGTAGTGCAAGTTGAGAGAAATACAAAATAAACTTGTTTATTTTTATTTCCGAAACGCCTCTTACCTTATTTAAAGGTAGTACAAGCCGAAGACAATACAAAATAAATAGCGAAGTTTTTATTTTTATTGTTGAGGCGCCTCCTACCTTATTTAAAGTGTTGGTTTGTGTAGGGGCGGTGCCTGTGCCCGCCCGCAAATAGCGAAAAACCAAATATATTGTTAATTTTAAATAATAATAAGAATTATTCTCCGTTTACAAAATGAAAGATGCACAAATTAGACAACTCTTCGAGTTATTCGCACATCATCAAATACACAGGATTGTTTGGCGGTGTGCAGATGCTCACCATAATTATAGCCATGGTGAGAAACAAATTCATTGCCATGCTGCTCGGGCCTTCGGGAATGGGACTTCTCTCACTATTCAATTCCACCACCAAGATGGTGTCAGATGCTACAGGACTGGGCATCCAGACCAGTGGGGTGAGAAATCTTTCTGCAGCCTTCGAAGAAGAGAATAAAGAGAAAATCGAACATGAGGTAAGGCTGATACGCTCATGGAGCCTGCTCACGGCCATCCTGGGCACATTGTTGTGTATTGTTCTCAGTCCTTGTCTCAACGATTGGACCTTTTCCTGGGGTCAGCATACCTTGCATTTTGTGCTCCTCTCACCAGTTGTCGGGCTGACTGCTCTTACGGGAGGCGAAATGGCCATTCTCAAGGGGGTACGGCATCTCAAACCATTGGCGGTGGTATCGGTGCTCCATGCCATCATCGCTTTGATCATCTCCATCCCTTTGTATTTCTATCTGGGTGAGTCGGGTATAGTGCCCAGCCTGGTGCTCATGGCGGTCGTTATGATGGTGCTGACCATCTACTATTCGTGGCGCATCTTTCCTTTCCGTGTGTCTTTCAATCGGCTCTTTATGCGAGAGGGAATGGGGATGATACGACTGGGCATCGGTTTTGTGGCATCTACGCTTGTCATCTCCTTTGCCGAGTTTTTCGTTCGTTCTTTTCTCAATACACAGGGGTCGCTGGAGGTGCTGGGACTCTATAATACGGGCTATATGATCACGATGATCTATGGGGGAATGGTCTTCGCGGCAATGGAAACGGACTATTTCCCGCGGCTCTCAGCAGAGGCCAATGATCGAAAGGCAGCCAACGTGTTGGTCAACAAGCAGATCGAGGTGTCGCTGCTGATCGTCTCTCCGTTGTTGGTCCTGCTGATTATCTTGTTGCCTATCCTGGTGCCCTTGCTCTTCTCCGGGCGGTTTATGGATGTCGTACCCATGGTGCAGGTCACTGTGCTCGCCTTATATATGAGGGCGATGAAACTGCCTTTGGCATATATCCCGCTGGCCAAGGGCGATTCGCTCTTCTTCCTCCTCATGGAATCGCTTTATGCCCTGGGTTATATCCTGTTGAGTATCGTTGGGTTCAATTTATGGGGCTTGTTTGGAGCGGGTGTAGGCTTGACTGTCACCATCGTGCTCGATTTCCTCATACAGTTCGTCTGTATGCACATCAGGTATGGGTTCAAGGTATCGAAAAGAGTCCTGTCCATGGCGGCTTCGCAACTGCCCATAGGTATGGCTGCTTATGCCATCACATGGATGGGTGAAAGCGTCACTTATTATCTTCTCGGACTCCTTCTTACAGCTCTCAGCGCATGGGTCTCATTCCAGTCACTGAAAAAGAAAACACGACTCCTCAATTCCATCAAACAACGTTTCAGCAAGTAATACCTCCTCCCATCTTTTCCTTCACTTCGTCACTCTGATCCAGTCGGCCTCCACCCAACCGCGGTCGGCCTTGGCATTGCTCTCTGCTGCCACGAAACCGAACTTGGCACCAATCCATTTACCTTCTTTCATGCGGAACTCATCGCCGCAGTCGGTAAATGTCTTGCCGTTAAGACTGTAAGAGAAACGAACCTTCGAATCACTCACCTTCAGCCGTAGGTAGATATCTTCGTGGATGCCCGGCTTGTAATCTATCTTGTCTTCGGCGGTGGGCTTGAGGGTGGCCAATACGCGTTCGGTTTGTGCCTTGCCCTTGTCAGCTCCCTGACAGGTCATCTGAACTAATTGGAACTCCTTGCCAATGCGCCTGACCACCAGGGCGGAATAGTCCAACCCCATCATGATCAGACCGCCGAACTGACCGTCGGCCTTAGAGGTCATGCGCAACTGTGTGGTTACGGTGAATTCATCGGCAGGGGTCTTCTGCAACAGCAGGTTGGGAACCTCCCAGAAGTTTTTCCAACCCTCCGACAACTTATAGGTGTAGATGCGGAAGGTGCCGAAGGCGGTGGGCATGCCGAACTTCTCATCATAGTTGGCGTGCCATTGCCATTGCCTGCCCATTACTGGGTGGTCGAACTCATCGCTCTCCACGGGATTGACAATCACCGACGAACAGCTCCGAGGTTTCTTATGGGTGGTCACAGGCTCACCTTTCTTGCCCATGATGGGCCACCCCGATGACCAGTCGACAGGGTTCAGGTGTATCACCCTGCCGTATGCTTCCTTGTCTTGGAAATGGATGAACCAGTCCTCACCGTATTTCGTATGTATCCACCCTCCCTGGTGGGGGCCATTGATGGAGGTCTTGCCTTGCTCCAACACGATCTTATGGTCGTAGGGGCCGTAGGGTGACTTCGCGCGCATGGCCAACTGGAAACCGGTGGGTACACCGCCTGCCGGGCACATGATCCAATACCAGCCGTCGCGCTTGTAGAACTTCGGACCCTCGCAGGTGCGGTTCTCGGTACCGTTGCCATCGAACACTATCACGGGCTGACCGATGGGGCGGGTGCCGTCGGCACTAAGTTCGCGCACGGTTAGCACAGAAGCGAACTTCGCACGTGAGTTGGCCCAGCCGTTCACTAAATAGCAACGACCGTCGTCGTCCCACAGGGGGGTGGTATCGATATATCCTTTCCCCTTGATCACACATACGGGCTTCTCCCATTCGCCGGCGGGATCCTTGGTCTTCACCATGTATACGCCGAAGTCAGGGTCACCCCAGTAGATGTAATATTCTCCATCGTGGTAGCGGATGGAGGGAGCCCATACACCATCACCATGGCGGGGGGTGCTGAAGTGTTCCACCATTTCGGCATCGCCGGTGTAGAGCTCTTTCAAGGCATAACCTACTATCTCCCAATTCACTAAGTCTCTGGAGTGGAGTATGGGCAGCCCTGGCACACATTGGAATGACGAGGCGGTCATGTAATAATCCTCGCCGCTGGCTCCTACGCACACGTCGGGGTCGGAATAGTCGGCATTGATGATGGGGTTGGTGTAGGTGCCGTCGCCATTGTCGGGCGACCATACTTCGGAACGGTACTGGGCATATATAGCTATAGGTAGGGCTATGAGTGCCAAAATGATAGTTCTTCTCATGTGTCTTGTCTTTTCGTAGTTTGTTCTGCGTGCAAATTTACATGTTTTTTTCATATTTCAAGCACACAAAACAGATTATTTGTTCAATTCACCTTCTACATCCCTTCTCCTATCGTTGTATGGGCTGACTTTATGTCTGCCCTCACACCCTATACTACAATAATAATAAAGTGATGATTATCATGTCCTTTTCTTCTTCATTTCTTGCGTGATAAGGAAAAAATACATATATTTGCATGAAATCTCAAAAACTAAAATGAACAAGAAAGTCTATTTCGCGGGCTCCATCCGAGGGGGCAGGGTAGATGCCGAAAGGTATAAAAGAATCATCGAGTATATACAGCGGACGGATGACGTGCTCACCGAACATGTGGGCGACCTCTCCTTAAACGTGCTGGAAAGGGGGCGCAACCAAGATGCAGCCATCTACCGCCAAGATACCGAATGGCTACGACAGGCCGACGTGCTCATCGGCGAATGTACCGCTCCCTCGCTCGGAGTGGGCTACGAACTGGCTTATGCGGAGAAATATGGTGTATCATGCCATCTCTTCTACGATAGGTCGCGATGCCAACTATCCGCCATGCTCACCGGCAACCCCTATTTCCATATCCATCCTTATGAGCTTGAAGAGGAGATATTTCCTATCATTGATACAATCCTTAAAGGCTTATAAATAAAGAGCGAACGGTAACCTGCGATGTATTCTTTGTGTACTCAAACAACCGGTCGTGCCATCCTTGCAATTGTCGTAAGTGATGAGCTTGATCTGTGGGAAGAAGGCCTTGGAGAACTATATGCTTCCCTCGTCGCTACTGAACGTCCCGTTGCGACAGGTTTCCCTTGGTCTCACGCCATTTGTCGCAAATAATCGCTTCTGTCGCATCAATTCGAAGAAAAAATGTTGATATTATAAATAATGTATTCATCGAAACGATATTTTTGTTGTGTAAACCAAACAAAAAGAGTCATGGAAAAACGAGTAATTACCTATTTGATGCTCATCGTAGCCTTAGCGCTGGTGATGGCATCCTGTTCGGAGCACGACGATTATGTAGATACGAATCCGCTGCACGACGATATCATTGGTACTTTCTACAAGTTATACGATGTGAATGGCTCTATTGATGGGGTCATTAGCAAAACTTCTCTGCCGCATGAGTATACGAGAATAGTCGAGGTCTATCATTTCGGAGAAGATGGAACGGGACTCTGGAACCGTTACTTCTTCGACGACGAGAGCGGCGAACCGTTCGCCGACCTCGGGGGGGGGCAGCGGCGGTCTCGGACGATTCAAATACTCAACGCAAGCCGATGGCTCTGTCAGCGTCACACTCGACAATGCCGATGCTGCGCAGGATGCCTCTCTCTACACCCCGCTTAGTCGGATGATGACTTTCGCCGGTGGAGAGTTGTCGGGCTTGGGCATCGACGGACAAGGACTGAAGATGAACAGGGCAGACGAAGGGATGGAACATGTACTGATGACCACCTGGCATGGGCTGCTGCATGGTGGAAGTGGCGATGCCGAGGATTACAACATCAATGACAAGACGTTCACCTCTTCCAATTGGCGCGAGCAACAGACTATCTATATCTATGATGGTTCGGGGAGCGAGAATGATGCGAAAAACCGGGCGGGTTATACGCTCATCAACCTGCCTTGGAACAGTTCAGCGATGACAAGACCGATATGGTCTACCCGGCCTTTCTCTACAGAGAATCCACTCATGGTTATTATCGGGAATCCATTTTCGGACGGGGATATAAGAATGACTACGCTATCGATCCTATATACTTCCACTATCCGGGTTGGTCTCAATCAGGTGAGCCTTTCGATCTCATCGCCCCGGGACTTGAGGTCAATGTGGTGGTACAAGTGAAAATGAAAGGCATGGAAAAACCTCTTGTCTACATGCGCAACTACTTGCCAGAATTGAAAAGCGTGAGTATGGGCGATTTTACAAGTCGAGTCAACAACGTCATCCAGCCATATCAGTTCGACAGCAAGCAGGAGGGGCACCATTCGTCTTACGACTGTCATGTGAAATATCTGCGCGGAGCAGTTGACATAATGTGGAAAGTATTCTCTAAATAAGTTAATATCCCAAATTAATATCAAGGGGTCAGGTCTTTCTGACCCCTCGATGCTTTTCTACCCCAACTCCCTCTGCACCTTAAAAAAAATCACCTCGGATTTTGTCATTTAAAGAATAATCGCTAATTTTGCAAGATAAAGCAATCTATCTGATATGACACTCATCCTCGTAGCCATATTGTTGATGGCGTTCGTGCTCATCTCTACGGAGAGAATAACGAATGTCAATAGGGCGGCTGTCGCCATATTTGCAGGTACCGTGGGTTGGGTGCTTTATATCTGTTGGGGAACTGATTTCGTGACAAGTCAGCACAGCGGCGAATACGTCGACTTCCTCAACGGCGCCGTGACCACAAGCACAGCGGTTAAACAATATATAGCACAAGAGATATTCCTTAAGTATGTGGGCAGGGCGGCCGAAATTGTGCTCTTCCTGCTCGCCACCATGACTATCGTAGAGATCCTCAACAACAACGGATGTTTCGATTTCATACAGTCGTGGGTGAGAACACGCAAGAGCCGACGGTTGCTCTGGGCTCTCACCTTCGTGGCGTTCCTGCTCTCTGCCAACCTCGATAATGTCACTACCACGGTCATGATGCTCGTCATCATGCGCAGCCTAATTCCCACAAGGAGCCATCGACTCATCTATGGTAGCGCTATCGTGCTGGCTGTCAACAGTGGGGGCGCACTCACTGTTATCGGCGACCCTACAGGGTTGGTTCTCTGGAATATCGAGGCGGTGACGGCTTCCAACTTCTCGTTCTCGCTGCTGCTGCCTTGTCTTGCTCTATGGTGCGTGCCTACTTTCCTCTTGGGACGGCTATTGCCTGACCGTGTGGAGATAGAATGGCGTCAACTGCCTTATCGGGGAGACGACACCAATCTCAATGTCTGGCAAAGGGTGGTCATGCTCTTCGTGGGCATCGGAGGACTGTGGTTCATACCCACCTTCCACAATATCACCAAATTGAGCCCGTTCCTCGGAGCCATGTGCGTATTGTCGGTGCTATGGGTGGTCAACGAGATATTCAACCGCAAGCTCATGCGAATCGACAAAATGACAAGTTACCGACAACCTCTCGCCTTGCAATACGGAGTCATACAGATGATGCTCTTCGTATTGGGCATCATGCTCGCCATAGCGGTGGTGCAGGAAACGGGAGCTATCAGGTGGCTCGCCAACTTGTGTGACAGTTATATTGGCAACATGTGGGTCATGGGAGCCATCATTGGTTGCATCAGCTCGGTGCTCGACAATTTCGCTACGGCCATGAGCTTCATATCCTTCCATACGGTGGAGGGATTGGGGGGAGAACCCGTTACGACGTTGGCAGATTACGCTCAGAACGGGGTTTACTGGAAGATGGTGGCCTTCTCGGTGGCTGCAGGCGGCAACCTGATGATCATCGGCTCCATGAGCGGTATGGCTCTCATGAAGATGGAACATGTCAGGGTAGGGTGGTTCTTCCGGACAGTGGGCGTCAAAACGCTGATAGGATGGGTGGTCGGCTTCATCCTCCTCGTCATGACCATCTAACCCTCACCTCTCACCTCTCACTTCTCACCCCTCACCTCTCACCTCTTATATAATGATACACCTTAAAAATTAATCATATGGCAAAAATAAAAACAATCGGAATCATGACCTCGGGTGGTGATGCACCCGGCATGAACGCGGCTATCCGTGCGGTCACACGCGCCGGCATCTGCAATGGATTCAATATCATGGGCATCTATCGTGGATATGATGGACTTATCAACGACGAGATAATTCCCTTCACCACGGAAAACGTCAGCGGCATCATCCTTAATGGCGGTACCATTCTCAAGACTGCACGAAGCAAGGAATTCATGACACCTGAGGGAAAGAAAAAAGCCTACGACAATATGGTCAAAAGGGGGATCGACGCACTTGTGGTCATCGGAGGCAACGGCTCTCTCACCGGGGCCATGCACTTCGCACGCGAATATGATGTGTGCTGTATCGGACTGCCAGGCACCATCGACAACGACCTCTACGGCACAGATTCGACCATCGGTTACGACACCACCATGAACACCATCATGGAATGTGTGGACCGAATACGCGATACAGCACAGAGCCACGAACGCATTTTCTTCGTCGAGGTGATGGGGCGCGATGCAGGATTCCTTGCGCAGAACAGCGCCATCGCATGCGGCGCCGAGGCGGCCATCATTCCTGAAGATTCCACCGATGTCGACCAGTTGGCACGATTCATGGAGCGTGGCATACGTAAATCGAAAAAGAGCTGTATAGTTATCGTTTCCGAAAGTCCAAAATGTGGAGCGCTCTACTATGCTGAACGTGTGCGCAAGGAATTTCCCAACTTCGATGTGAGGGTATCGATTCTCGGGCATCTGCAGCGTGGCGG
This sequence comes from uncultured Prevotellaceae bacterium, assembly GCA_900316685.1. Classification (GTDB taxonomy): domain Bacteria; phylum Bacteroidota; class Bacteroidia; order Bacteroidales; family Bacteroidaceae; genus Prevotella. The sequence goes on along the minus strand of ONDS01000008.1, from coordinate 149,245 downwards.
ACGACCCACGGCCCACGACCGTATCCTGGCCAGCCGCACAGGTGTGGGAGCTATTGAGGCCATCTTGCAGGGACAACGCAATGTGATGATTGGCGTGCGCAACAACGAGGTGGTTTACGTGCCGCTGAGCGAGGCCATTCGCAGCGATAAGCCCTTCGACAAGAAATTGATTAAAGTGCTCGATGAATTGAGCATCTAATAGCGTGAAATACGTCCTTTTTCTCGCAAATTATTTCCGGCAGACAATAAAAACGGATTATTTTTTGCGGAAATACGTATTATTTAGTATTTTTGCGTGATGTTTTAAATATCATCGAAAAACAGCAAAACCTTTTGTGTGTAACCGAAAATGCTATTGACATCTTAAAGTCTTCAATTAACATTTAAAATATCTGCTTATGTCACAAATCAATGGACACATTTCCCAAATCATCGGTCCCGTAATCGATGTCTATTATGACACCAAGGGACAAGACGCGGAAAAAGTGTTGCCAAGAATCCACGATGCCTTGCGGGTGGTGCGTCCCGATGGTCGCGACCTCGTCATCGAGGTGCAACAGCATATTGGCGAAGATACCGTCAGATGCGTAGCCATGGATAATACCGATGGATTGCAACGTGGATTGGAGGCCATTACAACTGGTTATCCTATCCTTATGCCGGCAGGCGACCAAATCAAGGGTAGGATGCTCAACGTCATCGGACAGCCCATCGATGGCATGAAACAACTCGACATGGAGGGGGCATATCCCATCCACCGCGAAGCACCGAAGTTCGAAGAACTGTCTACACAAAAAGAGGTGCTCTCAACGGGCATCAAGGTCATCGACCTGCTTGAACCCTACATGAAGGGTGGTAAGATCGGACTCTTCGGCGGCGCCGGTGTGGGCAAGACGGTGCTCATCATGGAGCTTATCAACAACATTGCCAAAGGGCACAATGGATTCTCTGTGTTCGCTGGAGTAGGAGAGCGTACCCGTGAGGGCAACGACCTCATACGCGAGATGATCGAGAGTGGTGTGGTGCGCTACGGCGAGAAATTCAAGAAAGCGATGGACGAAGGCAAATGGGACCTCTCGCTCGTCGATCCCGAGGAACTCAAGAAAAGCCAGGCCACTCTGGTGTACGGACAGATGAATGAACCACCGGGCGCTCGTGCTTCCGTGGCTCTCTCCGGACTGACCGTGGCCGAAACATTCCGCGACAACGGAGGAAAGGATGGAGCGGCGGCCGATATCCTGTTCTTCATCGACAATATCTTCCGTTTCACCCAGGCGGGTTCGGAGGTGTCGGCACTGCTCGGACGTATGCCGAGCGCCGTGGGTTACCAACCTACCTTGGCTTCGGAGATGGGTTCCATGCAGGAACGTATCACCTCGACCAAGAAGGGATCTATCACTTCGGTTCAGGCGGTATATGTGCCGGCCGACGACTTGACAGACCCGGCTCCTGCAACAACCTTCACTCACCTCGATGCCACGACCGTGCTCTCGCGTAAGATTGCTGAGTTGGGTATCTATCCGGCCGTCGACCCGCTGGGATCCACTTCGCGTATCCTCGACCCCCTCATCGTGGGAAAGGAACATTACGATTGCGCACAACGTGTGATACAGATACTCCAACGCTACAACGAGCTGCAAGACATCATCGCCATCCTGGGTATGGACGAACTGTCCGACGAGGATAAGTTGACCGTGAACCGTGCTCGCCGTGTGCAGCGATTCCTCTCGCAACCCTTCTCGGTGGCGGAACAGTTCACTGGTCTGCCAGGCGTGATGGTGAGCATCGAAGATACCATCAAGGGATTCAACGCTATTCTCGATGGCGAGGTCGACGACCTGCCCGAACAGGCGTTCCTCAATGTGGGTACCATTGATGATGCCAAGGAGAAAGGCAAACGATTGCTCGAACAGGCTAAAGGATAAGACGTATGCTGAAGTTGAAAATCGTTTCTCCAGAGAAAGTGGAATTCGAAGGCGAGGCCAGCGATGTGAAGGTGCCTGGAACCATGGGCAATTTCGAGATACTCGACAATCATGCACCCATCATCTCTTCGCTGCAGAAAGGCACAGTGGAGTACACCACCACCGAGGGCGTAAAACAACTCGTCATCACCGGCGGGTTCGTCGAGGTGCTCAAGAATGAGGTGTCTCTCTGTGTGGAAAAAGACTATGAGTCTGCCTGAACTAGCTTTCTCCCTGGTGTTCTTTTCCTTGCTGGGATTGGCGTATGTGAAAGGTTATGATTTCGTGAAGAAACACGCACCCGAGCATCTGGTGCATTTCTACCTTATCATGACGGCCATCAGAATGATGATGGTGATAACGGTAGTGGCCGTTTACACACTGCTCATCTCGCAAAGCAGAGAAGATTCGATTCATTTCGCCGCATGGTTCCTAATCCTCTACGGCGTGATGATGGTTTTGACACTGATTTATAAACATTAAACAATGAATGATATGAGAAGACTGCTCTTGACATGGATGGCGATGCTGGTCTTCCTGCCGCTGTTTGCAGCGCAGGAGGGGGGCGAGTCCATCAATGCGAAAGAGGTGGTTCTTGAACACATCAAGGATAGTCACGAATGGCATATCACCGACATCGGCGACAAACCTTTGGTCATCCATCTGCCTGTCATCGTGAAAAGCTCCACGGGATGGCATGTGTTCTGCAGCTCGCAGTTCGCACATGAACCGGATGCCAATGGATATCGCACCGAACCCAACCACAACCTGGCCATCGCCACCAAGGGCGACAATGCCGGAAAAATCGTGGAACTGGGAGAAGGCGGCCAGGAAACGACGGTCACCGACCTGTCCATCACCAAAACGGTGGCGGTGATGTTCATCAACGCTATCCTCCTGCTTTGCTGCATCTTGATTCCAGCCCGCTGGTATAGGAAACACAAGGCGAGCGACCCGGCACCCAAAGGGTTCACGGGATTTATCGAGATGCTGGTCATGTATGTGGTGGATGAAATCATCAAACCGGGAGTGGGAAAAGGCTACGAAAAATATACGCCCTACCTGCTCACCTGCTTCTTCTTCATCTTCACATGCAACGTGATGGGTCTGATGCCCTTCCCACCGGGTGGGGGCAACGTGACCGGTAACATCGCCGTGACATTCTTCCTTGCTCTCTGCACCTTCATCATCGTGCAGTTCAGCGGCAATAAGCATTATTGGAAGGATATCTTCTGGCCTGATGTGCCAACATGGTTGAAAGCACCGGTACCCATCATTCCCGTCATCGAGTTCGTGGGTATTTTCACCAAGCCCTTCGCACTCATGATCCGTCTCTTCGCTAACATGATGGCTGGACACGCCATAGCCATTGCCATTACATGTATCATCTTCCTCGTTGCGGGAAAAGTCATTGCTGTGCAGTTGAGCATGAGCACACTCAGTGTATTCATGAGTATCTTCATGATGTGCCTGGAGTGTTTGGTATGCTTCATTCAAGCGATGGTGTTCACCATGCTCAGCGCCGTGTTCATCGGACTGGCCCGCGTCGAACCCGAACATGAATAAAATACAAATACAACATTAATAACAATTAAAAACAAAACAATTATGATTTCAACATTATTGGCCGCAGAAGGTCTTGCTAAGTTAGGTGCCGCAGTAGGCGCAGGTCTCGCAGCTATTGGCGCAGGTATTGGTATCGGACGTATCGGTGGACAGGCTATGGACGCCATGGCACGCCAACCCGAAGTGATGAACAAACTGTTCACCAATATGATCGTTGCCGCAGCCCTTATCGAAGGTGTGGCTCTCTTCGCAGCAGTTATCGCATTCCTCTGCATCTAAAAACAAAGGTTTTTTGGTATGGATTTATTGATTCCTAGTACTGGCCTGCTCTTCTGGATGACACTCACGTTCCTCGTGGTGCTCTTCCTGCTTTGGCGCTATGGATTCCCCGTCATCACGAAAATGGTGAACGAGAGAAAGGCTTTCATCGATGATAGCCTGAAGAAAGCGCACGAGGCAAACGAGAAATTGGCCAATATTCAGAAAGAAGGTGAGTCCATCTTGCAAGAGGCCCGTGAAAGGCAGGCGCAAATACTCAAGGAAGCGGCCGAAACACGGGATGCCATTGTGGAAAAGGCACAGGAGAAAGCCAGAGTCGAAGGGGCAAGATTGCTCAATGAGGCCAAGGCGGAGATTGAATCGGAGAAACAAAACGCCATCAGGGACATACGTGCACAGGTGGCTGAACTCTCCGTCCAGATTTCCGAGAAAATACTGCGCCAAAACCTACATTCCAACAAAGAGCAGATGGATTTGATCAATCGCCTGCTGGATGATGTTGCTGGAAAACAAGATATCGTAAACTAAGGCGTATGGATTTAGGAGTAATATCGGTACGGTATGCTCGGGCACTGCTCAAGAGCAGTGAACAGTCGCATCAGGAGGAGAAGGTCTACCACGACATGCAGAACTTGCTTGCCAATTATCTGCAGGTACCTCAACTCCGGACCACGATAGACAACCCCATGCTGGATGATGCCAAGAAGATAGCTGTGCTCAATGCGGCCTGCGGCGACAAACCAATCGAACTGACAAAACGGTTCGTCAAACTGGTGGTCGACGAGGGCAGGGAGCAGGACATGCAATTCATGGCGGCATCATACATCACGCTTTACCGGCAACAGAAAAACATCATCAGCGGAAAACTCATCACCGCCGCTGCCGTCGATGCCAAGACTGAGCAGAAGATGAAACAGATGGTGGAGAGCAGAACTAAGGGAACTGTGGAGTTTCAGACCGAGGTCAACCCCGACATCATAGGGGGATTCATCCTCGAGTATGATACTTATAGGATGGATGCCAGTGTGCAACGACAACTGCGCGACATCCTCACACAGCTGAAGAAATAATTTTATGATTGTTAGTTATCTAATGATTTTTTAATTATTTAATCTTTGAATTATTTAATCTTAATAGAATGTCAGACAAAATAAAACCAAGCGAGGTATCGGAAGTGCTGTTGCAGCAGTTGCAGGGTATCAGCGATGGGCAGAAGTTCGATGAGGTGGGCACCGTACTACAGGTGAGTGATGGTGTGGCACGCATCTATGGCTTGCGCAACGCTGAGGCAAACGAGTTGCTGGAATTTGAAAACGGCACCATGGCCATCGTGATGAACCTTGAGGAAGACAACGTAGGTTGTGTCCTCCTGGGCTCTACCTCGGGCATCAAAGAGGGTATGGTGGTGAAACGTACCAAGCGTATCGCTTCCATCCGTGTCAACGACAATATGTTGGGACGCGTCATCAATCCCCTCGGCCAAGCTATCGACGGCAAGGGCGACATCGACCTGACCAACGCTTTCGAGATGCCGCTCGACAGGAAAGCTCCCGGTGTGATTTATCGTCAGCCGGTGAAGGAGCCTTTGCAGACGGGATTGAAAGCGGTCGACTCGATGATACCTATCGGTCGTGGACAGCGCGAGCTCATCATCGGCGACCGACAGACAGGAAAGACGGCCATAGCTGTAGATACCATCATCAACCAGAAGAGCTTCTATGATGCAGGCAAACCTGTGTACTGTATCTATGTGGCCATCGGACAGAAGGCTTCCACCGTGGCGGCTCTCGTGCAGAACCTAAAAGAACATGGGGCGATGCCCTATACCATCATCGTCTCGGCTACGGCGGCTGATCCGGCAGCCATGCAGTACTATGCTCCTTTCGCAGGAGCCGCCATAGGCGAGTATTTCCGTGATAGAGGTGAGTCGGCACTTGTTGTCTACGACGACCTTTCAAAACAGGCTGTGGCCTATCGTGAGGTGTCGCTCATCCTGCGCCGTCCCTCCGGACGCGAGGCTTATCCCGGAGATGTGTTCTATCTGCATAGCCGTCTGCTCGAAAGGGCGGCTCGTATCAACGACCAACAGGAGGTGGCTGAGAAAATGAACGACCTGCCTGAATGTATGAAAGGACATGTCAGAGGCGGAGGATCGCTTACGGCCTTGCCCATCATCGAGACTCAGGCGGGCGACGTATCGGCATATATTCCGACCAATGTCATCTCTATCACAGATGGTCAGATTTATCTCGAGACCGATCTCTTCAACCAAGGCTTCCGCCCTGCCATCAACGTGGGTATCTCAGTGAGTCGTGTGGGTGGTTCGGCACAGATAAAGAGTATGAAGAAGGTGGCTGGTACACTGAAAATCGACATGGCGCAGTATCGTGAGCTGGAGGCGTTCTCCAAATTCTCAAGCGATATGGACGCTGTGACGGCCATGACGCTCGACCGCGGACGTAAGAACAACCAATTGCTCATACAACCGCAATACCAACCTATGTTGGTGGGCGAACAGGTGGCAATACTCTATTGTGGCACAAGGGGCTTGATGCACGATGTGCCCGTGGAGCATGTAAGGCAGTGCCAAGACTCCTTCCTCGACAAACTGCGCACCAACCACCAGGAGGTCATCGACCTGCTCGGAAGTGGAAAAATCGACGATCAGGCCACTGCCGTCATCGAACAGGTCATGGCGGATATAGCCGGTCAGTTTAAAGCATGATAGCCTATGCCGTCGCTGAAAGAAATCAAGAATCGAATCGCATCGGTCAACAGCACTCGTAAGATTACAAGTGCCATGAAAATGGTGGCATCCTCGAAACTTCACCATGCTCAGGTGATGATTGAGAACATGTTGCCCTACGAGACCATGCTGGAGCATATCCTGAAGGCTTTCTTGGCTGCCGAGGCTGACGCGCAATCAATCTACGACCAAGAGCGCCCGGTGAAAAACGTGGCGTTGCTGGTCTTCGCTTCCAACAGTAGTCTCTGCGGTGGATTCAATGCCAACGTACTGAAGATGATGCAGCAGGCTATCGATGGCTATAGTCACCTTGGCAAGGAGCATATCCTAATCTATCCTATAGGAAGGAAGGTGGCGGAGAGAGTGGCCAAACTGGGCATACGCTCGGCAGGCGACTTCATGGAACTGGCTGACAAACCCAATGTGTCGGCTTGTATCGACATAGCCATGGAACTGGGTGAGAAATTCCGCAACGGAGAAATCGACAAGGTGGAACTCATCTACCACCATTTCAAAAGCGCTGGCTCGCAGGTACTCACACGCAAGACGTTTCTGCCTATCGATGTGACTACCGAACTGGAGCGCGATCATGAGCGCGATCTCTCATCAACCATTGTCACCAAGGAGGCGCAGGATTACTTGAGGAAACACAAGAAAGAAAACCAGACACATGAGCAGGAGGAGGTGAAACCGCTCAACGATAATTTCATCGTCGAACCTGACATGGAATCGGTTCTCAAGGTGCTCATTCCCAAGTTGGCGCATCTCATGCTTTACACCGCTCTGCTCGACAGCAACGCCTCGGAACATGCGGCGCGTATGGTGGCCATGCAAACGGCTACCGACAATGCCGACGAATTGTTGCGCGAACTCAACCTGCAGTACAACAAGAGCCGTCAGCAAGCTATCACCAATGAACTGCTCGACATCGTCGGCGGTTCGGTCAACAACTGATGAAGCTTATTACTTCATTCTGAAAAACCATCGAGGCTCAGCATTGGTCAAGCCTCGATGGTGCTTTTTTTGTAGTGAATTTGGACTTTAATCGTCAACCTTTTGTCATTCTGTCAATACCAAATCCAATAGCAAGGCTTGTGAGACAAGAACTTTTACCAACAATAGGCTCCGTTTTCAAAAAATTCGACGTTTTCTTGTTTATTTCCCGCTTTAGCCGTACCTTTGTACCATAAGACTAAAAATAAATCATTATGAATCTAAAAGTTCGTTTGGCGATACTCAATTTCCTCGAGTTCGCAGTTTGGGGCGCTTATCTTACATGTATGGGCAATTATCTGGGTACTGCCGGATTGGGTGATAAGATATCCTGGTTCTACGCCATACAAGGAATTGTTTCCATTTTCATGCCTACACTCATGGGCATCATAGCCGACAAGTATGTCCAGCCGCAACGATTGCTGGGTATATGCCACTTGTTGGCTGGAGCCTTTATGTTGGGATGCTGGTACATGGGCTACTCGGCGGGAGTGGGCAATGAACTGCCTAACAAGGGTATGTTCATCGCACTTTATACGCTCAGTGTGGCGTTCTATATGCCTACCTTGGCTCTCTCCAACACCACGGCTTTCACCATCTTAAAAGATAATGGATTCGATACAGTGAAGGATTTCCCGCCTATCCGTGTGTTGGGAACAGTGGGATTCATTGCTACCATGTGGTTTGTCAATTGCGCAACGCTCGACAATGGCTCCTTCTCGTTCACTTTGGGACAGAGTGCTTACAAATTCCAATACACTTACATGCAATTTGCGGTCTCGGGCATATTGAGCATTTTCCTCTTCCTTTACACATTCTCGCTGCCGGCTTGCAAACTGGTGAAGAAAAAGGCTCAGTCGCTTGCGGAGACGCTCGGACTAACGGCTTTCAAACTGTTCAAGACGAAAAGAATGGCGCTCTTCTTCATATTCTCCGCATTGTTGGGCATGGCATTGCAAGTGACCAATGGCTATGCCGGACCGTTCATCACGAGTTTCCAGGGAAGTAGCGACCCGACGGTGGCTTCTTCTTTCGCCGCCAACAATGCTACGTTGCTGACATCGATATCGCAGATCAGTGAGGCCCTATGCATCCTGATGATTCCATTCTTCCTGAAAAAGGTAGGTATCAAGGGGGTCATGCTCATGTCGATGTTCGCATGGGTATTCCGCTTCGGATTGTTCGGTGTGGGCAATCCTGCCATGCCGGGAGTCATCCTCTTCATCCTCTCTTGCATCGTATATGGTGTGGCCTTCGACTTCTTTAATGTGTCGGGTGCCATGTTCGTCGACCAGGAGTGTAATCCTTCTGTCAAGGCATCTGCCCAAGGTCTTTTCATGTTGATGACCAACGGATTGGGAGCCACCATCGGCACATTGGCCGCAGGCGAGATTGTCAACCACTATTGCTCTTGGCAGAACGGGTTCCTTATGGGTGACTGGAAAACGTGCTGGTTCATCTTTGCGGCATTCGCTCTTGTGGTGGGTATCGCCTTCGCCTTGGTATTTGACGCTAAGAAGAAAGCTGCCTGATGGCGCTCGTTCATCTCTCTTTGAAAGGTGTGTCCCGTATCACCAATGAAATCGATGCCGGACTCATTGAACTCGTCACCGACGATGGACAGACACAATTGTCCATCGTCTGCGACGGGTCGATGATATTGCAGTTCGGTTTCCGCCTCGCCAAGTTCCCCATTCGCAGCAAACTATTGCCGGAGGTGATGTGGAGGGCTTTTGGAGAGGGTTGGAATATGTCGTTGCACATTTTGTTCGCTGATTTCATCGATGGGGAATATATCGTTTACATGAAGAATGAGCAAACTAAGCAATCGTGGCCTATCAGGGCCAGTGATGCGGTGCTCTTCTCGCTGATCGCCAATGTTCCTGTCTTTGCGGAATTGTCGCTGGTGGAGGATTACGGCGCTCCTGTAGACAGCTCGGGCAAGGGGGTGACCATGCCTTTGAAACTGCTGCCTACAGAGATGTTGAGACAGGCTTTGCAAAAAGCTATCGACAAGGAGGATTATGAGCAGGCTTCACAACTCAACGATGAACTGAAGAAAAGAGAAATGAAGGAATCGAATAATAGAGGCTTTTCGTGAAGATATGAAAGAACAACGCTTTTTTTATGTTCCAGATGCGCCTGCTGTGGGTGAATTGCCTTTGGATGAAGCCACACATGCCATACGGGTGCTGAGGATGGCTCCCGGTGATGAACTATATCTAATGGATGGTAAGGGTTCTTTCTATTTGGCTGTTATGGAACAGGTGACCAACAAAAAGGCGTTCTACCATGTCGTGGAAACAATGCCACAACAGCGCACTTGGAAAGGGCACATCCATCTGGCCATAGCACCGACGAAAATGATCGACCGCATGGAATGGCTCGTAGAGAAAGCGGTGGAAATAGGGGTCGACGAGATTTCCTTCCTTGATACGGCTTTCTCCGAAAGGAAGGTGGTGCGTACCGACCGATTGCAGAAAATAGCCGTGGCGGCGATGAAACAGAGTAGGAAAGGATGGCTGACGAATGTGAATGGGATGGTTCCATTCACGCAGTTTGTCAGCCAATCTCGAAATGGCAAATTATGTTTGGCGCATTGCTATCCAGAGAAGGCGAAGGCGGATTTCTTCTCCTTTTTACAGATGCCGGAAAAGGATGACAATCAAGATGTCACTATCTTGGTGGGGCCTGAGGGCGATTTCTCCATCGACGAAGTGGATTTGGCGGAGAGTAAAGGATTTACAGGTGTGTCTTTGGGAACCAGCAGGCTCCGCACGGAAACGGCGGGACTGGCGGCTGTCATGATGGCGCATTTGGCAAGGCGTTTATGATTCATTGATTTATGATTGGAAGAAAACGATTATTACGTTCGATAGGGTTGTTGATAGCTGGCGTTGTCATGGCTTCTTGTTCCAGCAATGCCTATCAAAATGCTGTGCCCAAGGATTGTGTGGCATTGGCTTCGGTAGAGATGGAAGTGCTTGCAGCACAGGGTGGGGGAGACAATAAAAACATGACGAATTTCCTCCATGTGGAAAAGGTGGAGATGTGCGGCCTGGATTTTTCCGCTCCTGTATACCTCTTTGAGTCGCGAGATGGTGACTTCGGCTTTTGCTCCAAGGTGGCAGATGCCGATGCGATGAAAGACTGGGTGGAACAGGTGCTGACCAAGGAGGGGGTATGCCAGGTGCGTGAAGGACGTAAAGGATTGGGCTTCGCCCAGTGGAACGATAGTTGGCTGATGGGCTATTCCGACGAGGCCCTGCTGGTGATGGGACCGGTGTTGCCTGCCGCCATGGCACAGTTGCAACAACGGATGGTCAAATATCTTACACAAGATGAAGAAAAAGGACTTATGGGGTCCCGACTGAAGGAAGTGCTTGATAGTATGGCTGCTCCCGTCAAACTGGTATCCCGACTTTCTGCGTTGCCGTCTTTGGTTACCATGCCCTTCGATTTCGGCGTGCCCAAGTCGGCAGGGGAGAATGATGCCTACCTGTCGGCCTCTATGACATTGAAGGATAATATGTTGCTCGTCGATGGTTCTACGTTCTCTTTCAAGGATAAGGTCAATGAGGAGATACAAAACGCACAAAAACAGTTGAAATCAGTCGAAGGGCGTTTCTTCTCGTCGGTCCTGGATTCTACGGCCGTCTATTTCGTTGCGAATGTTGAGGGCGAGTCTTTCCTCCAACTTATCCGCTCCAACAAAGGGCTGCAGACCCTACTCACGGGAGCCAACATGGCATTGGATATGGATAATATCATACGTTCCATGCAAGGGGAGGTGACAATGGCTTATTGGGCTTCATACAAGGATGACAAAAGCTTTGCCATGGCTGCCCAATTGCGGGATGAAAATTTCCTCAAGGACGTGGATTATTGGAAGAAATCTTGTCCGAAAGGCACACGCATAGAGACCGTGGGACCTAAGGCTTTCCATTTCACGGGTGGGGATACAGAATTGTTCTTCGGGGTAACCGACGACAAAATGTTTTACGCGGGTTCCAATGAGTACTTAGCCCCCGCGTTGTTGCCTGACCCTTCTTCTGCTTTGAATGGCGAGGTGGCTGAGGAAATAAAGGGAAAACCTTTGTCGCTGTGTATGAATGTCGATAATCTAGCCCTTGACGAAGATGAGGGGGTGAGTGCGTTCCACTCCGTAATCAAGGCGGTCTTCGGCGACGTTACACATCTCGTTTATCATCTGAAAAGATAAGGCTTTGGTATGAAGACAATCAATCTCCATCATGTCATGCCTCATGTGTTCGCACAAGTGCCTCACCTGGAGAGTGAGGTGTGGAACGAGGACTTAACCTTTGAGAAAGGGAAAACGTACCTCATAGAGGCCGATAGTGGACAGGGGAAAAGCTCGCTCTGTGCTTTTCTCATGGGTTATCGTCACGATTATTCTGGCTCGATAGCTTTTGATGGTACTGATATCACTACGCTTTCGGTCAATTCATGGTGCGACATACGGAAGCATCATCTTAGTTACTTGTTCCAGGAACTGAGGCTCTTCCCGGAATTGACAGCACGTGAAAATGTGGAAATCAAAAACATATTATCTTCTCACGCTGCCAATGAACAGATAGATCTTTGGTTCAAAAGACTGGGCATTGAAGACAAGCAAGAGGTCAAGGTAGGGCACATGTCGTTCGGGCAACAGCAGAGAGTGGCCTTGATACGAGCCTTGTCCCAGCCATTCGATTTCCTCTTGCTTGATGAACCCATCAGTCATCTTGATGATGGAAACGCCGGCATAATGGCGGATGTGATGATGGAGGAGGTAAAACGACTGGGTGCCTCGGTCATCGTTACGAGTATTGGTAAGCACATGATGTTGGACTACGATAAAACCTTCCGTCTATGAAACTGCTTTGGAAACTTCTGCGTAGGCATGTCAGCGTGTCACAGTCCGTGGGATTCTTCCTGGCCAACCTCATAGGATTGACCATCATCCTGCTGGGCATACAGTTTTATCATGATGTATTGCCGGTGTTCACGGCTAAAGATTCGTTCATGAAGGCCGATTATATGGTGTTAAGCAAGAAAATCGGTTCGGGAAGCGTACTGTCACAACAGACGGGAACTTTCGTACAAGACGAGATCGACGAGGTAGAACAACAACCTTTCGTCAACCAGGTGGGGTCTTTCACGCTGGCTCCTTATCATGTCAATGCCGACATGGGTATCAATGGACATCGCATCCTTAGTTCGGAATTGTTCATAGAAGCCATTCCCGACGAGTTCCTGGAGATACCTGAAAACGAATGGCGATACGAAGAGGGACAAGACGTTGTGCCAGTTATACTGCCTCGGTCGTATATCAATATGTATAACTTCGGATATGCGCAAACTCACTCAATGCCTAAGGTGAGCGACGGCCTTCTCGGGATGATCGACCTTACGCTCGTTATGCGTGGCAATGGTGAGGAGGAGTCGTTCAAGGGTAGGGTGGTGAGCCTGTCCAACAGGATGAGTTCTATCCTCGTTCCTCAGGCGTTCATGCAGTGGAGCATGGGAAAATTCGCACCAGAATCGGAAAACAAACCCACACGACTGGTAGTGGAACTCACCAATCCTGCCGATAAAAGGATAACTCCCTTCTTGGAGGAAAAGGGGTATGAAATGGGAGCGGATGAGGAATCGATGCAGAAAACAGCGCATTTCCTGCGACTGCTGATCTTCATCGTGGTAGCCATCGGTGTTATCGTCACTATTCTAAGTGTTTACATCCTCTTCCTAAGCATCTTCCTTCTTATTCAGAAGAACGAGGGAAAACTGCAGAACTTGATGCTTATCGGCTATAGTCCCAGTAAAGTGGCACAGCCTTATACCTTGTTGGCTATTTTGCTCAATGGGGCGTCGCTGTTCATTGCCATTATAGCAGTGCTATTCATCCGACGGTATTATATGGATGAACTCTTGCAGCTCTTCCCGGCTATCGACGAAGGGTCGTTCTTGCCCACATTCATAGCGGGTTTGCTCATCTTCATCGTCATTGCCACCATCAATACCGTGCTTATCAGACGAAAAATGCAACGCATCTGGAACCAATGATAATAGCAAACTTCCTTCCCTCCTAATCATTCTTCACTCATGGTGCTCAGGCACGATAGCGAAATACACCAGATCCTCATCGCCATCATTGTACATGGCGTGGCTATGGTTCATCGGGCAATAATGCACGTCGCCGGCCTTGAAGGGTTCCGTTGTGTCATCATATTCGAAATGTCCTACGCCACTGATGATATAAACTATCTCTGAATTGCCTTCATGTTTGTGATAACCGCTGTTGGCACCGGGTCTCAGCTTGCTGAACATGATTTTGTTGTGGGTATCTACAAAGTTGTAAGTCTCAAGGGTTCCATTGCCACCCTTGAACTTCTCGATGAACTGTGCGTCAATTTTGTTGAAATCGATAATCATGATGATAATATTTAGGTTTTCGTAAAAAGATGCTGAAAAAATTTGGTGGGGTGCAAAATAATAACTATCTTTGCAACCGCAAAACAACAAGGTGCGTTAACCAAGCGGTTAGGTGGCGGTCTGCAAAACCGTATAGAGCAGTTCGACTCTGCTACGCACCTCAAAAGCGGGACTAATGGTCCCGCTTTTTTCATTCATGGTTGAAGTAGGATTCCAGTTCGCTTTCCGCCGAACGGTTCTCGTTGGATAAATCGTTGATGGCCAAGCCACTTTCCAAAAGGATGATGCGATGGCTGATGTCCACGGTGTGCGCAAGGTTATGGCTGCTCACAAACACCATGGCATCGTGCTCATCGGCATACGTGGCAAGGGTGTGTTTGAGTACGTTTTGCGAGGTGGGGTCAAGGAAATTGAATGGCTCGTCGAGGATGACAAGCTGGGGATGGGTCAACAAGGCGGAGATAATACCGATCTTGTGCTTGTTGCCAGCGGAATAGTCACGGATCAGCTTCTTTTGGTCGAGTATCTCGCCAGCCATAAGTGTATCATAAGCGTGAAGACGTTCGGTGGTCTCTGTCTCATTCAAGCCCGATACCTTGCCGATGAAAGCGAAATACTCTTCTGGTGTAAGATAGTCTATCAGGAAGCCATCGTCGATGTAGGCTCCGGTATGATGCTTCCATTCCTCACTCTGCGCAGGGTCAATACCATCGTCAACTGTCGCTTGTGATTCATTACTAAAAAAATATCTCACATGACCCGAATCGGCTTGCAACAGGTCGAGCAATAAACGAAATAGGGTGGTCTTGCCGGCACCATTATTACCCACCAATCCTATAACTCCGCTACCCTCGAAATCAAGGTGGTCGATATCCAGGGCCTTCTTCTCTCCGAAGAATTTCTTCAGGTCACGAATCTCTATCTTCATATTGAACTTTTTATATTTAAAAAAATCTTTTGGGGCTTGCCATAGCCCCAAAAGATTATTCTTAAAAATTATAAACCTCTGCCGTGGCAGTTTTTGAACTTCTTGCCGCTGCCGCAAGGACAAGGCTCGTTCCTGCCTGGCAACTTATCCTTGATGATGGGCTGCCGACGTTGCTGCTGGGCTGTCTCGCGGGTGTCCTGAGATGCCGCGGCTTTCTGGTTCTGATCCACTAGGTCGTCACCCTTACTCTCTTGATAACGCTGGCTGTGCTGCTCAGGGGCGGCTTCCTCCACACGCTCGTCTTGTTGGATGGCTATCTGGCCTCGTGTCAGGATACTGGCTATGCGGTTGTTCATGTCGTCGACCATGGAGTCGAACAATTTCACACTTTCCAATTTGAAGATGAGCAACGGATCCTTCTGCTCGTAAGAGGCGTTCTGCACACTATGCCGCAACTCGTCCAACTGACGCAGGTTTTCCTTCCAACAATCGTCGATGACATGTAGCAGGATAACCTTCTCAAACTGCTTGACCACCGATTTACACTCGGTGTCATAGGCTTCCTTCAAATTGCAGGGGATAGCGTATGGACGAGGATGCTTGCCGTCGGTGATGGGCACTACGATGCGCTCGTAAATCTGTCCCTGCTCCTCATACACGCGCTTGATTACTGGCCAAGCGGTGGCCTGGATGCGGTCGGTCTTGCGCTTGAAATTGTCCATAGTCTGCTGAAAAGCTTCCTCTGCCAATTCGTCGCGGCTCTTGTTGTTGAAGTCGTGTTCATTAAACGGACATTCCATGGCCAACACCTTGAGGAATTGTTCCTTGCAGCCTACATAATCGTTGTCGTTGATGAAACTGTATACTCGGTCCCAAATCAGGTTGGCTATATCCATGCCGATGCGCTCGCCCATCAAGGCGTGACGACGTTTCTCATAGATGACCGTACGCTGCTTGTTCATCACATCGTCATATTCCAACAGACGCTTACGGATACCGAAGTTGTTCTCTTCCACCTTTTTCTGGGCGCGCTCAATGCTCTTGTTGATCATGGGGTGCTCAATACGCTCACCATCCTCGAAGCCCAAACGGTCCATCACCTTGGCGATCTTCTCCGAAGCGAACAGACGCATGAGTTTGTCTTCCAGGGATACATAGAACACGGAGGAACCGGGGTCACCCTGACGACCGGCACGACCACGCAGCTGACGGTCCACACGACGGCTCTCATGACGCTCGGTACCGATGATGGCCAAACCGCCGGCTTCTTTCACCTCGGGCGTCAACTTGATATCGGTACCACGACCTGCCATGTTGGTGGCGATGGTCACGGCTCCCAACCCGTCGGTGCTCCTACCGGCTTGTGCCACAATTTCTGCTTCTTTCTGGTGCAGTTTGGCATTCAGCACGTTATGAGGGATATTGTTCATCTTGAGCATTCTGGAAAGCAATTCGGATATTTCCACAGAGGTGGTACCCACTAGAGTAGGACGACCACTCTCGCGCATGGCGATGATTTCGTCGATAACGGCATTGTATTTCTCGCGGGCGGTCTTATATACGCGGTCGTTCATGTCGTTGCGGATCACTGGCTTGTTGGTGGGAATCTCAACAACATCCAACTTATAGATGTCCCAGAACTCACCTGCCTCGGTGATGGCGGTACCGGTCATACCTGCCAACTTATGATACATGCGGAAATAGTTCTGAAGAGTGATGGTGGCAAAGGTCTGCGTGGCGGCTTCCACCTTCACATGCTCCTTGGCCTCGACTGCCTGGTGCAGTCCGTCGCTCCAACGGCGACCTTCCATGATACGGCCGGTCTGCTCGTCGACAATCTTCACCTCGCCATCAATGACCACATATTCGTCGTCTTTGTTGAACATGGTATAAGCCTTCAACAACTGCTGCAAGGTGTGCACACGCTCACTCTGCACGGCATAGTGACTCATCAGGTCGTCTTTCTTGTTGAGTTTCTCTTCATCACTCAATCCTTTCTGGGCTTCCAGTTCGGACAACTCACTGGTGATGTCGGGCAACACGAACAGTTGCTTGTCGTTCACCTGACCTGCCAGCCAATCAGTACCTTTGTCGGTGAGGTCGACACTATTCAATTTCTCGTCGACGACGAAATACAAGGGCTCGACAGCCTCGGGCATACGGCGGTTGTTGTTGGCCATATATTCTTCCTCGGTCTGGAGCATGCCTGCCTTGATGCCTTCTTCTGACAGGTATTTTATCAGTGGCTTGTTCTTAGGCAGGGCCTTATGCGAACGATAAAGCGAGAGGAAGCCTTCCTGCGTGAGTTTCTGGTCGTTGCTCTCGCGGCCTTTGGTGATCTTGGCCTTGGCATCGGCCAGGAATTCGGTGGCCAATCGACGCTGAACGCTTACTAACTTCTCCACCAATGGCTGGTACTCCTCAAACATCTGATCGTCGCCTTTAGGTACGGGACCGGAGATAATCAGCGGGGTACGGGCATCGTCAACCAATACGGAGTCGACCTCATCGACAATAGCGTAGTTGTGAGCACGTTGTACCAAATCGTCGGGCGAGATGGCCATGTTGTCGCGCAGGTAGTCGAAACCAAATTCATTGTTGGTACCGAAAGTGATGTCGGCTTGGTAGGCCTTGCGACGCTCAGGGGAGTTGGGCCTGTGCTTGTCGATACAGTCTACCGACAGTCCGTTGAATTCATAAAGAGGACCCATCCACTCGGAGTCGCGCTTGGCCAAGTAGTCGTTAACGGTAACCACATGGACACCGTTGCCTGTCAGTGCATTGAGGAACACGGGGAGTGTGGCCACCAAGGTCTTTCCTTCACCTGTAGCCATTTCGGCAATCTTGCCTTGGTGAAGAACGGCACCACCAAACAACTGCACATCGTAATGCACCATGTCCCATCGTTGGTCGTTGCCTCCGGCTATCCAATGGGTGGTGTAAATGGCCTTGTCGCCTTCAATGGTGACAAAATCTTTCGTGGCGGCCAATTCGCGGTCGAAATCGGTGGCAGTCACTACCACGACGTCGTTCTCCTTGAAACGACGGGCGGTCTCCTTCACTATACTGAAAGCTACGGGCAAGACTTCGTTGAGCTTCTCTTCATAGATATCGAGAATCTCTTTCTCTATCTTGTCTATCTTGTTGAAAATAGCCTCGCGTTCGTCGATAGGGGTATCCTCGATGGTGGCTTTCAACTGCTGGATTTCCTCTTTCTGCGCATTGGCCGATTCTTGCACGTAACGACGGATTTCCTGGGTCTTGGCGCGCAACTGGTCGTGGTCGAGTGCTTCAATCTCAGGATAAACGGCTTTCACCTTGTCGACAATAGGTTGCACCAGCTTCTTGTCTCTGGCGTATTTGTTGCCGAACAGTGATTGGAAAATACTTGTTAAACTCATTGTTCTATAATGTGATTTATAAAAAATGTCTGCAAATTTACGAAAAATCGGGTGCAGTACAAAATGAACTCGTCTTTTTTTATCTCGTGTGGGGCTTATTTGTCAAAATTAACGATTTTCATCTCTTCTGATGCCGCTCAGGAAAGACCTTATCCAACCGCAAGCGGATAGACCATCTTATTAACAAAGATAATGCCAAAGTGGTTAGGCCGACGGCATAATTTTGAAAAAAGGAGCCTATCAAAAACAAAATGAGCAAGATGCATTGAACACCCCACCACCAATGGCCATCGTACTTGCGCAATCTCCGTACAACTGGCACTAACATCAACAGGGGGAGGGGATTGAACAGCAAGGCTTGGAGGTTGGTGCTTACCGTAGGATGCTTCGAGAAAAACAGGGCGCAAATGATAATTCCTACCGCCCCGATGATAAACAGTAGAAGGGCGTCGAACCACCAGAACACACGCTTCAGCCATAACGTCTCAGCGGCAGTGACCATGAGGATGACGGTGGCCAACAACCACATCACTGCTTTTGGGGAAAGGGGAAAGTCACTACCTGTCATCACTGGACCACCTTTTAGCAGCATGGAGGTCTGTTTCACTAATGGGCGTTCGGTGCCGTCGGTTGAGCGGATAATGGCGGAGCCAAAGTCGTCGCGTAAATGGTAAGGGAGAAACTGGCTCTCGCTTCGTGATGTCATGCGGTCGGCTCCTACTCCCAGCAGCAGGTCGATGCCGAAGGTGGTCCAAGGATAATCGCGGCTGAACTCATGCACATAGGCCCTGAAGGTCTTGTCGGGCTCGGCATTGCGGTATTCCACTTGGCCGTCTATATGGTTGAGCAGGATGTTGCGGGCTCGCGTGGTACAATTGTCGAAGAAAAAATTATACCTGTACTTCGCGTTCTCTGGTTTGTAATTTTCTTGCAGGGCATTGAAAATCATCGCTTTTTCATGGCCAGTAAGATTCAACACCTGCTCTGTCACACTGCTCTGGCGTATGACATACTCGGTCATGAACTGTGGCATCAGCAATATGCCCATTTCATAATCGGCGATGGCAAAGGTGAAACGCCAAAGAAAATGTGGCGCGTTGAAGTCGAATACACCGTAGTTGACTACGAAATCCCGACCTTGGCTCTTGTCGCTCACACGGATGGCGGTGTGGCCATAAATGCTGTATACCTCGTTGTGGGGGGAACATGTCAACAGGCTGATTTCCAAAGAGTCGGGTGAACCTGTCGATATCGGTGCCGACATCGCTTGGAGACAAAGGCACAACAACAACCCTGACACCATCCATTGTCTTATATGTGTAATTGCTCTTTTCACGTGTGCAAAATTAAAAATATTTTTGTAAATAGCCGGCTTGTAACCTTATTAATCTTCATTTTCCTCTTAATTCACGCCCTTGATAAGGGAAATCCTAAAAAAAATGTGAAATAATATGCCGGAATCGTTTTTTTTCAATAATTTTGCACTGCGTAACGGCGAGTTATAGGCATGAGATTTGGGTATTTCGAAAAAAATAACCAACTTTGCAAGCGATTTGGCGGCAACGCCTCCATATTTAAGATTGATTTTTATACATGAGACGAGTTCTTATGGCATTGATGGCCTTCGCGGCCACAATGCCCATCGTAGCACAAAATAGTGGAACCAATACTCCTTATAGCCAATATGGTTATGGCACTCTGCCCGACCAGACGGGTGGCTACAACCGTGGTATGAATGGCGTGGGTATAGGTCTAAGGAAACATAATCAGCTCAATGTCACAAACCCGGCGTCATATTCCGCACTCGATTCACTCACGTTCATCTTCGATGCGGGGTTCTCTGGCACCTTTACCAGTTTCCAGGAAAACGGTAAGAGGAAAAATTCCAAAGGGGCGAGCTTTGATTATTTCCTCGGTGGATTCAGGGCTTTCAAACATGTTGGTATGTCCTTTGGTATGCTGCCGTTCAGTAAGGTGGGCTATAACTTCTCCGTGACCAACAAGGTGGAGGAGTCTTCTTCCGACAACACCACAACCTACACTAATCTTTATTCCGGTAGCGGTGGATTAAGACAGGTGTTCCTGGGCATAGGATGGGAACCGTTCAAAGGCTTTTCCATAGGTGTAAACGGGGGCTATTTGTGGGGATCGAGCACAAAACTCGTCAATAACTACTACAGTAAAAAAGATATTGTAACACTGGGCGCTACTTATGGGTTGGGACATTCCCTGAATGCCGATTCCAAATGCACCATCTATTCTTCCAACTCGCAGACCAACGTGAGCGATACGGCTTCATTCACCGTGAAAGAAGCATATAAACTGCCAACGATGATAGGGGCTGGCTTGGCGTGGAACCATGACAATCGTCTGAGAATTGGCGTTGACTACACTTTCCAAAAATGGACAGAGGTAGGTTACCCGGAATACAAGGTGATTGACGATGTTCCTTATTATGAACTCAACAACGATTATTTCAAAGACCGACACAAATTCAATGTCGGCATGGAATATTGCCGCAACGAGAATGCCAGGAAGTTCGCTCCCCGCATCAGGTATAAGTTGGGCGCTTCCTACACCACACCTTATTATTATGTGAATGGGGTGGAAGGACCTAAGGAAATATCCGTCAGCGCGGGTGTCTCCATTCCCATCGTCAATAACTGGAACAACCGCTCCTTGCTGAATATTTCCGCACAGTGGGTGAGAACAGATGCCAAAAACTTGCTGCGCGAGGATGTGTTTAGAATCAGTGTGGGCTTGACCTTCAACGAGCGGTGGTTCATGAAGTGGAAAGTGAACTGATGGAGGAGAGCGTGGCGTGTAAATGCCTCTTGGCCTTCGCTTGCATGGCCTTGATGCTTGTGGCGGGGTGCTCCGAGGAAAAAGAGCATACGGCTCCGGCTATCCTCGACAGGGATTCCGTGGCGATGATGACTTCTTATGGCGTCAATACGCTTATTTCCGATTCGGGTGTCATCAAATACCGTATTGTGGCAGAGGAATGGGAAATGAACGAGAAAAGAAATCCCTCGCGATGGATATTCAACAAAGGGCTGTTCCTCGAGCAGTTCGACCCCACTCTTCATGTCCAATCCTATATCCAATGCGATACAGCGTATTATTACGATGTGCAAAGGGTTTGGGAACTCAGGGGAAGGGTCAGGATCCTCTCGAAAAACGGTTTGAGGTTCAGGAGCGAAGAACTGTTCTGGGATGAAAGGAAACATGAAATCTATTCCAACAAGTTCTCTCACCTGATCACTACCGACAGGGAACTGCAAGGGTCGAGCTTCCGAAGCGATGAGAAAATGACAAAATATCATGTCTATTCTTCCAAAGGCTCTTTCGCCAAGGATGATATAGATAACTCTGACAAAAAGAAATCTACAACCTCGCGGCCCGATTCCACCGGGTATATGGGACGCCAACCCGCTTCGCCAAGAAGGAAAGTGACTACCATTCCGCTTACCAGACCCAACTGACATGGAACTATCGGTCATCATAGGCATACTTATCACCATGGCTTTCTCTGCCTTCTTCTCGGGCATGGAAATCGCTTTCGTGTCCAGCAATAGGCTCCTGGCTGAAGTGGAGAAGGAGAAACACGGCATATCACAAAAATTCCTATCCGTGTTTTATAAGAATCCCAACGACTTCGTAAGTACCATGCTCGTGGGAAACAACATCTCGCTCGTAGTATATGGCATACTCATAGCGAAATTCTTCGATGCCACGATTTTCAAGGGCATGGGACCCGGATTCACTGTCCCCGCCGATACCATCCTCTCTACGCTTATCATTCTTTTCACAGGCGAATTCCTGCCTAAGGTGTTCTTCAAGAGCAATCCCAACAATTTGCTGACAGTGTTCGCACTGCCAGCCTACATGTGCTACCTGCTCCTATGGCCGGTATCTAAATTCGCCACCTTCCTGTCGAGATGCTTCTTGCGACTCTTCGGAGTGAAGGTACAGAAAAACGCCGATGACGAGGAATTTACAAAGGTTGATCTCGATTATCTCGTGCAGTCAAGCATAGATAATGCCAAGGATGAGGACCAAATAGAAGAAGAGGTGAAGTTTTTCCAGAATGCCTTGGATTTCTCCGACACGAAAGTGCGAGATTGTATGGTGCCGCGTACGGAAATCAATGCTGTGGAAGATAATTGCAGCGTCGAAGTGCTAAAACAGAGGTTTGTCGAGAGCGGCAATTCCAAAATCATCGTTTATCATGATGATATCGACCATATCGTGGGATATATTCACTCTTCCGAGATGTTCAGCAGGAAGGACGACTGGCTCACGGGAATCCGACAGATCCCCTTTGTGCCAGAAACAATGGCAGCTAAGAAGCTCATGCGTATGTTGCTGCAACAGAAAAAGAGCCTTGCCGTGGTTATCGACGAATACGGCGGAACCAGTGGATTGGTATCGTTGGAGGATATTGTGGAGGAGATATTCGGCGATATTGAGGATGAACACGACAACAATAGCTATGTGGCGAAAAAAGTCGGGGAGAATGAATACATACTCTCGGCTCGACTTGAAATAGATAAGGTGAACGAGATGTTTGACCTTGACTTGCCGGAATGTGATGATTATATGACCATCGGAGGCCTGATTCTCCATGCGTACCAAAGTTTCCCAAAATTACATGAAGTGGTAAAAGTGGACAACTTGGAGTTCAAGATTCTCAAGAATACAATGACGAAAATTGAATTGGTGAGGCTAAAAGTCGGACAAAAAGAATAATTTTCAAAAAAAATTCGCTCGTTTGGCATTTTCTTCGTAATTTTGTACGCTTTTTGTGGACAGGGCTTCCGAAGCCCTTGAAAATGAATGGAAAATAATAAATCAATTAATAATAGTAATGGCAGCATTAGGAAAAATTAGAAGTAAGGGTTTGATCCTGATTTGCGTGATTGGTTTCGCGCTTTTCGCCTTTGTGGCTGAGGAAATGTTCCGCTCGTGCGATTCGACACGTGCTGAACGGAGCCAGCGTCTTGGCGAGGTGATGGGTGAAAAAATCAATGCTCAGGACTACCAGAAGTATGTGGAAGAATTTGTCGAGTGCATGAAGATGGATGGACAGCAAGCCTCCGACGATCAACTGCGTGAGGGAGCTTGGGACTATTACATCCAGGATAAAATCATCACCCGCGAAGCCGAAAAATTGGGTCTCGCTGTTACCGACCAGGAAATCAACGACATCATGACCCAAGGAACCAACCCACTTTTGGTAAACATTCCCATCCCTGATTTCCACAACCAACAGACTGGTCGTTTCGATATCAATGCGTACAAGCAGTTCATGGCCAACTATGAGCAGGCTCGTATGGCCAACCCGCAGCTGGAACAGGTGTACAGGTATTTGCTCTTCAAAGAGAAGCAGCTCCGTCAGTCGGTGCTGATGCAGAAATATCAAACTCTGTTGGCGGCTTGTGTGCTGTCGAACCCCGTTGAGGCTGAGTTCAACTTCAATGCCGAGAAACTCGAGAGCGACGTGCAACTGGCATATATCGATTATCGTTCTATAGATGATAAGGATGTGAAAATTGCCGATGCCGATCTGCAGAAAAAGTATGATGAGACGAAGGCTCGTTACGCTTTGCCGCAAGAGGTCAGGGCCATCAAATACATCCAGGTCAAGAAGGTGGCTTCCGCTGCCGACCGCGACAATCTTTTCAAGAACATGCAGAAAGCAGCCGCAGAAATCGACAGTGCCGGCATAGATAACACAGTGCGTAAATACCAGTCGCTTACATCTTATCTGGGCGTGCCCGTGTCGAAAAACGCTTTCGCAGCTGATTTGTTCGCTGTCATCGACTCCATGGGTGTCGGCGCAGTGAAAGGTCCTGTAGAAATGAAGTCCGACAACTCGTTCAATGTGGTGAAACTGTTGTCTAAGGCCAGCTTGCCCGACAGTATCCAGTATCGTATGATTGCCGCTACTGCTACAACACTCGACGAATCGAAGACCAAGGCCGACAGCATCCTCAAGGCATTACAAGGTGGTGCTGATTTCGAGGCCCTGGCCAAGAAATATGAACAGACTGCTGAAAAGGTGTGGCTCACTACACGCCAGTATGAGCGTTCTGCCAGTATGAGTAAAGACAATATGGATTTCATCAATGCTTTGAACAACTTGGGTGTCAATGAGCTGAAGCAGATCGATATGACTCAGGGTAGTATCATCATCCAGGTGCTTGACCGTAAGAATATGATTACCAAGTACGATGTCGCGCTGATCAAACGTACCATCGACTTCTCCGATGAAACGTCACACTCTATCAGTGATGCTTTCAAACAGTTCGTCGCTGCCAACCAGTCGATAGAAGCAATGGAGAAGAATGCTGCCAAGGCGGGATATCAAGTGCGTGAGTTGTCGAATGTGGTTACATCTGCAGGTGGAATACAAGGCGTGAACAACTCGAAGGAGGCTTTGCGTTGGGTTTTCAACAGCGATACCAAGAAGGGTGACATCTCCGAGGTAATCACTTGTGGCAACAACCAAGATGAACTCATTGTCATGGCCCTTACCGATATTTATCCTGAAGGCTACATGCCACTGAGCAATCCTCAGGTCAACCAGATGGTGCGCCAGGAGGTGATGAACGACAAGAAGGCTGAAATCATCATGCAAAAGCTCCAAGGAGTGAAGAGCGTGGCTGAAGCACAACAGAAGGGTGCCAAGTTGCTCGATGTAAATCAAATCACTTTGGCTTCGGCAGCATTTGTTCCTGAACTGCAATCGCAAGAACCTGCGCTTAGCGGTGCCGTGGCTGCCACTGAAAAAGGCAAGTTCTCCGCTCATCCCGTCAAGGGCAATGCTGCGGTTTACACCTTCTTGGTGAAGGAACGTCGTCAGTTGGAGGGTAAATTCGACAACTCCACATACCAGCAGAGAGCGGCACAACGCTATCTGGGTATGATAGGACAGACTTTCCAAAACGAGCTCATGAAGAGCGCCAAGGTGAAAGACAACCGCTATCTGTTTATGTAATAGATCTTTCCAAGATAAGAGGGGACTTCCTATGGGGAGTCCTCTTTTTTGTTGACAGATTTTGTGATATGGGATTTTTTGAGTAACTTCGCAGAAAATTTTGCAAATCATGAAAAAGTCTTTTCTCTTCTCCCTCGCTCTTTGTGCGGCGCTCCTTGTTTCCTGTACAGGAGCGGAATTAGTCAGTTCTTCTTCCTCAAAAGCGAAACGAGAGTTCCGAGGTGCATGGATACAATGTGTGAACGGACAATTCCTGGGTATGTCGACGCAGCAGATGCAAAGAACGCTCACACAGCAACTCGACGAATTACGGAGGGATGGCGTCAATGCCATCATCTTCCAGGTTCGACCGGAATGTGATGCGCTATATGAAAGTGCAATCGAACCATGGAGCCGATTCCTGACAGGACAACAGGGTAGGGCACCACAACCATACTGGGACCCCCTGAAATGGATGATAGATGAATGCCACAAAAGAGGCATGGAATTGCATGCTTGGATCAATCCCTATAGGGCGAAGACTAAGACTACCAATGAACTGGCTAATAAGCATGTGGCAATCACACACCCCGATTGGGTGTTCTCCTATGATGGACAGTTCATCATGAACCCGGCTCGCACCGATTGTCGTGACTATATCTGTACGGTGGTCGACGATATCGTGACTCGTTATGATGTGGATGGACTGCATATTGACGACTATTTCTATCCCTATCCGGCTGCAGGACAGACTATCCCCGATGATGCCGACTTCCGACGCGACAACAATGGCATTCGCGATAAGAACGATTGGCGTCGTGACAATGTGAACCGTTTCATCAAACAACTGTCCGAAACCATCCATAAGCGTAAGCCCTGGGTGAAATTTGGTGTATCGCCTTTCGGCATATATAGGAACAAAAGAAATGCTCCGCAAGTGGGAAGTGAGACGGCGGGATTGCAGAATTATGACGACCTTTATGCCGACGTGCTCCTCTGGGTGAACAATGGATGGGTGGACTATTGTGTGCCGCAACTGTATTGGCAGATAGGACATAAGACTGCCGATTATGCCACGCTTATCCGTTGGTGGGACGCACATGCTGGCAATAGACCGCTATATATAGGCGAGGATATTGAGAGAACGGTGAAAAATGCCGACCTTGACAATCCTGCAAGCAATCAGATGCCTGCCAAATATCGACTCCATAGCCAGATGAGTCATGTCAATGGCACCGTGCTGTGGTATGCTAAGGCAGCCGCTGACAATATTGGAAACTATGGTCATTCGCTTAGGGATTACTATTGGAAATATCCTGCCTTGCAGCCTCTCATGCCCTTTATTGATGACGAGGCACCGAAAGAACCCCGAAAGGTGAAGATCATGAAAATGCATGGAAAGAATGTGCTTTTCTGGACGGCACCTAAAGGATCGGGATGGAAGAAGGAGGCATATCGATATGTCGTATACCGATTCGCACAACACGAAAAGGTCGACTTATCCAGACCTGAACGCATTGTTGCCATCACCAATAATAATTTCTTTGAATTGCCCAAAGGAAAAGCTTCATACGTGGTAACTGCTCTCGACAGGATGAGTAATGAGAGCAAGGGCGTAGTGAAGAAAGTGAAATAGTAGGTAACTCATACCCCTCAATTTTATAGGTAACTCATACCCTTCAATTTTATAGGTAACTCATACCCTTCAATTTTATAGGTAACTCATACCCCTCAATTTTATAGGTAACTCATACCCCTCAATTTCCAACTATAGGTAACCTTTTCCCCTCCTTTTTCAAAGGAGGGGTAGGGGTGGTTTGTCAAATACGGTCCCTACCTCTTTCAATTCTGAATAGTATAATTCATCATCGCCAAAGGCGATAATTCAAAACTCAACATTCAAAAATCAAAACTCACCAAGGGGTGCCTTCTAAAACAATGCCCCAACCTCTCATTTAATCTTTTAATCAATCGAAGAGGTCTTTCATAAACTTATCCAAGTCTTCATCCAATCCTTTCATCAAGTCGCCACCGAAGATCAAGGTGTCATCGTCAGCGACATACAACTCGCCAACAAATTCACCTTCCTCATCTTCCAATACCAAACTGAAAGGTTTCAGGATACCCCAGTTGTCCACTTCATCCCTGTTTTTCAAAAGACAACGGCGCAAGATATCCGTGGCATCATCGAAAAATGATGAGTCCTTGTTGTCTATCCAATCCTCAACAACGCAACGGGTCACTTCATTGTCGTCGTCATCGAATACCAATAGCTCACCGCTCTCCTGTGTCAACCGAAAATGAAGGTCAGTCAACAAGGTGGGCTCTTCCGTATAAGGGAATTTCTGCGATAGTTTCTTGATAACTCGTTCTATCTGCTGGATGGTTTGTGGCGTTGATTTCATGAATGCGTTTTTTGATTATTAGATTAATTTATTTGATTATTAGATTAATTGAGATAATTCGTTGATAATATCTTTTGCTACAGCTTGTTTCGGCTTTTTGCTAAAGTCTTTCTTCTCGCTCCGGGTAATGATGCTTATTTGATTGTCATCACTCTTGAAACAAGTCCCTTCGTTTCGCAGGCTGTTCAGTACGATGAAGTCAAGGTTCTTCTTCTCCAATTTCTTCTGGGCATTGGCTGTCTCATCGTTGGTCTCAAGGGCAAAGCCAACCAATACTTGATGCGATGCTTTTTGACTACCAAGGGTGGCGGCGATATCCGGGTTGGGCTGCAAACGGATTAACAGATCACCTTTCTCGCGCTTGATCTTGGTGGCCGACTGTTCGGAAGGCTTGAAATCAGCCACGGCGGCACAAAGAATAGCGGCATCTTGTTGGGGAAATGCCTTCACTGCGGCATCGCACATCTCCATGCAGCTCTCCACATCGATGCGGTGGATTCCCGATGAACAACTCATATTGACGGGTCCCGCAATTAGGGTGACCTCGGCTCCACGGCGGAAGCATTCTTCAGCCAACGCGAAGCCCATCTTGCCACTTGAGTAATTGCCGATAAACCTCACAGGGTCTATTTTCTCGTGTGTGGGCCCGGCGGTGATAAGTATACGCTTGCCTTGCAGGTCGTTGATCGCCGATTGACCGGTGAAAAACTTATCGAGTTCCTCCACTATGCGTTCGGGCTCTTCCATCCTGCCCTTTCCTTCCAAACCACTGGCGAGAAATCCGCTTCCAGGCTCAATGAAATGACAACCATAACCCGATAGTATCTTGATGTTCTGTTGGGTCGAGGGATGGGCATACATATCCAAGTCCATGGCTGGGGCGATAAACACAGGGGCCTTCATCGACAAATATGTGGTCACCAACATATTGTCCGCCACACCATGAGCCATCTTGCCTAATGTGCTGGCTGTGCATGGGGCTATCAGCATGGCATCGGCCCATAGACCGAGGTCCACATGTGAATGCCAAGTCCCATCGCGCTGCGAGAAGAATTCGCTCACCACGGGTTTGTGTGTGAGTGCCGACAGGGTGATAGGGGTGATGAACTCCTTGCCTGCAGGGGTGATGACCACTTGTACCTCGGCTCCCGATTTCACCAGAAGCCGAATAATCAGGCAGGCCTTATATGCGGCTATGCTGCCCGTTATGCCCAAAACGATTTTCTTGCCTTTTAACATGGTTATCGCGTTTTGCCCATCATACTGCGCATACGGATGCGGGTAAGTACATTCTTGGTGTTGAGCGTGAAATCCTTTTCCATAATCCAGCCATAGTAGCTGGGATCGCGACGGAACACCTCCGTAACGGGCTGGCCCTTGTATTTGCCGAAGTTGAACACTTCCTGGCGTATCGGCCGCCCATCCTTGTCTTTCATTACCTTGCCGTCCTTGTCGAGCACATCTTTCCATACGATACGGCCGGCAAAATCTATACGGTCGACGGTCTTGGAAAACTCTGCCAACGACTTCACATCGTTGCCGGGGAACTTCTTGTCGCCATCGGCGTATTTCTCCAGTTCGCCCAACAATACCCGATACGTGGCCTCGGCATCATTATCGGCCCTGTGGGGCTCGAAATCGGCTTCCATTTCCCTGCCACAGTAAAAACGATAGGCGGCGGAGAGGTTGCGGGGCTCCATCTTGTGGTAGATGGTCTGTATGTCGATAAACTGGCATTTGTTGAAATCGAAATCTATCTCAGCCCTGAGAAACTCTTCCACCAAGATGGGTATGTCGAAATGGTTGGAATTGAATCCGGCGAAGTCGCAATCCGACATGTTGTCACGTAGGGTGGGGGCTATCTCCTTAAAAGAGGGACAAGCGGCCACATCGTCGTCGCTGATACCGGTAATCGTGATCACTTCCTTAGGGATAGGACGGCCGGGATTCACCTTTTGGTCATAACGCTCTTCTTTCCCGTCGGGATATAACTTCACGTAGGCTATCTGGATGATGCGGTCCTTAGCCACATCCAATCCCGTGGTTTCCAGGTCGAAAACGATGAGTGGGCGGTTTAACTGTATTCTCATCCTCGGTTGCGGTTAGTCGTTGAGCAACATGGGCATGATGAGCATCAGGATTTCTTCGTTGTCGGGCTGCGTGGCAGGGAGAATCACACCGGCACGGCTGGGGTCACCCAACTCGATGATTACCTCGTCGCTCGTCAGGTTGTTCAGCATGTCGAGGAAACTGCTGCCCTTGAAACCTATGTTCAATGGTTGGCCGTTGTAATCGCATACGATGCTCTCCTTGGCGCTGGTGGCATAGTCGAGATCCTCGGACGAGATTTCCAGGTTGCCCATCTCGAAATGGAAACGGATGAGCTGGCTGCTCTCGCTGGCGAAAGGCAACACACGGCGCAGGGCACTCAGCAGCGTCTTACGGTCTAGCATGGCTTGGTTGGGGTTGCCCTTGGGGATGACCGAATTGTAGTTGGGATAGCGACCGTCGATAAGGCGGCAGTAAAGGGTGCCACCCGGGAAACTGATGATGGCGCTACGGTTGTCGAACTTAATCACCACATCGCCCTCGTCTTTCGACAAGACGTTCTTCAGAAGCGAGGCGGGTTTCTTGGGAAGGATAAACGACGACGGGGTCTCGCTCTTCACCTTCATGTTCTTGTTGCGAACAAGCTTGCGCCCGTCGGTGGCCACGATGAAAAGTCCCTCGGCAGTGAGGTCGAAGTAGATGCCGTTCATGGCAGGGTGCATCTCGTCTTGCATTGTGGCGAACAGCGAACGGGTGATGTTGTCGGCCAGGATGGGAGCATCGACGGTAATCAATGTGGCGTCATCGGAAATGGGCTGGGCCTGGGGATAGGCATCTGCATTTTCGGCGATGAAATTATACTGGCCGTTTTGGTAATTCACCAGTACCGTGTAATTGGTCGTATCTATTTCGAAGTTCAACGGTTGCTCCGGCAATTCCCTTACGGCATCCAACAACTTCTTGCTGGAAATGGCCACAAAGGCGTCGCCGTCACAGTCGTCAAGCGGCATGGTGGCTTTCATGGTGTTTTCACTGTCCGAGGCGGTCATTGTCAGTTGCCCATTGCGGATGTCGAACAAGATACATTCCAATATGGCAAGCGAGTTCTTGCTGTTAATCACCTTGGATAATGACATTAGGTTGTTGCTCAACGAGGAGCTGGAAACGGAAAATCTCATGAATGATATTTTTTTAGTTATTATTGACGGATTTCAAGGATAACGACACCTTATTATTTTCCAAGGTGCATATATCGATACAAAATTACAAAAAACGATTCTTTCAAGCAAAAAAACACCCAAAAAAAATCGAATATCAAGGTTTTTTTGTAATTTCGCAAACGAAATCAACCAACAAAATTAATTCAAGTTATCATAACACTTTTATAATGGAAATACAAGGAAAGATTATCGCTGTGCTACCTGAAAGAAGCGGAACTTCTGCCAGGGGTGAGTGGAAAGCACAAGAGTATGTATTGGAAACGATGGACCAATACCCCAGGAAAATGGTGTTCGAGGTCTTTGGCGAAGAAAGAATCAAACGATTCAATATACAGATGGGTCAGGATGTCAAGGTGTTCTTCGATATCGACGCCCGTGAATACCAAGGGCGATGGTTCAACTCCTTCAGGGCCTACGACGTGCGCCCGGCCTTTGAACAGGAACCCCCAGCCACTCCCGGTTTGGATCCGTTCCCACCACAACCAGATGCTTCCGCAGGGGCTGGTGGCGCAGATGATGCTACTCCATTCTAAGGAATCCGAGTGTGTGGTATAACTAAAGTGTTACTTATAATAATCAGTACTTTTACAATGGATATAATAGGAAAAATTATTTTCGTGCTGCCTGAGCGTAGCGGTACCAGTGCCAGGGGTGACTGGAAAGCAGGTGAGTTCGTGCTGGAAACGCTCGAACAGTATCCCAGAAAAATGGTGTTCTCTGTTTGGGGAGAAGATAGGCTGAGACGCTTCAACATTCAGCAGGGACTGGATTATCAGGTGTTCTTCGACATCGAAGCGCGTGAATACCAAGGAAGATGGTACAATTCCATCCGTGCCTATGATGTGCGGCCTTATGATCCCACCACGGCTAATCCGGCGGTAGCGACTGCACCGGCTGATGCGCCCTTCCCACCACCTCCAGCCCCAGCACAGGCTCCTGCGGCTCCTGCTGCCCCGGCTGCTACTCCTGCAGCTGGCAATGCCGACAATCCAGAAGACGATCTCCCTTTCTAAAATTCTGGGAACGACGGGCAATAACGTCCCGAAAGAAAAGAATAATGGAAGGCACCCATTTTTATGGATGCCTTCCACTTTTTTTGTCATTCTTTTCAACGTTCACTCCTCACCTCTTGATGATAAAGTGTCCCAAGCGATGGGTCTTTTTGTTGCGGTTCATCGAATGGATGGTATACACACCCTCAGCCAGGTCATGGATGTCAATCACATCGGTATAATACGCACGCTTGACGATATTGCCGGCAAGACTCTGGATGACTACGAAGTTGGCATCCAAGGCGGGATCACGCTGGGGCAGGTACAACTGTCTGCCATCGTTCCTCAGTAACTGTCGTGCTCCTCGCGGTTCCACCGAACTTTGCAGGGCCTTCGACTCGTTACCATAACGGTCCATGGCGGTCACCGCGAATTGTATGGGGGTGTGGGCGGCATTGCTCCTGAAAGTGATGCTGTTGCCCATAACGCGTGTGGCTATGAGATTTTGGGCGTTGTTGATGTTCACACCACCTTGACCGTGACTGGCATATATATTATAGGTAAGGTAGTCGCCGTCGCTGTTATCCTCGCCATTGTCCCAATAGAGGGTGATGGTGCCACTCGATTCGTCGATGTACAACTGTCGAGGGGGCTGTGGCGGGGTTCGCTGTTCCCACGTCAAGGCTGGAACAAGTGCGGGATAAGTATCCAGACGGTTACGCACGTAATCGTATATGCCCTTGGTGTTGTCGGTAAAGAAACGGCTCCTGAAATAAGTGTGGCCAAGTCCGTTGCTCCTAAGGAACTCCAACTCGCGGGTGATGTCGCTCAAGGGCCAGTTGCCCTCCGAACGGGCGAGGAACCAGATGCCCAGGCCTGGCGCGATGATTCGGCCATAAGTGTGTTCCTTCCAATTGATGGCGAAGGGGTAGAAATTGTCGCCACGGAAATACATCATCGGAAACAACTCGTCCATCAACCCGTCGCGCAACCATTTCTGGGCATCCTGGCAAACGGTGTTGTAGGCGTTCCATCCCTTACTGGAATAACGGGCCAAGTCGGAATACTTGCCAATGGGCGAACAGCTTACCTTTACCCAGCGTTTGCTCTGCTTCACGGCGTGGTGTATCTTCCGCACGATGTTGGTGATATGCTGACGGCCTTGTTCCTTGCTCACCCTGAATTTCCAATTTTCAGGATACCTGATATAATCCAGATGGATGCCGTCAACGTCGTATCGGTCTACTATCTCGCGGCAAATCCTCGCTATATAGGTGCCCGTTTCTTCACGCTCGGGATTCATGTATCCTTCGTCGCCTATCCTCTGGATAAGACTGGGATAACGGTTCCTGAGGGCCTTGGTGGCCTGCGAGTTCCATTTGCCTACGGGAATGGTCACCACCCAGGCATGCAGTTCCATGCCGCGTTTGTGACACTCCTCAATGGCGAAACGCAATGGGTCGTAGCCTGGGTTTCCTCCTGCCCTGCCGGTGAGGCAAGGGTCGTAAGGCTCATATTGTGAAGGGTAAATGGTGCTGGCCCTAACGCGAGTCTGAAGTAAGACGGTGTTCACATTGGCTTTCTTCAGCTGGTCGAGAATCCTCGTGAGCTCGCGCTTCTGCTGGTTGACGGCCGAGGTAGAGGTGGCATGGGTGCGGGGCCAATCGATGCCGCCAATTGTGGTGAGCCAAACGGCACGCACTTCATGCTTGGGCGTTTGGGCTTGGCCGATGAGGGTTGTCAAAACCAGGGCCAGGCACAAAATCAATTTTTTCATTTCCTTTAATAATATAAGGTCAAATATAGACCTAAAAGAGCATATTGTTAATATTTTGTGCAAAGTTAGGAATAATTTTTCCGTTTTTCAAATTTAATGTGTACTTTTGCATTAGAAAAATTGTAACTACAATGATTTCTTTCATTTTAAGCCTTCTGGCACTCGTCTTGGGCTATTTCCTCTATGGAAAGTTCATTGAACGTGTTTTCGGTCCGGACGATCGACCCACTCCAGCCGTGGCAAAAGCCGACGGCGTGGATTTTATCGTGTTGCCCTCGTGGAAAATCTTCATGATCCAATTCCTGAATATCGCTGGCACAGGGCCTATCTTCGGTGCCATCATGGGTGCGAAGTTCGGGCCATCGGCATACCTTTGGATCGTGCTGGGATGTATCTTCGCGGGAGCTGTGCATGATTACATGAGCGGCATGCTCAGCGTACGACTCGGCGGAGCCAACCAACCCGAAATCATAGGCAAGTTCCTGGGCAAGACCACCAAACAAGTGATGCTGGTGTTCTCCGTATTCTTGTTGATGATGGTGGGCGTTGTCTTCGTATTCAGTCCTGCGAAGATTCTCGGCGACATGTGGGAGCCGGCGTTCGTCATCGACAGCTTTGGGCCGTACGTGTTCTGGATTGTCGTGATTTTCATCTATTACATCATCGCTACATTGCTGCCTATCGACAAGATTATCGGCAAGGTGTATCCCCTGTTCGCCTTCTCGCTGTTGTTCATGGCGGCAGCCTTGCTCGTGGTACTGCTCATCAAACAACCCGATATACCTGAATTGTGGGAAGGTCTTGAAGGACCGGCCTTGACGGCCAACAACATTTTCCCCTATCTCTTCATCACTATCGCCTGTGGGGCCATCAGCGGGTTTCATGCTACGCAAAGCCCCTTGATGGCACGGTGTATGAAAAACGAAAAGACGGGGCGCCCCATCTTCTATGGGGCGATGATCACCGAGGGCATCGTCGCTTTGATATGGGCTACCGTGGCCATGTATTTCTTCTACGATTCTCCCACTCCGGGCTACGAGCAGATAGCAGGTGGCGCGGCGGCGGTCAACGATGCGCCCTCTATCGTCAATATCATCTGCAACGATTGGTTGGGTGTGGCTGGAGGTATCCTGGCCCTCTTGGGTGTAGTGGCGGCTCCCATCACCAGCGGCGATACGGCGTTCCGTTCGGCACGACTGATCATTGCCGACTTCGTGAAACTGGAACAACGCACGATTCATAAGCGTCTGTATGTTTGTATACCCATGTTCGCAGTGGCCATCGCCTTGCTGGTGTGGCAGATGAACGACAATGAAGGGTTCAACATCCTCTGGAATTGGTTCGGATGGTCTAACCAGACGCTGTCGGTGTTCATGCTTTGGGCCATCACAGTCTATATGGTTCAACAACGCAAACCGTTTATCATCACCCTCATCCCGGCTCTCTTCATGACCACCGTGTGCTCTACGTTCCTCTTTGTCAGCCCGCAGGCCTTTGGTATCAAGTCTACGCTTGGCTACATCCTCGGCATCGTCATACTTGTCGTGGCACTTGTCTGGTTCTTTGCATGGTATAGGAAATGGATGAATGGGCATCAATCGCATAATAACTAAATCTAAATAGGATATGAAAAAGAAAATCGCATTATTGTTGATGGTTTTTGCGGTGGCTATCTCTGCCAACGCACAGTTCGAAAAGGGCAAGAAGTATGTCGGAGCCTCGCTCTCCGGACTGAACCTGAGCTATAACGGCTCGTCAAAACTCAACCTTGGTCTCCAGGGACAGGTGGGCTATTGCTTGCTTGACAATGTGATGGCTACCGCTAATGTGGGCTACCAGGGCAATGGTGAAAATCCCGATGAACTCACCCTGGGGGTGGGAGGTCGTTACTACATCCTGCAAAACGGAATCTTCCTCGGTGCCAATGTGCAGTATCTTCACGCCTACGACAACTACAATGATGTGATGCCAGGGGTGGAAGTGGGCTACGCGTTCTTTATCAACCGCTTCATCACCATCGAACCGGCATTGTACTACCAGCAGTCGTTCAAGGACCACAGCAACTATTCCACCGTTGGACTGCGTATCGGCTTGGGCATATACTTGCCGTAAATGCTGAGTCAATATCCTTCAGCCTTATTGGAGAGAGCCGTCGGGGCTTTCTCCCATCTTCCGGGTATTGGGCGCAAAACCGCTTTGCGCCTGGTACTTTTTTTGCTGCGTGAGAGCAAACAGGATGTCGATACCTTCCTCTCGGCCATTGCGAAAATGAAGGAGGAGGTGAAGTTCTGCAAGGTTTGCCATAACATCAGCGATACGGACATCTGCCCCATCTGCTCCGACCGGAAACGCGATGCTTCCATTATCTGCGTGGTGGAGAATATTCAGGATGTCTTGGCCATCGAAAATACTCAGCAATACCACGGACTCTACCATGTGCTCGGCGGTGTCATCTCTCCTATGGATGGCATAGGACCGAGCGACCTTACCATCGACTCCTTAGTCCAAAGAATCGGTCAGGGTGGGGTGGAAGAGGTGATACTCGCCCTGTCGAGTACCATGGAGGGCGATGCCACCAACTTCTTCATATCACGCAAGTTGGCTCCCATGCAGGTGAAACTGTCTATCATAGCTCGGGGCATTTCCGTGGGCGATGAATTGGAATATACCGACGAGGTGACCCTTGGACGATCCATACAGAACAGGATTCCCTTCGTGCAATGAAAACTTTGATAATGATGCGGAAAATAAGGAAAACACTTAAAGCTATCATCTGGTTGTCGGTGGCTTTGGCGCTTGCCATTGTCGTCTTGTTCGAATCACATGCCATGCCTTCAGGGCTGTTGGCGGAAAACAGCCACCAACTTTTCGTGGCTACTATCGTCATGGAACTGCTCTCGCTGGCTCTGATACCTCTGGCCATCAGCTTGATCAGATTGCCGTTCGTGAGAAAGCGGTTGGGCGACGGACAATACTCAAAATACCTGATGTGGTCTTCCATACGCATAGGACTCCTTGCCTTTCTGATGGTGGGAAATACGCTGTGCTACTATCTTTTTGCCGCTGTGCCTTTCGGCTATCTGGCCATCATAGCCTTCCTTTGCTTGATGGTGGTCTATCCCACCAATGAGCGTTGTTCTCATGAAATGGAACACGACAATCCTTCTCATCCATGAAACTCTCCGTCATCATAGTAAGTTATAATGTAAAGCATTACCTGTACCAGTGCCTGGACAGTGTCTACAAGGCTGCACAGGGCTTGGAGGCGGAGGTGTATGTCGTCGACAACCACTCACGCGATGACAGCGTGGCTTATCTCCAGCAGAGATACGGCGATGTGAATTACATCGAGATGAACCACAACTTGGGATTCGCCAGGGCCAATAATATCGCCATCAAACAGTCGGAAGGCGAATATGTTCTCTTGCTCAACCCCGATACCATAGTGGGAGAGAATGTGCTCAAAGAGGTCGTAACTTTCATGGACGACCATCCCGATGCCGGAGCCGTGGGAGTGAAGATGCTTCATGCCAACGGCATCAAGGCCAAGGAGTCACGAAGGGGAATCCCTACTCCTATGACGGCTTTTTATAAGATGTGTGGCCTGTGCAACCGCTTTCCGGATAGCCGACGTTTCGGTAAGTATTATATGGGATACCTGCCGTGGGATAAACCGGTGGAAATAGAGGTGGTGAGTGGTGCCTTCTGTATGCTTAGGCGCGAGGCTCTCGACAAGGTGGGGCTTCTCGACGAGGATTTCTTCATGTATGGCGAAGACATCGACCTTTCATACCGCTTGATGAAGGGTGGATATAAAAACTGGTATGTGCCTGAGACCATCCTGCATTATAAAGGTGAGAGTACGGCCAAATCGTCCTTCCGTCATGTGCATGTGTTCTATGAGGCCATGTACATCTTCTTCAAAAAACATTTTGGCAATTCCAGCTTCCTCATCTCCATTCCCATCAAATGCGCCATCTATTTCAGTGCCACCATGGCACTTATCAAGATGCAGACGGGCAAGATGCGTAAGGCACTGGGATTCTTTAGCCGCAAACGGGCGAAAGAACCCGACTACCTCTTCATCGGTTCGGTTTCGGCTATCACGATGTGCCGGAAACTCTCGCGTAAGAAAGGCCTGTCAAGTGAATTTCAGGTGGGCAACGAGAAAAAGATGCCCGACGGACATCTCTCCTTGTTGGAGAACCGCGAGATTAAGAATACGCTCATCGTGGTCTATGATACCGATTCGTATGCCTATGAAACCATTCTTGACATCTTCGCACAACATCCTGTGGAGAATGTGCAGATGGGTACATTCAATCCTCATACAAAGACCATCATCACACTGGAGGAGGTGCTCAAATGAAGGAGGACGGTTTGATTTTGAGAGCATTGGAACCGGAAGACCTGGAGATGCTCTATCTGATTGAAAACGACCCATCACTCTGGGGCGTCGGACTCTCCAATGTGCTCTATTCGCATTACGCTCTCAAATCCTTCATCGCCCAGACTGCCAATGATATCTATACCGATAAACAACTACGACTGGTAATGGAGAAGGATGGACAAGTGGTGGGGATGGTCGACCTGATGGCTTTCGAACCGGAGCATCTAAGGGCGGAAATTGGTATTGTGGTGATGCCATCATATCAACGGCAAGGCTTAGGTTCGGAGGCGCTGCGCCAGTTGTTTGGTTATTGCCGTTCCAAGCTCCATCTGCATCAGCTATATGCCTGGGTGGCTGTCGACAACGTGCCGTCCATGAAATTGTTTCTTTCCCTTGGTTTCTCGTCTTCCTGCATCGTCAAGGATTGGCTTTTCAACGGCAAAGAATACAAGGATGTGGCACTAATGCAATTTTTTTTGTAAAAAGTCGCCGATTTTTTTGGCGGTGACGCTTTTTTTGTATACCTTTGCATCCGCAATTCAAAAAGCAATTGGACTGGTGCGTTAGTTCAGCCTGGTTAGAATGCCTGCCTGTCACGCAGGAGGTCACGGGTTCGAGTCCCGTACGCACCGCTCACCAATACTTTTGGTGCGTTAGTTCAGCCTGGTTAGAATGCCTGCCTGTCACGCAGGAGGTCACGGGTTCGAGTCCCGTACGCACCGCCAAAAAGCCTTCTTCGGAAGGCTTTTTGTTTTTCTTATAACAACCATCGATTATTTTGTTTCAGGCATTGGCTACACAAAAAAAGAGAAGCCATTTTCTGGCTTCTCTTCAACTCTTGGCGGAAGGTGAGGGATTCAAACCCCCGATACCCGAAAGGGGTATACCGGATTTCGAGTCCAGCGCGATCGATCACTCTGCCAACCTTCCCTTTTAAGCGGTGCAAAATTAATCATTTATTTCCAAATAATCCCATCCAATGGGGAGAAAGAATGAATTTTAACTCATGTTAACAAATGAGGTGGCTATTCTTGCAAATCATCATCACTTGGTCTTGTGTCTTTGGCAAACATAAATTTCCATTATTTACCGAAATTATAATCGCGAATAAAAAAATCATGGATAATTTGCGGTTGATTCATGGGAATTCGCGTCAATAATTAAAATCTTTAAGAAACAATCCGTAAGCAGTGTAGTTGCAAGTCTAAGCCCTCGATTTTTCGTAACTTTACATAAGTTACTCCATCTCGGCATAAAAAATGAATATATTCATTTTGTTCTGCACTCGATTTTTCGTAACTTTACATAAGTTACTCCATCTCGGCATAAAAAATGAATAAATTCATTTTGTTCTGCCCTCGATTTTTCGTAACTTTGCCGTCCAAAAGCGAATGACAGGGAAAATGACTTTATTTATTACGCTCACATCCTTGCTACAACACCTCATTGACCTCGATACGGCACTGCTGCTCGAGATCAATAGTCATCATTCGCCTTTTTTCGATGTGTTCATGCCTCTATATAGCGGTAAATGGGTGTGGGTACCCTTCTATGCCAGTCTGGTGTTCGTCATCGCAAGAAATTACTCTTGGAAAGTAACCTTGCTCTCACTGCTTACGGCTGCGATCATCATCACTTTCAGCGACCAAGTGTCGGCGCAACTGCTCCGACCGGAGGTGGAACGACTGCGCCCAAGCAACCTACAAAATCCCATCTCCGAAACCGTGCACATCGTCAATGGCTACCGAGGCGGCAACTATAGCTTCCCTTCGGCGCATGCCGCCAACTCATGGGCATTGGTCACGTATATCATCTTGCTCTTCCGGCGTAAGTGGCTGTCGCTGATGATGGTGGCATGGGCTGTGCTGATGTGCTATTCGCGCATGTACCTGGGGGTTCATTATATGGGCGATCTCTTGGCAGGTATGATTATCGGTGCCATCGGCGCGATGATCATGTACTGGATTTTCTCTTCCTTCAGCCATCATAAAGCGCCCACGAAGGTGCGCGATATGTGGGCTCCCATTGTCACAGGCTGCTTCACCGTCCTGGTGTTTGTGGCTATCTCGGCTGTCGTCTCGCTATCAACATGACCATCCACCCCATAGCGTTTTTCCATTCGCCTTTTTCGTCAAAATTCGGCATTCCCAAACAGAGTGGTTTGGTAGAGCAGATTCCCGGACGTATCGTCTTTGTGCCTGAGTGGCGCAATCACGATGCGCTACGGGGCATAGAAGGCTTCGACTATCTCTGGCTCGTGTGGGAGTTTTCGGGCAACAAGCACGCGGCGGCAAGTCCCGTGGTCCGTCCTCCGCGCTTGGGTGGCAACCGGTCTGTGGGTGTCTTCGCCTCGCGCTCGCCTTTCCGCCCTAATCCCATCGGACTCTCTTCGGTGCGTCTGCAATCGGTAGAGTGGGAGAGTGGCGATGGTCCTGTGCTCCATGTGTTGGGGGCCGACCTGATGGATGGCACCCCCATCTTCGATATCAAACCCTATATCACTTACGCCGACTGCCATGAGGGGGCACGCAGCGGATTCGTCGACCAACATGGGTGGAACACCTTGCAGGTGGTCTTTCCCGATGCGCTCCGTTCCCTGGTGCCTTCCGACCATCTCCAGCCGCTCATCGACACCTTGGCTCTCGACCCACGACCGGCTTACCAAAAAGACCCCCAAAAGGTATATGGTATGCCTTTTGGGGGGTATGATGTGCGTTTCAAAGTCGAGGACAACACGCTCACCGTCGTCGAACTGGTTCCCTTGTCAACTCATGGTTGTAAGGGATAACTTATCACGAATAAACGAATGATAGAATAAGCCTTACTCAACTTTGTTTAGAAGATACAGGAAGATAAATGAAGATAGCCGCTTTTCGACGGCTTGACTTCGCAACCTCGATAGCTTATTTCGCAAAGGTTTCCAGTCTTACATTGTTCAGTTCCACTCCACAGGTGGCATCGATGTCGGTGCCTTTCTTGGTGTAGAAGAAGACGGCGTCGCTGATCTTCACGTCGTGTATCATGCCCTGCTGACCATGGGCGGCGATGGCGGTCTCGCAACCGCGGCAGGTGATATTGCTGATGTGGAAGTCGCCGAAGTCGGGCACATATTCCATCTTTTTCTCTCCCTCCGATTTCGTGGCTCCCACATGGTTGTCCCAATAGGTGGTTTCGAAGACAATGGCCTCGTCGCGAATATCACTCATGGTGATGTGGCTGATGTGTATGTTCTCGGTCTTGCCGCCTCGTCCCACGGCACTCTTGAACCTCAGACCGGTGTCGGTGCCGCTGAACAGGCAGTGGCGCACCACGATGTTCTTCATGCCGCCGGAGAATTCGCTGCCGATGACGAAACCGCCATGGGCATGATAGACGGTGTTGTCCTGGATGAGGATGTTCTCACAGGGACCATATTTCTCGCCTTCGGCACCTGCGCCGCCTTTCATGCAGATGCCGTCATCGCCGGCATCGATGGTGTTGTTCACGATGAGCACGTTCCTACAGTTGCCGATGTCGATGGCGTCGCCGTTCTGAGCATTCCACGGACAACGCACAGTCACTCCGTCAATCACCACGTTCTTGCATCTCTGTGGCACGATATGGAAACGGGGTGAGTTCTGTACGGTCACACCGCTGATGCGCACGCGTTCACAGTCGGTGAGTCGGATGAGATGGGCACGCATGCGCTCTTGCTGCTCTGCTGTCGGGGCGATGTCGGCGAA
Organism: uncultured Prevotellaceae bacterium; assembly: GCA_900316685.1. Lineage (GTDB taxonomy): Bacteria > Bacteroidota > Bacteroidia > Bacteroidales > Bacteroidaceae > Prevotella. The sequence goes on along the minus strand of ONDS01000008.1, from coordinate 107,396 downwards.
ATGCTTCAGTCCGAAGGGATACCACAGTTTGCCGTCGTCGGCCACGGTACCGCCCCTAGAGGTATAGTCCTTCCATTCCACATCGCTCACCTTGCCGCGCTTCACCGGACGCCACCATTCGCCGTTGCCATCGATGGTGCCTTCGCCGCTGATGCTGATGTCATGACGCTTCGAGGCGCTGATGCCGGGCTCGGCCCTGTCTTTGAGCTCTCCCGTCTTGCTGTCTTTCTTCATGGCCACGGCCTTGTCGGGCGAAAAGGCGAGCAGGGCGTTACGCTCTAAATGCAGGTCGATGCCATCTTTCAGGGTGATGGGACCGGTGAGCCAGATGCCAGCCTCGATAACGACATGGCCTCCTCCTTGCTTGGCCACATCGTTGATGGCTTTCTGCAAGGCTTCGGTCACCAAGGTCACACCGTCGCCCACGGCTCCGTAGTCGCTCAACTTCACCGTACGGGCGGGAATATTGGGAGTGTTCACTTGTGGCATGGCCATGGGCAGGTTCTCATAATAACGGGCATAGTCTTGTGCGCTGACGGTTGAGTTGGCTGCCAACAAGACCATGAGCATTGCCATTAAATTCTTTTTCATGTTCTTCTTTTAAGTAGTTCGTTTTTCTCTCGTGCTTGAATGTAATATGCATAGCATCACGCTATACGGGTGCAAATATACTACAATTCATCATTCCACGCTTACATTTTAAAATTAAAAAATTATAAAATTCAACCCTAAACCCTCAACACTAAACACTCAACACTCAACATTCAACACTCAACCCTCAATAAGCAATCACCTCCCACAGTTCTCTCATCTTTGCCTCCGGATCCCATTTCACATCATAAGTCCACCGCGCTGTGATGGCGTGAAATGGGGGACGTCCGGGAGCGGTGTCCAGATTGTCGGCCAACCAACCACTGTGCCCTCCGTCGCGCTTGCAACCATGATAATAGGTGCGCTGCCCCCAAGGACATTCATCAAGCACCTTGTCGGTATAGGCATAGCTGATATTAGTATCGAGAATCTTGTCGCTCAGGTGGCAGAACAGCAGGTAGAACTGCGCATCGTGGTGGTAACGCCCCAGGATGGTAGGCCGCTTGGCATCGAACCACGAATTGGTGATCACCAGTTTCTTGCGCTCGTCGCCGCGTCCGTCGTGCCAGATGATGGCCCTTCCGTCGCCCATGAAACGGCAGCGAGTGGCGTAGCACCAGCCTCGTGGACACAGGAAGTCCACCCCGGGACACCTGAGCGACAGGTCCGCATGATAATACATGCCGTCGCCGTGGCGGGCCCATAACGACATGGCATCGTTGCCGTCGGCCCAGATGTTGCAGTTCACGATAATCGTACGTGTGGCACGTCCGAATACGGCCATCTGATGCTTCGTCGTATTCTCCACCGTCGTGCCGTAGTTGTTGTAGATGGTCAGGCCACTGATTACACAGTCGTCAGCTCCTTCTTGCAGAACCACCACACCGTTGCCCACTTCCTTGCCATGGTATTCTTTCACCTGTCGGGTCTCGGCGGTCTCGGCCAACACGATGATCGTGCTGTCGCGGTTCTCGCCCACTAACACGATGTTCTCGCGGTCCACAATCACCTTCTGCTCGTATCGTCCTTTGCGTATGAGTATCTTGTAAGGTTTGTCGGGGTGTTCGGGAGCGGCTTCTATGGCTGCCTGTATGCTCTCCCCCTCATTAACTACGGCATCGTAGAGCCTTTCCGATTTCGTGGGCTGGCGGAACATCTCCACCAGACCCGTCTCGTTGGCACCGGGTGTCTGCAGGCTTATTTTCACCTTGTGCTTCGGGTCGTGGCGCGACACCCAAGCCTCATATAGTGGATAAAGCTCCGCAGGCCCACTGCTGAACCACGAATAGCTGTTGCGTCGCTCGGGACCGATATCCTCCAGACGGCGACGGGGCAACCCATCCCTGTCGCAGACGTAAGGCTCACAATAAGTCAGGTCATAAAACCGTGCCCAAAGGGGTGGGGCGGTAGGGTCGGCCACCAGTTTTGTGTCACCGTCGATGCTGGCCCATGGACCGCTGCGTTCCACCCGCCATCCCGTCAACTTATACTTATCGAACCAACTCATGGCAGCATGTATGGCGGCCTTCACGCGTTTATCGGGGTGGGGCAGTGTCATCAGCAACTTCACGATACCCGCGCTCTCCTGTGAGCAGTACGACGGCAACTCGTAGGCACGGGCATGTGCCGGGGCCAGAGTCTCACGGTCGTGCTGTTGGCACCACACCGTCTTCCTCCCATCCTTTTCTATCTGGGTCTTCAGGATACACTCCACACCCTTGTCGAAGGCGGCAGCGGCCCTTTTCCGGAGATCCTCGTCGGTGATATCGCCTTGGTAGGGTTCCTGCTGTTCGGCAATGGCGCGCAGTAGCGACATCGTGTTCACCATGGCATCGTCGTTGTAGGTGATATGCACTTGGTAACCACGCATCTCCGGCCAGAACTGTGGCCAGCCGCCGTTGTCGTACTGACCACTGAGCAGGAATTCCACCGCACGGTCGAACCCCTCCCTGTAGCGCACCTCCTTCGTAGCCTGGTAGAGACGGGCGAGGAAGGTCATCTGTATCGTTGTTGCCCCATTGTCCGTCGTCGAGTCGTCGCGGCGCGTCTTCTCCTCTATGATATCCACCCGTTCCTCCTCGCTCAGCGGACGAGCCATGTCGATGTTTTTCGGCCATCCCCCCGTCACCCTTTGGTACAGCAGCACCTGGTCGCCGATGCGTCGAGCCTCCTCAGTCAGGTAGAACGCCGCGTTCGTCTCCCTCAGTTCCTGGTTTCTCCTTCTCTGTGCCATCATGCTGCCCACCATAGCCAGCATCATCATGATGAGCCAAAATCTTCGTGTCATAGGTATAATTCGCTTTTAAGGATTGGTGTATGTCCTTTTTCGTGTATCCCCTTCCGTATGCCGTAGGGGCGGTGCCTCGTGCCCGCCCGCCTGTGTAGGGGCTTACTTCATGTATGCCCTTCCGTATGCCGTATGGGCTTATGAACAATAAGATCAAATTTACTTTGCAAAGATAGCTAATCTTATGTGATTATCAAAAATACAATAGTACATTGATCGCAAATTCCATTATATTTCGCCAAATCGCCTATTTTTTCCCACTTTTGGCGAGTTATAACGCTATAATTCGCCAAATCACGTATTTTTTTCGACTTTTGGCGAAATATAACGCTATTCTTGAATTTTCGCAAAAAAATATGCATTATAAATATAGAACACCTTGATTGGGTTACTTTTATTTAAAAACAACGTATGAAGGCCATTATTTTTTACTAATTATTTCGGTAAAAAATAAAACTTTCTGATATTATTTTGAATCAATTACAAAAATATTATTATTTTTGTGGCATAAATAGATATTTCACCCACTTACAAAAAACTTACCTTAGTCCAACAAGCATGATGAAACGCTTATTCACATCCTTGATCTTCAGCCTTGCGGCGCTCTCCCTCACAGCGCAAGACGTGGAATACTCCGTCTCGGGCGAAGTGTTCAATGATACGGAGTGGGTATATCTCTATAAGGTGAGATTCTCCGAGATGGAGGTGCTCGACAGCATGGAGGTGATCGATGGGCACTTCAACGTCCAGGGCGTGGCTCCCAAAGACGAGCTGCTGGGCGTGGGGAACCAAGATGTCTATCTCCCCTTTGTCAACGATGGGGTGCCTATCCGGATGGTCATCGATGGCCCTGCCTCTGAAGGAAGAATCATCACCGCACCCTTCCTGTTCGTGGAGGCATCGGAGCAAAACATGAAGCTGTGCGCCATCGATACTACCATCACCAATATATCACGGTCTCTGGAGGATATGGACGTCGTTGATGAAGCGACCTTTGAGCAGGCGATGACTACTGTCATTTACCGGGAACTCAATGTGCTGTTGGAAAACAAGGAGACCATGGCACCGCTCATCTATCTACGCGATGTGATAGACGAAGTGGATTACGAGAGTCTGGCACCGCTTATGGATTCCACCACGGTATACTACCATCATCCTGCCATGGCGGAAATCATTGAGTATTATCAGACGAAGGGAAAGACGCGTTTGGGCATAACATATCACGACGCCTTGTTGGGCGACCTCTATGGGCGCAACCACCGGTTGAGTGAATACTGTGGGCGGGGGAACTACGTGTTGCTCGACTTCTGGGCCAGTTGGTGTACTCCCTGCCTCCGTGAGATGCCCAATCTGATCAATCTCTACCGCAAGTATCGCGGGAAGAAAAACTTCGAGATTATCGGGATATCCCTCGATAATAGCTCGCGGTCGTGGACGGCTGCCGTGCAAAGGCTGGGACTGCAATGGCCACAACTCTCCGACTTGAAGGTGCGCGAGGGAGAGGCGGCACAGGCTTACGGTATCGTCAACATTCCATCGAACGTCTTGCTTGATCCTGACGGTATCATCATCGCCACCAATCTCATGGGTGAGAACCTGGCGCGTTTTTTAGAGAATGTATTGGAGTAGGAGGATACCGGCTTTTCCCTTATCGCCCGAACTGCACTTGTTGGTAACCCACCAGACGGTCGGTTCTGCCGCCTGTCTCGCGAAAATAGACCAAGGCTTGATAGGTGTTCTCCGTCTGATAATAATTGCCCTCGTTTTCCACGTTATGGGTGATGCCGTTCTCGTCAAGCAGTAGGTATTGGTAGGAATAATAGCCTTGCTTGAGCAATACCGCCCCTTCATAGCTTTGTGTGGAGTCGTTGTATTCCAGACGGTATTGGTCGGTGAAACGGTCGTTGGTCCATACTCCATTGACGTACATCTCTCCCAAATAACGCTCCGAAGGCTTGCGGAAATGCACCCAGTCGTAGTCCGACAACCGGTCGTTCTCATAGTTGTCGCTATTGCGGATGTAGAACGCGCCGTTGGCATCTTCGTCGTAGAGGTAGTTCGGTCGGGGTACATCCTCGAAGGGATAGGCGTGATACATCTCACCGTCCCAGCGGATGAAGTCGATGCCGAGGGTGGGGTGGTCGTTGTCTAATATCTCGAATTTATGGTATTCATTGCCTCCGTCGAAGATGAAGTCGCGACAGTGACTCCAGTGGAACCCATGTTCCATCCGGTATGAGGGCGGCACATTGATACGGGCGTTGTCCCACCGACCGTTTTGCATCAATACGGTCTTGAGTTGCCGCTCGGGGTAAATAATGTTGATTCCGGAATCATAACTCACGTCCATTGATACTTGCTGATAGCGGTTGTTCACATCGATATCGGTGATGGTGCTCACCTCAAGGCTCACGCCCATCATGGGTTCCACCACCATGAAGCAGGCGGAAAACATCTCCTCATCCTCATTCTCGTCGATGACAGTCACCCTGTAGTTGCCGCCCATCTTCAAGCGACAATGGCTGTTGGGTATTTGGAATCGGTAATGGGTGTATAGCTGGTTGGTGTTCAGGCTCTCTTCCGTGTCTTCTATGACATTGCCTTCGAAGAATCCTTCCAAGTATTCGGTGTCGAAGAGCTCGGTGGATACGCTCCAATCGGCTTCGCAATGCTCCACCTTGTAGGTATAACGGTGATACTCATGGGTCAGGTCGTCGAAACCGATGTTGATCACCTCGGGTCCGTTCAGCGTGATGACGGGCGGTGAGAGCCAATCCACTCCCGCAACCACTTGCAGGCTGGCTATCCGGTCGTTGTATATCTCATGCCGTTGACCATAGACGGCGACGCCCGTCAGCATGACCAGCGCCAGTAGGATATGTCTTATGGGTTTCATCTCGTTCGTTGTTATGTCCGCTACAAAAGTAATGTTTTTTTCCCATATCCGCAAATCATACCAACATATTCCATGTTTTTGAAGGGCAGACATCAACTCAGCCCCTACATGTGGGTGGATTCTCATTTCCTATGTCCCTCATTACTTACTCCTAACTACTTGCTTCTTGCTCCACGGGAAAAAATCCTCGCTTTTAGGTATTGGACAATTCGCAAATAATTCGTACTTTTGCATTTCAAAAAAAATATAGCGGGAATGAGACTTTCTGAACTGAACACAGGTGAAAAGGGCGTTATCGTAAAAGTGCTCGGCCATGGTGGCTTCCGTAAAAGGATTATTGAAATGGGATTTATCAAGGGCAAGACAGTGGAGGCATTGCTTAATGCTCCGCTGCAAGATCCTGTGAAATATAAGGTTATGGGCTATGAGGTGTCGCTCCGACATGATGAGGCGCAACTCATCGAGATATTCTCGGAGAAGGAGATCGACAGGGATATACCCGTGGAACGGGAAGATTTAGGCGAGGTCATATCCGAGCGGGTGGCATTTACCGAACAGCAGTTGAAGGAGGGGGCGACCGCCAAACGCCGTTCCATCAATGTGGCGTTGGTGGGCAATCCCAACTGCGGCAAGACATCGCTCTTCAACTTCGCCTCAGGGGCTCATGCCAGGGTGGGCAACTACTCGGGGGTGACCGTAGATGCGGCGGAGGCCACGGCGAAATTCGAGGATTACACCTTCCACCTTACCGACCTGCCCGGCACATATTCCCTCTCCTGCTATAGTCCGGAGGAGTTGTATGTCAGGAAACACCTGTTCGAGAAAAAGCCTGATATCGTCATCAACGTGATCGATTCCACCAACATCGAACGCAACCTTTACCTGACTGCACAGTTGGTGGATATGAACATACGCATGGTTTGCGCCCTCAACATGTATGATGAGTTCGAAAAACGGGGCGACAAACTCGATATCGACACCCTCAGCACGCTCTTCGGCGTGCCAATGATACCCACTTCGTTCAAGTCGGGTATGAACGTGGACCTGCTTTTCCATATCATCATCAACCTATACGAGGGGGGCGACTATATCGGCGAGGATGGCAAGATCAATCCCGAGGTGCAAAGGGAGATTCATGAGTGGCATGAGAAATTCGCCGACAAATCGATTAAGGGACATGTAGAGGATTTCGACGACGGCGACAAGCCGGGGAGGAGTTTCTATCGGCATATCCACGTCAACCATGGCGTATATGTGGAAAAAGGCATCGAGAGAATACAACAGGTCCTGAAAAAGTCCGACCGTCTACGTTCGCTGTACTCCACTCGCTATCTCGCGGTGAAACTGCTGGAAAACGATAGCGAGGCGATTCGCTTGGCGAAGATGATGAAGAATGCCGACGATGTGTTGAAAGCTCGGCAAGAGGCGGCGCAACAGATTCTTGAGGATACCCAGAAAGACAGTGAGACGGCCATCATGGATGCCAAATACGGCTTTATACATGGTGCGCTGACCGAAGCGATGTTCTCCGAAGGGAAAGAGCAGGATACGTATCGCGTCACTCATGTCATCGACAGTCTGCTCTCCAACAAGTTCCTGGGCTTTCCCATTTTCTTCATACTCCTCTATATCATGTTCCAGACCACATTTTCGCTCGGGCAATACCCCATGGACTGGATCGAAGCGGGAGTAGAAGCGCTGGGCGACTGGGTGGGTTCCGCCTTGCCCGACGGTCCGCTAAGGTCGATGATTGTCGATGGAATAATCGGCGGCGTGGGGGCGGTCATCGTCTTCCTGCCACAGATTCTTATTCTCTATCTCTTCATCTCGCTGATGGAGGATTCGGGATATATGGCGCGCGCAGCCTTCATCATGGATAAGCTCATGCACAAGATGGGACTCCACGGCAAATCGTTCATACCGCTCATCATGGGCTTTGGATGCAACGTGCCTGCCATCATGGCCACACGAACCATCGAGAGCAAACGCTCGCGCCTTATCACCATGATGATACTTCCATTCATGAGTTGTTCGGCGCGATTGCCTATCTATATCATGATTGCCGGCACGTTCTTCTCGCTGCAGTATCGGTCGTGGGTCATGATCTCGCTTTATGTGGTAGGCATCCTCATGGCGGTCATCGTCAGCAAACTGTTCTCGGCGTTCGTCATCAAGGGCGAGGACACTCCCTTCGTGATGGAACTGCCCCCGTATCGTTGGCCTACGGCGAAAGCCATCGCCCGCCATACATGGGAGAAAGGCAAGGAATATCTCAAGAAGATGGGAGGAATCATCCTCGTGGCAAGTGTCATCGTGTGGGCACTGGGCTATTTCCCCCATGACGAGTCTCTCTCTCATCAAGAACAGCAGGAGCAGAGCTATATCGGCCGCATGGGAAAAGCCGTCGAGCCCATTTTCGCCCCGCAGGGCTTCAACTGGAAACTCGACGTGTCGCTCATAGCCGGTGTGGGAGCAAAGGAAATCGTGGCCTCTACCATGGGTGTACTCCATTCGGGTGACGACTCCTTCAGCGACGACGACACATTCAATGATGAAGGCGACAAGTACACCATTCTCAGACAAAAGATGGAAGCGGAGGGTATCACCCCGCTCTCGGCCTACGCTTACCTCCTGTTCATATTGCTCTATTTCCCCTGCATAGCCACGATAGCGGCGGTGAAGAACGAAACGGGTTCATGGCGATGGGCTTTGCTCGTGGCTGTTTACACCACGGTGGTGGCTTGGGTGGTATCCATGGCATTCTATCAGGTGGGGAGGTTGATTGTTTAGTGTTGATTGTTTAGTGTTGAGTGCTTAGTGTTGAGTGCTTAGTGTTGAGTGCTGGGCGTTGAGTGTTTAGTGTTTAGTGCTGAGTGGTGAGTGCTGAGTGTTGAGTGTTGAGGGGGTAATGTATCCACTCCTTCACTCATTCTCTTACAATCTTCCCTGTTATTCTTTTGGTCGTTTCGGTATTTTTGTATAATTTTGCAACCGAAATGAGTGAGATAACAATCAAGGAATCAGTGGTGGTCGATGCCGCTGAAAAAGGAATGGATGAGTTCGTCGGGGTATTCGTCGCTGCCATCAAGGGCCAGATCGGCGAACTGAACGGCGAAACAATGGCTATGCTCAATGCCGACCAAATGACGTTGTTGGCGTGGGATATCCTTCACGAAGAGGTGATGGATGGTGGTTTCGTGCAACTGCTCCACAACGGTTATGGACCTTTCTTTTTCAACAATCCTTTCGGTAAGATGATGCGTAACTGGGGACTCGACGACGTGGCCCGATTGCTCAACAAGGCACGCAAACTTTTCGGAAAATACCAAGGCGAGCTGCTCAAGGATGCCACCGACGATGAGTTCATGCAACTTTACGAGAAAATGCCGGAATTCGACGACCTTGACGATTGTTTCGTGGAGAACGAAGAACAGTGGACGGGCATGGTGGCTTGTTTCATCGACGAGCATATCGACCGATTCGCCAAGGTCGTGTCGTAAGGTCTTCCCCTCCTTTTTTAAACATTAGGTATTAACGTGAATAAAGAACAACTGGAGCTTAGGAAAAAAAGTCCTATACAGATAAAGAATAAAAAAGCCTCCTTCGAATATTTCTTCGTAGAGACATTTACGGCGGGAATCGTCCTCACCGGCACGGAAATCAAGTCCATCCGTCTGGGGAAAGCCTCGCTCGTAGATACGTATTGCTATATAGTGAATGGGGAGATATGGGTGAAAGGCATGAACATCTCGCCCTATTTCTACGGCTCGTTCAGCAACCATGAGGCCAAGCGCGACAGGAAACTGTTGCTTACGAAGCGTGAGATCATCCATCTCAGGGAGGCCACCAAGCAAGTAGGCTTCACCATCGTTCCCACCTTGGTGTTCATCGACAAGAATGGTAGGGCGAAAGTCGACTTGGCCCTCGCCAAGGGTAAGAAGCTATACGACAAGCGCCAGTCTCTCAAGGAGAAAGAGGACAAACGTGAGATGGACAAGGCGATGAAGTCGTTCAAATAAAAACAGGTAAGGTAAAAAGATGACAATCAGCGACGCACTCAAACAGCGTATTCTTATTCTCGACGGGGCCATGGGTACGATGATCCAGGGCTATCATCTTACGGAAAATGATTTCCGGGGCGACAGGTTTTCCTCTCACGAGGGACAGCTGGCCGGCGACAATGATGTGCTCAATATCACCAGACCTGATGTCATTGAGGATATCCATCGCCGATACCTGAAAGCCGGAGCGGATATCATCACCACCAACACCTTCAATGCCCAACGTATCTCGCAGGTTGACTACGGCATGCAAGAACTTGCCGCTGAGATGGCCTACGAGGGCGCCAAGGTGGCACGGAAGGCTGCCGACAGCTTCACCGAGGTGGGGCGCCGGCGCTTTGTGGCGGGGTCGGTGGGACCCACCAACAAGACCTGTTCGATGAGCCCTGATGTGTCGAATCCGGCAGCCCGTGATATCGACTACGACCAGATGTTCGCTGCTTATACCGAACAGATGGTGGCCCTGTTGAAGGGTGGGGTGGATGCCTTTCTCATCGAGACGGTATTCGACACACTCAATGCCAAGGCGGCACTTGCCGCGGCTCTTGAAGCCATGCAACGGCAAGGGCGCGAGGTGCCCATCATGGTGTCGGCGACTATCAGCGACCTTGCGGGGAGAACCTTGAGTGGACAGACTCTCGACGCTTTTCTGGCGAGCATCAGCTCTTTCCCCATTCTGGCCGTAGGACTGAACTGTTCTTTCGGACCCACTCAAATGTTGCCATTCTTGCGGCAACTGGCGAACAAGGCTCCCTACTATATCATGGCTTACCCCAATGCGGGGTTACCCAATTCCATGGGATTGTACGACGAGACAGCCGACACCATGGCACCGCAAATCAAACAGTTCATCACCGAGCGACTGGTCAATATAGTCGGTGGTTGTTGTGGTACTACCGACGAGTTCATCGCCCGATATGGCGAATTGGCACAAGGGGAGAAGCCCCACCTGGTGGCCGATAGGCCCGACTGCTTATGCCTGAGTGGTATCGAACAACTCAGGGTGACCAAGGAGGTGCATTTCGTCAATGTGGGGGAGCGGTGCAACGTGGCGGGCTCGAGAAAGTTCCTCCGACTCATCAACGAGAAGAGTATCGACGAGGCAATAGGCATTGCACGTAAACAGGTGCAGGACGGCGCTTTGGTCATCGATGTGAACATGGACGACGCGTTGCTAGATGCCAAGGCCGAGATGAAGCAATTCCTCAATGCCATTGCTGCGGAGCCTGATATAGCTGCGGTGCCTGTCATGGTCGATTCGTCGAAATGGGAGGTGATTGTCGAGGGACTGAAGTGTCTGCAAGGCAAAGGCATTGTCAATTCCATCTCTCTCAAGGAAGGAGAAGAAGCCTTCATCAGCAAGGCCAGACAAATCAAACGATTAGGAGCTGCCGTGGTGGTGATGTGTTTCGACGAACAGGGACAGGCCACATCCTATGAACGGCGCATCGAGATAGCGCAACGCTCGTATCGTTTGCTCACCGAGCAGGTGGGTATGGATCCGCTCGATATCATCATCGACCCGAATATCCTGGCCGTGGCCACGGGCATGGAGGAGCATGATGCCTATGCCGCCGACTTTATCAAGGCCACGCGATGGATCCGCCAGAACCTGCCTGGCGCTCATGTGAGCGGGGGTGTGTCGAATCTCTCCTTCGCCTTCCGTGGCAATAATTATATCCGCGAGGCCATGCATGCCGTGTTCCTATACCACGCTATTCAGGCTGGCATGGATTTCGGCATTGTCAATCCTGCCACAAAGGTGGCTTATGAGGATATACCCTCCAACCAACTGGAAATCATAGAAGATGTGATACTGCATCGGAAAGCCGATGCGTCGGAGAGATTGATAGCACTGGCTGAGGAAATCAAGAACCAAGGCGAGGCAAATAAGGCCATGGGCAAGGATACCCATTCGTCGGAGCAGCAACAATGGCGTTCGCTCCCCTTGAAAGACCGCTTGGTATATGCACTGCGCAAGGGGCTGCCTGACTTCCTGGAAGAAGATCTGGGCGAGGCTCTGACGGTCTATCCCAGAGCCGTCGATATCATTGAACAACCGCTCATGGAAGCCATGAACACGGTGGGTGAGTTGTTCGGTCAGGGAAAGATGTTCCTGCCGCAGGTGGTGAAATCGGCGCGCACCATGAAAATGGCGGTGCAGTTCCTGCAACCCCATATCGAGGCGCAACGTGATGAGAAATCGACCACGGCAGGAAAAATCGTACTGGCCACGGTGAAAGGTGATGTGCACGACATCGGCAAGAATATCGTGGCGGTCATCATGGCGTGCAACAACTACGAAGTTGTCGACCTTGGCGTGATGGTGCCGGCGGAACAAATCGTGAAGAAGGCCATCGAAGAACACGCCGACATCATCGGATTAAGCGGACTTATCACCCCCAGCCTGGAGGAAATGGTCAATGTGGCCATGGAGATGGAAAAAGCGGGACTTGACATTCCCATACTCATAGGAGGGGCGACAACCAGCCAGCTGCATGTGGCACTGAAAATCGCTCCGGTCTATCATGGCCCCGTGGCATGGATGAAAGATGCCTCGCAAAATCCCATTGCCGCCTCGAAACTCATCGACCCACGCCTAAACAAGCAAATGGAGGAACAGTTGAAGAGGGAATACGAGTCGTTGCGCAAAGGATATGAGGAAAACCAGCAGGGCATAATCGGTATCGAAGAAGCCCGGAAGAGAAAACCCAATTTGTTCGATTGATAAAGAAAATGGCAGTAAAAAACATCATATTCGACCTCGGAGGAGTGGTCATCACGCTCAATAAGCCCGAGGCCATCCGAAGGTTTAAGAACTTGGGCTTGACCGATGCAGAGGAAAGGCTTGACGCCTATACACAGCAGGGCATCTTCGGAGAAGTGGAGAAGGGAGCGATATCCGCTGAGGAGTTCAGGGCTAAACTCAGTGAGATGGTGCATCGCGAGGTCTCCCACGAAGATTGTGCCTATGCGTGGCAGGGTTATTGCGGCGAATTGCCCGAACGTAACCTCGCGACGTTAAGGAAACTGCGCAAACAGGGCTATCGTCTTATCCTGTTATCCAACACCAATCCCTTCATGATGGAGTGGGGTGGGAGTGAACGATTCGACGGGAAAGGCCATTCGTTGTACCATTATTTCGATGCCGTTTACCTTAGCTATCAAATGCGCATGCTCAAGCCCGACCCCCAATTCTTTCGCGAGGTGCTCGTCAGCGAGAATATCCTGCCCGCCGACACGCTGTTCCTTGACGATGGGCCGAGAAACGTGGCCGTCGCCTCGCAATTGGGTATCTGGACCTATTGTCCGGAAAATGGTGCCGACTGGACAGAAAAGATTTACGATTTCCTATAATTTCTTTTAAAGTTCATTGTAACTGAAGCTTGCGAAAGTTGAATCATCAAATTATTCAAACAATATGAAACGCTTTTTGGGACTTCTTGCCGTCGTGGCTTTCTCTTGTTGCGCATGGGCGCAAAACGTCACTTACCAGGTGAAATATAAATATGCTTATGATATGCAGAAATATGAGTATATTGACTCACTCAGTTATGCTGAAGGAACGATCCTGAAAATGGGTGACACCGCCATCAGTATCAACGGTGACAACTATGTGGTGGATAATAAGGATAGCGATACCGCCACGGATACTCGCAAGATGTTGCAGTACACCGTTCACAACACCAAAGGTGAGCAGTTCGTCATCTGTTTTTCTCATGAACTGACCTTTCCCGATGAACTGGCCCACCAGGTCATCATCTTCAATGTCAACAATCCCTATCATTGGCAGTATTTCATTACCGATGAGGGGAAATAGGTTCGTAACTCATAACTCATAACTCGTAACTCATAACTCATAACTCGTAACTCATAACTCGTAACTCATAACTCGTAACTCATAACTCATAACTCTTACATGGCTCTACGAAAAAAGAAGAACTGGAGACCCATTCCCGGTCAACCGCTCACTGAATTTGACAAAAAGATACTCGCTTTCCAGGATAAAGGAAAATTGGTACCCAAACGTGAATTGATACGTACTCCCGAAGAGATAGAGGGCATACGCAGAAGCGGTGTGGTGAACACCGGGGTACTCGACGAGGTGGCCAAACATATCCATGCAGGTATGAACACCCAGGAAATCGACGACATTTGCATGGATTATTGCAAGAAACACGGGGCCATACCGGCTTGCTTGGGATATGAAGGTTTCCCGAAGAGCGTATGCACCAGCATCAATGAGGTGGTGTGCCACGGCATCCCCAAGAAAGAGGATGTGCTCATGGAAGGTGACATTATCAACGTAGATTTCACCACCATCCTTGATGGCTTTTACTCCGATGCATCGCGTATGTTCATCATCGGGAAAACCACCCCGGAGAAAGAACAACTGGTAAGGGTGGCCAAGGAATGTTTGGAGATAGGCGCCGAAGCTGCCAAGCCGTGGGGCTTTGTGGGCGATATAGGGTATGCCATAGAGAAACATGCCAAGAAATACCATTATGGCATCGTGCGCGATCTCTGCGGACATGGGGTGGGACTCAAGTTTCATGAAGAGCCCGATGTGGCGCATTTCGGCAAGAAAGGGCATGGAATGTTGCTCGTGCCGGGCATGGTGTTCACCATAGAGCCCATGGTGAATATGGGTTCGTGGAAAGTGTTCATCGACGAAGACGACCCCTATGGCTGGGAGGTCATCACCGATGATGAATTGCCAAGCGCCCAATGGGAACACACGTTCCTCATGACGGAGCATGGAGTGGAGATTTTGACGTATTGAATCATGGAAAAAGATATTTACATCTTAGGATTGGAGAGTAGCTGCGATGACACTTCGGCGGCTGTGCTCAAAAACGGGGTGTTGCTGAGTAATGTGACGGCGTCGCAGGATGTTCATCGCGAATATGGCGGGGTGGTGCCTGAACTGGCTTCCAGAGCCCATCAACAGAATGTGGTGCCGGTGGTTGACCAAGCTCTGAAAAGGGCTGGAGTGGCCAAGGAGCAACTCTCGGCAGTGGCCTTCACTCGCGGACCAGGATTGATGGGGTCGCTGCTCGTGGGCGTGAGTTTCGCCAAGGGCTTCGCACGGGCACTGGGCATACCCTTGATAGATGTGAACCACCTGCAAGGCCATGTCATGGCCCATTTCATCAAGGAGAACGACGATGACCAGTCGGCACCTCCTTTCCCCTTCCTTTGCTTGTTGGTCAGTGGAGGCAACTCGCAGATTGTGAAGGTGGAGGCTTACAACCGCATGGAGGTACTCGGTCAGACCATCGATGATGCCGCGGGTGAGGCGATAGACAAATGTGCGAAGGTGATGGGGCTGGGCTATCCCGGCGGACCCATCATCGACAAGTTGGCACGCCAGGGCAATCCCCAGGCTTATGAATTCGCCAAGCCACATATACCCGGTTTCGACTATAGCTTCAGCGGACTGAAAACATCGTTTCTTTATAAGTTGAGGGATTGGGTGGCTGAAGACCCTGACTTCGTCGAGAAGAACCAAGCTGATATAGCGGCGAGCCTTGAGCGTACCATCGTAGAGGTGCTGATGGACAAGTTGCGCAAGGCGGCCAAGGCCACTGGCATCAAGCATGTGGCGGTGGCAGGAGGTGTTTCGGCCAACAATGGCTTGCGGAATGCGTTCCACGACCACGCCCGTAGGTTCGGTTGGCAGATCTACATACCAAAGTTCAGCTATACCACCGACAATGCCGCCATGATAGGTATCGTGGGGTATTACAAATACCTCGACGGTGTGTTCTGCAACATCGACGCACCTGCCTTCGCGAAAACGACTTTCGAATAAATACTATCTAATATGGAATTTGAAAACAAGATTATCAGTAGGGAGATACAGGAAAACCTGTATTCCACAGGCAAGACTTTGTCCACAGCCGAGAGTTGTACGGGTGGACGGATAGCCGAGGCTATCATTGCCGTGCCAGGTGCGTCCGACTATTTCAAAGGAGGCATCATCTGCTATACCAACGAAGTGAAACAGAACCTGTTACATGTAGATGCCCAACTCATCGAGGAGAAAACGGCGGTTTGTGAAGAGGTTGCCATCAGCATGGTGAAAGGAGCCGTGAAAACGCTCAATACCGATTTCGCCGTAGCTGCCACCGGACTGGCTGGACCCGGCGGTGGCACTAAGGATATACCTGTGGGCACCATCTGGTTGGCGTGCGGATCGGCAGACAAGGTGCTTACACGGAAGCTTGAGGAAGATCACGGACGTGATAAGAACCTTGCCATCGCCACATTCCATGCCATGCAACTACTCAATGAATTCCTGAAAGAGAACAATCCCAAAGGCGAAGAGCGTGATGAGGACCGTGTTTCGCCAATTGGTCAAAATATTTCAGAATAAGCTTTTGCCAGCCCTATCGGACAGCCCTGATTTCCCGTCCGATAGGGCTTTTTTCATCATTAAAAATACTTCAAACTATCAATTATTCTTAAATTGTAGGTTTTTTGAAGTCTTTTTAATATTATTTAGATAGTATTTTTTCGCATATATACTACGTTTGTTGTACTTTTGCGTTGCCTTTCAGCAAGGAGGGCTTGACGTTACAAAAGAAACAACAAACAAAAAAAATCATACCACATTATGGCAGAAACAATCGACATTCGTGAACTCAACATGAGAATTGAGCAACAAAGTGCTTTCGTCACCAACCTGACAATGGGCATGGACAGGGTTATCGTGGGACAGAAACATCTCATCGATTCGTTGCTTATCGGACTGCTTTCCGATGGTCATATCCTGCTCGAAGGCGTTCCCGGACTGGCAAAGACCTTGGCCATCAAGACACTGGCGCAACTCATAAGTTCAAAATACAGCCGCATACAATTCACACCCGACCTGCTTCCCGCCGATGTGGTGGGTACCATGGTTTACTCGCAGAAAGACGAGAATTTCCATGTGAAGAAGGGTCCCGTGTTCGCAAATTTCATCCTTGCCGACGAAATCAACCGTGCTCCCGCCAAGGTGCAGAGTGCCTTGCTCGAGGCCATGCAGGAGCATCAGGTGACCATAGGCGACAACACCTTCAAACTGCCCGACCCCTTCCTCGTGATGGCCACGCAGAACCCCATAGAGCAGGAAGGAACTTATCAACTGCCTGAGGCACAGGTCGACCGTTTTATGCTGAAGGTGGTGATTGACTATCCGACAATCCAGGAGGAGAAACTCATCATCCGTGAGAACCTGCATGGGGCATTGCCCGAGGTGCTGCCTGTGACCACTGCCGAGGAAATCGTCAATGCACGCGCCGTGGTAAGGCAAGTGTATCTCGACGAGAAAATCGAACAATACATCGCCGATATCGTGTTTGCCACAAGGTATCCAGACAGGTATCAACTGCCCCAGCTGAAAGATCTCATCACCTTCGGTGGTTCACCGCGTGCCAGCATCAACCTGGCAAAAGCTGCCAAGGCATACGCCTTTGTCAAGCGCCGTGGTTATGTGGTGCCCGAAGATGTCAGGGCCGTGGCCCACGATGTGCTGCGCCATCGTATCGGCCTCTCTTACGAGGCAGAGGCGGGCAATGTGTCGACCGAGGAGATTATCAGCCAGATCATCAACAAGGTTGAGGTGCCTTGATGGATATGGCCGAGATGTGACGGGCATCGTTAACCAAATCATAAATCACGAAGAATGGAATCATCTGAGATACTGAAAAAAGTCCGGAAAATAGAAATCAAGACGAGGGGATTGAGCCAAAACATCTTCGCCGGACAATACCACTCAGCCTTCAAGGGCCGAGGCATGGTGTTCTCCGAGGTGCGGGAATATCAGTATGGCGATGATGTGCGTGACATAGACTGGAACGTGACTGCCAGGTTTCATAAGCCTTATGTCAAGGTTTTCGAAGAGGAACGTGAACTCACCGTCATGTTGCTGTGCGATGTTTCGGGCTCCTTGGATTTCGGTACGCAGAAGGTCAACAAAAGGGACTTGGCAACGGAAATTGCCGCCACATTGGCTTTCAGTGCCATACAGAACAACGATAAGATAGGGGTGGTGCTCTTCTCCGACAAGATAGAAAAATACATACCTCCCAAGAAAGGACGTAAGCATATACTCTATATCATCCGCGAACTGCTCAACTTCCAACCGGAAAGTAAGAAGACCGATGTAAAGATGGCTATCGAGTTCCTGACACAGGTGATGAAACGCCGTTGCACGGCTTTCATATTGAGCGATTTCTACGCCCGCGGCGATTTCGACAATGCACTTACCATCTGCAACCGCAAGCATGATGTGGCTGCCATACAGATCTACGACCAGAGGGCGAGGGAACTGCCGGCAATGGGACTGATGACCGTACGCGACGCCGAGACTGGCCATGAAATGGTGATTGACACATCGAGCAAGAAACTCAGGATGGCTCATACTGCGTATTGGATGGAGCGGCAGTCAAAGCTGCGACAGGCTTTCACGAAGAGCAATGTCGACCATATCTCCATCGCCACCAATGAGGATTATGTGAAAAAACTGATGGCCCTTTTTGCCATGAGGGCCTAAAAACGAAGGAAATGAAAAAGTGGTTCATCATATTGGCTTGGATAGGGGCTACCCTAAATATGGCGGCACAGGAGCCGACCATTGAGGCACGCATCGATTCCATGCAGATGCTTATCGGCGAACAGGTGCACCTGACGCTGTCGGTGGCTGTCAAGGACGGCCAGCAGGTGGTGTTCCCATTCTTTCAGCGCACACAGATGCTCACACCAGGGGTCGAGGTGCTGGAGATGACGGAGGTGGACACTACCCATATCGACAACGACATGATGAGATTGTCGTGTACCTATACACTTACCTCGTTCGAGGATACGATCTATTACTTGCCTCCCATGAAGGTCATGGTCGATGGCAAGCAATACGACAGCAAGAACCTGGCACTGAAGGTGCTGACGATGGAGGTCGACACGCTCCACCCGGAACAGTTCTTCCCGCCAAAGGATGTGCAGGACAATCCGTTCCAATGGAGTGATTGGAGTGGTATGTTCTGGATGTCGTGTCTGCTGCTTCTGCTGGCAGTGTTGGCGTATTATGTTTATACGCGGGTAAGAGACAACAAGTCGATAGTGCCACCCATCAAATTCATCCGCAAAGCCTTGCCTCATCAAAAGGCGATGAAGGAGATAGAGAAAATCAAGGAGCAGCGTATGACGGCTTCGGAAAACCAGAAGGAGTATTATACGAGGCTTACCGACACGTTGAGGGTATATTTGGAGGAACGCTTTGGTTTCAACGCCATGGAGATGACCTCGGATGAGATCATCGACAGGTTGAACCAAGAAGAAGACAAGTCGAAGTTGGATGAGTTGACCGAATTGTTCCGGACAGCCGACTTGGTGAAGTTTGCCAAGCATGAGGCACTCATCAACGAGAACGACCGCAACTTGGCCAATGCCATCGCATTCATCGACAGCACCAAGCGCGAGGATGTGCCCGCCGTGGAACAAATCAAGCCCCAACTGACCAAGGAGCAACAGATGAATCGGCGCACACGCGTGGTGGGTATCGTCCTGCTGGGTTTCATGGCATTGGTAGGTGTGGCCATCGTTGCTTACATCATTTGGCAACTGTATTCACTTTTGGGATAGGAGGAATGAACGATGGAATTTGTAAATAAAGAATACCTCTTCCTGCTACTACTACTCATACCGTATGTGCTGTGGTACTTCCTCTATAGGAAACGTGTGTCGCCGACCATGCGCATGAGCGACACGCATGCTTATCTCAATGTGGGGAAATCGTGGAGAACGCGCTTGCTTCACTTGCCGATGATTCTGCGCATGATTACTTTCACCATGCTGGTGCTCATCCTGGCCAGACCTCAGACCCATCACTCATGGGGAACGAGAACGGTGGAAGGTATCGACATCATGCTGGCCATGGACGTGTCGACGAGTATGTTGGCCGAAGACCTCCGACCCAACCGCATGGAGGCCGCCAAAGAGGTGGCGGCGGAGTTTATCTCCGGCAGGCCCGACGACAATATCGGACTTACGATCTTTGCCGGCGAGGCGTTCACACAATGCCCTATGACCAACGACCACCAGTCATTGCTCAACCTCTTACATAATGTGCGTACCGACATTGCCGCGCGTGGACTGATTGAGGATGGCACGGCTGTAGGTATGGGTTTGGCCAATGCGGTGAGTAGACTGAAGGACAGCAAGGCCAAGAGCAAGGTGGTTATCCTGTTGACCGACGGTTCAAATAACCGTGGCGACATATCGCCGCTTACCGCCGCCGAGATAGCGAAGAGCTTGGGCATCAGGGTATATACGGTAGGTGTGGGAACGAACAAGGTGGCTCGTTACCCCATGCCGGTGGGAGGAACGGTGCAATATATCAATGTGCCTGTGGAGATAGACACCAAGACCTTGGGCGAGATAGCCCGGAAGACCGATGGGAAATTCTATCGTGCCACCAACACGGATGAGCTGAAACAGATTTATCAGGATATCGACACCTTGGAAAAAACAAAGTTCGATGTAAAGAAATTCTCAAAGCGCAACGACGCTTACCAGCCGTTCGCCGCCATCGCCATCCTGATGCTCCTGTTGGAAATTGTGCTACGAATGACCGTGCTCAAGAGGATACCTTGACGATAGTTAAAGAAAGGAAAGAAGAAAATGTTCAGATTTGAAAACCCCATATATCTCTACCTACTGCTCATCCTTCCACTGCTATGGATGATGTGGAGGATTAGTCGCCGGAAGCTGAAAAAGAACATAGCGAAATTCGGCGACCCGCAATTGGTGGAGCAGATGATGGAAAATAGGTCGTCTTACAGACCTACGCTGAAGTTCTGGCTGTTGATGGCGGCTCTGGGCTTGCTCATCGTCATGTTGGCACGTCCTCAGATGGGCTCGAAAATCAGCAACGAACAGAGGCAAGGTATCGAGGCTATCATCGCTCTCGATATCTCCAATTCGATGTTGGCTCAAGATGTCAAACCGTCGAGATTGGACAAGTGTAAGATGATTGTCGAGAACATGGTGGACCATTTTGTCGACGACAAGGTGGGTATGATCGTGTTCGCCGGTGATGCCTTCGTACAACTGCCCATCACCTCTGATTATGTGTCGGCAAAGATGTTCATGCAGAATATATCTCCGTCACTCATAGCCTCACAAGGCACGGATATCGCTACAGCCATCGACTTGTCGATGAAATGTTTCACAGCAGATGAAAATACGGGCAAGGCCATCATCATCATCACCGATGGCGAAGATCATGAAGGAGGCGCTTTGGAAGCTGCCAAGATGGCTGCAGATAAAGGAATCCAGGTATTCGTCATGGGCGTGGGCAATAGTGCCGGTGCTCCCATACCGCTCGCCGATGGAGGATATATGACGGATAATCGTGGTGAGACGGTGATGACCAAACTCAACGAACAGATGTGTCAGGAGATAGCCGATGCAGGAAAAGGCATTTACATACATGTAGACAATACATCGAAGGCTCAGGAAAAACTGGATGAGTATATCGCTAAGATGCAGAAAGGCGAGCTCAATACAGTTATCTATAGCGAATATGATGAGCAGTATCAGGCTGTGGGCATCATCGTCATACTCTTGCTCATTCTCGAGGTGTGCATCCTGGAAAGGAAAAACAAGTTCATCAACAAATTCAAGTTCTTCAAATGAAAACGAACAAATCCTTCATATACAACTGGTTCAAAGGAATGTGCATAGTGATGTTGATGCTCATTCCTTCGCTCGCATGGGCTGACAGCGACAGGCAATACGTAAGAAGTGGCAACAAGTATTATCGCGCAGAACAATACGACAAGGCTGAGCTTGAATATAAGAAGGCTTTGTCAGCCAACGACCAAAATACACAGGCCATGTACAACCTGGGGTGTGCCATGATGATGCAGCAGCAGGATTCCTTGGCCATCGAGCAGTTTAAGATGTCTGGCGAGGCAGAGACGAACAAAATACGTAAGGCCATGTCGTATCACAATATCGGTGTCATTTTTCAAATGCACCAGGAATATGCCAAGGCCATAGAATTTTATAAGGAGGCCTTGCGCAATAACCCCCGTGACCACGAGACTCGCTATAACCTGGCTCTTTGTCAGCAACTGTTGAAAAACCAACCCCAACAGAATCAGAATCAAGATAAGCAGGACCAAGACAAGCAGAACCAGGACAAGGACAAACAGAATCAGGATAAGCAGGATCAAGACAAGCAGAATCAGGACAAACAAAACCAAGACAAGCAGAATCAGGACAAAGATAAGGATAAGCAGGATCAAGATAAAGACCAACAAAACCAGGACCAGCAAAATCAAGACAATCAAGATAAGAAAGACAAACAATCTCAAGGGCAGCAAGGAGGCCAGCAGATGAGTAGGGAAAACGCCGAACAACTGTTGAACGCGGCTGTCCAAGAAGAAAAGAACACTCAGCAACGGCTGCAGAAGGCAATGCAACAACCCCAACGAAGGGGTCTGCAAAAGAATTGGTGATGTGTTGGTAAACGTCTAAAGTAACCATGATGAGAAACAAATACATATTCGCATGTTTCATCGCCCTCTGTATGGTGCAGATGGCGAAAGCACAGAAATTGTCGGTCAATGTACCTAACAGGGTGCAGGTGGGCGAGACTTTCCGTTTGGAATATTCCATCAACACCGTTGATGTGAATGGGGAATTGCGACTTCCCGAAATGCCCGATGGCTTGGAGGTCGTCTATGGTCCCAGCGTGTCGAGACAGCAAAGTTACAACATCTACAACGGCCATGCATCGAGTCAGGCGTCCATTACCTATACATACATGTTGATGGCAAAAAAAGGTGGTACGTTTACCATTCCTGCCGCTCATCTCAATGTGGGAGGCAATAATCTGTCATCATCTCCTGTGAAGGTGACGGCAACAGGTGCCGCAGTGCAGCATCAAGGCACTCGTTTCCATCAAGACGAGGAGGATCATCAACACCATCTACGGTCGGCGGGTTCTCCTGTTACACAACGTGACCTCTTCATCAGGGTTTCCGCCAACAAGACACGAGTGCACGAGCAGGAGCCTATCTTGCTCACTTATAAAGTATACACTCTTGTCGACCTCACTCAGTTGGAGGGCAAGATGCCCGACCTGAATGGATTCCATTCACAAGAAGTGGAACTGCCACAACAGAAAACGTTCCATACCGAGACGGTCGATGGTCGTACCTATAGGTGTGTGACGTGGAGCCAGTATGTGATGTATCCCCAGATGACGGGCACATTGGAGATTCCGAGCATCACCTTCAAGGGTATCGTAGTGCAGGAAAACCGCAATGTAGATCCGTTTGAGGCGTTCTTCAATGGTGGCTCGGGATATGTGGAAGTGAAACGCGACATAGTGGCGCCTGGTCTCACTGTGCATGTCGACCCTCTGCCGGAAAGGCCTTCCAACTTCTCGGGTGGGGTAGGACATTTCAATATCTCGGCGCAGCTGGATAAGACCGAAGTAAAAGCGGGCGACCCCATCAACATCAGGGTTGTGGTGGGAGGCAACGGCAACCTCAAATTGCTGAAGCAACCGGAATTGTCGTTGCCTAAGGATTTCGAAAAATATGATGCGAAAATCACCGATAAGACACGTCTCACTTCCAATGGCGTGGAGGGTAACATGGTATACGACATCCTGACCGTACCGCGGAACCCCGGCAATTTCACTATTCCACCGGTGGAGATGACTTATTACGATACCAGTGCCAATCAGTATCGTACCATCAAGACTCAATCGTTCACAGTCAATGTGGCACCAGGTGATGGTGTGGATGAGGATGATGAGTCGAGCGAAACAAAGGTGAAGGACATCTTGCCGATACGTACAGGTAAGACAGAGATGCATTCCAGAGAGGATTATTTCTTCATGTCGCCGTGGTATTGGATATGGATCATCATTCCTCTGATGACCTTTGTGGCTCTGATGGTGGTGTTCCATAAGAGAGCGGTGGAACGAGCCAACATAGGTAAGATGAGAGGTAAGAAAGCCAACAAGGTGGCCATCAAACGACTCAAGAAAGCCAATCAACTGATGCAAAACGGTCAGAACAGTGAGTTCTACGACGAGGTGCTTCGCGCTCTTTGGGGCTATGTCGGCGACAAGATGGATATGCCTGTGGCTGAGTTGTCTCGTGAGAATGTGATGCAAGAACTCAAACTTCGGGGGGTTAGTGAGCAGGTGGCCAACGACTTCGTTGAGGCGCTCGACGTTTGCGAGTATGAGCGGTATGCGCCGGGCGATCCTGTGGGCAATATGTCGAAGACTTATGACTCTGCCATGAATGCTATAACAAGAATAGAAAGTGAGATAAAATCGGCTAAGAAGAAACCTGCTGCCGAGACTGCCATGTTGCTTTTGGTGATGTTGTGTATGCCGCTGACCATCAGTGCCATCACCAAGGAGAATGCCGATGCGGAATATAACAAGGGTAATTACCAACAGGCTATCCACGACTATGAGGAATTGTTGCACAAAGGAGTGAGTGCCGACCTGTATTTCAATTTAGGCAACGCATATTATCGGACCGACAACATCACCAGGGCGATTATCAATTATGAGAGGGCGTTTATGCTCTCACCGGGTGATGAGGATATCAGATTCAACCTGCAGCTGGCACAATCGAAAACCATTGATAAGATTTCGCCTGAATCGGAGATGTTCTTTGTCACTGGCTATCATTCGTTGGTCAATTCCAAGAGCATCGACCAATGGGCGTATCTGGCCATTGGCAGCATCATCGCCATGTTGGTGCTCGTCTTGTTCTATCTTTTCTCGGGAAATATGATTCTTCGTAAGATAGGATTCTTCGGCGCGGCTTTCATGCTCGTCTTGTTCATTCTATCGAACGTGTTTGCCTATCAGCAGCGTAACCAGCTTAGAGAACGGGATACCGCCATCGTCACTACACCTACGGTGAATGTGAGGAAGACACCAAAAGTGGATGCCACAGCTGTCTTCGTCATCCATGAAGGAACGAAAGTGAAGGTGATAGACAAGTCCATTAGCGACTGGATTTCCATCAAGTTGGCCGACGGAAGGGAAGGATGGCTGCAAACGTCACAAGTGGAGGAAATCTAAGTGTATGGATTTGCAGTCAATCATTGATGCGGATTGGGAATTGCTTTCATCTTTCAATGGAAGCGATTCCGTGTTCTTGGACGGGTTCATTTCCACACTGACGTGGGGATGGACATGGCTGCCGTTGTATATAGGGTGGTTGTATCTTGTCATCAAGAACAACGAGTTGCCGAAAGTCATCGCTATCATCTCGGCCGTGGCATGTTGCCTATTGCTCACCGCTGTGGTGGATGGGATGATCGTCAAACCTTTGGTGGCGCGACCTCGTCCGCTCAATGACCCTGTTTTTGGCCATCTGGTGGATACCGTTCATGGCATCCACTCCAGCGACTACAGCTTTTTCTCTGCTCATTCAGCCAATACCATGGGGCAGGCGTTGTTCTTCTCCCTGCTGGTGAGGAACAGTTTGTTCTCCTGTGCCATGATGTCGTGGACCCTGCTGAATGGGTATACGCGATTATATCTCGGCATGCATTTCCCGTCAGACGTCTTGGCAGGTTTCACGTGGGGTGCCATTGTGGCGGTCTCGGTTTATACGGTTTACTATATCATCGAAAGGAAGTTGGCTCCTAAGGGCAATTATATCTCTACACAGTATACAAAAACAGGCTTCAGTCTTGTCGACATAGACATCGTACTATGCTTGTACGTTGCTTGTTTTATTTTCGCGCTGATCAAGGCGTTGTTTATTTAAACGATTATGGATACTAAACATATCAGGATTGACGATTTCAATTATCCGCTGCCCGATGAACGGATAGCGAAATTCCCTTTGTCAAAGAGGGATGAATCGAAGCTGCTTTTTTACAATCAAGGCAAGATTTCGGAACATGTGTTCCATGATTTGCCGGAATTATTGCCAACTGGTTCCTTGTTGGTCTTCAATAACACCAAGGTCATACAGGCACGGTTGCACTTCAAGAAATCCACGGGAGCCCTCATCGAGGTCTTTCTCCTTGAACCAGCTGCTCCCAAGGAATATGAGCAGATGTTCGTATCGAAAGGTCGCTGTTCTTGGTTCTGCATCATCGGCAACCTGAAAAAATGGAAAGGTGAGGCTTTGGTGCAAACGGTTACTTTGGGCGACAAGCATTTCCATCTCTCAGCCAAAAGAGGCGAACAATACCATACGAGCCATTGGATAGACTTCGAGTGGGATGACCCCACTGTCACCTTTGCCGAGATTCTCGATGCAATAGGCGAACTTCCCATTCCGCCTTACCTCAAAAGGAATACACAGGAAAGCGACAAGACGACTTATCAGACGGTGTATTCAAAGATAAAGGGTTCTGTGGCTGCTCCTACGGCGGGCTTGCATTTCACCAACGATGTGCTCGACAACCTTCGCCGTAAAGGATTCCATACCGAAGAACTGACATTGCATGTAGGGGCTGGTACTTTCAAACCGGTAAAATCGGATACCATCGAAGGACACGAGATGCACTCTGAGCATTTCGCTGTGACACGATCTACCATCGAGGCTCTCATACGCCATGCAGGTCATGTCGTGGCGGTGGGTACGACGAGCGTCCGCACGCTGGAGAGCTTGTATTATTTAGGTTGCATGTTGCTTCATAACCAAAGTGACGTAGAACCAACGTGGCATGTTCCACAGTGGATTCCTTATGAGCAATCCGAGACTGTGTCGACACAAATGGCGCTCCAAACCTTGGTGGAATATATGGAGGGACATGATATGGTGGTATTACATGCATCCACCCAAATTATCATCGCGCCGGGATATGACTATCATGTGGTCAATAATCTTGTTACCAATTTCCATCAACCCAAAAGCACTTTGCTCTTGTTGGTGAGTGCTTTCGTTCACGGAGATTGGCGCATTATTTATCGTTTCGCCCTCGACCATGGTTTTCGTTTCCTAAGTTACGGCGACAGTTCTTTGCTCATCCCATAAGTAGATGATTTCAAATAATTTAAGCATATCCTAAAAAGTAATATGAAAATAGGTGATAAAGTAAGGTTTCTTAGTGAAACAGGAGGTGGTGTCGTTGCCGGCTTCCAAGGTAAGAATATAGTGTTGGTGGAAGACGAAGATGGCTTCCAGATACCAACAGCCATAACCGATGTAGTGGTGGTGACAACAGATGATTACAACATCGCCAAAGTACATACTGAAGGAACAACAAAACGCCCCACCACCAACTCTCCCCAAAAAGAAGATGAAGAGGTGGAGCCTGCCGATTTACCCATCACCTTCAGGAAGATGGCATACGAGCGCAAGGGGGGCGACGCGCTCTCGCTGTTCCTTGCCTTCGTGCCCATGAATATCAAGGAGATGACGAGAACACGCTTTGAAGCCTATCTCGTCAACGATTCCAATTACTATATGCAATTTGCATTGCATAAGGCTGAAAACAACTCATGGACACTTTGGAACATCGGCGAGGTGGAGCCTAATACCAGTCTGTTCATTGATGAGTTTGGACATAAAGACCTTAATGGGATGGAGCGCGTGGGCATCCAGGCTTTCGCCTATAAGCGGGATAAAGGTTTCTCACTGAAACCTACCGTGAATGTACAGCTTAGGATTGACACAAAAAAATTCTTCAAGCTTCATGCTTTCATGGAGAATGATTTCTTTGAAACACCGGCATTGCTCCACAATATCGTCGTTCGTGACGAACAGGTCATGCCTCTGGTGGTCGATGCCAAGCAACTCAAGCAGGAGATGTATAGAAAAGAGGTAACCCCTCAAACCACCCAACCTTCATCAAATGGCTATGTGCGTCGCTATGATGATGCACAGAGTAGGGGGAAAGCACCTCATCGGCATGGGCATGATGATGTGATCGCCATTGACCTTCATGCCAACGAATTGCTTGATACCACATCCGGCATGTCGGCAGCTGAGATTCTTAATTACCAGTTGGAAGTATTCAGGAAAACCCTTCAGGAGTATGCCAATAAGAAAGGGCAGAAATTGGTGTTTATCCATGGGAAGGGTGAGGGAGTGCTCCGCCAAGCCATCATTCATGAACTGAATTACAAATACAAGCAATACCCTCATCAAGACGCCTCCTTCCAGGAATATGGTTATGGAGCCACACAGGTAACGATTAAATAGTATGCTGTAGGTGGGTGCTTTTTATGTTGAAACCTGCGTGCTAAATGGATGTTGCCCAATATGACATAGAGTATCTTCACTTCAAAATGTGTAATAAGAAAAGCCCTGCTAATCATTGATTAGCAGGGCTTTTAAGTAGTGGATAGGGGAATCGAACCCCTATGCCAAGATTGAGAATCTTGTATCCTAACCATTAGATGAATCCACCATTTTTATCGAACCCTCAGCGGAAGCTGGGGGATTCGAACCCCCGGTACGGTAACCCGCACGGCAGTTTAGCAAACTGCTGGTTTCAGCCACTCACCCAAACTTCCAATCCCGGTTCCTACCGAAGGCATTTGCTCTCAAATGCGGTGCAAAGGTAATGCTATTTTTTTATTCCACCAAATTTTTTGTAGCATTTTTTTAATTTATCTTGAGAAAGTATACAAATGTATATCTGTAGCGCTATTTCTTCATTGGAATAAATGATTTTTGAACCAAGTAAAACATAAAATGTCATCGACCGCCACTCCTTTGATAAGGAGTGGCGGTCGACGTTTGGTATAATTGCAAGAGGTTACCAGCTATGCTCGGTAAGGGTTACCTTGGTGGTGCCGGACTGTTGCTGGCCCATCATGTCGGCTTTTTCCTCTACGGTAATGCTGCTTACCCAGCCATTATCAAGATATTCATAAGTGGCATCTTCCTTCATCTCAGCCTTGATTTGTCCGCTGCCAAGAATGGCGTCGATATTCTGGCGAACCATCTCTGCCTGCTCTGGAGGCACCTGGGAAAGAATGAGTTCTTTCAGTTCGTCTTTCGAGAGATTCAAAGAGCCACTGGTCTTCACCTGGTTGCCCTTAACCATGAACAGGCGGTTCATCTTCATGCCCATCTGGTTCTCATAGCTGTCGACGGTTCCTGTCATCACGGTCTTGCCATTGAGGGCGAAGATGTTGGGGTTGTTCTGGTAACTGTTAAGAAGGGACTCGATGCTTGCCTGTTCCAACAATTGTTCCTTCAGGTCTTCCTTGCTTACTTGACCGGAAAGCTGGGGGATGGATGCCAACATACCTTCTACAGCTGCATCGGCCTTGGAATTGATATGAGCCGAGACTTCGTCCTTATTCAAGATTTCCACAATCTTACCACTGGCGTCGGCTTTCAACTTGATGGTCAGACCCTCAACGAATCCTTGTCCTAAGGTGAGCAATTGAGCCATGATGTTACCTTCGGCACCTTCAATCTTGAAGTCTTTTTTCACGACGTCGATCACGTAGCCATCGGCATTAGCTTCACGAATGGTGTAGTCTTCTGCGTTCGTCATCTTGATGGTTATAGGACTCTCCATGGTAAGAGAGGTGGTGCTTTCATACTGATAGACGGCATGATCGCCTGCTTGGTACTTCGGTTGGATGGTCTTCATCTGGGCATTGGCAGAAAGGCCCATCAACACAAATGACAGAGCAAATAAAACTTTCTTCATAATTTCCTAAGTTAAATTGTTAAAACAGTCAATATGCAACGTTCTTTAATAACTCCGTGCGATGATAACACGGCATTTGGCAGGTTTGCCACTCACCATGTCTACACCTGGTGTCTGTTCCACACCAAAAGGCACGCAGCGGATAGTGGCTTGCGTCTCCTCTTTGATTTGAGCCTCAGTCTCGACTGTACCATCCCAATGGCAGAGGAAGAAACCGCCGTCTTTCACACGGGTCTTGAATTCCTCGTAATTATCACATTCGTAGATGTGGGCATCACGGAAAGCCTTGGCCTTGGCGAAGATATTCTGTTGGATTTCCTCCAGAAGATTTTCAACTCGTTCCACGATGCCATCTATAGCTACCGTTTCCTTCTCCAGTGTGTCGCGACGCATGATTTCCAAGGTGCCGTTCTCCAAATCACGGCCACCCATAACCAGACGCACAGGAACACCTTTCAATTCATAATCGGCAAACTTAAAGCCTGGACGTTTGTTTTCAGCATCGTCGTATTTAACACTGATACCGGCCTGACGCAGTTCGTTGATGATGGGCTGGAGACGTTCGGTGATGGCTGCCAACTGCTCGGCTCCCTTGGTGATAGGGATGATCACCACCTGGATAGGTGCCAAGCGGGGAGGAAGCACCAGGCCGTTGTCGTCGCTGTGGGTCATGATCAGGGCTCCTATAAGACGTGTGGAAACGCCCCATGAAGTGGCCCAAACCAATTCCGGCTTGTTCTCCTTATTTAAATAGGTGACATCGAATGCCTTGGCGAAGTTCTGACCGAGGAAATGGCTCGTGCCGCTTTGGAGGGCTTTGCCATCCTGCATCATGGCTTCTATGGTATAGGTGTCGAGGGCTCCGGCGAAACGCTCCGTCTCACTCTTCACACCCTGCACCACAGGTACGCCCATCCATTGTTCGGCGAATTCCGCATACACCTTCAGCATTTTCTGTGCTTCCTCTTCGGCCTCTTCGCGAGTGGCATGGGCGGTGTGCCCTTCCTGCCACAGGAATTCGGAGGTGCGAAGGAACGGACGGGTACGCATCTCCCAACGCATCACATTGCACCATTGGTTACACATCAATGGCAGGTCGCGCCAACTGTGTATCCAGTTCTTGTAAGTATTCCATATGATGGTTTCGGATGTAGGGCGAATAATCAGCTCTTCTTCCAACTTAGCTGACGGGTCGACCTCCACACCACTTTTGTCTTCTTTAGCACGAAGACGATAATGGGTAACGACGGCACATTCCTTGGCGAAGCCTTCCACATGTTCGGCCTCGCGACTCAAGAACGACTTGGGTATCAACAATGGGAAATAGGCGTTCTGTGCACCCGTTTCCTTGAACATTTTGTCAAGCTGTTGTTGCATCTTCTCCCAGATGGCATAACCATAAGGTTTGATGACCATACAACCGCGCACCGCACTTTGCTCTGCCAAGTCGGCTTTCACTACCAAATCATTGTACCACTGACTGTAATTGTCAGCACGTTTCGTTAATTCTTTTAATTCTTTTGCCATTATTATTGCTATATTATATCCCGCAGATTCAATCCGTTCGGGCAATACCTTTAATATCGGCTGCAAATTTAGACAAAAAAATGGATAAAAAAGTATTGTTGATTGAATAAAATGAATGGGGTAGGGTAAATGAAGGCCAAAAATTCGTCTTTTTCTCAACGGTTATGTGCTTTTTTTACTCATTTCTTCAAAAAGTGCTAAAAAAAACGAGAAAAATGGTGGCAATGTAAAAAAAAGAGTTATCTTTGCAGTGTAAAGCCTATTTAAGGCACAATTTTTTGACTAATAACAACTAACAACCATTCAAATTTAAAAAACTAGATTATGAAAAGTATGAAATTCGCTACAATCGCTCTTTGCGGTTTGCTTACATTGGGAAGTTGCAACCTTAGCAATGCTGTTAAGGGTGGTGGTATTGGTGCTCTCGCTGGAACCTTGGCAGGTGGCGTGATCGGTAAGATTGCCGGCAACACTGCTGTTGGTGCTGCTGTTGGTGCCGCTGTTGGTGGAACCACAGGTGCCCTTATCGGACGTCATATGGATAAGGTGAAGGCTCAGGCCGCTGCCGTTGAGAATGCGAAAGTGGAAGAGATCACCGACAATAATGGTCTCTCCGCCGTTAAGGTTACCTTCGACTCCGGTATTCTCTTCGCTACAGGCAAGTACGACCTCAATAACGCATCGAAGCAGTCGCTCAGCAAATTCGCAAAAGTTCTGATTGGCGACCCGCAACTCTCTGTGGATATTCAAGGTCATACCGACAGTACCGGTTCCGATGCCATCAACAACCCGCTTTCACAGAATCGTGCACAGGCCGTGGCCAACTATCTCGTAAACTGTGGTGTGCCTGCTTCGCAATTCCAGAATGTCACAGGTTTCGGTTCTCAGTATCCCGTGGCTTCCAATGCCACAGCAGCCGGCAAACAGCAGAACCGTCGTGTGGATATCATCCTCTATGCTAGCAAGGCGATGATCGACGCTGCCAACAGTGGCAACCTGAACTAATTGACTACGTTAATTTCATCAGCAGATATAGAGGGACGGATAGCTATCCGTCCCTCTAATCAATAAAATTCATGGGCTTTTTCCATAAGATATTGAGATTTTGCAAGTGGGTGGTGGTCTTCTTTTTCTCTTCTACCATCCTTGCTGTCGTTTTATATCGTTTCGTGCCGGTTTTCGCCACACCGTTGATGGTGATCAGGAGTGTGGAGCAGGTAGTAAAAGGCGATGATATAAAATGGCATCATTCTTGGACTTCCCTTGAGCACATGTCGCCCCATCTGCCTGTGGCGGTTATGGCCAGCGAGGACCAGAACTTTCTCAAACATCACGGTTTCGATGTGGAAGCCATCAAGAAAGCCATGGAATATAATGAGACGCATGAGAAGAAGAGAGGGGCGAGCACGATTTCGCAGCAGACAGCCAAAAACGTTTTCTTATGGCCTGGGCGTTCTTGGTTGAGAAAAGGTCTTGAGGCTTATTTCACATTCCTGATAGAACTATTGTGGAGCAAGCAAAGAATCATGGAGGTTTATCTCAACTCCATAGAAATGGGCCCTGGTATCTATGGGGCCGAGGCCGTGGCCGAGCATCATTTCAACAAGTCGGCTGCCGTGCTAACGAGACATGACTGTGCGCTGATAGCCGCCACTTTGCCGAAGCCATTGGAATACAGCTCCAAGACCCCTTCGGCATATATGCAGAAAAGGCAAAGGCAAATATTGCGCCAGATGAAGAACATGCCGAGATTTCCCGCAGAAGGGGAAGATGTGAAATGAACATAATTACTTACTATTCAATCTTAAATCACTATGCGAAGAATCCTTTTACTACTCACGGCTTTTGTGGCATCCCTCATGCTCCATGCCCAGACTGATGACCAAATCACGGGTTGGATAGAACAATGCCGGGTCGCCGAAGAAAAAGGTAATTACCAAGAAGCCGTTCGTTATGCAGAATTGTTAAGGGATGGGTATGCCAAGCGTTTCGGCAAAGATGGCGATTATTATGTGCTCATTGTCGACAAGATAGCGCAATACTACAACCGATTGGGTAATTACGCCATGGCTGCGGAACGAGAGACGGAAATGCTTGACGTCATCAAGCAAACTAAAGGCACCGACAACACCTTATACGTCACGGGACTGGGGTTCCTTGCCAATTTCCTTTCCCAGATGGGCGACAACGATAAGGCTGTAGACTTGGGCAACCAAGCCATAGAGATGGTGCGCAGAATGGCCGGTACGGACAATCCTACTTACGCCACGTATGTCAGCAATCAGGCATTATACAATGACAGACTTGGCAATTTTGCCAAAGCCATGGAGCTTGAAGGAGAAGCGATGAGAATAAAGAGGAAAACCGTAGGAAAGAATCATCCTGATTATGCCCTGTCGCTCAACAACATGGCCCTTTTCAATTCCCATCTTGGCAATAATGCCAAAGCCGTGGAATTGGCCATAAGAGCTTTTCAAATATTCAAGACCACACATGGGGAAATGCATTTTGATTGTGCTACGACTCTCGATAATATAGCTGTATATTTTTCGAGATTGGGACAAGCAGATAAGGCCATAACTTACGGGACACATGCGTTAACCATTTATAGGGATTTGCTCGGGGAAAAGCATCCTGATTATGCCACATCGCTTAACAACCTGGCTTCCTATCATGCAGAGAAAGGCGATTACGGGAAGGCCATAGAATATGGAGGCAAGGCTGTCTTGATTCAAACAGAAACGTTGGGAGTGAAACATCCCTCTGTCGCTACTTCCCTCGACAATCTGTCGGGCTATTATGGTAAAATAGGCGATATCGACAAAGCAGCGGAAATGAGTGAGTTGGCCGTCATGGCTTTAAAGGAGATATACGGCGACAAACATCCTGATTATGCAATATCCTTGTCTAACCTTTCAAGCTGTAAGGCTCAAAAAGGGGAGTACACCCAAGCACTGCAACTGCTCAGGCAAAGCTTGGAGATTATACAGGACAATATACTGCAGCAGTTCGCATCGTTGCCCTCCAACCGGCGCACTAATCTCTGGAACAAAGATGCGAAGCTATTTACGGAGATTTATCCCTCGCTCGCCTATCTGTCGCAAACCACCACAGCTTCCGACCTCTACGACAAATCGGCACTCTTCGCCAAGGGCTTGCTCCTTTCCACTGAACTGGAAATCAAGCGCCTTATCCAAGAAAGTGGCGACAACGAGGCTCTTCAGATGTTGAATGCTTTTCAGAATGATATACGGCAGTTGCAAATGCTCAACATGCTTCCCGCAAATCAGCGTCATATCAATACCGACTCGCTGGCCAGGGCCGTGCAGCGGCAAGAACGACAATTGGTGAGAAAATCGCAAGCTTTTGGCAACTTCACCAAACGTATGCAAGTCAAGTGGCAGGATGTGCAACGCGTGCTGAAAAACGACGAACTGGCGGTGGAGTTCCTCGCTTTCAGATTATGGAACAGCGACAAAACGATGGTCGTGGCACTGACCCTGAGGAAGGATGACAAAGAACCAAAATTCATACCTCTCTTCGATAATCAGCAGATAGCATCGATAAGTGACCAACAGTATTACAATTGTCCGGAACTCACGGCATTGGTGTGGAATCCACTTTCCAGAGAATTGAAAGGCATCCAGCGTATTTATTTCTCTTGTTCCGGCATACTGCACAACATCGGTATAGAATATGCACCTGGGATGGAGAATTATGAGATGTTCCGATTGTCGTCGACCAGGGAAATCATCGATATGAAAACATCAGCACCGGATGCAAGAAAAGTGGGCAAGGAAGAGGTGCTTGCCACACTCTTCGGCGGCGTAGACTATGGCGCAGGGGGCAATAGCTATGGCGCAGTGCCTTCTTCGAAGGATGCTGATATGTTGGACAGTCGTGAACAGAGCATAGCCGTTCATCAAGCCTTCATCGACAGCCTTCCTACCCGTGGCATGTCTGCCAAATACCTTCCCTCCACATTATCCGAGGTGGAGTCGATTCATACTGCATTTGAAAAGAAACACCATACGTCCAGCATCCATACGGGTAGGGATGCCTCGGAAACATCGGTCAAATCCATTTCTTCACATGCTCCTCATATCCTGCATATCGCCACACACGGCTTCTATTTTACTAAAAAACAAGCAAGCAAACAAAACCATTTCGGATTTATCAGTAAAAGCGATGGTCTGACAGCCGCAGAAATTGAAGATAAGGCGCTAACACGAAGTGGACTGCTCTTCGCTGGTGCCAACAATGCGTTGAAAGGAATGGGTATCCCGATGGGGGAAGATGACGGGGTGCTTACGGCAAAAGAAATCGCCGCCCTTGACTTGCGTGGGCTCGACCTTGTGGTACTCTCAGCCTGCAAGACGGGTAAAGGTGATATCGGTCAGGGTGAAGGTGTGTTCGGACTGCAGCGTGGATTCAAAAAGGCTGGCGCACAATCACTCATCATGAGCCTATGGGATGTGGCAGACGAAGCGACGCAGATCCTGATGACATCTTTTTACGAGCATTTGTTGCAGGGACAGTCCAAACGCCAAGCCTTCAAGCAAGCCCAACAGCACCTGCGTTCGATAGACAATGGACAATACGACCATCCGCAATTCTGGGCATCCTTTATCCTGCTCGATTAAATGGTCCACTAGCATCATAAGTCAACCATCAATCTCTCTTTAACTATCATTGATATGCTTTCACAACTCAACGACAGCCAACGCGCCGCAGTGGAATACAACGACGGTCCGTCTTTAGTCATTGCCGGGGCAGGTTCAGGCAAGACCAGGGTGCTCACTTACAAGATTGCTTATCTCTTGCAACTGGGATACAAGCCTTGGAGCATCTTGGCTCTAACTTTCACCAACAAGGCCGCCAATGAGATGAAAAACCGAATAGGGCAATTGGTCGGCGCCGACAATGCCAAATACTTGAAGATGGGTACCTTCCATTCTGTATTCCTCCGTATCTTGAGGTATGAAGCTGCCAGTATCGGCTTTGCTCCGGGATTCACCATTTATGATGAAACCGACTCCCGGTCGCTCATCAAGAATATCGTCAAGGAGATGAAACTCGATGACAAGGTGTATAAACCTGCCAATATACATAACAATATCTCGATGGCGAAGAACCATCTCATCGACGAGGTGGCATACCCTCAGCATGCCACTTTGATGGAGAGAGACAAGAGTATGCGTATGCCGCAGCTCCATGCCATATTCGCTGAATACGCATCCAGGTGCCACCAAGCCAACGCCATGGATTTCGACGATTTGTTGTTGCTTACCTTCAAGCTATTCCAACGCCACGATGACATCAGGAAAAAATATGCCGAAAGATTCCAATTCGTGCTTGTAGATGAATACCAGGACACGAATTTCGCCCAACAGGCCATCGTCTTGCAGTTGACGAAAGAGAACCAACGGCTTTGTGTGGTGGGTGATGATGCCCAGAGTATCTATGCCTTCCGTGGAGCCAATCTCGACAATATGCTTGATTTTCAGAAGTATTATCCTGATTTCAAACTGTTCAAACTGGAACGCAACTATCGGTCCACCCAACGTATCGTTCAAGCCGCCAATAGTCTGATACGGCATAACCAACGACAAATAGAGAAGAAAGTTTATAGTGAAAATGACGAAGGACGAAATCTCACCTATCATGAGTGCGTGAGCGATGATGAGGAGGCATTGCTCGTTTGTCGTGACCTCAAGTCGATCATGCGTAAGGACAAAGCGGATTATTGCGATTTCGCGGTGCTCTATCGGACTCATGCACAGAGCCGTAAGTTCGAGGAACAGATGCGGAAGTTGAATATTCCTTATCGCATTTACGGCGGATTGAGTTTTTATCAGCGCAAGGAGATAAAGGATGTTATCGCTTATCTTCGTTTAGTGGCAAACCCCGACGATGAAGAGGCTTTCCGCCGCATCATCAATTATCCAACGCGTGGAATTGGAAACACCACACTTGAGAAAATCATTCAGTTGGCCTTGCAACATGGCGTCAGCCTATGGACGATAGCCGACAATGCTGAGGAATATCATTTGAATGTCAACAGCGGAACACTCTCCAAAATCACCGGTTTCTGCTCTCTCATTAAAGGATTTATGGAAATGGCCAGTAAAGAGAATGTGGCAGTTGTCGGCGAAAAAATCATCCATCAATCAGGCATCTTCAAGGAAATAATGAGTGATACCACAGTAGAGGGTATGGCACGTCAGGAGAATTTGCAGGAATTGGCCAATTCGATGAGTGAATTTGTGGACGAACGGATGGAAGAAGGTGCGGATGACCATGTCTACCTGATAGATTTCCTCCAGGAAGTGGCACTGATAACCGACCTGGACAGTGGTGATGATGAACAATCGAAAGTGTCGCTGATGACTGTGCACAGTGCCAAAGGCCTGGAATTCCCCTATGTGTTTGTGGTCGGTCTCGACGAGAATATTTTCCCAAGTCAAATGTCGATGGAAAGTGCGCGTGAGATGGAAGAAGAACGGCGATTGCTCTATGTGGCTATTACAAGGGCGGAAAAGCAATGTATTCTCACCAGTGCAAGGAACCGCTACCGTTATGGAAAGGCTGAGTTTTTTGTGCCCAGTCGATTCCTTCGCGACATCGACCCTAATCTCTTGGAAAAAGTAGTGGATGGTTTGCCAGTGAAACAAAATGGTTATAGTGCCACACGCAGAGCATACTTAGCCGATGTCCGGCATGATGCAGCAGAGCCATGGGGCCCCGACAACCATCCTTCTACGAACCATTATTCCCATTGGCAAAACGCCAATCCAGTGGCCAATCAGTTCCGTGCAGATCCAGTCAGGAAAGATACCGCTCCTCCACGCGGCTTCGTGAAGGTGAACCGTACTCCATCCGCTCCAGCAGGTGTTAATACCGATATAGGAGTCAGGGAGGGGCAGATCATCGAACATTCACGCTTCGGTCGGGGCAAAGTAAAATGTGTTGAGGGTACGGGCGATAATGCAAAAATCACCGTCGTTTTCGACCATACCGGCACCAAGCAGTTGCTCATCAAATTCGCCCGATTCAAAATTATCGGCTAAAACGCTTGTTGGTTCCGAATATTTGTATATCTTTGCATCGTAAAACCATTTTTAAATAAATTAAACAAAATTATGAAAAAGATATTTAAAATAATACTGATGCTACTATGCTCGGCCATGGCTCAAACAGTGAATGCTGAGGGTAATCCCAACGACGATGTCTTTACGACCAACAACACAAATTCTGAAGCATCACTCCAGAACGTGGTTTCTGAACCTTCGATGAGATTCCGCTTCCGCGTCGAAGCTGGTGCTTCGTTTGCCGCCATGGGGCTCAGCACTGATCCCAATGATCCGGCTGTAACAAAGGAAAGCACCATCAATTTCAGTTCTATTGAGCCGGCTTTTGCTCTTGGTACGGATTTACTGCTTACGAAGAATCCCGACCTCTCGTTTATGGGATTGTTGGGCTTTGGCTATCAATCGCACTCAAAAGATAATCAAGACGTAAAATTCGGACGGCTGCAATTACGACTTGGTGCCACCTATGTGTTCGACCATTCCAAGAAATACGCTCCTTTGGTATATGGTGGAGTGAATGGTAATTACCTGGTGGGATTTGATTCAAAGAATATCTCCACCGATTATTGGATTGGTAAGCCGGCGTTTGACAAGAGCGGAAAGGATATGCTCGGCTTCGGTTTCTTCCTCGGTGGTGGTGTCAACATGGATCTCAATGGTCATGACCTTCGCCTGACTCTCGAATATGGCTTCAATGCTATCCCACCGTTGGAAATTCAGGTTCATACCATCGGAGTGAAGGCGGCGTTTATATTATAAGATGAAGATGAGTAATAATGAGGATTATGATTGCTAAATGCTTTTCGACAATTGTTTTGTTTTTGTTGCCATTATTGGCACATGCGCAAACAAATCCTGTACCTGGCTACATTATCAGCAACCAGGGCGATACGATACGTGGGGTTATCAACTATCGGTCGAGCGAAAAAAACGGACAGTCCTGTATGTTCATGCCCACAAACGCCACAGAATATCGTGACTATTTGCCATCGGAAATAAAAGGCTACCGCTTCGATTCTGATGGTGTGTACTATGTGTCACGCTCTTTCTTCGTCAAAGGGGAAGAGAAATTAATCTTCGCAGAATATCTTCTTCAAGGCGGTGTGAGCTTGTACTACTACAAGGAGGATGATGTAGACTATTATTATATGGTTGACGAAAATGGGGAAATAGCCTCTATCACAAATGGGGATGAAAACATTTCCCTGGCTGAGGCAA
Organism: uncultured Prevotellaceae bacterium; assembly: GCA_900316685.1. Taxonomy (GTDB): domain Bacteria; phylum Bacteroidota; class Bacteroidia; order Bacteroidales; family Bacteroidaceae; genus Prevotella. Next base: position 68,063 of record ONDS01000008.1, on the reverse strand, counting down.
GTGGTGCAGAATTGCAATCCTTCAAGAGAAACCAGATTCGTGAAGCTGCAAGATTATTGTCAAAAAGTCCTGAGGCATTAAGCCAACTATGGAAAAAAGATGTGTCATCTCGTAACCTGACGGATATCGTTCGTCGGTATGATGAACAATATTGTTCCAATTATGGCGATTGTGTACAGTTTAGGTATGATGCCGGGGAAACCAGAGCCGTACGTGCTCGACTAAAAGCTACTGCGGGAGTTGATTTCGTACATTTCACTGCATACAGGGGAGATGGTGATCCTATGAAGACTTCTTATTTCTCACCAGTAATGGGCGTAGGTGCTGATTTCTCTTTTCCCAGGTTCAGCAAGAATTTGTCTATTGAAACGATGCTGCTTTTTAGTTTTGCACATATAAAAGAGAATTTACCTTCTAATTCGCACAATTACCAGTCGTCTGGCACCCAACGATCAATGTCGCAAGAAAATGCCGAATTGGATATGAAAATGCTTCATTTGAGAATAGGGCCTTCCTGGGTAACCAATACCAACAAAAAAATATCTTTTATTGTGCATGGGGGATTTCTCATCGGCAATATTATTGGGTTGGACAGCAAGGGGATGGCGTCTTTTGAAATAGGGCAACGTGACAACTTCGGCGAACCGGTCTATTGGAACCATAGGTTTGGACTTGGTGCTTACCTTGGCTTGGGAGGTGATATAAAAATTGCCGACCACCGATTGCAGATAACAGCCGACTATTCTTACGTTAATTCTTTATCTTTGGAAACGAAATCGCATCATTTTTCCATTCATGCAGCCTTCATACTTTGATAATGAATGATACGATGACCGAAAGTGTACCCATTTTTAACGATTACAGACATGGACAACAATGTGAAGAATGAACAGATATTAGTCAGAATCACCGGCCAGGACCGACCGGGGCTTACGGCTTCCATCATGGCCATATTGGCGAAATATGATGCCCAGATACTTGACATCGGACAGGCTGACATCCACAGCACCTTGTCGCTTGGCATACTCATCCGCATGGATGAGATGCATTCAGGACAGGTGATGAAGGATTTGCTTTTCAAAACAACGGAGCTTGGAGTGAACATAGGTTTCTCACCTATCACCGACGATGAATACGAGGAATGGGTGGGGCAACAGGGTAAGAACCGCTACATCTTGACCATTATCGGCCGTAGCCTCTCGGCCAAGCAGATAGAGGCTGCCACCAAAGTGCTCGCCTCGCAAGGGCTGAATATCGATTCCATTTTACGCTTGACGGGACGTCCCAGCCTGTTACATCCCGAACGGAATGTGAGGGCTTGTATTGAATTTTCATTAAGGGGCACGCCCGTAGACCGTTCAGCCATGCAAGCCGAACTGATGAAACTGGGGGCGGACATGGGATTCGACTTCTCTTTCCAGCGCGATGACATGTTCCGGCGTATGCGTCGTCTTATCTGTTTTGATATGGACTCTACACTTATTCAGACGGAATGTATCGACGAACTGGCCATGAGGGCTGGGGTAGGCGACCAAGTGAAAGCTATTACAGAGAGCGCAATGCGGGGAGAGATTGATTTCAAGGAAAGTTTCACCAAGAGGGTGGCATTGCTCAAGGGACTGGACGTGAGCGTGATGCAGGACATCGCCAACAAACTGCCTGTTACCGAGGGCGTAGATCGATTGATGACCGTCCTGAAGCGCTGCGGTTATAAGATCGCTATCCTCAGCGGTGGATTCACCTTCTTCGGAGAGTATTTACAGCGGCGATACGGCATAGATTACATGTACGCCAATGAGTTGGAAATCGACGAAGATGGGAAACTGACCGGACGTTATGTAGGTGAAATCGTTGATGGGCATCGAAAAGCCGAGTTGCTCAAACTGATTGCCCAGGTGGAGAAGGTGAACCTGGCACAGACCATAGCCGTAGGTGATGGTGCCAACGATCTGCCGATGATTTCACAAGCGGGCCTCGGCATTGCCTTCCATGCCAAACCACGTGTGGTGGCCACCGCAAAGCAGTCAATCAACACCATCGGACTCGACGGTGTACTCTACTTCCTTGGTTTCAAGGATAGTTATATAGATACCTGATGGCTGTTGATTTGTAAAACAGATAAAACCCCGGAAATGTGTCACACTTCCGGGGTTCATTATATGTTGATTTTACTTCTGGGGTTTTTAGATTGCTTGAGTAATTCCAAAATCTTCTTATTTAAAGTTTTTTTGTGCCTAAGAAAAGGGATTATCGGAATTTTTGACTAACTTTGCACCTTAAATTAATAAAAATACAAAACCTTTCAAGTTATAAGACAGAAATGGCTAAGAAATTTGCCGAATATGGTGGTTTGAATCTGACTGCCATCAACGATGAAATCCTTAAGGAGTGGAATCAACGAAATATCTTCTTGCGCTCCATCTCCGAGCGTGAGGGTAACCCACAGTTCGTGTTCTTTGAGGGACCTCCCTCGGCTAACGGCCACCCCGGAATCCATCACGTGCTGGCGAGGAGCATCAAAGATACGTTCAATCGTTATAAGACCATGAATGGGTTCCAAGTACACCGCAAAGCCGGATGGGATACCCATGGCCTTCCCGTTGAACTCAGTGTGGAAAAAGAACTGGGCATTACCAAGGCAGACATAGACAATAAGGACTCTGAGAAATACATCTCAGTAGAGGATTACAACCAACGCTGTCGGGAAAATGTGATGAAATTTACAGCCGAATGGCGTGACCTGACGGAAAAAATGGGTTATTTTGTAGACCTCGACCACCCATATATCACTTACGACAACAAGTACATTGAGACGCTGTGGTGGCTCCTACGCCAACTCTACGACAAGGGACTGCTCTATAAAGGTTATACCATCCAGCCGTATTCGCCTGCAGCTGGTACGGGCTTGTCGAGTCATGAGCTCAACCAACCTGGATGCTATCGTGATGTCAAGGACACTACTGCCACCGCTTTGTTCCTCGCCCTCGATCCCAAAGAGGAATGGACGACATGGGGAAAGCCTTATTTCGCAGCATGGACGACCACCCCTTGGACCCTTCCTTCAAATACCGCCTTGTGTGTGGGTCCGAAAATCGATTATGTGGCTCTGCAAACATACAATGCCTACAACGATGAGCCCATCACACTCATCATGGCGAAAGACTTGGTGAATGCTTATTTCAAACCTGAAGGGGCGGAGAAAGCACTCGACGATTATAAGCATGGCGACAAGGTCGTGCCTTACCGCATCGTGGGTGAATACAAGGGCACCGACCTCGTGGGGTTGCACTATCGCCAACTCATGCCGTGGATTAAGCCGTGCCAGAGGGTGGATGCCAATGCCGACAAGTATGTTGTAGATTATGCCGAAGCTCATCCAGACAAAGTCTTTACAAGTGAAAATGGCAAGGAACAGTTTGTGGAGATGGAAGAATGTGCGTTCCGCGTCATCCCAGGCGACTATGTCACCACGGAAGATGGTACGGGCATCGTGCACATCGCTCCGACATTCGGTGCCGACGACGCCAAGGTGGCCAAGGACGCTTCGATACCCGCACTCTTCCTCATCAACAAGAAAGCTGAGACTCGACCGATGGTTGACTTGCAAGGGAAATACTATATAGTAGATGAACTTGACAGCAACTTCTTGGCAAGATGTGTCAATCTGGATGCCTATCAACAGCATGCAGGCGATTATGTGAAGAACGCCTATGCCCCGGAGTTCAATGTTGACGGTAAATACGATGAGGCGGCCGCCAACAAGGCTGAAGACCTGAACATCGTGCTCTGCATGGAGATGAAGATGGAAGGTACGGCGCTCCGCATCGAAAAGCATGTGCACAACTATCCCCATTGCTGGCGTACCGACAAGCCTGTTCTTTATTACCCCCTCGACAGCTGGTTCATCCGTTCAACGGCTAAGAAAGAGAGAATGTTCGAACTCAACAAGACCATAAATTGGCAACCGGAATCAACGGGTACGGGACGATTCGGCAACTGGCTTGAGAATCTTAACGACTGGAATCTTTCACGCAGTCGGTTCTGGGGCACTCCTCTGCCCATTTGGCGAAACGACGATGACGAGGAAATCTGTATTAGCAGCCTTGAACAGCTCTATGAGGAAATAGAAAAAGCGGTGAGCGCCGGTGTCATGAACAAGAATCCCCTGAAGATGAGAGGCTTTGTTCCAGGCGACTATTCCCAGGAGAATTACGATCGTATCGATTTGCATCGTCCTTATGTCGACAATATCATTTTGGTGGGCAAGTCGGGAAAACCACTTTACCGTGAGTCCGACCTGATAGACGTCTGGTTCGATTCTGGTTCGATGCCCTATGCACAAGTACATTATCCTTTTGAGAATAAGGACGCTATAGACAAGAATTTGGCATTCCCCGCAGATTTCATCAACGAAGGTGTGGATCAGACACGTGGATGGTTCTTCACACTTCACGCCATAGCTACGATGGTGTTCGATAGTGTGGCTTTCAAGAATGTCATTTCCACAGGTTTGGTGCTTGATGCCAAAGGTGACAAGATGAGCAAACATAAAGGAAATGTCACCAATCCTTTCGATATGATCGGGAAATATGGCGCTGATGCCGTACGTTTCTATATGATGACCAATTCCGAGCCTTGGGACAACCTTAAATTTGACCCGAACGGCGTCGATGAGGTGAGGAGGAAGTTGTTTGGTACCTTATATAACACATATAGTTTCTTTGCCCTATATGCGAATGTCGACGGTTACGACCCCAACGACCAGACTCCTTTTGCGCCCGGTTTTGAGGTGCCAGAGATAGACCGATGGATTATGTCGGCGTTGCATACACTCATCAAGGGTGTACGCCACGAAATGGACAATTATGATCCGACAAGGGCTGGACGACTCATCGACAATTTCGTCAACGACGACCTTTCCAATTGGTATGTACGATTGAACAGGAAACGTTTCTGGGGCAAAGAGATGAGTGACGACAAACGTTCGGCTTATCATACCTTGCATACGTGTCTGCTTACCGTGGCCAAGTTGCTTGCTCCTTTTGCACCATTCTATTCTGACCGTCTATATCTTGACCTTGGTGGCACGAAGGATAGTGTGCATCTCGATGTCTTCCCTGAAGTAGATGAAACGAAAATCGACACCGAGCTTGAGGCACGCATGAGGATGGCCCAGGATATTACGTCCATGACTTTGGCGCTTCGCCGCAAGGTAAACATTAAAGTGCGTCAACCGCTACAGCAAATCATGATTCCTGCTATTGATGATGCGCAACAACGCCGAATCGCGGCCATGGCTGAACTCATCAAAAAGGAAGTGAATGTCAAGGAACTCAACTTCGTGGAAGGTGCAGGTATCCTGGTCAGGAAAGTGAAATGTAATTTCCGTACCATGGGTAAGAAATACGGCAAGCTCATGAAGGGCGTAGCGGCTGCCATGGCCGATCTCTCCCAGGAGCAGATAGCCGAGCTACAGGAGAAAGGTTCCATCGAAGTATCGGTGGAGAACCAGGCCCTTCAGGTCTTGTCAGAAGATGTGGAAATCATCAGCGAGGATATCAAGGGATGGCTCGTGGCCAATGAGGGGAATCTGACGGTAGCCCTTGAGGTGGAACTGACAGACGCTCTGCGAAAAGAAGGTATGGCGCGCGAACTGATCAACCGAATCCAGAACCTGCGCAAGGACAGCGGATTGGAGATTACCGACCGTATCGTAGTGACCATATCCGATGATAACGTGCTCCGTGACGCCGTGAGCGAGTATGGCGACTATGTGGCTCAGCAGGTGCTGGCAGAGAATATCGAATTTGCAGCCAATGAGGGCGTAGAGGTTGATTTCGACGATTTCAAAGCAAATATTACCATCAAGAAAGTATAAACCAAATAACATTTACACTTATGGCTGAGAAAACACGTTACAGTGATGAGGAACTGGAAGAATTCCGTACTATCATCAACGAAAAACTGACACTCGCCAAGCGAGACTACAACCAGATGATGAGGCAGCTGATGAATGCCGATGGAAATGATGTGGACGACACTTCACCTACTTACAAGGTTCTTGAAGAAGGTAGTGCCACCCAAAGCAAAGAGGAATTGATACAACTGGCTTCAAGGCAACAGAAATTCATACAGGGTTTGGAGGCTGCCCTCATTAGGATAGAGAACAAGACCTATGGTATCGACCGCATTACAGGCGAGCTCATACCGAAAGAACGATTGCGTGCCGTGCCACATGCCACTCTGAGCGTGGCTTCGAAAAACGCACGCAAGAAATAAGAAATGGCCGAAACCAACAAGAATAAGTATTTGGCATGGATGGCGGTGGGCATTGTCGTCTTAGTGCTCGCCATTGACCAGATCATTAAGATTTGGGTCAAGACCAATATGTGCCTACATGAATCGTTGGAGATTACCAATTGGTTCTATATCAGCTTTGTTGAGAACAATGGAATGGCCTATGGCATGACGATTGTGCCGAAATTGGCATTGAGTCTGTTCCGCATCGCTGCTGTGATGATTATCGGTTGGTATATCTTCCGCTTGGCGAGAAATGGGGCAAGGACGTTATACGTCGCCTTGTTGGCCATGATAATGGCTGGAGCCGCCGGTAATATCATCGATTCCATGTTTTATGGCTTGGTCTTTTCTGAGTCTACGCCTTTCCATGTGGCACAGTGGATGCCCTTTGGCGAAGGTTATGGTGAATTTCTCAAGGGTAGGGTGGTAGACATGTTCTATTTCCCCATCATTGAGACCGACCTTCCTTCATGGGTTCCTTTCTGGGGAGGAGAACATTTTATCTTCTTTTCCCCGGTGTTCAATTTCGCCGATGCTTCCATTTCGGTTGGTGTCATATCCTTAATCCTGTTCTGTCGAACAGAATTGGCAAGTATTTCCTTCTCTTCAAGCAAGGAAGAAAACTCCGATAATGATGATGGGGGGAATGATAGTGACGAACTAAACAGTTGATGTCATGACGCGGCAAATGGCCTGTGGTATCTTCCTGGTATTGTTGGGATTCTTGGGATGCAAACCGAGTGTCCCCAGCCAGTATCTTGACGAAGGAGAAATGGAAGATGTGCTCTATGATTACCACTTGGCCGACGCTATAGCTTACTATGACGGCCAGACGGGGAGCATGGGCGAAAGGCAAATGGCGTATAGATTGGCTGCTCTGAAAAAGCATGGTGTGACGCAGGAACAGTTGGATTCGTCGTTGACTTATTATTTTCGCCATACGGAAAGTCTGAAAGTCATATATGAAAAGGTCTCGCAGAGACTGTCCGACGAAGCCATCAGCCTGGGTGCTTCTGCCAATGATATACGTCTTTATGGCGAAGAAGGCATGCGTGGCGATACATCCAATATATGGGTTGGACCGCATACGGCAATCCTCTTGCCCAATAGTCCTAACAATATCATCAAGTTCCATTTGAAGGCAGATACAGCTTTCCATGCTGGCGACAAGGTTATGCTTGTATTCGACTCACAATTCATTATTCAGGAAGATTCCAGAGATGCGGTTGCCATGCTCTCTATGCGTTTCAACAATGATAGTGTGGCCAAGATGCAGATGAATATTTCGTCGAACAATCACTACTCCCTGCAGTTGGTGGATAGAGAACATCTGGGTATCAAGGAGGTACGAGGCTTCGTCTTCATTCCTACTCCTTTGAGCGACAAGAAAAAGACCACCTTGAAGATCCTCGCCATCAGCAACCTCAAAGCAGTGAAGATGCACGAGATAGAGAAACCGAAGACAGATGTGGAAAACGATTCCGCAAAAGCAATTCCGGTGATAATGGATAGACGCAAAGATTCGGTCAACAATCCTCCTCCTACACAAGCAGGAAAGGTGTCGCCTACGAGAGAAACAATCGTTCATGACAAACCGAAACGCTAATGGGTAAAGAATTGAGATGGTATGCAGCACATATCGTGGTTTCCGAACATGGCTCTTGGAAGATGGCAGCCGTGGCTCTACACGATGGCTGTGTAATGGGACTGAAACAATTTCAGAACGAGCCGCCCAATACCATTTGGTTGGGGGGGACGGTGGAATTAAGAAAGGACTCTTCAGGTAAGCTAACAGCTTATCATGTGGAATCCGGCAAAATACTTGTATAAATAACCCTATTTAAAATCCGAATAATATGTTATCTGTTAATGAACTTGAAGATCGTCTTATCGATCTGGCTTTTGCCGAGGATATCGGCGATGGCGACCATACTACCCTTTGTTGTATTCCTGCCGATGCGATGGGACGTTCGCATCTGTTGATTAAGGAAGAGGGTATATTGGCCGGTATAGAGGTGGCAAAGAAGGTGTTTTTCCACTTCGATCCCGAATTGAAAGTGGAAGTTCTTATCCAGGATGGCACACACGTCAAACCGGGCGATATAGCCATGGTGGTGTCGGGTAAGATTCAAAGCTTGCTCCAGACGGAACGGCTTATGCTCAACATCATGCAGCGGATGAGCGGTATAGCAACCAACACGAACAGGTATGTGAAACTTCTTGAAGGAACGAACACCCATGTGCTGGATACACGGAAAACCACCCCCGGCTTGCGTATGTTGGAAAAGCAGGCTGTGAAGATTGGTGGTGGCGTCAATCACCGTATAGGATTGTTCGACATGATCCTCCTCAAGGATAATCATGTGGATTTCGCAGGAGGAATCAACAATGCCATCAGTCGTTGTCATGCCTATCTCCAGGAAAAAGGCCTGAATTTGAAGATAGAGATAGAGGTTCGTAATTTCGATGAACTCAATCAGGTGCTCACATGTGGTGGTGTTGATCGTATCATGCTTGATAACTTCACCGTAGAGGATACCCGCAAGGCTGTGGAATTGATTGATGGAAGATTTGAAACGGAATCAAGTGGAGGTATAACTTTCGAAACCATCAGGGCGTATGCAGAATGTGGTGTCGACTTTGTTTCCGTTGGTGCACTTACACATTCGGTCAAGGGGCTTGACATGAGTTTCAAGGCATGTTGATGATTTCTGTCCTTCTGGCCATAGCTTCCTTCGTGTCGCCAATTAACTTCGAAATATCTCTGGCAGGAAATTTCGGAGAGCCCCGTCCTAACCATTTCCATGGAGGGCTGGACATCAAGACGCAACATGAAGAGGGGAAGCCTGTGCATGCCATCGGCGATGGATATGTCTGCAAGGTGTCTGTTTCTGCCACAGGCTATGGCAATGCAGTTTTTGTCAGACATCCAGAAGGTTACACCAGTGTTTACGCTCATCTCCAGCGTTTTGCCCCTGCCATAGAGGCAAAGGTCAAACAATGGCAGTATATGCACAAGAATTGGGATGGTGAGATACCGCTGAATGCCACAGATTGCCCTGTTGTAGAAGGCCAGGTGATTGCCTTAAGCGGCAACACGGGTTCCAGCATGGGACCCCATCTTCACTTGGAGATACATCAGACCGACACTTGGGATATGTATGATCCCTTGGAGTTCCTGCCGGCGGGAACGATAAAAGACAGCAAGAATCCCGAGGCTACGGCTGTCATGGCATATCCCCAAAAGGGAGAAGGCTCTTTTTGTGGCAGAACGGAGAAGACGTTACTTCCCATAAAGGACAACCGTCTTCCTGACACCCTCACTGCTTGGGGAAAAGTTGGCTTTGCTGTCTGTGCCGATGATTTCATGGAAGGTTCTCCCAACCATTACGGCATTAGGTATACATCTCTCTATGTGGATGGTGTGGAAGTGTTCCATAGTGATGTCAATGGTATACCTTCTGACATGAACAGGATGGTAAATTCATGGGGCGACTACGATGAATTCAAGGAAAGCAAGAAATGGTTCATGAAATCATTTGTCGAACCCGGCAACACCTTGCCTATACTCAAGACAGATGCCCATAAGGGAATCGTTATTTTCAATCAAGAGAAGGTGTATAAGCTCAAATATGTGTTGAAGGATTTCTTCGGCAACACCAAGGTATATGAATTTCAGATACTCGGGAAAAAACAAGCGATTCCCATCACAGATGACAACGAGGGAAAGTCGCATGAACTGAAATGGGATGCGGATAGTAACTTGGAACAAGCCGGTGTGCGGTTGAGTGTACCTAAAGGATGTTTGCCAGACAATACATTCCTCTCTTTTGTTGTGGACACATCGCATTGGTCGGGCAAATACGTCTTTGCAAAGAAATCAATGCCCCTTTTTCACGATGCTGACATAGCACTGAGGTTGACTCGTTCCGTAGCAGATTCCTCCAAAGTATTCATCACTTCCGACGGACATTACTTAGGAGGGGAAATAGATCGTGAAGGATGGGTGTCGGCTAACACCCGCGATTTAGGTGGAGCCTATACACTTGCCTACGACATCCTCTCTCCAATGGTCACACCTATGGACAAAGGAAATTGGACCGCTTCGGAAATGATTGTTTACGAGGTGAGAGATACGTTGTCGGGGGTGGAGAGAGTCGAGGGCTTCATTGACGGACAATTTGTCCTTTTTGAACCTGTTCCCCATTCTGCCAAATATGTCTGCCGGCTGAAAAAGACACCAGTCAAAAAAACGAACAGGCAACGTTCACTAACCTTTGTGGCATGGGATAGAAGGAATAACAAACAACAAATCACCGATTATTTAAACTACTAAGGATATGAGAAAGATTGCTTTTTTGATTGTATCGCTCATTGCGACATACGCCTGCGCATGTACTAATTTCATTGTGGCCAAAGGTGCTTCCACTGATGGATCGGTCATCTGCACTTATAATGCCGATGACTATGGCATGTTTCAGAACCTATGCCATTATCCTGCGGGAGTACATCCCAAAGGAACCATGCGTGATGTCTACGACTGGGATACCAATGTATATCATGGCCAAATACCAGAGGCCGAGGTCACTTACAATGTTATTGGCAATATTAATGAATATCAAGTAACGATAGGGGAGACCACTTATGGTGGCCGAGAGGAAATGGTTGACCCTACAGGTATTCTCGATTATGGTTCGCTCATCTATATTGCCTTGCAACGCTCAAGAACGGCCCGTGAAGCCATAGACGTGATGACGACCTTGGCCAACACATACGGGTACAATTCAGAGGGCGAGACTTTCAGCATTTGTGACCCCAATGAGGCATGGATTATGGAGATGATGGGTAAGGGGCCTGGTTCCAAAGGTGTGGTCTGGGTGGCAATGCGCATTCCCGACAATGCTATATGTGCCCATGCCAACCAGAGCCGCATCACTAAGTTCAATATGAAGGACAAGAAGAACGTGCTTTATGCCAAGGATGTGGTCAAGTTCGCTCGCGAAAAGGGCTGGTTCTCTGGTAAAGATGCTGAGTTCAGTTGGAATGAGGCTTATGCCAAGCCTGATTTCTCAGGCCGCAGGTATTGCGAGGCAAGGGTTTGGAGTTTCTTCAATCATTTTGCCGATAACTTTGATCGTTACCTGCCTTATGTTTTAGGTAAAGAAGCTTATACTGAACCTATGCCCTTATGGATTGTCCCTAACAAGAAAGTGAGTGTCCGTGATGTGCAGGCATGTATGCGCGACCATTTCGAAGGCACCCCCTTGTCACTTGACCAGGATATTGCCCAAGGAATATGGAATATGCCTTACCGCCCCACACCATTGACTTTTGAAATTGATGGAAAGAAATATTTCAATGAACGTCCTACTTCCACACAACAGACGGGATTCTCTTATGTTGTACAGGTGAGATCGTGGTTGCCCCGACAAGTCGGTGGTTTGATGTGGTGGGGTAATGATGATGGCAATATGATTGCCTATACGCCGATCTACTGCGGCATGACCCGTCGTCCTGAATGTTATAACACTCCTGGGGCTGATGCACTCACCTTCTCCGACAAGAATGCTTTTTGGGTATGCAACTGGGTTTCCAACATGGTTTATCCCCGTTATTCGCAAATGTTCCCATCGCTTCAACAGGTACGCGATTCGTTGGAAGATTCCTATTTCTCACGTCAAGCTGCCATTGAGGAAAAAGCGGTTCAACTTTGCAAGGCGGATGAGAAGGCTGCAGTCAGTTTTCTCGACGACTACAGTATTGAGGTGGCACAGCAGATGCTTGACAGATGGAAACAATTAGCCTTCTATCTCATCGTGAAATACAACGATATGGCAGTGAAGCCGGAGAAAGATGGCAAATTCCTCCGCACTCCCGAGGGAATACAGGAAAAGGTTCAACGTCCTGGCTATTCAGATTATTTCCGTCGTGAATTGGTTCGACAGACGGGCGATAAGTTTGAATATCCCGAAGAATAGGTTTTTATGTTGAGGGTTTAGTGTTTGACACTAAACCCTCACTTTTTGCCATTAGCCCTAACAATATCTCCTTAGAGCGCCTATCAGCTCTATATTTTCGCGTTTCGTTCCGATGGTGATACGCAAGCAACCTTGGCAAAGGTGTACTTTCGTTCTGTTGCGTACAATTATGCCTTCATTAACCAGATAGTTGTAGATACCGTTGGCATCTGTCACTTGGCAAAGGAAGAAATTGGCGTCGGTAGGATAAATCTTTTTGCAAATAGGTAATTGTTCGAAAGCCTTGATGGTCCTTTCGCGTTCACGTATCAATTCGTTCACCCAGTCGCGTACACGGAAGGGATCTTTCAGCGCGGTCAAGGCAGCCTCCTGGGTTAGGAGGTTCACATTATAAGGATATTTCACCTTGTTGAAAAGTCCTATGATTTCCACACTGGCAAAAGCCATTCCTAAGCGGATGGCGGCACAGCCCCAGGCCTTGCTCATGGTGTTGAGAACAATCAGATTGGGATATTGTGCCAATTGTTCACGATAACTTTTCACGGAAGAGAAATCACCATAGGCTTCGTCGATGACAACGATACCTTGGAACGATTGCAATACTTGAAGAACCTGATTGCGGTCCAGGTTGTTTCCCGTTGGATTATTGGGAGTGCATAGCCAAATAAGTTTTGTATGCTCATCAGTGCTTTGCAGCAGCTGTGAAGCACTGAATCCGAAATGGTCATCCAACGAAACGCGTCGGTATTCCACATCGTTGATGTCGGCACAAACCTTATACATACCGTAGGTGGGATCGATAGCTACCACATTGTCGCGGCCAGGCTCACAAAATACACGATAGCACAGGTCAATGGCTTCATCGCTTCCATTACCCAGAAATACTTGATTGGGCTGAACCCCCTTGATGGCTGCCAAACGGATTTTCACCTCACGCTGCAACGGATCAGGGTAACGGTTCATGGGGGCATTGTAAGGATTTTCGTTGGCATCCAGGAATATATGAGCTTCCTTTCCTGAATACTCATCGCGAGCACTGCTATAGGGAGACAATGCCCAGACGTTCTTCCTCACCAGATCTTCCAATCGTTTCATAGCTCTTCTTTTCTTTGTTCTATACGATATGTCATGGCACGACGATGGGCTTCCAACGATTCTTCAGCCGCCATCTTTTCCACCGTCTTACCTATGCTGTCGATGCCTTCACCCGTCAATTCCTGGAATGTGACCTTACGAATAAAACTGTCGAGGTTCACTCCACTATACGACTTAGCCCAACCATGAGTGGGCAGGGTGTGGTTGGTTCCACTTGCATAATCACCGGCACTCTCACATGCCCATCGTCCCATGAAGACGCTGCCCGCATTGATGACTTTCTCTGCCAAGGTCTTGTAATCCGCCGTCGACAAAATCAAATGTTCCGGTGCATATTCATTGCTGAACGCTATGGCCTCATCTGTGTTATGCACCAAAATGAACAGACTATTATCCAATGACTTTTCGGCTTTGTCGCGACGGGGTAGGGCGGCAAGTTGTCGGGTCGTTTCCTCAACAATGGCCTCCAGTTTTTCCTGCGAGGTGCTGACAAGAACTACCTGTGAATCGACGCCATGTTCAGCCTGCGACAAAAGATCGGCAGTCGCGAAACGGGTATCGCTGGTATCATCGACAACGACGCAAACCTCTGAAGGTCCTGCAGGCATGTCGATAGCCACCGTGTCGGTGCTCACCTGTTGCTTGGCCGCCATAACGTATTGATTGCCTGGGCCAAATATCTTGTACACTTGTGGAATACTTTCCGTTCCGTAGGCCATGGCACCGATGGCCTGTACTCCTCCTGCCTTGAATATCTTATTCACACCCGCTATATGGGCAGCAGCCAAGATGGCAGGATGCACATGGCCTGTCTTGTCTGGGGGGGTACACAACACAATTTCTTGGCAACCGGCAATACGTGCAGGAGTGGCCAACATCAGCACAGTACTGAACAATGGCGCAGTTCCTCCCGGGATATACAATCCCACTTTCTCGATGGGCACACTTTTTTGCCAGCACTTGACACCCGGGCAAGTCTCCACCATCCGACCTTCAAATCGCTGACTCTCATGGAATCGTGAGATATTTTCGTGGGCCTGGCGGAGAGCGGAAAGCAAATCGGCATCAACCTTGGCAAGAGCTTCATCCATTTCCGTTTTCGAAACCGCCAAAGTCTGAAGGGAAACATAATCAAAACGTTCCTCATAGCGAATGACTGCCTCATCGCCATGCTCCCGCACATCGGCAAGAACGGCACTTACGGTTGCTGCCAACTCTTGGTTGTCGAGGTGCGGACGGGCACAAAGTTGTGACCACTCTCTTTGCTGGGGATAACGGATAATACGCATGGTTAAAGAATCATTTTTTCTATAGGAGTGACCAAGATACCTTGGGCACCCAATTCTTTCAACTTACCTATGATTTCCCAAAAACGACGTTCTTCGAGGACGGTGTGTACAGAGCACCATTCCTTATCGGCCAAAGGGATGATGGTAGGACTCTTCAGGCCTGGCAATACATCAATGATGGCATCCAGACGTGCTCTGGGCACATTCATTCGCACATACTTCTTGTCTTCAGCCTCACGCACGGCTTCCATGCGGAAAAGCATTTGATTCAGTATACCACGTTTTTCCTCCGAGAGATTCTTGTTGCCAATCAATACGGCTTCGCTTTTCATCACCACTTCCACCTCCGTGAGGTTGTTGCTTACCAGTGTACTACCACTGCTGACAATATCGAAGATGGCATCGCTGAGACCAATGCCCGGCGATATTTCCACACTGCCGGTTATGACATGTATCTCAGCTGAAATACCTTCGGCAGAGAGATATTGGCGAAGGATATTCGGGTAGGATGTGGCTATCTTCTTGCCGTTGAACCAAGAAGGCCCATCATAGGCGGTCTCCTTGGGTATGGCCAACGACAGACGGCACTTGCTGAAACCTAACCTATAGAGGATATCAGCATCTTCACCTCGTTCCACGAACTCATTCTCACCCACGATACCGATGTCGGCCACACCTGTGGCAACACTCTGTGGGATGTCATCATCGCGAAGGTATAACACTTCAAGAGGGAAGTTTTCTGATTGGACCAGCAATGTCCTGCGACTCTTGCTTATCTTGATGTCGGCTTCGCCGAGTAGGTTCATCGTATCTTCATACAAACGCCCCTTGGATTGAACTGCAATTCTTAACATCTTACTTCTATTTTCTTTCTTTACCTTAAAAATCAGGGCAAAATTACTGATTTTTCGTCTATTTTCCAAGATTTGTAGTATTTTTGTAGCCAAATCGAATTTCAAACGACTAAATAGTGAATAGAATACTCATATTTATCGTATTGTTGGGTTTCATGTCGTGTACAGGGAAAAAAACTTCCAAAACCACGCCGTGGGGGACTGTCGTGGATGAAGAGCTACCGGTAACAGATGGGCAATTCACGTGGAATGATATCATCACCAATGGCGAGATGATCATCCTGACCATGTCACAACCGGATGTATATTATGAATACCATAACCGAGGATTGGGTGCTCAATATATGCTTTGCGAATGGTTTTGCCGCAACTGGGGCGTATCGGTACGTGCCGAGGTGTGTCAAGATACCATCGAGATGATGGAAAGACTGAAAAAGGGAGATGCTGACGCCATTATCTATCCACTACCATGTGATTTGATTCTCAGTGATTCGCTCCTGCCTTGCGGTGCTTTCAACAAGGAGAAGAACACGGCATGGGCTGTTAGGCTGGATTCCAAGGAATTGGCCGATTCCTTCGATAGCTGGTATCGCCCGGAAATGTTGGCACAAGCCAGACAATTTGAAGATTTCCTCTTTTCTGCCCAAGCCGTGCAACGTCATGTATACGCACCCATCGTGAGCGAGGCCAAGGGGGTTATCTCCAACTACGACCATCTTTTCCAACGTTATGCCGGTGCCGCAGGTACCGATTGGCGCTTGTTGGCTGCTTTGTCGTATCAGGAATCTTGCTTCGACCCGCAAGCACGATCATGGGCGGGAGCATGCGGACTGATGCAACTCATGCCTTCCACGGCGGCTCATCTCGGAGTGTCCAACATCTTCAATCCTGAGGCGAATGTGGCGGGAGGTGCCCGCTATATCGGCGAACTGACATCTCTCTTTGCGGATGTGCCAGACCCCTCCGAACGTATGAATTTCGTATTGGCCAGTTATAACGGTGGACATGGACATGTGCGCGACGCCATGGCCTTGACCCAGAAATACGGCGGCAACAAATATCGTTGGGAGGATGTGTCGCAGTTCATCCTCCGCTTGAGCGATGCCCAGTTTTATCGTGACCCAGTGGTGCGTCATGGTTATATGAGAGGAACGGAAACCTACAACTATGTATTGTTGGTACGTCAACGCTATATGAAGTATTCTGGTTTCGCTTCTCCCGCAGCTATCTCCAATGGCCCCGCCACCATGCCCTCTCGCGGCGGTGTCTCGCCCACACCTCAGCGCGCCACCAAGCCGCACCGGTTCAGATTGTGATATCAATAAGACTTTCCCATAATTGCATAAAGAAAACCGCCAGCGATTAAGTTACTGGCGGTTTCCTTTATTTAATAAAGCATTTCCTTATTTGATGATAACCGTGCGACCATTGACCACGTACACACCTCTCAATCCATCGAGTGTGGTGGCCTGATGACGTAACAGTCGTCCGTCAACAGTGTAGATGTCTATTGGCTCTCCTTCGACGATGATTTGGCGAATGTCAGATGATACGGTAATCGTGGCTGTGGTCGGCTTCGATTCCTGCCCATTAGCGTATACTGCTGTCACGGCAAAGGTATGTTCGCCCCCTTCCAATTGTTCTGCAGCAATGGTATAGGTCGTCACACCATTCTCCACAGTAGCTACTAACTGATCCTCATAATAGATGTTGAACTTGTTCACAGTACCGCCATAATTGAAGGTGATATCATCGACCATTACACCAAATATATCTGTAGAAGTATGGCGGATGGCGAAGTATTTTGTACCTTCCGGAAGTGTGACGAAGAATTGTGTCCAAGACTCCTCATCCGAGGCGAAACTCTCCAACAATTCAAAACTTTCCACCTTGTTGTCGGTCTTGGAAACCAAGACCTCGAACGACTCTGCTCCATACTGTTTGGTGATGGCACGCAGATAGAAACTGATTTCCTGCTCTGTCCCAGGCAATTCGGGCGAGATGAGCCAATGATCGGCGGCTGGTGCCGTGCCTCCTTCGTCGGGTATCGGACACATCGACATCATGACTTGAGTGCCGCTATGACCTGTTTCATTGGTGAATCCTGCTTTCGCAATGTCGAAGGGCATCCAAGCCGAAGGAGCATAGCGGTTTTCGTAGCTGATGTTGTCATTGTTCCAGCTATATACCTCGCTACCGTTGCCATCGTAGAGTGTCCACTCACTGATGCTTCCTTCATGTTGCGTGGCACTGATGCCACCCACACTGAATGTGGTAAAAGCATCGGTGTTGTCGAATGTCTCGGTATAATCGGCAGGTTCGACAACAGGAGCGTTCCAGTTCAACTCTACACCGGCATCGCCCTTGTCCTCGGCAGTAAGGTCAATTGGCGACGGCAATGAGGAATCATTGATGCTGATAGTAGCCTCCACAATGTTATCCTCAACCTTCATGTCCGAGATGTAGTCCACCTGTACACGCAGAGTACGTTCACCGGTTTCATCGAAGACGGTAGTGTTATATTCCGATGTAAATTCACGTTTGGCAAAAGGTGCCAATTGGTCGGCGATAGTTTCCTGCATGATTACCTCATCGCCCACACTGATGGTGATGGTATAGTCCTTGGCGGTCTGTTCACCCCAGTTGGTGACCGTGGCTTTTATTGATGCATTCTTTCCGGCTTGCACAGAGGTAGGCGCTTCCACTTCAACAGCGAGGTTATGCTGCAACAGGTCTACAATGCGAATGTTGTCGATGACCAGGGCATCACCTTCTTCTTGGATTTCACCTCCCCAGTCGACCACTGTCGGTTTGGTGATGGTGGCCGTTAAGCCGACCTGTGCGTAATTGCCGCCTTTCAGGCTGTTCAGGTCAACCTTCACTGTCTTGTAGGAATTGTTGCTGAGCGACTCTGTGGCTAATTCCACACCATCTCCACTATCTATCCTACCTATGACATTGACACTTTCCACACCGAAACCTGCGGCATCGAAGAGAAGGGTGGGGTTGGTGGCATCCTTCACATTCAACTTGCCCGATGTCAGGAAAATGTCGCCGGCTTGCATTGAGGTCAATGCCATGGCTCCATCATCGCCATCGCTTGATTGCGAGAAAAGCAATGGGTAACTGTTGCTATCCCAATAATAATGCGAGTTGCCTCCTGCAAACCCTTCAACCAAAGGCAGGTCGTATGGCTTGCCTGTAAGGAC
This sequence comes from uncultured Prevotellaceae bacterium, assembly GCA_900316685.1. Taxonomy (GTDB): domain Bacteria; phylum Bacteroidota; class Bacteroidia; order Bacteroidales; family Bacteroidaceae; genus Prevotella. Next base: position 49,338 of record ONDS01000008.1, on the reverse strand, counting down.
GGTGGCGGAGGACTCTTCCTCCAAATACGATTCTCCCGCATCGTTGCGGGCGGTAACATACCATGTCTGATAACCCTGCTCGCCCTCATTGGTCACGAAATCCAATTGGTAGGAATCGGCATCGGTCACACTGGCTATCGGCCCATCGGTCACTGTACTGTTGGGGAAGCAAGCATAAATGGTATATTCGACGGACTGCGGATCGACATATCCACCATGCGAACCAACTTCTCCTACCTTTTGCCATGAAAGAAGTACGGACGACAAATAATCGGTGGCGGTTACATCGCTTACGGAAGCGGGAACGTCGAAACCAACATAAACAGTCACCTTTTCGCTCTTGCGACCTATGCCATCGGCATTGTAAGGTACGGCTTGGTATGTTTGCTCTCCAATTGCCTCAATAATGTTGTCAACATAGGCAAGCACGTCGCCTGGTGCCACATCCTCGAAGGTGTTGATGATGTCGTTGCCACGATAGAGATCGATCTTTGTCAGATTTTCCGTCAGCACATTGCCGTCGATGCTTGTTGTAGGCACATTGATGTTGATATGGGCTTCCATAGCTCCTTTTTCGCCAGAGGTTGCAGACAGTTCGGGAGCAGCGGGAGCCGTAGGTTCGGGTGCGAAGTCAACAGTCACCTTATTGATCCACAATTCATACATGTCTGCATCGGAAATACAATGGACAGCTACGTAGTAGACACCTGATTCCGATGGAGAGAAAGAGGTCTCGAAGTCCTTGGCATCTTCGTCGGTCACCTCACAATTCTCCAAAACCTTCGTCACAAGGCTCTCCGTAGTGGCTTCCCTGCCGACAAGTACTTCGAAACGCTCAGTGTAACCAGCCGAGCCGGCATTGACCACGATGCTGTAGTTTTTGCCTGCATCCATATGAAGAGGCGGAGAGATGAGATAGTCGTCGGCAGACTGTATGGAGTTATACTCATAGGTGGCATGTATACCACCATCCCATTCCCAGCGACTGCCATCATCGTTGGCATCGATCTGCATGAATTGGTTTCCGACGGCATCTTGTGTGAAATCCGCCACGTATGGAATAGTGTACACAATATTGAGTTGAACAGTGACAGCTGCACTTTGTTCGCCCTTGCCGTCGGCATTGTAAGCCACGACATGGTAGGTGTAAATGCCAGCTGTCAAAGCAGGATCATCGTCCACGAAGCTGAGTGCAGTGCCGGGTGCAACATCCTCGAAAGTATGGATGACCTCGTTGTCACGCATCAACTCTATCTGCGTCAGATTGTTTGCCAGGTCATCGCCGCCGATGCTCTTGGTCGGAGCTGTGAATGAGATGGTGGCCACGGGGTTTTCAGCATCAGCAGTTGCAGTCAGGTCTGTAACTGCTGCGGGAGCTGTCAGGATGGTCTCGTCAACCAACATGTTGTCTACACGCAATGAAGCATGGTCGTAATCGCTGATGGCATGAATACCGAAACGGTAGTAGCCTGTCTCGTCCACGGTAACCAACTTATTGCTAAGAGTAGTGGCAGTTTCCGAGTTCAATTCGGTGGCATCGATGATGGTAGACGACATAGACTCCGCTGTGGCATCTGTGCCCAGTTTCACTTCTATACGCTCGGAATATGCATCCGAAGAGCAATGGGCATCGATGGAGAAAGTGTAGGTCTTGCCTGCCTCCAGGCGGATGGCTGGTGAAATGAGCCAATCGTCGGCGTTGTTGTCGCTGTTGTACTTATAGGAGGCTTCTTCATTATCATAAAGATGCCATGTGCTACCATCTTGGTTGGCGTCAACAACGATGAAACTCTCCCATTCGTCGTCAGTATTGAAACTGTTGGTGTAAGGCAACGTCTCTATTGGCTTATCGGGATTCTCCAACTGGATGGTCAGGTCGCGGTACCATACCCCGGCACGAATCGCTTCCTGACTGGCATTGAGGATTAGTTGATTGCATGATTTAAGTATTTTGCCATCGGCATCCCACGTCATGGTGAAATCCATCAAATCGCCACCATCGGTCCCCACGGCATAATACGTGTTATCTGCAATACTTCCCTGTAGCTGCAAATCACTGAAGGTGACATTTTCTCCGTCGATATGGCCTCTCATCCATGAATCGGGGAAAGAGGGGAATAGTCCTTTCAGGTAAACATCCTCTCCGTCAAAACCGATGGTTACATTGCCCCGCATGGGCAGGGCCTCATCGGTATTGGGCACCATCTCATGCCCTTTCGTATACCATGTTTCGGTCGAAAGACCTGCGGGAGGTGTTACGGTGACTACCTGCAACGGCTCGTAATCGCACTGATAAGACCAAACCGTTTCATAATCACCCTGCCATGCAAAACTGTCGTCGTCATCCCAGAACAGCCCCATGAAATAGGTTTCCGATGAATTTTCAAGCGTCAGCGTTCCTTCAGCCTCGTCAATGGTGAACGTAAAGACGTTACCGTTATAACCATCGTAGTAGCTGAAACCGAAGTCTTCATTAACGCCCCATCGTATACTGAACGTGCTGTCAGCCTGCGAGTTGTAGAAGATGGGCTGTTTCGCTGCCACGCTGAGGGTATTACCTTCGCGAGATCCTTTGACCCACGCTCCAGTCGGATAGCCCGAAATGATGTTGCGTATATATATTGTGCCATCTTCACACTCCACGATTTGCACTGTACCTTCCTGTGATACAGTCTCAAGACCGTCAATGTTCCTATACGACATACCGCTACGGGTATACACCTTGCGAACTCCATCAGCAGGTGCTACGATGATGCCATGTTCGTCTACCTCCTCACCATTGGCCGCTGGGGCTTTTCTTGCAGTGATTTTGCTGCTGAAAAGATATGGGCGTAAAGAGATACGCGCATCCTTAGGCATGAATGGCACACGGGTTTGCTCTTTCTTGACTGCCGAAGGCAACGAAGCTGTCCGGGCATCACGAAAGGCTATACTGGGAATGTGGGTCCTCTTCACTTTCTTAGCTTTCTTCTCTTTTTTGAAAGTCATCTTGTCGGCAGTAGTAGCATGCCCAAGTTGTATAACCCTCGTCTTTGGAGGGGCTTGCTTGGTCTTGAAGTCTTGTGCTCCTACAGTGGTTACGACACTTATTGTAAGGATGGAGACCAGCATACCAATAAGTGTCTGGATTTTAAGCTGCCGATTCCTTCTAACAGCCAAAAGTAAAATCTTTTTCATAGTCATCTGTCTTTCTTGATTTGTTGTAAAATGTTCTCTTTATGTAGTTTTCTTAATGAACTAATTAAAGCATACCTTTGGTAGAAGGCAACTCGAAATGTTGCACATCTCGCCTGACAGCCATTTTCAAAGAACGGGCGAGAGCTTTGAAAACACCTTCTATCTTGTGGTGTTCGTTGGTACCTTCTGCCTTGATGTTGAGGTTCATTTGGGCGGCGTCACTTAAACTCTTGAAAAAATGGAAGAACATCTCTGTGGGTACGTCACCGATGCGTTCGCGCTTGAACTCGCAATCCCATACCAGCCAGGGACGACCGCCGAAGTCCATAGCCACCGTACACAGGCAATCGTCCATAGGCAGACAATAGCCATAGCGCTCAATGCCGCGTTTATCTCCCAAAGCCTTTCGCAGACACTCCCCTAAGACAATGGCAGTATCTTCTATTGTGTGGTGTTCATCCACATGTAAATCACCTTGGCAGCGAAGTCGCAAATCCATCATGCCGTGTTTGCCGATTTGTTCGAGCATATGGTCGAAGAATCCCAACCCCGTGGAGATGTCGCAATGTCCATGTCCGTCGAGATTCAGCTCTATGCTGATATCTGTTTCCTTGGTTTTCCTGCTTACCTCCACCTTACGTTCACCGGCAAAGAGCAATTCGCTGATCTTGTCCCATGTCAGACCGTTCTCACCCAGTATCAAGGCACCGCATCCCAAGTTAGCGGCCAATTGGCGGTCTGTCTCCCTGTCGCCAATCACCCAGCTATGGTCTATGTCATAATCATCATTGTCAATATAATCGGTCAACATGCCAATGCCTGGCTTGCGGTAGGGATGGTTATCTTCGGGGAAATGGGGGTCGATGTGGATGGCATCAAAGTGGATACCTTCACCTTCCAACGTCTGGAGTATGAAGTTGTGTACTGGCCAGAAAGTGTCTTCGGGAAAGGATGCCGTTCCCAATCCATCTTGGTTGCTCACCATCACCAATTCGAAATCCAAGTTCTTGGCAATAAAGGAGAGGTTTGTGATGGCTCCTTTTCTAAAACTTAGCTTTTCGAAACTGTCTATCTGCTCATCGGCAGGTTCATTGATGATTGTTCCGTCGCGATCAATGAATAAAATGCTTTTTTTCATGTTATGTTGTTGGGAAATTGTGGGGGTACATCGTTCTTCAGGCGCATCACCGCGAAGGTTTGTGCAAGGATGAGAATCTGCCATACAAACAGCATCAGCGAACCCACGATAAACGAAGTAAGAGCATAGACCCAAGGTATGCTGGTTGGCATGCCGCTGGGATCGCCTTCGATGACTCCTATGGTGGAGTGAGCTTCAGCGGTGTGGAGTAGAATGAGGGGCAGGGTGGGGATGATACTCACCAAAGCCAAAATCATACCTGTCACAAAGGTGGTGCCAAAGAGGAAACCCCAGTTTTTCAAGCCTCCTTTCAGCCCTTTGGCCATATGTTTTATGTATAAAGTATCTGGTTCCATCTGATAACGAATGCTGTGATGTACCAACGGCAACAGAAGGAAACACACCAGTATGCCACCCCCAAGATGCCATACCCACCAAGGTATGTCAGCAATTGTAAAGGGTGGAGTCTCAATCACTCCTTCCGGCGCCAACAGCATCATCTCACTGCTTTGTGGGGTAGGGGAGAATGATACTCCGCAAAGAATAAGGATTCCCACAACGATGGCCATGATGACCGATGAGCCGATGGCATAACCCAATAAGTTGACACCAGCACGACGTTGATTATAGGCCCTACCTTTCTGGTTGAGATAATTGAATAGTCGGGATAGCAGCCATGCCATTCCCATGAACATGCCCAAAGCGGCGATAGCCATCATCAATCCACTGATGATGGGGTTGGCTTCGCGAAAACTACTCATGGACGCATCGCTCAGATGAATAAAAGAGTGGAGCGCACCCGCCAAGGATGTGACAAGAATAGGAAGCCACGTGCTGCGAAGAATGGTGCTGTTGTCGTCACGCCATGTATGCCATGCGGCTACGATGCAACTCGTAATACTTCTATGTTTGACAAGTTCTTCCATACTATGTTAAGGGTTTAGTGTTAAGGGTTAGATTTGAGCATTACGACGGAACTCATGACACATGATGGCGGTGGCAACACCCACATTCAGGCTATCGGCTGTTTCACGTCCTTCTGGATAACTGGGAATAAGGATAGGGTGGTCGATGTAAGGGCGAAGGTCGTTGCTGATACCTTTTCCTTCATTGCCCATTACCAATAGACCTCCTCGCGAGAGGGGATGTGTGCCTAAAGGTTCGCCGTCTAACAAAGTGCCATAGACCGGCACATCCTTTGGCTTACTCTGCATCAACGCTATTAAATCTGTATAATGAATAGTGACTCGCGCTATGCTGCCCATGGTGGCCTGCACAACTTTATTGTTCCATACATCGGCACATTGGTGGCTGCAGATGATATGCTCCACGCCGAACCAATCGGCGATGCGGATGATGGTCCCCATATTGCCAGGATCCTGAACGCCATCCAACACCAGCGTTAAGTGGTCGATGCTTTGGGCAACTACGTCGCTAATAGCGATAGCGGGCTCCATTTGATGGAAGACGCAAAGTACTTGCTGGGGATGCTGCAGAAAACTTACCTTTCGCAATTCCTCCTCACTGACAAGTACGACTTTGTCGCCAGGAAAACCCGCGGCATCAAATTCATCTGTGCAAAGAACCGTTTCCACCCTTGACTTTCCAAGCAAGTCGCGACATATCTTGGGGCCTTCACCCACAAACAGATGAGTGAGGTCACGATACTTTTTCATCGACAACTGATGCACTTTCTTGACAAGATTCTTGCTTATCATGCTGCAAAAATACTCTTTTTATCCGACATTTGCAGATGTTAGAGGATAAAAAAACTAAAACTGGTGCGTTCTGTGGATAAAAAATGCTAACTTTGCAAGCGTTTCGTATGAAGAAGTCAATAGTTCTCATTGCCAAACTGTGTATGTTTTGTTTCTGGGGAACCCTTATGGTGGGTTGCTCCACAACAAAGTTCGTACCCGATGGGAAATATCTTCTGAAGAAATCTGTTATCCTTTCCGACGACCCCAACTATAAGACCGACAATCTCAAACAATATATCAGGCAGAAACCTAATGGCAAGTGGTTCTCTCTGCTTAACATACCTTTGGGAACTTATTCCTTGGCCGGCAGAGACACCACTAAATGGTTGAACCGTATGCTCCAGAAGTTCGGTCAACCGCCAGTCCTCTACGATACAGCCAAAGCACAACGTACCACCGAAGACTTGACCATGGCTCTGAAAAACCAAGGGTTTATGCAAGGAACGGTGGAACATCAAGTAGCAATCAAGGGTAAGAAACTCACGCAATTCTTCATGGTTCATCCCGGTCAACAATTCTATATCGGCAAGGTGAACTATGAGATACGCGACTCCGCTATACAGGATATTTTAGCCAAGCAAGAGTCATCGTCATGGACTCTTAAACCGGGTTTGAAATTCACCGTCTCGGGTCTTGATGCAGAAAGGAAACGTATCACCGCGCTGCTCAATGATAGTGGATATTACAGGTTTCATAAGGATTTTATCCAGTTCAAGGCCGATACAGTGAGAAACGGCTTTTTCGTCGACCTGACAATGACCCTGTTGCCATATCGTGAAAACAATAGGGCACCTGAAAAAGCACACCCAAAATACACCATCAGGAAAATCAATTACAATGGGGCTGCGGGAGAAAATCTCCGCCTACGCTCCTCCGTATTGGCCAACAATACAATTATCGAGGAGGGTAAACCCTATAGTGCCAGCGATTTACAGCAAACCTACAACAATTTTTCTCGTTTACAGGCGGTGAAATACACCAATATCAGATTCGAGGAAACCGAGGATACACTTCAGTTGGACTGTAATATCCAGTTGAGCACCAACAAACCGCGCACCATTTCATTTTCACCAGAAGGTACCAATACCGCCGGCGATTTCGGAGCAGCAGCGGCACTGACGTATGAAAACCGTAATGTTTTTCACGGTTCAGAACTTTTTTCTTTTCAATTGCGTGGCGCCTTTGAGGCCATCCGTGGATTGGAAGGCTATTCCAATTCCAATTATATAGAGTATGGTGCTGAGTCGAAACTCCGTTTTCCTCGTTTTGTGGCGCCCTTCCTTTCCAAGCATTTCCTTAGAAGCAATAACGCCTCATCGGAGCTCTCCATCACGTATAACCTCCAGAATAGACCGGAGTTTCATCGCAGGGTTTTCTCTACAGCATGGCGTTATAGGTGGTCGGAAAAGATGAGGAACATCAGTTATAAACTCGATATGATCGATCTGAACTATATCTATATGCCGTGGATATCATCCACGTTTAAGACCGATTATCTTGATGACGTATCCAACAGAAACGCTATATTACGATATAACTACGAAGACCTGTTCATCATGAAAATAGGTTTCGGAGTCTCCTACGCCGTGGGGAGCCATGTCATACGTGCCAATGTGGAAACTGCGGGCAACTTGCTTAACATGGCTGCTCATTCTTTCGGTTTCAAAACCAACGATAGTGGCCAATATATGTTGTTCAATATCGCTTATGCCCAATATGTGAAAGCCGATTTCGACTATACCAAGCATATCCGTTTCGACGAGAACAACACCCTCGTGTTCCATGCAGGATTGGGCATCGCCTATCCTTACGGAAACTCGACGATACTTCCTTTTGAAAAACGCTATTTTTCAGGAGGTGCCAACTCGGTCAGAGGGTGGAACGTCAGACGACTTGGCCCAGGTAAGTTCAAAGGTACAGATGGGAAAATCGACTTTATCAACCAAACGGGCGACATGAGGTTGGATCTGAACATGGAATACCGGACCAAACTATTGTGGAAGTTGGGGGCTGCATTATTCGTCGACGCAGGTAATATCTGGACATTGCGAGAATATGCCGACCAACCAGGTGGACAATTCAGTTTTAAGGATTTTTACAAACAGATAGCCGTATCCTATGGATTGGGATTACGTCTAAACCTTGATTATTTTATTTTACGCCTCGATTTGGGTATGAAAGCCATCAACCCCGTATATGACAGTGAAGAAGAGCATTTCCCAATCTTCCATCCCCGTTTGCGCAGGGATGCGGCTTTGCATTTCGCTGTCGGTCTCCCGTTCTGAGATATAAAGGTCAGATGCTCCTGCCTCGCGGCAATCCACTAAGTTTGATTTTCCACTTGCCACCCCGTTTCACCATGTCGAAACGGTATTGACTTGATGTTTGTAAATGAGCAGCCTGACCAATGGTGTCCATTACGAGATAGTCACTCACTTCCACTACAGCATATCCTGCAGAGTCATTCTCGGGTGCCACCACTTCGTCGACATCAATGGAGGGGCTGTTTTCCATGGCTCGCAAGGCATCAATATCATCTTGATTCACATTACTGGCTGCATACACCAGCCATGGGCGCGATTCATCTGTGGTAAATTGTAGTGCACGCTCAAAGTGATAGCAGAAATAAGCCTGGCAAAAACTGTCTACGGTATTTTCTGCCTGGGAGCCGTGAGATGCGGGTAGATGATCGCAACTGACAAACAGTGTCATCCACAATGAGAGAAGCCATAAGAAACGTTTCATAGACATCTTTTTCGTTAGAGATGGCAAAAATACAACTATTTTTTGAAAAACGCGGCCTTATCATTATTTATTTCTGTTCAAGTATGTCATTATAGTCGTTTATAAACTTTGTGAGGTTTCATTTTTATTTGTTTTTGTATAATGTTGGAAAAAACATGGCATTGGAAATAGCATATATGGGCTAAAAAGTGTAACTTTGTGGCAAGATTTTTTTAACAAACGAAAAACTATGGAAAGAACTTGGAGATGGTTTGGCAAGAACGACAAGATAACGCTTGCCATGCTGAAACAAATTGGTGTGGAGGGTATCGTCACAGCCTTGCATGACGTACCATTAGGCGAGGTATGGACTCGTGAGAAAATACGCAACCTGCGCGAATATATTGAGAGCTACGGCATGAGGTGGAGCGTCGTGGAAAGCTTACCAGTCGTCGAGACCATCAAATACGGAGGGCCCGATCGTGACCACCAAATAGAGGTGTATAAGGAAAGCCTGCGGAATCTCTCGGCAGAAGGCATCCATTGTATTTGCTATAATTTCATGCCTGTGTTGGATTGGGCCCGTACCGATTTGCTCCATGAAAACCCTAACGGTTCGAGCAACCTCTATTTCAACTATGCCGAATTCGCTTATTTCGACATCTATATTCTCAAACGCGAAGGTGCTCGTGAGGAATGGGCAAAATTCCAATTCCCCAAAGGGGTGGGGGAGGGGCGCAATGTGTTGGCCGAGGCCGACGAGCTGGCCAAAACGATGACTCCCGAAAAAGACCACGAATTAGTGGAAACCATCATCATCAAGACCCAAGGCTTCGTAAGCGGCAACTTCAGCGAGAACGACGAAGCTCCCATCCAGAAGTTCCGTGAGTTCCTCGACCTTTACAAAGGCATCGACAAAGAGAAATTACGTGCCAACATGAAGTATTTCCTTGAGGCCATTATGCCCACTTGCGAGGAATATGGTATGAACATGTGCGTTCATCCCGACGATCCACCCATTGAAATTCTTGGTCTACCTCGCATCGTCAGAACCGAAGAAGATATCCAGTGGTTCCTGGATGCCGTGCCCAACAAGCATAACGGCTTGACATTCTGCGCTGGTTCTCTCTCTGCTGGGGCTTACAATAATGTTGTGGAGATGGCCAGGATATTCGCATCGCGCACCCATTTCGTACATCTACGTTCCTGTCATATCTTCCCCAACGGCGACTTCACCGAAGCCTCGCATCTTGGTGGTCGTGCCGACATCATCGAGCTGGCTCGTATTTTCGAAAAAGAGAATCCCAACCTCCCCATGCGTGTGGACCATGGAATGACTATGCTCGGCGACGAGACGAAAGGTTATAATGCCGGCTACTCGTTCTTAGGCCGCATGTTTGCTTTGGGGCAAGTGCAGGGTATTCTTGCCACGGTTGACCGTGAGTTGGGAATCAATTACAAGCAACCTGGATTTTTCGATTGATTAGCTTTATCTTATATCTATGAAATTAACTGATATCTTAAGCGGACAGTTCGATGCCGCGGAGTGGGAACGAAAAGGCTACCAACTCCCTAAGTTCGACAGGGCGCAAATAGTGAAGAAAACCCATGAGCAGCCCACATGGGTGCACTTCGGCGGTGGCAATATATTCCGGGCCTTTCCTGCCGCCATCCTTAATGATGCACTGAACACGGGAAAATACGACCGTGGGGTAATAGTGGCCGAGACTTTCGACTATGAAGTGATTGACAAAGCTTATGCTCCATACGACAATCTCTCACTCTTGGTCAGTTTGCAATCGTCGGGCACTATCGAGAAGAAAGTAATTGGCTCGGTTACTGAAGCACTGAAGGCCGATTACCAATTCGATGACTGGAAACGTCTCGTGGAAATTTTCCGTAATCCCTCCCTACAGATGATTTCCTTCACCATCACGGAAAAGGGGTATTCTTATAATGACGCTGACTTGGCACGTGGGCTTCAACCTGTATTTGCCATGGGTAAGGTATGCGCTTTGTTATATGAGCGTTTCCAAGCAGGTCAACTGCCTCTCACCGTGCAGAGCATGGACAATTGCTCTCATAATGGCGACAAGGTAAAAGCGGGAGTTTTCGCCTATGCCGAGAAATGGGTGGCCGAGGGATTGGTTCCCACCGCCTTCCTTGATTATCTTCATGACGAGACTAAAATCACCTTCCCATGGTCGATGATTGACAAGATTACACCACGGCCTCATGAAAAGGTGAAAGAGTTGCTGGCTGCCGATGGTTTCGAAGATAATGAATATATCGAGACGGAAAAGCATACTTTCACGGCTCCTTTCGTGAATGCTGAAGAAGTGCAGTATCTCGTAATTGAAGATAATTACACCAACGGACGTCCGCCCCTTGATCTTGGCGGCGCTTTGTACACCACACGTGAGACTGTGGACAAGGTGGAGACCATGAAGGTGACAACCTGTCTGAATCCTCTTCATACTGCCATGTCCATCTATGGATGTATGCTGGGCTACACTTTGATCTCTGCAGAAATGGCCGACGACGACCTGCGCTCTTTCATCCAAAAAATAGGATATATAGAAGCCATGCCGGTGGTCACCGACCCAGGAGTGCTCAATCCCTATGAGTTCATTGGCGCTGTCATCAATCGTAGGTTGCCTAACCCCTTCATGCCGGATGCTCCACAGCGTATTGCTATGGATACAAGTCAGAAACTGCCCATCCGATTCGGTGAAACCATCAAGAAATATGTGGCTCGTGGATTAGATATGAGCAATTTGGTGTTGATACCCCTCACTCTGGCAGGCTATGCTCGCTATCTTAAAGGCATCAAGGATGATGGTGAGCCGTTCTCGCCATCACCCGATCCGATGCTGGAAGAGATGCAGGCCATAGTGGCACCCCTTGAAGTGGGTAAAGCTGAGCAGGATTATAGTTGCCTGCATGCCCTTTACAGTCGCAAAGATGTATTCGGTCTCGATCTTTATGAGGCGGGGCTGGGTGAGCAGATAGAGGGTATGGTGAAGGAACTTTTCGCAGGAAAAGGTGCAGTCCGCGCCACTCTACATAAATATGTGACGGCCAGGTAATAATATCAACGGCAATATGATTTGGGCGACATCGAATGATGCCGCCCAAATCTTTATCATGAATCAGTTCGCATTGAGTATCTCCCATAAAGGAAAACTACGACAAAACAAATGAAGGGCAAGACGAAGGAAACATTCACGGCTGGCATGCCAAAGAGTTCATGGCGATCGATGACCATCGCTTGCAAGGGTGGCAATACGGAACCTCCAAGAATGGCCATGATCAGTCCTGCGGCACCGAACTTTGCTTCTTCGCCCATTCCTTTAAGAGCGATGCCATAGATGGTTGGGAACATGAGCGACATACATGCCGACACTCCAACCAAACAATAGAGTCCCATCCTGTTTTGGAAAAAGATGACTCCAAGGGTGAGCAAACATCCGCCTATAGCGAAGATAGCAAGCAACTTACTGGGTTGGAAATACTTCATGAAAAATGTAGAGATAAAACGGCTACTGACGAAAAGGACCATGGCTATGATGTTGTAGCCTTGCGACATCACTTCGGCCTCCTTCTCCGGCATACCTTCGCCCATGAAGATACGTGTTCCATATTGAATGATGAATGTCCAGCACATGATCTGCGCTCCTACATAGAAGAACTGAGCAATCACGCCATACCTATATTTTGGTCGCACCAATGCTTTTTTTACTGACCGTAATGCACTGATATTACGAGAGTTGACCTCATCTCGTGGAATCTTTGCTATAGCGATAACCAAAAGCATGACGATAATGACAAGGGCAATACCCAAATAGGGGGTTATCAACACACTTAAGTCAGATTCTTTTAAGGCCTCAAACTCTTGGTCGGGTAACAGCATCCTTTCTTGCGAACTCATGGGATTCAGCTTGGCCTGTATAAAGTTCATGGCCACGAACATTCCCATGAGAGATCCTATAGGATTGAAACATTGTGCAAAATTCAATCGACGAGTGGCTGTTTCTTCCGAACCCATTGAAAGAATAAACGGGTTGCAGCTGGTTTCCAAGAAAGAAAGGCCACAAGTCATGATAAAATAAGCAGCCAAAAAAGGATAATAATTACCTGTGGTCTTCGCCGGGAAAAACAACAAAGCCCCTGTAGCATATAATCCTAATCCCATCAAGACGCCAGCCTTGTAAGAATATCTACGGATAAACAAAGCGGCAGGAACTGCCATGACGAAATAACCGCCGTAAAACGCCATCTGCACTAATGAACCTTCCGTAACACTCATCTTGAAGATTTTTGAAAACGCCTTAACCATCGGATTGGTGATGTCGTTGGCGAATCCCCATAATGCGAAGCAGAACGTGATGAGTATAAATGGTACCAAATAATTCATACCATTTTTAGTGAAAAGACCTGATTTTTCTTTTTCCATTTTTTGTTTAGATTACCATGTAGTTTTTGATTTGCAAATTTAGTAAAAATATCTTAGAATAAATGATAGGGAACAAAATATTAAATTCTATTTATCATAATATTGATTATATTGTATTTTTGGATTCACAGAAATAGACGGATTTATTCGAGAATATTTTTTTGTTCAACGAAATATTCGTATTTTTGTAGTTCAAATATTTTGTTCATGAAATCTAAACACTATATACAGGTAAGGGGCGCTCGGGTCAACAACTTGAAAAATGTATCCGTTGACATTCCCAGAAACAAACTTGTGGTCGTTGCCGGAGTCAGTGGCAGCGGAAAATCGTCGCTTGCCTTCGACACACTTTATGCTGAAGGACAACGCCGTTATGTAGAAAGCCTTTCGTCGTATGCCCGCCAGTTTTTGGGCAGGATGAGTAAACCCGCCTGTGATTTTATCAAAGGACTACCTCCTGCCATAGCCATTGAGCAAAAAGTCATCAGCAGGAATCCTCGTTCCACTGTAGGTACATCAACAGAAGTTTATGAGTATTTGCGTTTGCTGTTCGCACGAATTGGTAAGACTTTTTCGCCCATAAGCGGACAAGAAGTCAAGAAACATACTATAGAGGATATTTTAAAATGCGTAAAAGGCTATGCATCAGGCACTAAATACTATGTATTAGCTCCTATGAAGCGAACCGCCGAACGAACTTTGTCGCGGCAGCTGGAAATGGAAATCCAACAAGGTTTCGTACGCATATATTATAAAGGTGAATTGCTGAGAATTGACGATTTACTTGAAAATCAGACGCTTATAAGTAAAATTAATCCTTCTGAAATATATCTTCTCATTGATAGGATGAGCGTGGATGACGGTTCTGACAGCATCGCCCGGCTTTACGACTCTGCAGAAACAGCCTTTTATGAAGGTGATGGTGAGTGTCGATTGGTTTTCCTCCCGTCAAACCTTACGTATGATTTCTCCACTCGTTTTGAGGCCGATGGCATCAAGTTTGAAGAGCCTTCGGACAACATGTTCGCATTTAATTCGCCCTTGGGAGCCTGCCCAGAATGTGAAGGATTCGGTTCCATCATCGGCATCGACGAGAAATTGGTTATTCCCAACAGCTCGTTGAGTGTTTACGGAGGGTGTGTGCAATGCTGGCATGGTGACAAGATGAAGATATGGCAGGACGAGTTCTGCCGCCGTTCTGCCGCCGTCGACTTCCCTATTTTCACACCTTATTATGATTTAACACGTCAACAAAAAGATTGGCTCTGGCACGGGTTACCCACGGAAAGCCATCTCGACATCCATGAACAGGTAAGCATCGACGCGTTCTTCCAAATGGTCAAGGAGAACCAATACAAGATACAATACCGAGTGATGATGAGCCGCTATCGAGGTAAGACCGTTTGCCCTGTATGCCACGGAACCCGTCTGAGGAAAGAATCCAATTATGTGAAAGTGGCTGGGCGTAGTATCACCGACCTCGTGCAGATGCCCATCTGGAGTCTGAAAAAATGGATAGATGAATTGGTGCTCGATGAGCATGACCGAGCCATTTCCCAACGTATCCTCACGGAAATCAAGAACCGCTTGCAATTCATGCTCGATGTAGGCTTAGGTTATCTCACGTTGAACCGACCGTCTAATACTTTGAGCGGTGGCGAAAGCCAACGAATCAACCTGACCACATCTTTAGGTAGTTCACTGGTAGGTTCATTATACATTCTCGACGAACCGAGTATAGGTCTGCACAGTCGCGATACCGATCGACTGATTCATGTGCTCCGTGAACTGCAATCCATCGGAAATACCGTGGTGGTGGTGGAACATGACGAGGAGATGATGCGCAATGCCGACTACCTGATAGATGTAGGACCCGATGCCGGGCGTTTAGGTGGCGAAATAGTATTCGAGGGCGAGCCTTCCCACCTCTCCCCCACGGCCTTGGATGATTTTCCTCGCAGTCATACTATCCGCTACCTCAGCCACGTTGACACAATTCCCGTACCAGGTTCCCGTAGACCGTGGAATTTGTCTATTTTACTCAAAGGATGCCGTATGAACAATCTCAGAGGTATTGATGTGTCATTCCCTCTGAATGTATTCACGGTGGTAACAGGTGTGAGTGGTAGTGGCAAGTCATCCTTGGTGAGTGGTATCCTCTACCCTGCCCTTAAACGCCATCTTGACGAGGTGTGTGATCCCCCTGGCGAATATATAAGCTTGGATGGAGATTGGCAACGAATAGAGCACGTGGAGTTTGTCGACCAGAATCCCATTGGCAAAAGCACTCGCAGCAATCCTGCCACTTATGTGAAAGCTTATGATGCCATTCGTCAATTATTCGGCGACCAACCTTTGTCAAAACAAATGGGATTCAGTCCACAGTATTTTTCTTTCAATACCGATGGTGGTCGTTGTGAAGAATGCAAGGGTGCCGGTGTTATCAATGTGGAAATGCAGTTCATGGCTGACCTCGAACTTGTCTGCGAAGCATGTCATGGGCAGCGATTCAAACGTGACATCCTCGATGTGAGGTTTGAAGGCAAGAACATCAACGAGGTGCTCGACATGACGGTGTCTGAGGCAATAGAGTTTTTCGGTGCCCATCACCAAAAGGCTATTGTCGACCGCCTTAGTCCCCTGGAGTCCGTGGGTCTTGGCTATATCAAATTAGGACAGAGTTCATCGTCCTTGTCGGGAGGTGAGAATCAACGAGTGAAATTGGCCTATTTCATCGGTCAGGAACGTCAGTCCCCTACCCTTTTCATTTTCGATGAACCAACCACAGGACTTCATTTCCACGACATCAAACGGTTGCTTGCCGCCTTTGACGCGCTTATCCAGCGAGGTCATACCGTACTGGTCATTGAGCACAATCTCGATGTGGTGAAATGTGCCGACCATGTCATCGATCTCGGTCCAGAGGGCGGCGACAAAGGTGGATCCCTTGTCTGTTGTGGTACACCCGAGGACGTGGTAAAATGCTCACAAAGTATTACGGGAAGGTATTTGCGTAATTATCTATGATTACTTTCCTGTTTGCACCAAAAAAAACAAAAAAATATTTTGTTGATACGAAAAATAAGATTACCTTTGCACCGCATTTCTATGGAATGCCCTATAAGTTGCCGATATGGCTCAGTTGGTAGAGCAATTCATTCGTAATGAATAGGTCCCGGGTTCGAGTCCCGGTATCGGCTCTTTTGCGGTAGTAGCTCAGTTGGCAGAGCGTTGGCTTCCCAAGCCGAAGGTCGCGGGTTCGAGCCCCGTTTACCGCTCTTCCTACAATTTTATTTGTTGTCCCGCCCGAGAAGCGGGATTTTTTAGTTTTCATTGCCACTTATCAATTTATTTACGTAATATTATGGAAAAAACATTGGTTCTTCTTAAACCGGGTTGCGTACAGCGCAGCCTGATGGGTGAGGTTATTAACCGATTCGAACGCCGCGGCCTGCACATCGTAGGGATGAAGATGATGCAGCTCGATGAGAAAATCCTGCGTGAACACTATGCACATCTCGTCGACCGTCCTTTCTTCCCTAAATTGGCGGAATCGATGATGGCTTGTCCTGTCGTAGCCATGGCTATCGAAGGCGTTGATGCAGTTCAGGTGGTTCGCACTATGGTAGGCGCAACCAATGGTCGTGAGGCGGCTCCCGGCACCATACGTGGCGACTATTCGATGAGCAACCAGCAGAATATCGTGCATGCTTCCGACTCCACCTCCAATGCCGAGATAGAGTTGAAGCGTTTCTTCCGTTCAGGTGAAATCTTTGATTTCAAGGCCGCTCTCCAAGGCTTTGTCTATGGTGACAATGAAATCTGATTTTTCCGATTACCACTAACGCGAAGGCCTGGCTTTGGAGCCAGACCTTCATCGTTTCTATAACATTAAACCGTTGCCGACAGTCTATTGATGCTGCTCACGAAGCAGGTCGTTGACCGTCTTTACGGGGTTGAAGGTTCCTAATGGCACTTCAACAAAGATAGTGCTCCAATCGCTCATGGCTCCATTCCACAAGCCTGGCAACTCCAGGGCTTTCAGTTCCTTGCCATTCTTGCTCTTGCTGCTGATGAAACCTGTGGTCTTGTCGACGAAGTCAGGCAGGTTGAAGGGCTTTCCTTCATAATCTTTGACGGCGCAGACCAAGTCGACTGGGTTGAAGTGTGTTCCTTCGGTGAACATGCGCTGGTATTCTTCGTTGCTCTTGTCAATCTGGCTGCTTTCAAGGATTTGCAGACTGATACTACCATCTTGATTGTATGTCAGGAACGGACCACCGCCAGGCTCGCCCACGTTCTTCACCACGCCACAGACACGCATCGGGCGATTGAGTTTCCCACGCAGATAAGCGGCCAACTCCTCACGTTTCATATCGCAGATCCCTTCTTTCCGACAGCAAAGGTCCTCGCTCACAAAACGAGCAATCTCCTTCAACTGTTCATCGGTGTAATCACCATCCAGTAATTTGATATACTCGAAAGCCTTCTTCTGTGCGGTTACAAGTATACCAGCTATGAGTTGTTTGTATGTTACCGTCTCGTCTTTCAGCCTATCGGGCACCACATTGTCTATGTTTTTAATGAATACCACATCGGCATCTATCTCGTTGAGATTTTCAATTAGGGCACCATGGCCTCCTGGACGGAAGAGCAGAGAACCATCGTCATTGCGGAACGGTGTGTTGTCGGGGTTGGCGGCAACAGTGTCGGTACTTGGTTTCTGCTCAGAGAAAGAGATGTTGTACTTGATGCCGAATTTCTCGGAGAAAGCGCCGACTTTCTGTTCCACCCTTTGCTCGAAAAGCGCCATGTGTTCGTGGCTGACGGTAAAGTGGACGTTGGCTTCTCCCTTGCTGGCTGCATAGAGTGCGCCTTCAACCAAATGCTCTTCCATTGGGGTACGGGCCTCTTCGCCATACTTGTGGAAGAGGAGAAGTCCCTTGGGCAACTGACCGTAATTCAGTCCCCCACCCTCCAACATATTGCGAGCCACCGCCTTATAATTTCCTTCGGCTATCAAATCATTGATACCTTTACCCTCATTGGCCTGACAAACGGCATCAAGGGCATTAAAGAATGCGAACTTCTCAATATTGTCGAAATACTTCTTCTCGAAATCGGTGGTGGGAACTGTATAGTCTGCATTCACGAATGCAAACATATCCTTGAACATACGGCTGGCAGCACCCGAAGCCGGTACAAATTTCACCACTTTCTTTCCTGCGGCTTTATAGTCGTTCCAGGCCTTGATGTAGCAGTCTCTTTCTTCTGCCGAAGGCGACATGATTCCTTTTCCCACGGCAGCAGCTGCTTCCAGTTTCAAAAATGGAAAACCGGTCTCAAATTCTTTTAATTGGCTGTTGATTTGTTCTTCAGTAATGCCTTTTGAGGCGATTTGCTGTAGGTCTTGTTGTGATAGCATAAATAAAAATAGATATTAAGAGTTTGATAATTGATTTTGGGTAATTTGTCACAAAGATAATTCATTTTTCCCAATTGAGAACATTTTCAATGAAAAATTATGTATTTTTGCATAGTTTTTCAGCATTAGCATACCATATCACATGAACAGACTGACATTCTCCCGAACTGAAAAAGAAGAAATGGTGAGATTACGCCATCGATTGCGTAGCCACCTTGGTGTCCTTCCTGTGGAAAATGATATAAAAGAAGTTATCGACCATGCCATGGAGCAGGGATGGCTCATACGTGATGTCTTTGGTCTCAATCCCATTATGGCAGCCATGCAGACTGCATTGGTAGCCGTTGAGGAAACCAGCTTGCGAAAGGACGGTGTTACAGCCATCATGCTGAATGCCGGCATGGTGTCTAAGATATGGTCTTCACAGGAGATTGAATCACGTTTCGGAAAAAGCGTGGCACGTATTATCCGAGGTCTGGAGAAAACACGACAGCTGGACAAGTACAATACAGCCGCCGACTCGGAGAATTTCCGTAATCTGCTACTCTCCTTCGCTGAGGATATGCGGGTGATACTCATCATGATTTCTGCACAGGTCAACTTGATGAGGCAGATACGCGATACGGAAGAGGTGGATATGAAACAACAGGTTTCACAAGAATCCTCCTATCTCTTTGCGCCCTTAGCCCATAAGTTGGGACTCTATAAACTGAAGAGTGAACTGGAAGACTTGAGTCTGAAATACCTTGAGCATGATGCATACTACATGATCAAGGAGAAGCTAAATGCCACCAAGCGTGCCCGTGATGCATATATCGCCCGCTTCATCGCTCCCATTGAGAAGAAACTTATGGAAGCCGGTTTGCGTTTCCACATGAAAGGCCGC
This sequence comes from uncultured Prevotellaceae bacterium, assembly GCA_900316685.1. Lineage (GTDB taxonomy): Bacteria > Bacteroidota > Bacteroidia > Bacteroidales > Bacteroidaceae > Prevotella. Next base: position 29,772 of record ONDS01000008.1, on the reverse strand, counting down.
ACCAAAAGTATCCACTCCATCTGGCAGAAGATGAAAAAGCAGAAATGCGGATTCGAAGGCATCTACGACCTTTTCGCCATCCGCATCATCCTCGACTCACCGATGGAGAAAGAGAAGATGCAATGTTGGCAGGTCTATTCTATTATCACGGACATGTACACTCCTAATCCCCGCAGGTTGCGCGATTGGTTGTCAGTGCCCAAAACCAATGGATATGAGAGCCTTCATATTACCGTGTTAGGACCTGAAAACAAGTGGGTGGAGGTGCAGATACGCACTGAGCGTATGGATGAGGTGGCGGAGAAAGGTCTTGCTGCACATTGGCGCTATAAAGGTATCAAAGGTGAAGGCAATATAGACGAGTGGTTGAATAATATCCGTGCGGCACTTGAAAGCGATGACCACATGCAGATGATGGATCAATTCAAGATGGATCTGTATGAGGATGAGGTGTTCGTGTTCACACCCAAGGGCGATTTACTTCGGTTCCCCAAGGGAGCCACCATTCTCGATTTCGCCTATCGCATCCACTCCCGTATCGGCAATCAGTGCGTAGGAGGCAAGGTCAACAACAAGATCGTGCCTGTCAGGGAACAGTTGCAGAGTGGCGATGTGGTAGAAATCATGACTTCCGCCAATCAAACGCCCAAACAAGAGTGGGTGAATATCGTCAAGACTTCCAGGGCTAAGGCCAAGATACGGCTGGCCTTGAAGGAAACGCAGGTGAAAGAAGGGCTCTACGCCAAGGAACTGCTTGAACGCCGTTTCAAGAACCGCAAGATCGATCTGGTGGAAGGAACGCTATCACACCTTATCAAGAAATTAGGTTTCAAAACCACAACTGATTTCTATCATCAGTTGGCAGAGGAAAGACTCGATGTCAACGAGGTAATAGATAAATACGTAGAAATACGCAACAGCGAAAAGAACCTATCTGCAACCATAGCTCCGACAAGGAGTGCCGAGGAATTCAACTATTCCGACCCTACCGAGGAACTGCTGAAGCAGAATGACGATGTATTGGTAATCGATCGTGACCTCAAAGGTTTGGATTACCAACTGGCTCGTTGCTGTCGCCCGATCTTCGGTGATCCCATCTTCGGCTTTGTGGGAGTAAACGGTGGTATCAAGATACACCGCACCGACTGTCCCAACGCTCCGGAGATGAAACGCCGGTTTGGTTACCGTATTGTCAAGGCAAAATGGAGTGGCAAGGGGTCATCGCAATATGCCATTACCCTGCGCGTGGTAGGCAACGACGATATTGGTATTGTCAACAACATCACGAGCATTATATCCAAGGATGAAAAGATGGTGATGCGTTCCATCAACATCGATAGTCACGATGGATTGTTTGGTGGAGTATTAACGGTCTTGCTCGACGACACGTCTAAACTGGAGGCCCTCATCAAGAAACTACGTACAGTAAAAGGAGTGAAGAATGTGGAGAGGCTTTGATGGCGGATGGGAAATCTCATTATAATTTGGCAAGCATCTGATCGATGCACTTCACACCTTTTTCCGTACACAGGCCACGCACGAAAACGATTGTTATCGTGCGGTTGATTTCGTGAAGTGGATAATGGTTGTACATCTCGCTGCTCATCACATGCTCCACGCAATTATTACTGATCTCCACTACGATGTTGAAATTGATGTCGGGAAGGAAATAGCCCTCCTCCACACCTTTTCTGAAGAATGATTCCGAATTGGCTTGGTTTTCCTCTCGTTTCTTATCCAGATAAGCCATCACGGAAGGGTATTTGTTTATCTCCGTGAAATAACGGGGATGAATATGATTGACCGTTTCAATTTTTTTGGCTATCAGCTCGATGAAAATCTCCATGATATTGGCACCCTCATTTACCATTTCCTGTATATGGAGGGAAAGCTCTTCCTGGCCTCTCTTGATGCATGCCAGCAGTAGTTCCTCTTTGTTGCCATACAGCTCGTATAGCGTACGTTTGGAAATGGTAAGATGATGGGCGATATCGTCCATCTTGACCGACTTGATACCCTGGCTATGAAAAAAGGTATTGGCTGTTTTCAGTATTTTCTCCTTCAGGTTCAATCGGTATGCATTGGTGGCGTTTTTAGCAGTAGTTTCCATAAGCTGTTCGTTTCTTTCGGCAAATTTACGTTTTTTTTTGGAAAAAGCTCCTTTTTATAGCAGTTTTTCGTAACTTTGCAGTGATTTATTTGTTTTAAGGTATTCTACCTTTCATTTTGTAATGATTTTTAACCAATAACTTATAAAAATTCACGTTCTCACAATGGTAAAAATTTCAAAAGAAGCAGCTTTAGCCTATCACCAGAATGGCCGACCTGGTAAAATCGAGGTGAAACCTACCAAACCTTATCGTACGCAAACCGATTTGTCGCTGGCCTATTCTCCAGGTGTGGCGTTCCCATGCTTGGAAATTCAGGAAAAACCCGATAGCGTTTACCAATATACAGACAAGGGCAATCTTGTAGCGGTCATTTCCAATGGCACGGCTGTGCTGGGCTTGGGTGATATCGGTGCCATGAGCGGCAAACCGGTAATGGAAGGCAAAGGCTTGCTTTTCAAGATTTATGGCGGCATTGATGTGTTTGACATAGAGGTGGCGGAGAAAGACCCCGAGAAATTCTGCGAGGCCGTAGAGCGCATTGCACCCACTTTCGGCGGCATCAACCTCGAGGATATCAAGGCACCGGAATGTTTCTATATTGAAGACCGTTTGAAGAAGACGCTTGACATACCAGTGATGCACGATGACCAACATGGTACAGCCATCATCTCCGCAGCCGGTTTGAAAAATGCGCTTGAGGTGGCAGGGAAGAATATCGCCGAAGTCCGCATCGTGGTCAATGGTGCGGGTGCTGCCGCCATATCCTGCACTAAGTTATATATGGCTATCGGTGCCAAGAAAGAGAATATCCTCATGCTTGATTCCAAGGGTGTAATCAGAAGTGACAGGAAAGACCTGAACGAACAGAAGAAATTCTTCGCCACCGACCGCACCGATGTGAGCACATTGGAAGAGGCTGTAAAGGGAGCTGATGTATTTGTCGGTCTGTCGAAGGGTAATATCCTTTCCAAAGACATGGTTCGCTCCATGGCAAATAATCCCATCGTTTTCGCCTTGGCCAATCCTGAACCCGAGATTTCTTATGAGGATGCCATGGACTCACGTCCCGATGTGTTGATGTCTACAGGACGTTCGGACTATCCCAACCAAATCAACAATGTGATAGGTTTCCCGTATATCTTCCGCGGAGCTCTCGACGTTAACGCCCGCGCCATCAACGAGGAAATGAAGTTGGCGGCGGTATATGCCATCGCCGATCTGGCCAAGCAGCCGGTGCCCGACGTGGTGAACGATGTCTATCATGTGAACAACCTCACTTTCGGACCCTCCTATTTCATTCCCAAACCGGTCGACCCACGTCTCATCACAGAGGTGTCGGCGGCAGTGGCCAAGGCTGCCATAGACAGCGGTGTGGCTCGTAAGACCATCACTGACTGGGAGACATACAAGAACGAATTGCGCCAGCTGCTTGGGCAGGAAACCAAACTCACGCAAAAGCTCTACGATACTGCACGCCATCATCCGCAGCGTGTGGTCTTTGCTGAAGGTATCCACCCCACCATGCTAAAGGCCGCCGTTCAGGCTCATGCCGAAGGCATCTGTCACCCTATCCTCTTAGGCAATGACGAGCGTATTGAAAAACTGGCACGCGAGTTGGAACTCAGTCTTGACGGCATAGAGATTGTCAACCTGCGTCACGACCGTGAGGCGGATCGTCGTGAACGTTATGCGCGTATCCTGACTGAGAAACGCCAACGCGATGGTTATACATTCCAAGAAGCCAACGACAAGATGTTTGAGCGTAACTATTTCGGCATGATGATGGTGGAAACAGGCGAGGCCGATGCTTTCATCACCGGTCTATACACCAAGTATTCCAATACGATCAAGGTGGCCAAGGAGGTGATTGGCATCCAGCCTGAGTATAAGCAGTTTGGCACGATGCACATCATCAATTCACCGCGTGGACCACTTTACATCGCCGACACGCTCATCAACAACAATCCCGATACCGACGATTTGGTCGACTTAGCCAGGTTGAGTTCCAAGGCGGTGCGTTTCTTCAACGAGAAACCCCACATTGCCATGATCAGCCATTCCAATTTCGGTTCCGACACCTCTGAAGGCTCGCGCAAGGTGAGAAAGGCCGTGGCAAAATTGCAGGAACTTTATCCTGATATGGCCATCGACGGTGAAATGCAGATAGGTTTCGCCCTCGACAAGGAGGAACGTGACGAGATGTACCCGTTCACACGCCTGAAGGGATTGGATGTGAACACGCTCATCTTCCCCAACCTCACCAGTGCCCGCTCCTCATATAAAATGCTGCAGGCGATGAATACCGACGTGGAGATCATCGGTCCCATCCAGATGGGATTGAACAAGCCCATCCATTTCACCGACTTCGGCAGTTCGGTGCGCGACGTGGTCAACATCATTGCCGTCGCCGTCATCGATGCTTATGTAGAGAAGATCAAACATATTGGTAAGGCCTATCCTCTCCGTTTCCTCAAAGAGGAGGCCCATGTACTTTCATGAGTGTTTATCATGAGAATCCATACTTGGACTATATTGCTGCTTTTATTCTTTGCCGTCACAGTGAAGGCTCAGAATCAGTGGTGCGCAAGTTATAGAGATTACCTTGCTGGCCAATGGCAAGCGATAGACGGAGAATTCTCCTTTTCTTCTGTCAAGAACAGGGGACTTTTGTTCATCCTGCATTCCGACAATAAGGAGATACGCAAGAACCTCAAGAAGCATAGTTTCCTGTTGACATATTCCGACTCTTTGTATCTTAACTTAAGACCATTGGAAGTATTCGGCAACGACGGATTTGTCAGGGTATGGACTTTTGAAGACGGACGTTTGCTGTTTGCCCGCCAAGACAAAGCACCATCAACATTCTTTTCTATTGGCTATGGCGGTTCGTCGATACCTCTTTCACCGAAGATGTTCAAAAGCAAGTCAAAATTGGAGAACCTTGTTTGCTATGTCCTTTCGCCGAGAGAAGGTCATGATGAACCTGCTATTATAAAAATCAGGGAGAGTGATATGGAAGTCCTACTAAAAGATTTTCCAAACTTGGTATCAAAATACAACGAATATCCGCGCAAACGCAGGGAAGCCGCAGATGTCGTCCTTTCCCTTTTGCTCGAGGCTGGATTGATAAAGTGAAACTGCCAAGCTGATAGCATTAACTCCAATAAGAGATAAAACTGTCGGTTCGAGTTAACAAATAACAAGGCCGCGCTTTTTCCTAAGCGCGGCCTTGTATTATATAGAGAATTACTCCTATTATCCGAAATTATCGAACATGATGCTTTCGGGATCAACGCCCAACGAGTCGAGCATGCCCTGAACGGCTTTCGACATAGGACCAGGACCACACATGTAGTACTCGATATCCTCTGGTGCCTCGTGATCCTTCAGGTAGGTTTCGTACATCACCTGATGAACAAAGCCAGCAGTGTATTTCACACCAGCCTTGTCGGCTTCGGGGTCAGGGCGGTCGAGCGCCAAGTGGAAATGGAAGTTGGGGAATTCCTTCTCCAACTCAAGGAAGTCTTCGACGAAGAAGGCTTCCACTAAGGCACGGGCGCCGTAGAAGAAGTGCATCTCACGGTCGCGGGTGTTCAGTGTCTTGGTCATGTGCATAATCTGTGCACGAAGGGGAGCCATACCTGCACCACCACCTACCCATATCATTTCTTTCTTGGAGTCGAAGATGGGATGGAAATCACCATAAGGACCACTCATGATCACCTTGTCACCGGGTTTGCGCGAGAAGATATACGACGAAGCGATACCCGTCGGCACATCCTGAAAGCCCACTTCAGGTTTGGGCTTAAACGGCGTGGTGGCGATACGCACGGTGAGAGTGATACGATCGCCTTCGGCAGGATAGTTGGCCATGGAATAGGCACGAATAGTATCCTCGGGGTTGTGGGCCTTGAGTGAGAAGATATTGAAACGCTCCCAGGATGACAGGTATTCTGGACCGATATCGTTCTTGTCGAAGTCCTTGTCGTAGTCGATACAGTCGTATGCGGGAATCTTGATCTGGGCATACGAACCGGGAATGAAGTCCATGTGTTCGCCCGGAGGCAAAGCCACGATGAACTCCTTGATGAAGCTCGACACATTCTTGTTGGAGATGACGGTGCACTCCCATTCCTTCACGCCCATCACGCTCTCGGGCACCTTGATTTTCAGGTCGCCCTTCACTTTGCATTGGCATCCCAGGCGCCAATGGTCCTTGATTTGCTTGCGGGTGAAATGAGGGCGCTCAGAATCAAGAATCTCTCCCCCACCCTCGAGCACCTGAACCTTGCACTGACCACAAGAGGCCTTGCCGCCACATGCTGAAGGAAGGAAAATGCCGTTCTCATTGAGTGTGGTCATCAGACTACTGCCTTGTGCCACGGAGATAGTCTTGTCGCCATTGATTTCGATATTCACATTGCCACTGGGTGACAGGTATTTCTTCGCCACCAACAAGATGACGACCAGCAATAGGATGATGACGAGGAATACCGCGATGCTTGTTATGATAAACTGTAACATAGTAACTGCTCCTTCTTAGATTTTGAGACCGGAAAAACACATCATGGCCATGGCCATGAGACCTACTGTGATGAAGGTGATGCCGAGACCTTTCAGTGGTTCGGGTACATCACTATACTGCATCTTTTCACGGATAGCACCCATCGACACGATGGCCAAAGTCCAACCTATACCGCTACCAAGGGCATAAACGATGGCGTCGACCACGCTGCCGATGTACTGTGAACTTGATGGATCGAGATTGATGCGCTGCTGCATGAACAGAGAGGCACCCATGATGGCACAGTTGACGGCAATGAGCGGAAGGAAAATACCCAGTGCTGCATATAGCGATGGTGAGTATTTCTCGACGGTCATTTCCACCAATTGCACGATGCCGGCAATGACAGCGATGAAAAGGATGAAACTGAGGTAAGACAGGTCAACACCCTCGATGAGACAGTCGGGACCCAACACCTTGGTCTGAAGCAGATAATCTACAGGCACGGTTACCAGCAATACGAAGGTGACTGCCATACCCAGACCAAACGATGTCTTGACGCTCTTCGACACGGCCAGATAGGAACACATGCCCAGGAAGAACGCGAATATCATGTTGTCGACGAAAATCGACCGGAAAAACAAACTAATCAGATGATCCATAATTACTTCTCCTTATAAAAATAAGCCCTGTGAATCCAAATAACACATCCCAAGAGGATAAGCGCCATGGCAGGCATGGTCATCATGCCATTGTTCATATAACCGCATTCGTAGGCTCCCTGGGGAATGATGGTCAAACCGAGCAAGGTGCCGCGACCTAACAATTCGCGAACAGCAGCCACTATGACCAATACCATGGCGTAGCCCAAGCCATTGCCTATACCATCAAGGAAACTGGGCCAAGGCTTGTTCATCATGGCGAACGCTTCCAGACGGCCCATAAGGATACAGTTGGTAATGATCAAACCTACATACACAGAAAGCTGAACACTCACATCATAGGCAAATGCTTTGAGTATCTGGCTGACGATGGTAACGAGAGCTGCAACCACCACCAACTGCACGATGATACGTATTCGGTTGGGGATGGTGTTGCGCAGGATTGAAATGATTACATTGGAGAAGGCCGTGATGATGGTGACGGCCAAACCCATGACAATGGCGGGTTTGAGTTGGGAAGTGACAGCTAATGCGGAGCAGATACCCAACACCTGCACAAGTATAGGATGGTCGAGGTTCAGCGGATTGCCGAACGCCTCTTTGTTTTGTTTCGAAAACAATTTGCTCATAATTGATTCTCCTTATTCTTTGGATTGAAGGAATTTAATGTATTTGCCCAAACATTCGTGAAGCATGGCACTCACACCATCAGAGGTGAGAGTCGCTCCAGTTACGGCATCCACCTGAGTATCGACATTATCTACCTTTTTCTTGACGGCAAGGGCAATTTCCGGATTGCCTTCAGCAAACAATTTTTTGCCGACGAACTTGGCTTGCCAACTGGCATCATCCTTGATTTCGGCACCCAGACCAGCTGTCTCGCCCTCATGGTTGAAATAAGCACCATAGACGGTCTGCTTATCCTCGTTTAAGGCAATATAGCCATTGATGGGACCCCAAAGGCCCATTCCATATACGGGAATTACGTATTTCCGCTGACCATCCACATCACAGATGTAAAGGGCAAGGCGGTCGTTTTTGTAATCGGCGCTGTTGAACTTGAAAGCTGTGCTTTCATTGTCCTTGGCGGTAAACTCCTGGATGGTACCATCAAGAGACACCACATTGTCGCTGAGTACGGTTTTGCTGTAAGCCTCAGCGGCCTTGGCATCATCCAACCCCCGAATGTTCAGTGAATAGAGAATCTGCTTCTTCTTGTCAAGCGCCACATTGGCATCCTGCTTACTTTTCAAAGCTTGGAAGACAAACGCCAACAAGAAAGCCACGACAACCACGATAATCATAGAATAGACAATCGTGTATGTATTGGAATTGGTGTTCAATTTCATGACAATCTTATTTTTTTGAGGTTGAACGTTTCATGCGTTTCGATATATTGCGCTGAACAATACAATAATCGATGAGCGGGGCAAACATGTTCATCAGCAAGATAGCCAGCATCATGCCCTCGGGATAACCTGGGTTCATGACACGGATAATGATGGCCATGGCGCCGATGAGGAAGCCATATATGTACTTGCCACATTCCGTACGTGCACTGGTCACAGGGTCGGTAGCCATGAATACGGCACCAAAGGCAAAACCGCCAAGAATCAGGTGCTCGTAGAACGGTATGGTGGACTGACCAGTGGCCGAGAATATCAATCCCATCACTGTTCCACCTACAAAGACACTAATAATGGTTTTCCAAGAGGCGATGCCTGTGAAGATGAGGATGATGGCTCCCAAAGCGATGGCGATGACACTGGTCTCACCTATAGAACCGGGAATGAATCCTGTTATCATGTCGCAGATACTGCTGCTGGGTTCTACCCCCTGGCCAATCTGTCCCAATGGCGTAGCAGCCGTGAATCCATCAGGCAAGTTGTTGCCAAGTCCAAGCATGGAGTCAGTGCTTACCCACACACTGTCACCACTCATCTTCTGCGGATAAGAGAAGAAGAGAAAAGCACGTGCCACCAACGCTACATTGAAGATGTTCATTCCTGTACCACCGAAGATTTCCTTGGCGAAGATGACAGCAAAGGCACAAGCCAAGGCAAGGATCCACAACGGACAGTTTACTGGCACAATCATCGGGATGATGATACCCGACACAAGATAGCCTTCCTGTATCTCCTCACCTTTCCATTGTGCCCATGCGAACTCTATGCCCAGTCCGACGATGTAGCTGACGAGAATCTTGGGTAATACGGCGAAGAAGCCATAGAAGAAGATGCTGAAGAAACTGGCACTTTCCAATGTGCCGGCGGCAGCATAATTCTGATAACCGATATTGTACATACCGAAGAGCAATGCAGGCATCAGGGCGATGACCACCAAACTCATGATACGTTTGGAATCAATGGCATCATGAATGTTGGCTCCACTTTTGGATGTCTCATTGGGTACATACAAAAATGTTTCAAACCCATCGAAGATGCTCCTGAAAGCATGCAACTTTCCTTCTGGTTGGAAGGAGGGTTTTATCTTGTTGAGAAAATTTCTAAGCGCGCTCATAATAATATGATTTAAGCATTTTCCTTACGTAACATGTCTAAGCCCTCACGGACGATACGCTGCAATTCAAGTTTTGAAGAATCGACAAATTCCGCCACAGCGAAATCTTCGGGCGACACTTCGTAAATACCCAACTGCTCCATCTTGTCGATATCGCCGGCAATGATGGCTTTAATAAGGTATTCTCCGTAGATGTCCATAGGCAGCACGCGGTCGTACTCACCACTCATGATGATATGGCGCTCGCCACCCTTGATGCGGGCATCCAGAGCATATTCTTTCTTCTTGCCCATCAACCATGAGAAATAACTGCGATGGGAGGAGAAATCTTTGAAGCGAGGCATGATCCAGCCGATGAACTCATCGCGGTCATCGCCTTCAGGAATGACAGTGATTTCAGAAGTCAACGCACCCACATAGTCATCCATACTGCATGGCTTGCCTGTTAAGGGATTGCCATTGATGATGCGCAGATGGTGATGAGTGTCAACTTGCTGTTCCAGCAATGATTTGATAGGTTGACCAACAAGCACCTCGGCATAAGTGGGTTCTTTCACTTCGCTACCTGCTATGGCTATGCGCTTGCGGAGGTCGACTTTTCCTTCTACGAACAAGCGACCGATGAAGATAACCGCCATGGGGTCGACAGTCCAAACCACCTCGCCTTTATTGACTGGGGAGATATGGTTAACCTGGACACCAACATTGCCGGCGGGGCAAGGACCTGAGAAGGTATGTATCTCCACGTTTTTCATATCCGCCAAAGACAATGATTGCTTGTCGCTGACACCGACATGGGTCTCGGCCATTCTTGACAAGGCGGCAAGACCTGCGGAGAAATAGTTCTCATTACCCTCCAACTCGAAAGAAAAGTCGGAAGCCAGGGGCATGTCGCGGAAAGCACTGACAAAGATGGCCTTGGGCATCGTAGATGGTTCTGCTGACACGGCATAGGGAAGTTGGCGTATATAGCCAAAAAGGCCAGCCTTAAGAAGATGCTGTAGCACCTCATCGGCTGACAGTCGCGAGGGGTCTTTGCCTTTGCCGAAGTCTACATACTCCTGCGTCTTGTCGGCTTCAACCTTCACACTGAGTAATTTTCTTCTTTCCCCACGCAGCACAGAGGTCACTTTGCCGCTTACGGGTGATGCGAACCCCACTTCCGGAAACTTCTTGTTGACAAAAAGTGGATCGCCGGCTTTGACATGGTCGCCTTCTCGGACAACAACCTTGGGTGTCATCCCTTCAAAAGCATCTGGTACAAGTGCATATTCCTTGTCCAGCTTGAATGGAGTACATTTCAAGGTCGCCTTTCCTTTCAGGTTAATGTCTAAGCCTTTTTTTAGCTTAATTACATTTTCCATAAAACTAATATAAGGATTTTATTTGGGTTCTCTCTTTGACATTCCAATAAAATGGCTTGAAGGGGGGCAACCCTTCTAATTGAGTGCAAAAATACTAAAAAACACTCGAATGAGAAAGAAAAAACCTTAATAATTCGCGTAACACGAGTTTTTGATGTATTTTTGTGCCAAAATTTAGAAATATCCGAACATTCAAACATATTATAAGCGCCATTATCTGGTTCTTTATTGGCGTTATCCTGCTGGCATTCGTTTTACTCAGATTGCCGGCAGTACAGTCGTTTTTGGGTGAAAAAGTAGCATCATCGCTTAGTGAGAAATTAGGTACTGAGGTTACGGTAGGCAAAGTTGACATTGGTTTGATCAGCACGAGAATCACCATAGATGATGTGCTTATTCGTGATCAGCAGAGTAAGCCGATGATCAGTGCCTCACGATTATCTGCCAACATCGATGTCATGCCCCTGTTCGATGGCAAGGTATCAGTGAATTCGGCACAGCTATTTGGCTTGAAAGGCGCATTTTACCAGGAAGACGCCGACAGCCGACCAAATTTCGCCTTCTTGGTGGATTCTCTATTCAAAAGCAAGCAGGAAAAGAGCAAGCTCGACTTAAGTATCAAGTCGCTCATTTTGCGCAACGCCTCGTTGTCATACCAACGCATGGATCTCCCCCCTACCCACCGATTTGACCCCGCCCATCTGGCTTTCAGCGAACTAAGCGGGCATTTCATGTTGCATCATCTCACCGACAATGAACTGTCGGTAGATGTAAAGAAACTGACCTTTAAGGAATCCTCGGGACTTCATGTGAAATCATTGGATTTCGACTTACGTTCCAACACGAATGGGACAACCATGGAACAATTGTCCCTTGTTATGCCAAATTCCACATTACGCCTTTCCGATGTGCAGGTCAATTATCGGTACGGTACCAAAGAAAGAGTTCAACTGAATAATCTTTCCTACCAGGCGAATGTGGAGATACCCACATTGAGGGGTACTGATTTAGCCTGTTTCCTCCCACAGTTGGGAGAATACCCCTCCTCATTGAGTTTGCATACCCAACTGAGTGGCCACCAGGGAACGGTATCGTTGAAGCACCTTGCCATCAACTCATCCGACAATGATATACAGTTGGATGCAGATGCCAACTTGTCGCACATCACTGATAATATGGCTTGGAATGTAGACATACGACGTTTGGCTATTGCATCAGGAGAGATGGAAAGACTCATGTCACTTGTCAGCAACCAAGATGTGGCAAACATATTGCACAAGGCAGGTACACTTACCCTCACAGGAAAAGCAAAAGGAGATCCAAACCTGATAGATCTTACCTGTCAGCTAAAGAGCGACATGGGAGAAGGTTCTTGTCAATTCAATAGGACCGGTTCACGTTTCTCGGCGACAATCGACACTGGAGCCTTCCACCTTGATAGACTTATGGGTGATGACTTTGGTCTACTAAATGCTCATTTGTCCGTTGACGGGACATGGCCTATAGACCAGCAAACAAAGCTGAAACTGGATGGTTCAATACCTTTGTTTGCTTACAAAGGTAAAGACATACAGAACATGACCATCAATGGCATTTACTCTGCAGGCAATTATGATGGTTCCTTTGCCATGAATTCGCCTGATGGGGATATCAAGTTCGACGGACTCATTCATTTCCGCCAACCCATTTCTGGAACATTCACTGCACAGGTGGATCATTTCAACCCTTACGCGCTGGGACTGACGGAAAAGTGGCAAGGTTATTCGTTGACCTGTTCTGTTGATGCTGACATGGAATCGCTATCGAGCAATGGTCTACAAGGAAGGCTGACTCTGAACGATCTTATTTTGAACACTCCCGACAACCAATTGTATCTCGACCAACTTACAGCTTCGGCGCAGGGTGTTGGCAACATGTCATTATCGACGGATTTTTGCGAAGTGGAATCCCATGGTACGATTTCGCTGGCGTCATTGCAGGAAGGGCTTTTCTATATTCTATCCGACAAGATACCTGCCTTGCCAGGATTGATAGGGAAAAATGCTGTCAACCATGGCGGTCACTTTTCCCTTTCGGCTCGTCTTGAAGATAGTGATTGGTACCGGCAAGTGCTAAAGGTTCCCTTGTCGTTACATCAACCGATGTACATGGAAATGGAAATGGACGAGAAATCACATTCCTTGGAAATGACACTCGACATGCCTGACATCGCCTATGGAAACCATCGCTATGCCAACGTGCTGGTAGGAATGGACACGGAGAATGACACACTGAAATGCAATGCCTCTCTTGTCAAGGTAAGTGATAAAGGCAACGATATTGATGTGGGGATGAAAGCCATGGCTTTCAACAATGTGCTACATACCGACTTCGACATAGATACACATGGTAAACGACCTATGCACGGCATTGTGTCGGCGAGTACACAATTCTTCCGCGCCGACGATGGTGCGCCGACGGCACATGCCGTGATACACCAATCACGACTTTTTGTGGGTGATGAGGAGTGGCGCATACAACCATCGGATATCCTTTATTCTCGCAATGGGCTGCTCATCGACAATCTCGCATTGACCAATCATGGGCAGCACCTCATTGTCAACGGAAGAATCAGACCAAATTCCAACGATACCTTGTTTGTGGATATCAACCGTGTCGACATGGAGTACCTTTCGTCGCTGATGGGCGTGAAAAACGTCAGTTTCGGTGGTGTGGCTACAGGTAGGCTGTTCGCACATTCTCTTTATTCCAACCCTGAAGCGCAAGGGATGTTGAAGGTCGATGATTTCTCGTTTGTCGATGGACGAATGGGAGACATGACCTCCGCCCTAAGTTGGGACAAGAATTCTAACAAGTTACAGATTGACGCCATCATAGACAACGGCCCCAACTCGCAAACATTTGTAGATGGAGGTGTCGGCTTTGGCAATTCCGAACTCGATATCAACATCCATACGTATGGTTCACCGCTTACGTTCCTCAATCATTATTGCCGGGGATTCCTGAGTGACGTGAATGCACAAAGCAACGGAGACGTCCGAATCTGTGGAACATTCAAACAACCTAATCTGGAAGGAAAGGCTGTGGTGAATGGCACCGTGAAGCTGAGAAGCCTAAACACCATTTACACATTGAAGGACGATACCATATCCCTCTCTCCGGGTCTCATCTCCTTCGCTTCCGACACGGTATATGACCGTCACGATCATATTGCTGTCATCAGCGGGAATGTCACTCACAGGTATCTTGGGCCTTTCAATGCCGACGTCAGGATTCATGCCGACAACGCATTGGTATACGATTTCCCGACCATGGGCAACAACAATTTCTACGGCACCGTTTATGCTACTGGAGATTGCCATATACAGAGCAAGAGCGGCGAGACGAACATAGATGTGAACGCCACACCTAACGCCAACTCTATAATCGTATATAATGCCAGTAGCCCTGATGCTATCAGCAACCAAAGCTTCATTCAATGGAACGACATCACTCCCGCACAGGACACACTCTTTGTGGCACGCGATGTGATACCGCAGGAAGAGGAGGATACACCTTCCTCCAACATGCCATCCAACTTACATATGAATCTTATGGTCAATGCCACCCCCGATGCCACTTTGAGAGTGCTCATGAACGAGGAAAGTGGCGATTACATCGACCTGTTAGGAAATGGTATGCTGAGAATATCATACTTCAATAAAGGAGCGTTCAATATCTTTGGCAATTACGTGGTTGACCATGGAGTGTATAAGATGACCATACAGAATGTGCTGGCCAAGGACTTCCAATTTCAGGAAGGAGGCACCATCGCGTTCGGAGGCGATCCATTACGCTCCGCTCTTGACTTGAAAGCACTTTACACCGTAAACGGAGTGTCACTTTCCGACCTGAATATCGGGCGTAATTTCTCCACCAACAACATACGCGTCAATTGCATCATGAACATCACAGGCACAATGGACTCGCCCAATGTCGATTTCGATATGGAGATGCCTACGGTTAACGCCGATGCCCAACAAATGGTGAGAAGCCTGGTCAACAGCGAGGAAGAGATGAACCAACAGGTAATCTATCTGCTGACCATCGGACGGTTCTACTCGCAAAGCGGAAACAATTCGGTGGAGGAAAGCGACCAAAGTCAGACGAGCTTGGCTATGCAAAGTCTGCTCAGTGGCACTATCAGCCAACAAATCAACAATGTGCTAAGTAGTGTTCTCAATAACAGCAACTGGAATTTCGGAGCCAACATATCCACAGGCGACGAAGGATGGAATAATGCCGAATACGAAGGTATCCTAAGTGGTCGATTGCTCAACAACCGACTGCTAATCAACGGACAATTCGGCTATCGCGACAATAGCAATGCCACATCAAGTTTCATTGGCGACTTCGATGTACGCTATCTGCTCTTTCCCAATGGCAACCTGGCTGTCAGGGTATACAACCAGACCAACGACCGATATTTCACAAAAAACAGTTTGAATACCCAGGGTATTGGCCTCATCATGAAGAAAGACTTCAATGGATGGCGCGACCTCTTCGGCATCAAGAGCAAAGAGCAGAAGGTAGAAGACGATAAGGAAGAAAGTAATGAAAACGGACCTCAAAATACGGCAAACGAATGAGACGAAACATTTTTATCATTCTGTCTCTTTTCATTTCCTTACACAACAGTGTTATGGCACAAACCAAAGAGATTGAACTTAGAATTATCCAGACGAGTGATGTGCATGGCAGTTTTTTCCCATACGACTTCATCAATCGTTGCCCCAAGAAGGGCACCCTATCGCGGGTGATGACTTATGTTAAAGCCTTAAGAGAAAAATACGGCAATAGATTGCTGCTATTGGAAAACGGCGACATACTACAAGGGCAACCCTCCTGTTATTACACCAATTATGTAAAACCCGATATGCCGAATTTGGCTGCAGAGGTGGTGAACTACATGGGGTATGATGCGCAAATGTTCGGCAATCACGATGTGGAAACAGGACATGCAGTGTACGACAAGTGGATAAGCGAACTGAAATGTCCTGTGCTTGGTGCCAACATCATCAACACCTTGACCAACGAACCTTATGTTCGCCCCTATACCATCATCGAGCGTGAAGGTGTACGTGTGGCAGTCATCGGCATGTTAACCCCTGCCATACCACACTGGCTTCACAATGATCTATGGAAGGGGATGGAGTTCAAGGAGATAGTTGGCGAAGCACACAAATGGGTGGACATCATAAGAAAAAAGGAACGCGCCGATATCATCGTCGGATTGTTCCACTCAGGCCGTGAGGGGGGAATTACCACTGATGAATACGAGGAAGACGCTTCATTGCGTGTAGCCCGTGAGGTTGATGGTTTTGACATCATTTTCTATGGGCATGACCATACACGACACAATGATATCGTGAGGGGACCATCAGGCAAGAATGTAGTTTGCCTTGACCCCTCCTGCGATGCCTTGTCAGTAGCCGATGTGTCACTGAAATTGACCATTAAGAACGATGGCACTCCACGTAGGGAAGTCATAGCAGTTAAGACCCATGGTAAATTGGTGAATGTTGAACAGATGGATGTGGATAAGGAATTCATGCAGCACTTTCAGCCTGCCATCGACAGCATACAAGCGTTCGTTAATCGTAAAATAGGCTATTTCGATTGCCCCATCTATACTCGTGAAAGCTATTTTGGGAGTTCACCCTTTACGGATATGATACACGACATGCAGTTGGAACTCACAAACGCCGATGTGTCGTTCAATGCACCTTTGACATTTGATACGCGTATCGATGCTGGGCCTGTCTACATGAGTGATTTGTTCAATCTTTATAAATATGAGAACGAAGTGTATGTGTTGCGTATGACTGGCGAAGAAATCAGACGACACTTGGAAATGAGTTATGATTTATGGGTAAACACCATGACTTCGCCCAACGACCATATCATGCTCCTGAACGATGGTAGCGATGACGATAAGCAACGTTTTGCATTCAAAAACCTTGCTTTTAATTTCGACAGTGCAGCCGGCATCGATTATGAGGTTGACGTGACAAAGCCTGATGGACAAAAAGTACATATTCTCAGGATGAGCAATGGCGCACCTTTTGATGAGAAACGATGGTATAGGGTGGCAATGAACAGCTACCGTGGCAATGGTGGAGGCGAATTATTGACCAAGGGTGCCGGAATTCCTCATTCCGAACTACCTGGCCGCATAGAGTATAGAAGCGAGAAAGACGAAAGGTTTTATTTGATGGAGCATATCATGAAAGTTGATCATCTATGCGTGCAAGCCCATAACAATTGGCATTTCGTACCAAGAGAATGGACAGATGCAGCCATCGAACGTGACAAGATTTTGATATTCGGCAGCAAGAAATGAAAACATACTGGTTCGTGTTCTGCAAGTCAGACTTGCTCTTGGAGAAAGTAGATAAGGAATCGGTGGAGATACCATGCCGTGAGAATTCTCCTACAGCCATTCAACCTTGGCAAACGGTACATGAAATGCCTTCGTTGGACGGCCTGCCAGTCAAGGCATACGCGATAGACAGACCTGTCACCCAAGATGAGCACATGGAGATGTGTGGCCTACGTAAGACTTATTATCTGCTTCCCTTTAAACATTATCTCATGGCGGGGAAATGCCAGGAGATTCTATATTGGGACCAAAACACACGCTTTTGTGGCGTGTGCGGAGGTCGGATGCATCTCCATACCAACATATCCAAGCGTTGTGAGGTCTGTGGCAAAGAGATTTGGCCGCAATTGGCCACGGCTGTCATATGCTTGATTTACAGAGGCGACGAAGTGCTCATGGTCAGAGCCCGGAATTTCCGTGGCGATTTCTACGGTTTGGTGGCAGGCTTCGTCGAGACGGGTGAGACGCTGGAGGAAGCGGTACAACGAGAAATAGCCGAAGAGACGGGACTGAAGGTGAAAAACATTCGCTATTTTGGTAGCCAGCCTTGGCCCTATCCCAGTGGTTTGATGGTGGGTTATTATGCCGAATATGATAGCGGGGACATTCATTTGCAACACTCCGAACTGTCAACTGGTGGTTGGTTCCATTACCTTCATCTGCCAACTTTACCCGAACCACTTTCCATCGCCCGTCGGCTTATAGACCATTGGCTTCTATGCGGTAGAAAGCCATGACTCGAAAATATACCTATTAATGGGTATTGTCCATTTCATGGGAAATCATTTATTTTGCATTCGCAAAATAGTTTGGCTAAAATAATGAAAATGAAAAGGAAAATCCTAATTCTATCTTCTCTCTTTACGGCTTTCAGCTTGCATGCAGCTGAATTGTCTGATACCGTCACCGTGAGAATCGACGGCATGCACTGTGATCATTGCGCCCATAAGGTGCGTACCCTATTACAACAGAATGAAGGAGTAGGACATCTCTCTTTCGATTTGGAACGGCATACTGCCACTATTGCATACGACCCGACTAAGACGTGTGTCGATTCAATCAAGTCGCAATTAGCTGCTACCAAACGTTTTACTGCCAGCGATTATAGCAAGGACGATGTCATTTCAAATAATGTATGGTTGCATATAGATGACATGTTCTGTGGCAAATGTGCTAATCGCATCGTGGAAAAATTGCAACAAATCGCTGGTGTTGACAGTATTGCTCCACATATTGGAAAACATTACGTATCCTTGAAATACGACGCCAACAAGACTCACCTACGAGATATTCGGCAAGCATTGAGCGAAATCGGTTTTACACCGGTCAGACATTATGAGAACGAGAAGGCAAGTTATGCGTATTTCACCTTGCCAACAAATCAAATTACAGACGAGACAACCGATGCAGTCCTTGCCTTGGAAGGTGTGGCAGACGTTTTCGTGAATGGGAAAAAGGGAACACTCGCCATTACGTATGACAATACGGAAACAACAGCCGACAAATTGTTAGAACAACTGTATACGGAGAATCTATCGGTAAAGATTCCTCCCGCCCATCAGTGCAAGGAAGAAAAGCAATAAGATATTTAAGGAGAGGAATCAATTCCTCTCCTTAACCATTGTATAATAACGAGCTAACTCTGCACGTGAGATGCCCAGATTTACCGCTTGGTCAAGATCATCCTTGGCCAAGCGTTTTTTTCCCAAATTAATTCGGATAACAGCTCGGTTAAGGAAATACTGAGGTTCATCAGGACAGAGCCGTATGGCCTCGGTGTAATCATACTCCGCCAAATCAAAAAGCAGACGATCCTTTTCCATGCCTCCCCGAGCGGCATAAGCGATGGCGTTATCTGGATACATCTCCACCAACCGATTCATCATGTCCATCGCTTCTGTGGTGCGACGGTCTTTTTCGTTGAGAAGAGCCAATCCCAACAAGCCCTCAAAATGTGTGGGTTGCAGTTTCAACAATGCCTCATAGTCAGCCCTGGCAAAAGGATAATTACCCACTTTAGTATAAGCATAAGCCCGATAGAAAAAAGCCGTGGGGTTATCGGCTTTTTTCAGGATGAAAGTATATTCATCGATGGCATAGTTCCATTGCTCAAGCAACAGGTTGACAGCTGCCTTCCTGAATCTAAGCTCTTGGTCGTTGGGGTAACGATTGATTTGCTGGATAAGCGTAGACAGGGAATCACGCAATTCCTGCTGTGACTGGGCGCCACAACCCAAAGCCAAAGTCAGGAACAAGAAAAGGTGGAATAATCTTTTTCTCATTGTCGACAAATAGACTGCTTAATATGGGTGTTGCTCAATGTTTATCGATATAATCAACAATCCAAGCACCTACCTCTTTGGTGCCATACTTCTGACCGCCTTCCACCTGTATCTCGGGTGTTCGGACATTGGCGTCAAGGCTGGCATCCACGGCCTTACGTATGCAGCTTCCCTCCTCTTTCAAGCCGAAGTGTTCTAACAGCATGGCTACGGATAGAATCTGCGCCAACGGATTGGCTATATTTTGGCCAGTAGCTTGGGGCCACGAGCCATGCACAGGCTCAAACACTGGAGTGCTTTCTCCTGTGGATGCAGAAGGAAGTAGTCCCATTGAACCGGAGATGCAACTGCCCTCATCGGTGAGGATGTCGCCAAAGGTGTTCTCCGTCACCATTACATCAAAGAATGTCGGCTCGACAATCATGCGCATAGAGGCATTGTCAACGAACATATAGTCCACGCAGACATCGGGATAGGAGGGTTCCATCTCCTTGGCTATCTGACGCCACAAGCGGCTTGATGCCAACACGTTGGCTTTGTCAACCACCGTCAGGTGCTTGCGGCGCAAACGTGCATATTCAAAGCCTACGCGGAGTATACGTTCCACTTCGGGCCGCGTATATTTATTGGTGTCGTAAGCCATATCATTGTCTTGGTATTTCTCCCCGAAATACATACCGCCGGTCAACTCGCGTATACAGATGAAATCGGCACCATCGACCAACTCGGTTTTCAATGGACTCTTGTGCAACAAACATTTGAACGTCTGAATAGGACGGATGTTGGCATACAAACCCAATCGCTTGCGCATAGCCAAAAGTCCCTGTTCTGGACGGACTTTCGATGTGGGGTCGTTGTCATATTTTGGATGGCCGACAGCCGCAAAAAGCACAGCGTCGGCCCATAGGCAAGTCTGGAAGGTCTCTTCAGGGAAAGGATCTCCCACCTTGTCGATGGCATCGGCACCGCAGATAGCTTCCCTATACTCGATTTGATGACCAAATTTGGCAGCCACGGCATTCATTACGGCTACACCTTGTTGCATGATTTCCGGCCCTATGCCATCGCCAGCCAGAACCGCTATCTTTAAATTACTCATATCCTATGATTTTACTGATTAAACGTGAACTATAGTTTATTATTGTCTTCCTCAAACACATTCAGCATTTTAAATGTGGCTTTGATGGCCGCCTCGGTCTGGTCGGCATCCAGTCCCCGGGTGCGGATGGTCTTATCACCATGCCGCCATGTGATGACGGTTTGCACCAAAGCATCGGTACGACCTCCGGGAGGAATCGTGACGGAATAGTTTTCCAACAATGGGAAGGTGCGATTGAGGTTGTTCTTGTATATTTTGCGCAGAGCCTTCACGAAAGCATCATACTGTCCGTCACCAGTTGAATCGGCTTCATATTGCTTACCATGGATCTCTACCTTGATGCTGGCCAGTGGCTTCAATCCGTAGGTGGAGGTAACCATATAACTTACCAGTTTCACTTTGTCTTCTGGTGCGGTATGCTTGAGCACATCGCTGACGATATATGGCAAATCCTCAGGGGTGACGATCTCTTTCCTGTCGCCGAGTTCGGTGATTCGCTGTGTCACCTTTCTGGTTTGTTCCGGCGTGAGTTCCAATCCCATCTCCTGCAGATTCTTGAGTATGTTGGCCTTTCCACTTGTCTTGCCAAGGGCGTACTCTCTCTTGCGTCCGAAACGTTCAGGTATGAGGTCGTTGCAATAGAGGTTGTCCTTGTTGTCGCCATCGGCATGAACGCCCGCCACCTGTGTGAACACGTTTTCCCCGACAATAGGTTTGTTGGGCGCTATGGGAATACCGCTATACTCTTCGACCATCTTACTCGCCAAATTGAGTTTGTCTTCACAAATATGTGTACGAGCCTTGAACTGGTCTTTCAAAATCACTTGCACGCTGGCCAACGGAGCATTGCCACAACGTTCACCCAGTCCATTGACGGTAACATGCAAACCTTTGGCTCCCGACAAGACCGCTGCCAATGAGTTGGAAACGGCAAGATCGTAATCGTTGTGGGCATGGAAATCGAAATGAAGCGCTGGGTATCTCCTGATCATCTTACGGAAATACTCCACCACCTGTAGAGGGTTCATAATGCCCAGTGTATCGGGAAGCATGAATCGGGTTACAGCCGTGGTTGAGATGTCATCCATCAATTGATAAACGTACTCCGGCGAATCCTTCATGCCGTTGCTCCAGTCTTCCAGATAGAGGTTGACACTCATTCCCTTATTTGCGGCATACTCCACACACTCCTTGATATCGGCAATGTGCTCTTCGGGAGTCTTGTGGAGCTGTTGACGGCAATGTCTCAACGAGCCCTTGGCCAAGAGATTGATGGTCTGGCATCCACAATCAGCTATCCAGTCAATCGAACGATGCCCATCAACAAATCCAAGAACCTCCACTTTATGGAGCATGTTGATACGTGACGCATAACGGCATATCATCTTCACCGCATCGGCTTCTCCTTCGGAAACGCCCGCCGAACCCACCTCTATACGATCCACATTGAGGTCGTTGAGCAACGTTCGAGCAATCATGAGTTTTTCATGAGGAAGGAAGGAAACGCCATTCGTCTGTTCCCCATCACGCAAGGTGGAGTCCATGATCTCGATGAATGGAGAGATGCGCTGGTATGAATTTATTTGTTGCGCCGTTCCCATTCCTCAATCAGTGGTTTGTTGTTGATGAGGTAGTCGATGTCATCGAGCCCATTCATCAGGCAATGTTTTTTATATGCATTGATTTCGAAATGCTGGCTGCGCCCTGTGGATAGGTTCGTCACCGTTTGTTGTGGCAAGTCAACCTTCACTTCTGCCTTTGGATTGTCGTTGATAGTGGCGAACAATTCAGCCAAAAAGTCATCGGAAACGACTACAGGCAGCACGAAATTATTCAATTCGTTGTTTTTGTGGATATCGGCGAAGAATGAGCTGATGACCACACGGAAACCATATCCTGCGATGGCCCAAGCGGCATGTTCACGCGACGAGCCCGATCCGAAATTCTTGCCTGCCACAAGGATACATCCCCCGTAAGTGGGATCATTGAGCACAAAATCTTTCTTGGGTTGTCCGTCTTTGTCGTAACGCCAATCGAAGAAAAGTTTATCGCCGAAACCGGCTCTATCGGTAGCTTTCAGATAACGTGCCGGTATGATCTGGTCGGTGTCCACATTCTCCAGGGGGAGAGGGACACAAGTACTGATGATGATATCGAATTTCTGTTTCATAATTCAAAGGAATATTCTGGGGTCGGTAATTTTTCCTGTGATGGCTGCCGCTGCCGCTACCAATGGCGAGGCCAGCATGGTGCGAGCACCTGGACCTTGCCGCCCTTCGAAGTTGCGGTTGCTTGTCGACACACAATATTTTCCAGCAGGTATCTTGTCGTCGTTCATGGCAAGACAAGCAGAACACCCGGGCTGGCGGATAGCGAATCCTGCATCTCGCAACACCTCGTCTATCCCTTCGTCGCAAATCTGCCGATAAACAGCCCAACTACCGGGCACCAACCAAGCTGTCACGCCGTTTGACTTTTTCTTACCTTTAACAATGCTGGCGAATGCCCTGAAGTCTTCTATCCTTCCATTGGTGCAGGCACCGAGGAACACATAATCCACGGGGTGTCCCAATAGTGGTTGTCCGGGTTGGAAACCCATATAACCCAACGATTTGATAAACGATGTTTTCCCCGACTCCTCAATGCTTTCCAAGAGAGGAATGTTCTCCGTGATGCCGATACCCATGCCGGGGTTGGTTCCGTAAGTAATGCGCGGTTCTATCTCGGCGGCGTCGAATGTCAGTTCTTTGTCGAAGACGGCATCCTCATCGCTATGGAGGGTTTTCCAGTAATCCACCGCTTTGTCCCACTCCGCTCCCTTGGGTGCAAAAGGTTTGTCTTTGATATATTTGAACGTCGTTTCATCAGGTGCCACGAAACCACCTCTCGCACCCATCTCTATGGAGAGATTGCAAAGGGTAAGCCTGCCTTCCATACTCATGTTGGAAACGACGGGACCTGCATATTCCACGAAATAGCCCGTAGCGCCTGATGTAGTAAGCTGCGACATGAGATAAAGAGCCACATCCTTGGCTACTACACCTTTTTTCAATTTGCCATTGATGTTGATGCGCATGGAACGGGGTTTCTGCTGCAAGATACATTGCGATGCCATCACCATTTCCACTTCCGAAGTTCCTATGCCGAAAGCCACGGCACCCATGGCACCATGAGTAGATGTGTGGGAATCGCCACAAACGATAGTCATACCCGGCAAAGAGAGTCCTTTTTCCGGACCGACAACATGAATGATACCATTGTCTGGCGACATCATGCCATAATGTGTCAAGCCGAAATCCTTGCAGTTCCGTTCCAAAGTGTCCACTTGTTTTCTCGACACGGCATCTTCTATGGGTTTGTCTTGGTCGTGTGTAGGTGTGTTATGGTCGGGCATACAGATGATTTGCTCCGGACGGAAACATTTCAGACCACGAGCCCTCATTCCTTCGAAAGCCTGTGGCGAGGTCACCTCATGGCAGTAAAGCCTGTCGATATATAACTGTGTGGGACCGTCTGGAATGTTTTCCACCACATGCTTGTCCCAAATTTTGTCAAACAACGTGTTCATGGCATGTCAGTTTTTGAATTTGTTGATACAATCTATATAAGCTTCCACAGATGCTGTCACGATATCGGTATTGGCACCGAATCCGTAGTACAGACTTCCGTTGTATTCCACTTGCATGTGAACTTTACCCACATCGTCGGAACCCTTGGAGATAGCCTGGATGGTGAATTCCTTGAGGGTCATGGTCTTCATGATGATTTTTTTGAGAGCCTTGATGGCGGCATCTACTGGACCGTTGCCTGTTGATGCTGCCTCGAATTTCTGACCACTGATGTCCAAACCGATACTGGCCACGCTACGCACCCCCATACCGGTAGTCACTTGCAGGAAATCGAGTTTCACCGCATGAGCCTCGGCAGTATCGGCACCTGCCAACATCAGGATATCATCATCGGTGATTTCCTTCTTACTATCGGCAAGTTTAAGGAATTTCTGATAGATTTTGTCTACTTTTGCCTCATTCTGCACATTCACGCCCAGAATGCCTAACCTATATTTCAGCGCCGCACGTCCTGAACGTGCCGTCAGCACAATGGAGTTTTCGTCGATTCCCACATCTTTTGGATTCATAATTTCATAGGTGCCAACATTCTTAAGGACACCATCTTGATGGATTCCGCTGGAGTGGGCGAAAGCGTTTTTGCCCACTACGGCTTTGTTGGGTTGTATGGGCATATTCATTAACCCCGATACCATCCTGCTGGTGGGATATATCTTGGTGGTGTTGATATTGGTCTCAATATTTAGGTTCTTATGACATTTCAGAATCATGGCTATCTCTTCCAGAGACGTATTGCCTGCCCTCTCACCTATTCCGTTGATGGTCACTTCCACCTGACGCGCTCCATTCATCACGCCCATGAACGAGTTGGCGGTAGCCATTCCCAGGTCATTGTGGCAATGGGTGGAGATGATGGCCTTGTCGACGCCATCCACGTGTTCCATCAGATATTTGATTTTCTGACCGTATTCCTCTGGCAAGCAATAGCCTGTAGTGTCAGGTATATTGACGACAGTGGCACCGGCCTTGATGACCGCTTCCACCACACGCGACAAGTACTCATTGTCTGTTCGACCTGCATCCTCGGCGTAAAATTCAACATCCTCAACATATTTCTTGGCGTATTTCACAGCCGCTACCGCCCTTTCGATGATCTCCTCGCGGGTGGAGTTGAATTTATACTTGATGTGCGAATCGCTTGTGCCAATGCCTGTATGGATACGCTTATGCTTGGCGTACTTCAATGATTCCGCCGCCAAATCGATATCTTTTTCTACTGCACGGGTCAGTGCGCAGATGGTAGGCCATGTAACGGCTTTTGATATCTCTATCACTGAATTGAAGTCGCCTGGACTGGAAATGGGAAATCCCGCCTCAATGATATCGACGCCCAACTGCTCCAGCTGTTTGGCCACCTCGATTTTTTCCACTGTGTTGAGTTGACACCCGGGAACCTGTTCTCCGTCGCGAAGTGTCGTGTCAAAAATAAACAATCTTTCTGCCATGATAGTCTAATAAAAAAGCAAGCCTTTCTCACATGGAAGTGGGAAAGGCCTAACCTTGTTCAACAAAAGTTATATGCATGCCTTATCACTTCCGGTGTGTCGCCACAGTCGGATAATTAGGGATGCAATATGTATAGATGTAAATGATTTCATTATAGCTGTTTTTAAATTCGGATGCAAAATTATAATAAATATTTCTTACCCGCAAACAAATTGCAAGAAAAATTTATAAATTTATTACATTTTGTAATTATCGAATATTTATACCTTGTCACGCAAATGGTGTCGGGAACACCATGGAAGAGTTACAAAATAAAGAGCCAAAGAGAAAAGCGTAAATAAAATCATAACTATTGCCATAACATTGAAATGCTGTTCGAAGCATTCGCTTTTTCTTTGCGTCACTACAGCAATAATGACTCCCAAAGCGACCCCCAGCTCCCACGACAGGAAATGGGTGCTTTGCGACGTTCCTCTCCGGCAATGTTGACTCACTCGGATGTAAAGGACCGACATCTGGCTCGTTATCAGACCTATTAGGAATCCCCAGAATAGAAATGACAAATAGAACAACATGTCGCTCAACATGAACAGCGACAGCGAATATGCCGCTACGAACACGATAAAGGCAATGACTTGCCTGCCGATGCTTTTCGGTTCGGAGAGAAACCATGTCGATGTGCGAAGGGCAAAATAGAAACCGACCAGCAGCATAAGATAGCAGTATGCCGACACATAAGTGTACAACAGCAATCCCACCAAGGCTGAGAAAAAGATACTGTTGAAAAACAACCAACTACCATTAGGCAAAAAGAAACGGTCGCAACTCATGAAGGAATACTCTTCTTCGGGTGCTTTGAAAGGAATGTTGGCCAAGGAAACCAGTATCATCGCCACCAAGGCCATTCCTGCCATCACGAGAAAGAGGATGGTAACGCTGAAGAAACGCGACAATTCATATGCCGCCAGCGGTCCCAGCACGATCGCCAAGCGGGAAAACCACGACATGGCATGGTTGGCATCGGTTCGTTGAGCCGACTCAGCCACATCCACAGACAGTGTGCTCAGCAATATCATTTGCGCCAAACCGAAAAAGGCACCTTGGCAAAAACGCACCAAAAGCAGACCTGCAAAAGGAATATGTTGGCCGAAGATGCCATGCACATCAAGTGCCAATATGAGAAAAGAGGCGGCAACGCAAAAGGCGGCAACCATATATACATGATTGCGCCGATATGTCTGGATGAAATAGTTGCAGAATGGTCCCAGGGCGAAAAGTCCCAGGGCGAAGGAGCACATCACCCATACCATATCCATAGTGTCATGGCCTCTTTCGACGCATATCCATTGCGGCAATATGACCAACACCATATATATGGTCATCGTGAGTAACAGGTCGGCAAAAGCCAAGAGCCAAAAGTCACGATGCCATAGACGTGGATGTATGGGCGTGGTATCCATTAATACGACTCGTTCTCGTTAGGGAAGTCGCCACTCTTAACGTCGGTCACGTATTGTCCGATGGCATCTGTCATGATCGTTCCGAGATCGGCATACCGACGAAGGAATTTGGGAGAGAAACCCTGCGTCTTGCCTAACATATCGTCAACGACGAGCACCTGGCCATCCGTGCCATTGCCGGCGCCGATGCCTATGGTGGCACATTTCACGGCCGCAGTCACTTCTGCGGCCAACTTGGCGGGCACTTTTTCTAGGACGATGGCGAAGCATCCTGCCTGGTCGAGCAATTTAGCATCCTCCATCAATTTTTCAGCTTCAGCATCTTCCTTCGCACGCACAGCATAGGTGCCGAATTTGTTGATACTCTGTGGAGTGAGCCCAAGATGACCGCAGACGGGGATACCTGCATCGAGTATGCCTTTCACCGTGTCGAGTATTTCCGCCCCACCCTCTAATTTGAGGGCGTCACAACCACTCTCTTTCATAATCTTAATGGCATTTTTCAAGCCATCATGACGATCCACCTGATAGCTGCCGAACGGCATATCACAGACAACCAATGCACGCTGCACGGCACGGACAACAGCACGGGCATGATAGATCATCTGATCGACGGTAATAGGCAATGTAGTGACATTGCCTACCATCACGTTGGATGCGGAATCGCCAATAAGTATGGAATCGACACCTGCTTTGTCGACAATGCCAGCCGTTGTGAAATCATACGAGGTGAGCATGGAAATCTTCTCACCCTTTTGCTTCATTTCCAAAAAACGACGTGTTGTCACCTTGCGCGTGTCACTCACTAAATATCCAGCCATAATATTAATTTAAATTAATGATGAAAGTTTTTCGTAATTGAAATGGGAAAAATCGGCTATCACCATGTTGCATAATGGGGAGATGGATTCTACCGGATTGGATGTGGACAATCCCACCACATACATGTTGGCGGCTTGGCCTGATCGAAGACCATTGAAACTGTCTTCAAAAACCACACATTCTGCCATCCCTGCGTTGAGGCGTTCAGCGGCTTTGAGATAACAATCTGGCGATGGTTTGCTTTCCCGGAAGTCTTCCGATGTAAGTATGGCATCAAAAAAGGCTTTGAACTCGGGGTGAGCACGATAAACATTGCTCATTTTCGCCAGATTGGAACTTGTTACGAGAGCAGTCCGGACACCATGACGGCGCAGGTCCTCTATAAATGCGACGAACCCCGGAACATACTCATACGCCATCTGGCTCTCATAAGCATCCAGCCTACCGACCAAGGCATCGTGTTCCGATGCACATTCCGAAAAAAAAACCGAGAGAATCTGAGGCAAGGTCTGCCCCTTCATACGGAATTCCAAGCCAGGTTGCTCAGGATGATAACGTCTGCATTCTCCCCCCCAGAAAATGGTGTACTGTGGCTCGGTATCGAACACCACACCATCAAGGTCAAACAATGCCGCTTTCAACATGATTGGATGCTTTAAATATAC
This sequence comes from uncultured Prevotellaceae bacterium, assembly GCA_900316685.1. Classification (GTDB taxonomy): domain Bacteria; phylum Bacteroidota; class Bacteroidia; order Bacteroidales; family Bacteroidaceae; genus Prevotella. Next base: position 787 of record ONDS01000008.1, on the reverse strand, counting down.
TGATGATGATAAATCGGCTGCAAAATTAGGGATAAAAATCCATTTTTGAGTTAAAAACACAAAAAAAAAGAAATCTCACGACAAATTATAGGTCCTTTATTGTTAACTTTGCAATTTGAATAGGATTATTCCGAGAAAAGTTGGCAATGAAAACAACATATTTAGTGAGTTGCGGACTACTCGCCATGGTACTGTCGATGTGTGGACGACATGGCGGTGCCGATGAACCGTTGCTTGTCGACAGCGTGGTCATTGATACATCAACCGTTGTTGGTAAGAACAATGGTGCCAAATATCATCTCGACCTGAATATAAAGACCTTTGCCGAGCCGCAATACCGGCAACTGAACATCGCCATGATTGACAGTCTGCTCACACCAAATATCGTCGACCTATATGACACGGCAGGCATCACGCCACGTCAACGCATAGAGCAATATGTGAAAAGCAATTTCGCCGCCTACAAGGCCTTTTATGGCACTGTATATGAAGAGGAGCCTAAAGCCGGCACTTCGTCGAGCGATTATCGCCTGACCACCGTAGCACAGCGAAACGACGATGGCTTAGTCAATTATATCGGACAGATGGAGAGTACTGTCAATGGCCAACAGACCACCTATGGCATAGCTCTCAATATCGATCTTCAACGACAAAGAATACTCTCTCTCTCCGACGTGTTCGAGGAAAAAGACAACGAGGGCCTCGTAAAATCCATTGTCAAGCAGTTATGCAAGCAGACCGGCACAAACGACATTCAAGCATTGCAGGAGCAAGGATTTTTCACACA
>ONDS01000006.1 GCA_900316685.1 uncultured Prevotellaceae bacterium | reverse complement strand
CAAGAATCACTACTATGACATTCTGGAGCGGATGCAGCATGGCGATGGCGATATAACGGAGTGGTTGGTGTGGTACATGCAGAAATTGGTGGATGCACTCGACGAGGCTGACACCATCGTCACCACAATCCTGAACAAGAGCTTTTTCTGGCAGAAGGCATCGGCAGTTCCGATGACAGAGCGTCAGACTCAGATGCTCAATCTCTTTCTTGACGGCTATGAGGCAAAGATAACGACAAAGACTTGGGCAACATTGGCAAAGTGTTCGAAAGATACAGCCATACGTGACATCCAAGATTTAGTTGACAAAAACATCCTGAAAGAGGACATTCCAGGAGCCAAGCGCCCCAGTTACTCCATCGTCTATGATGCAGAGGACTTGACGCAGTTCTTCAGCGATGTGAGCATTGTTGAAGAGAATGGCATACCATATCTAAAAGCCTTATATAAAGGAAAGAGACCTATTAACGAAAGAATTCTCAAGCTCGATGCTGAAAGATACAAGAAAGGCGATTTACCTTTGTCCAATATGCTCAGTAAATACTGCTCGTATATAGTTACAAACAATAGTGAAATGTAAGTAAACTGTCGGAATGGTTATCTGGAATCCCTGGCATGGTTGCCATAAGGTGAGCGAGGGCTGTGCACATTGCTATATGTATTTCCTTGACAGCAAGCGCGGCCTTGACACTTCGCACGTTTTCCGTACGGAGAATTTCGCCATGCCCATCCAGCGCAGGCGCAACGGACTATTTAAGCTGCCATCAGGGATGACTCTCTATGTCGGGCTTTCCACCGATTTCTTTGTAGAGGAAGCCGACCCATGGCGCGATGAAGCATGGCATATCATACGGCAGAGACCAGACATATTCTTTCGACTGCTAACGAAACGTCCACAACGTTTTTCTAAGTGTCTACCAGATGATTGGGGCGATGGCTATGACAATGTGATGCTCAATGTAACAACTGAGAATCAGAAGCGTGCCGACGAGCGATTGCCCATTCTTATCAATACGCCTGCTAAGCATCGTGGATTTATGGCAGCTCCTTATATCGGTCCTGTCGATGCAGGAGAATACCTGCGGACAGGATTAATAGAAGAAGTACTATGCGGCGGCGAGAACTACGATGGCGCGCGTCCCTGTCATTACGAATGGGTAAAACAACTGAGTGACCAATGCCGGAAATATGACGTAACCTTTGACTTCATCGAAACGGGAACGGTGTTCGTGAAAGATCAAAAGACATACCGCATTCCCGACAAGCGGACACAGAGCCAACAGGCTTTTCTTTCGGGATTGAGTTATCAAGGGCGTAAAGTTCCAAGGATTCTACGAATGCCGGGCGGTACATTGTTTGGAACAGATGTAATCACGCAGGAACCATTCTTTCGTGAACATTGCAACACTTGTGGCAGTCGAATGACCTGCAACGGATGCAGCAATTGCGAAGCTTGTGATAATAACAAATCAGTTCAGGGAGTAATTGCGCTATAACGAAAGAGAAAAGTACGAAAGTCAGAATTTGACTACGTCGAATTTGCTCATGCTCGACAAAATGCGAACAAGTTTTCCTTTAGTTCTCGCTTATCCGCAAATTTGGTAAAATCCCCCGAAAATTGTGTTAACGCAGTTTCGGGGGATTGCCGTAATTTTGCAGTCGAAATAGAACGACTGCGAAGATGCTCACGCTCTGCATAGCTCAAACGAGTTTGGCTCTGCTTCTCGCTTAATCGCATCATTGGCAAGACCGCATGGAGTTGAAGGCATTAGTAGACTTCTACGCAACCGAGAGTGACAAGAACAACCAGGACTGCTACGTGGAGATTTTCCGTCCGGACATTAAACTCGACGTGTATTTCGGTGACAAGCTGGGTATGCAAGCCCGTGACGTACAGGACATGATTCGCCAGTACAAGGCATTCGGTGCCGCCAAGGTTTCGTTCCACATGAACGGACAGCAGAACGTGGACTTCGTGGACGAGACTCACGCCACAGGAACTTGCTACGCTCTTGCGACCTTGGTTACAGATCAGGATGGCAAGGACGTGCTGACCACCCACGCCGTACGCTACTACGACAAGTACGTGAAGATTGACGGTCGCTGGTGGATTGCCGAGCGTGAGCAGCACTTCGAGTGGTCAACGAATCAGGTATTAGGATAAGCAATGGGAAAGACGTTGATTGCGTACTACTCTCGTCGCGGAGAGAACTATGTGAACGGAAGCATCAGAAACCTGAAACTGGGTAATACGGAAGTGGTGGCTCAGAAGATTAAGGCATTGCTGCCAGATGCAGATATGTTTCAGATAGATACAACCTATGAGTATTCCAAATCCTACATGACCTGCATCGAGGAGGCCAAGCAGGAACTGCACGACCAGGCTCGTCCTGAGGTGAAGAATCCGCTGGAATCGATAGATGAGTACGACACCATTATCCTGGGCTATCCCAACGACCATCATTCCCTTCTGCACCAACGAAGGATCGGGTATGGGCAGTAGCGTGCGCTTCATCAAGAAGCTCTGCCCAGGGGCAACGGTCGAGGATGGCACTCCCATTCACGGAGCCGAAGCAGCCTATGCCGACAGTGAGGCAAGAGAAATAGCAGAGTTGGCAAAATAAGCAGAACATCATGAAATAAGGAAAAGGAAAAAGAAATATGAGAAACTTTGTATTCGAGAACAAGACCAAGGTATATTTTGGCAAGGATCAGTTGTGTCACCTGCATGAGGAAGTGGCACGTTTCGGTAAGAAAGTGCTCTTTGTCTATGGCGGTGGCAGCATCAAGCGCATCGGCCTCTACGACAAGGTGATGGCTGAGCTCCAGCAGGCAGGCATGACGGTGTTTGAACTGCCCGGCGTAGAACCCAATCCCCATCATACTACAGTTAATAAGGGTGCTGCCATCTGTAAGCAGGAAGGTATCGATGTATTGTTGGCTGTTGGTGGCGGTTCTACAATCGATGCCACCAAGGGCATTGCTGCCGCTGCGAAGTATGAGGGCGATGACGTGTGGGACTTGGTGACTGGCAAGGCTTCAGTCAGCGAGACGCTGCCCTTTATCACAGTGCTCACCCTCTCGGCCACAGGCTCGGAGATGGATGGCGGCTGCGTCATCAGCAATGTGGAGACCAATGAGAAATACGGCTACTTCGCACCCGACAACAATCCCGATGTGTCGTTCCTCGATCCCACGAACACCTTCACCGTCAGCCCTTACCAGACAGCAAGCGGAAGTGCAGACATCATGTCGCACATCTTCGACGTGGCCTATTTCTCAAAGCAACCGTCAATGGACATGTTGCGCCGCGTGCAGGAGGAGGTGCTGCGGACGGTCGTGAAATACGCTCCCATTGCCGTCTGCAGGCCCGATGACTATGAGGCTCGTACCAACCTGATGTGGGCATCATCGTGGGCACTCAACGGATTCCTGTACGACGGTTATTTCCAGGCCACCGTCTGCCACTCGATGGAGCACGAGTTGTCGGCCTTCTACGACATCACCCATGGTCACGGTCTGGCAATCCTTACTCCGCGCTGGCTCTCGTACGTACTTGATGAAAAGACTGCACCCATTATCTGCCAGTTCGGCATGAATGTGCTGGATATGGACATGTCGCTGACCGTGATGGAGGGTGCCAAAGCCGCCATCAAGGCCCTTGAAACTTTCTTCTTTGAGACCCTTGGGCTGAAGCCTCGACTCTCCGACCTCGGCATCGACGACAAGAACTTTGCCCTGATGGCCAAGAAAGCCTGTGGCCCCGATGGAGTTCTCCACGGCTTCACCGACCTCACTCCCGAGGACGTTGAAAAGATATACAGAATATGCTTGTAAAACAAAGATATGATAGTTATGAAAAAACAAGTAGCAGTATTAGTTGGTGCTGGCAGCATCGGACAAGCGATTATCCGCCGTGTGTCGGCTGGTAAGCACATTGTGTTGGCCGACTATAGTCTGGAACATGCAGAGAAGGCAGCAAAGACTTTGGAGAACGCTGGCTTCGAGTGCTCAACCATCAAGTGTAACCTTGGTTCAAAGGCTGACATCGTGAAGTTGGTGGAGTACGCCACCAGCAAAGGCGAGGTGACGAACCTTGTGAATGCCGCTGGCGTGTCCCCCTCACAGGCTCCCGTAGAAGAAATCCTATGCGTTGACCTTTATGGAACAAGCGTATTGTTGGAGGAGTTTGGCAAGGTGATAGCCGAGGGAGGTTCGGGCGTGATTATCTCCTCGCAAAGCGGTCATCGTCTGCCAGCATTGCCCCAGGAGCAGAACGAGGCATTGGCCACGACTCCTGTGGATGAACTGTTAGAGTTGCCTTTCCTGAAGGAAATCAACGACACGCTGAAAGCCTATCAGTACTCCAAGCGATGCAATGTGCTCCGCGTGATGTACGAGGCCACCCGCTGGGGCCGTCGTGGTGCCACCATCAACTCCATTTCGCCAGGTATCATCATCACTCCGTTGGCCAATGACGAGTTGCACGGCCCTCGCAAGGACGGCTATCTGAAGATGATTGAGGGAATGCCAGCACGTCGTGCCGGAACGCCCGACGAAGTGGGCGACCTCGCCGAGTTCCTGATGTCAAGCCGTGGACGTTTCATCAGCGGTGCCGACTTCCTCATCGACGGTGGTTGTACCGCCAGTTATTGGTATGGTGACTTACAGTATTTGAAGGCAACACATTAAAAATCAACAGATGAATACAATCAAGCTTTACAACGGCGTGGAAATGCCGCAGATAGGTTACGGTGTTGGTGAACCAGGTGGAGACTCTTGTCTTTGACCAGCAAGTGGAGGCCAAGAAATACATGGACGAACTGGATTGCCGCATTATGTCGTGGGGACCGCTGGCCGAAGGACGAAATGGTTTCTTCACAAACGAATTGTTGGGCGAGATTGGTAAGAAGGCTACATGAAGGATATGATGCACTTGTCATTTTCAGAATAAAATCGTAATTTTGCAGTCAAGATGAAACAGATTATAGAAATCAGCGGACGCGAGTGCCTGTTTTATACCGAAGGCGAGAAGCCAAAAGCATTGCTCATCCAGACACTGGGCGCACAGGAGCGTGGCAGCATCGACGATGAGGTGAAAATGATTAGGGAAATGGCTGGTGTGTCGTTCGTGATGGCAGCCTTTGCCATCGGCGACTGGGAGGCAGAACTTACCCCATGGCACGACCCTGCCGTATCGAAGCGTCAGGACGTAGGTAAACATGCCTTCGACACCTTGGATTATATCACTAAAAGCCTTATTCCATATTTGAAAGAACAGTTTGGAACTCTGCCTGTTGTTTTAGGCGGCTATTCGTTAGGCGGATTGTTCGCGCGTTGGTCAGCATCGAAGGCCGATTGTTTCGAGGCTGTGGCAGCCGTGTCGCCATCGTTGTGGATAGATGCCTGGTGTGGTTTTTCAGATGCTCATGATGTCTATGCGCGCTACGTCTATCTCAGCCTTGGCAACCGCGAGGAGCATACCCGCAACAAGGCCATTGCCCAGGTGGGCAACAACGTACGCTGGGAGCATGAGCATCTGAAGCAAATCCTTGGTCCTGACCACACAACGCTGGAATGGAACATGGGCAATCATTTCGTGGATGGTGCCCTCCGCACCGCCAAGGGCTTTGCATGGTGCATCGACAAAATCATCTACAGTCCCGAAAAGTGACCGCCGATATTCCCCGGCTTCACCGATGTGGAAGCCATCATCCACAAGTATGAAGACCAGGTGAAGTGGTTCTCGCAGTTTAATCCGACAGATTGACGGTTCTCAGATAGAGGAATATTTCCGAATGCGCAAAATATCATGAACATTACTGGCAATGCTCATCAAGCCGAGACATATCAGTAAGGTTAGGGCGGTAGATGAAATAATGCGGGAGTTTTCGGCGAGCCATGACAGAAAGCCTGATTGCACGTTGAAGGTGAACAGCGGCACGTCTGTCGGCACGGAGAGGACAAATGCCAAGGTAACGGCTCCGCTGATGATGCCAATGACAAAGGCAACAAGCATGGCCATACGATAGCGATGGATGGTAGCTTCTTGATGCTGACGGACGTACTCCACGGCATCTAACCGTCGGGAGAGTGCAGCCATGAACTCAGTCTTGTCATCGAAATGCGGCTGCTGGGTGAGGAAAAGTTCCTCGAGAGACTTGTCTTTTGTCATAACTTTAGTTTTTCCTTTAATCTGTCACGGCCTCGTGAGAGCTGTTTCTTGACGGCATCTTCCGATGTGTCGGTAATGGAGGCTATCTCTTTGATGCTGTAGCCGCTAAGATAATAGAGCGTGATGGCCGAACGCTCCTTAGGCGACAAGGTGCGCAGGGCAAGATAGAGGTTCTGATGTTCGAAACCGCTGTCGGCAGCAAGAGGGCTGACAAGTTTCCGCGCCTCGTCGATGCTCTCCGCCGTGCGCAGACTAACCCTGTTGTTGAGGAAGGTGTTGTGGGCAATCTTGAAGAGCCACGAGCGGAAACGCCCCCTATCCTGATAGCCAGCCGACGAGAGGTAAGCCTTCACCAACGCGTCCTGCGCCAGGTCGTCGGCATCGCCCTTGTTGCCGCAGCAGAGGGCGAACAAGAAGCCGCGAAGGGCTTCCTGCTCACGCTCTACCTGGGTGATGAACTGTTCGCGTGTCACTTGTTCTCGGCTTGTGCTACCAGTATCTGCTCTTCTGCTTCAATCTCCTTGGCGAGCATCCGCTTGCCTGTCTTGTAGTTAATAAGGAAAGCGATGCCTATGCCTAAAAGAACCACTCCGAATAGGCTGAAGTTCTGAAGGGCTATAGTTGTCATTCCGCCAATAAAGGCTTGGATGATGCAGAAACCTATCAGAGCAACACCAAGGAATGTAATAATGCTGCCCCACAGCAGTTTCGCCAGCAGTTTCTCCTTGAGTAGCTTGTTCTTTGGCGAAATCTTCTTCATCAGTTCCTCGATGTCCATATCGGGATTCTTCTCGATGGCTGCCAGCACGATCTGAGTGCGTTGGTTGGTTTCATTCATCTTTTTACGGATGACAAACCACACTATCATGAGGGGTAACACACATCCTATGGCGATGGGTACTAAGATGGCGACTAATTCTTTCATTTTTTTCTTCTTTTATATTGTTAAACTTCTGTTTCCGTGAACCGGTTCATCTATATAACAGTTCAGAGGAGCAAAAGGTGACATCGGATGATAATTATTGATCCGAAAACATCATAACGATTATTATTTGCCGCAAAGATAGCGAAAGTACACCGGACGGCAATATAAAACATATCATCTTCTGCCAGCGAGTGTAATAGTTTAACATATTTGGCAGATTTAGTGTTAAATTGCCTCTGTTATCATTAAGAAATGTATGTTTCCTGAATCCGGTCAGGAGTGGCGGGAGTACAATAATACTATCTTTTGCGATTGAGATATCTACTCGGCGACTCACCGAAATGCCTCTTGAACATCCGCGTGAAGTGCTGAGGATATTCAAAGCCTAATTGCTCTGCGGTTGCTGTAATCGTTGTTCCACCAATGAGTAGTTGCTGCGCACGTTGCATCAGGAATCGTCGAATGACATTACCGGCGGTATCATCGGTCATCTGACGAATCAGGTCGCCAAAATAATTAGTGGATAAGAAGAGTTCTTGTGCACAATACTTCACCGAAGGAAGTCCATATTTATACTGTAAACCCTCAGCGTAATATCGGTTAAGAAGACTCTCAAAACGTGTAAGCAAATCATTGGATGATTTCGTCTGCAATGAGAGCTGACAGGTATAGAACCGGGCTATGTATTCCAAAATAAGCTGCAGTTGTGCTACGACAATATGCTGGGTATGACTATCACTTTCCTTTAATTCAGAACGAATTGCCTCAAACATATTCACAATGGTTTGCCTCTGTTCTACGGTCATCAGAAGAGCCTCGCTGGTGTTGTAAGAAAAGAAAGTAAAGGAAGGCATACGGCGTTCCAAGTCTGTACCATGAAACAACTCAGGATCAAAGAGCAGCGCCCAACCTTTCGTCTGTATTTCTTCACCGGTGTCGGCTTTGCCGCCAATCTGTCCGGGTGAAACGCACATCAGGGCGTGACGACGAAGGTCGTAGGTTGTAAGTCCATAGGTAAGATTCTCCAAGGTCTCATCCCCGATGAAAATACCATATACATCGTAGTTGTTAAGTGAATGGCGACAATGTTCCAACTCGTCGTAGTGGATGACAGAAACGAGTGGATGCAGCACGGGGGCACCGATGTAGCAGGCATAGTCGTTTACACTATGGACTTTCAGTATTTTGGTCTTGGGCCGAGAATGGTCACACTCTTCTGGACAGATGCAAGCATCGTTTTGCTCTTTGTTAATCGCGTTTTTCTTCATTGTATCTGCAAAGTTACACTTTTTTTCCCAGTTTCAGTGATTTTGGTTAAACAATCCGTATTTTAGTTAACAAGCAGACAGCTATTTCGCCGTATCTTTGCCAAAAAATAAACAAATACATAAAACAAGAGAATATCATGGCAAAAATCGCATTAGGAACCTGGGCCTGGGGCGCAGGAGCATTTGGAGGAGATAAAGTATTCGGCAGCAAGACCGACGTGGAAAACCTTAAGCCCGTATTCGATGCGGCTATGAAGGCAGGACTGAGCCTATGGGATACGGCTACAGCTTATGGCATGGGCGAATCGGAGAAGATTCTCGGTAAGTTGGCTCAAGGATATGAGCGCAAGGACGTTGAAATATCCACGAAGTTCACACCACAAATAGCCGAAGTGTTTGAAAACTCCGTCGAGAAGATGGCCGACGCCTCGATAGATCGCATGGCGTGCGACTATATAGACATCTACTGGATTCACAACCCCATGGACGTGGAGCGGTGGACTCCCGGTTTGATTCCCCTGCTTCAGTCGGGTAAGGTGAAGCGTGTGGGTGTGTCGAACCATAACATCAAGGAAATCCGTCGAGCCAACGAGATCTTGGGCGAAGCCGGTTTCAAGGTGAGTGCCGTACAGAACCACTTCTCGCTGCTCTATCGCTCTTCAGAAAAAGGCGGCGTACTGGACTATTGCAAAGAGCAGGGCATTGAGTTCTGGGCCTATATGGTGCTGGAGCAGGGTGCACTCTCTGGCAAATATAACAAAGAGAACCCACTGCCTGAAGAGAGCGACCGCGGCAAGAAGTACAACCCCGTGTTACCGCAGTTGGAGGCTCTGACCAACGAGATGAAGGCCATCGGCGAGAAATATGGAGCCAGTTGTTCGCAGATAGGCATAGCATGGGCCATCGCCAAGGGTACCATGCCCATCATCGGAGCCACGAAGGAACGTCATGTCGTGGAAGCAGCCGAGGCCGCCAAGATTCAGTTGACTAAAGAAGAAGTGTCGCGTCTGGAGCAGCTTGCCGATAGCACAGGCATAGATACCCGTGGCGGTTGGGAACACAGCATGGAGTAATGATTGACAAGATAATGTGAGAAGAAATGGAATACATCAAATTAGGCAACTCCGACCTCCATGTGTCCCGCATCTGCTTGGGCTGCATGGGGTTCGGCGATGCCAGCATCGGACAGCACTCATGGACTATCGGCGAGGAACCGACACGCGAAATCATACGTCGCACACTTGAGCTCGGCGTGAATTTCTTCGACACTGCCATTGCCTATCAGTTGGGTACCTCCGAACAGATTGTGGGGCGTGCTTTGCGGGATATGTCAAGGCGTGAGGATGTGGTAGTGGCCACGAAATTCCTGCCTCGCACAGAAGAGGAAATCCAGCAGGGTATCGATGGGCGGCAGCATGTGATGAACAACATCAACAGCAGCCTGGAGCATCTCGGTATGGACTATGTCGATTTGTATATCTACCATATTTGGGACTACAATACGCCTGCAGAGGAGATTATGGAAGGCATGAACGAGGCTGTGCGCACGGGCAAGGCCCGCTATATCGGCATCGCCAATGCCTATGCCTATCAAGTGGCCAAGATGAATGCGCTGGCAGAACGACGCGGCTGGGCAAAATTCATCAGCGTGCAGAACCACTACAACCTCATCATGCGCGAGGAGGAGCGCGAGATGTTCCCCTTCTGCCGTGAGGAGAACATCGCCATGACACCCTACAGTTCACTGGCTTCCGGCAAGTTGGCCAAACGGCCAGGTGAGACTTCGAAACGCCAGAAGGAGGACTCGTTCATGCACTTCAAGTATGATGCCACGGCCGAGCAAGACAACCGTATCGTGGAGCGTGTGGTGGAACTGGCCGACCGCTATGGCGTGGAGATGACGCAAATATCTTTGGCATGGCTGTTGACAAAAGTAGAATCACCTATCGTAGGAGCTACAAAGCTGCACCATATTGAGGGTGCCGTCAAGGCACTCGACGTTCACCTGACGGCAGACGACATACGCTATCTGGAGGCACCCTACTTGCCGCACAACCTTTCCGGTGTGATGGCTGTGAACAAGCCCGTGATGGACGAAGAGCCAGTCTGGGTAGCTGCAAGCAAAAACAAATAACAACTGCTTAGTATGAAAAAGAGTTTCATATCGATTGTCGTTTCACTGCTCGCATTATTGAGTACAAAAGTATCAGCTCAGACGCTCGTAGTGTATTATAGCTACACTAACTATTGCCGTGAGATTGTGACCACGCTGTCAAGTCAGATCGAGTGCGTCGTGCTGGAGATACAGCCAGCGGAGAAGGGACTGAAGTACGAAGCCAATGGCTATGCCTTGGGTACCCAACTGCTCAACGCCATCAATGCCAACCCTAACGATGCGAGCAGTTATCCTGCCATTGACCCTATAACCACGACGCTAAGCGACTATGAAACAATCATCATTGTTACGCCCCTTTGGTGGAGTCAGATGGCAGCCATCATGCAGACTTACCTGTTCAACTACGGAGGGCAGATGGCAGGTAAGCACATTGGCTTGATTGTGTCGAGTGCCAGCAGCGGCATCAGCGGTGTTGTCGCCGATTGCAAGCGATTGGTTCCCGAAGGTAATTATTTCAGTGAGAATCTATGGATCAACCATTCCAACCACTCCCGCCGTGCAACGCTCATTCAGAATTGGCTCACAGCCATCAACTACAACACTGTGACAGCCATCGACGAGTTGCCTGCCGACGCCCAAGCCACCCCACCCCACATCTATGGTCTGGACGGTCGCCAGTTAGAACAGGAGCCCCAAAAGGGCATCTATATCAAAAACGGTAAGAAAATTGTTAGATGAGAAAACTGCTAATGGTAATGGCTACGATGGTGGCAATGTCGTCATGTTCCGTTGATGCGCAGAACGACGGAATAGTGCTTGTAAAAGGAGGAACGTTCCAGATGGGAAGCCCCACCACGGAAGCGGAACGCGATGCCGATGAGACTCGGCATGAGGTGACGGTGCAGGACTTTCTGATGTCGGCCACGGAGGTTTCGCAGCAGGAGTACGAGGCGGTGATTGGCAGTAATCCCAGCGAACACAGAGGCGGCAGTCTGCCAGTAGAGAATGTGACTTGGTATGATGCCGTAGCCTACTGCAATGCGCTCAGTCAGCGCGAGGGTTTGACACCCTGTTACACGATAAATGGCACCACCGTCACCTGGCGACTCGATGCCAACGGCTATCGTCTGCCTACGGAGGCTGAATGGGAGTATGCAGCCCGTGGCGGACGGCAGACACCATTCAGCTTTGGCGACTATGTTCACGACTCGGATGCCAACTGCTATAATGCCTACGGCTACAACAACGATGCCAGCGGCCACTGGGTGAACGGCTACCTGCAACACACGGTGGCGGTCACGGAATATCCCGCCAATGGCTACGGGCTGCACAACATGCACGGCAATGTGGCTGAATGGACATGGGACTGGTATGCCGAATATGGTACGAATCCCGAAGAAGGCCGATACAAAGTTGTGCGCGGCGGTGGTTGGAACGATTTCCCCAAACATATCCGCTCGGCCTATCGTAGTGCCTTCCCTGCCGATGTTCCGCTTTATGCTACAGGTTTCCGTGTGGTACGAAGTGCCGCCTCGGCTTCGGGCGAGCGGAAGAGCATCAGCACAGCCAAGGCCAAGAATCCCGGCGGAAAGGTGCTCATCGCCTATTTTTCGCAGACGGGCAACACCGACGGTCTGGCACAGATCATCCACGAGATGACAGGCTACGACATCTTCCGTATTGAGCGAGCCACACCTTATTCGGCCACCTACAATTCACAAGGTCTCTATGCCGAGACACTCACAGAGTATCGCAATCAGGCCGTTCCCGAACTGAAAGCCTACGTGCCCAACCTGGCCGACTACGATGTCATCCTTCTGGGCTACTGCAACTGGTGGGCATCCATTCCCGCTCCCGTCCGCTCATTCCTGAAGCACGACGATTTCAGCGGCAAGACCATCGTACCCTTCTGCTCGATGGGTGGCGGACGCTTCGGCCAGACCATCAGCGCCATTGCCAAGCTGGCTCCCAAGAGTGTTATCCTCAAAGGTCTCGATGTCACCTATTCCTCCTACGACCGCTCAGCCATCCGCGCCTGGCTCGACGGCATCAGTCAGTATCAGCAGCAGACTTCCAACATACGCACCGCGAACCAGGGAAATATCAGTGACGGCGCGTACTATACCCTCAACGGTACCCCCCATAATACGATGCAAAAAGGCATCAACATCGTGGATGGAAAAAAGATCATCGTGCAGTAACTAAAGATTTGTACACAAAAGGCGGACGAAAGTGACAAAACAAAGCACTTTTGCCCGCCTTTTGTCACTTTTAACGGCAAAGCGCAACAAGTTTGTGAAAAAAAATGTAACTTTGTTGCCAGATTCTAAAACGATACACTTATGAGTACACAGACGATGCAGCAGACAATTGCCGACTATTTCAAGACCCAGCCAGTCCTGAAGGCATGGCTCTTCGGCTCCTTCGCCCGTGGCGAAGAGACACCGAGGAGTGACGTCGACATTCTTTTCGTGCCCGACTATTCTGGTAAACCTTTCACGCTCTTCACCCATGGTGGTATGCTGATGGACTTGCAGGAACTGCTTGGCCGCGAAGTTGATTTGGTAGTGGAGGGCACTCTCCGTCCCTATGCCGCAGAAACAGCCAACCGTGATAAAATCTTAATCTATGAGAGAAAGAGCGAGGGATAAAGGACGATTGGAGGACATCATCGAGTACTCTGACAGCGTGACGATGCTCATCGAAGGCTATTCCTTTGAGAAATTCCTGGCCGACAAGCGCACCTACTATTCCGTGATGAAGAATGTAGAGGTTGTTGGCGAGGCAGCCTACATGCTGACGAAAACCTTCAAGAAGGCACATCCTGCCACACCGTGGAAATTCGTGCAAGGTATGCGCCACGTCTTGGTTCACGACTATGCCACCATCGACGACAGAGAGCTTTACAATACTGCCGTTAATGACATTCCCGTATTAAAGGAACAGGTACAGCGTTATCTCGCTGAGACCGACTGGGACGAATGGCAGTCCCTCCCAGACGAGTTCGACGATGCAAATATGGAGGATATCGTAAAGGTTGCGCGCAGCATGAAAGCCGATGGAATGGACGTAGAAAAGATTGAGAAGTACACTGGTCTGACCGCTGAAGAGATAGGAGTGTTATAATCATCAGACTGTACGAGAAACTTACGAGTCACAAAAAGCCCGCTACGTAACCTCACTCGATATTGACGAGTCGGAACTCAAAGATTTCAATGCCCAGTATAAAGAATCTATCCGTTAGGGACAAAAGGAAACGAGAGAGTATAAGATATAATAATGTGGAGCAACGTAAGAGCGGGAAGCCGTGGCCGACGAATGTGGCGTGGCTTCCGCTCATCGTTTGTTAAATGATTACGAACAAAGCCACTAAAGAAATAAGGCTCGCCATTATCATTAGAAGTGTAACCATACAGCCAGAACTCTTGTATTGGGATGTATCTACCTGATTCCTTGAACCAATTGTTTTCACCTTTTGGAGAGCAGTAGCATCACCGCATCCTTCTATTATGCCAATTGCTGATGCAAGTTTCATTTCGCCGACTGTTTTTAGTGCCTCAATAGCTTTTGCATCAGATATGCTTCCACTATCATCCAGAATGTTGCAAACATAGTTGTTTCCTTCTGGAGTATTGTGTTGCTCCTTTTCCTTCTCTACGCGATTGATAAAGTTCAGATACTCTACCTTAGTACAGATGAAAAGGGTTTGAACTTGATGTGTATAAACATCCCAAAAATTGATAACAAAAAGATAATTTCCCAGCTTCTTAGTCTTTGTTCCAATACCCGACATGCCGCCAACAACTGCTGCAAGTGGGCCTAACAAAACACCACCGACAACTGCTCGTCCTATGACAGATTTCTTTTCTGTTGATAGTTGTTTGTGAGTGACGAACTTCATGTCAATAATTTGGTCATGACTAATATAGAAGTAGTTTAGCCCGCCAGATATACAAATGCCGTTTGTATGAGCCATGATACTAACCTTACCCTCCTTGATGTAATTAGTGTAGTTGATTTCCTGCACATAATATGCATCTTGTATAGCAGCATCAAGCCCCCAGTTCACAATCTGTTTTCCGACATTCATCACCGTGGGAAGAGGTGGGAATGGTTCATGAACTTCCACCTCGTTGTTACTTGCAGTTGCCTGCACAAATGGATCAAGATTACGACTTGCCGATGGCAAGTTCGCGATAGGATAACCGCATTTAGGACAAGAAGCAGCTGAACTTGAAACTTCATTGCCACATTCTGGACATTTAATTAGAGCCATATTTATTGGAGTTTAAGTACGTCAATTACATTTCCTTCTTTGCTAAGTGTAAAAATGCAATTCTCTACCACATATCCACCGAAGGAATTATTTGCCCTGTATTTGTGCCTGACCTGATAATTACCGTTCTTCTCGACAACAGAACTCCATTCGATGCTTTGATAGCTATCTGGATCTTTAAGATTTTCCTTCAAATAATTCTCTACTTGGTATACCGAACCATCCCAAGGACTATTTTGTATCTTTGGAAGGTTTCTCTCTCGTTCCAATTTCTGCTTTACCTCTTCATGAATATCAAGTACCCTCTGTACGTTTTCCTTAAAGAACTTAGTTCCATATTTAGGAACATTGTAGAATCCAAGCGAAGCATAACCTGGCATACCTTCGTAGTTAAATTCAACAGCCATGTTGCCCCTTACCCAATACTTGTAATACTTATTGCTAAAGTCGTATCGCGTTCCAGAACCGTCAGAATCAGCATCGTCAAGATTGAATTCTGCCGTTTCCCAAGAATCATCGAACTTTTTGCTAATGGAATCCAGCAAAACTTGCCATCCTCCGTTTGAATTTTTATCTTCCCTATATTCATCAAAGAGGAATGATATTTCACTTATGAATTCCGTTTCCGTATTAAGGTCACTGAAATAGTTGAATTTAGATATCCTGACTTCTCTCTCCACTCCACCGAATTCCTTTGTTTTAAGATAGACGAGATAGCCGTCATGCCTTCCACCGTTTTTCTCTATCCATTCATCGCAATGCTTCTTAAATTCCGTTTCTGTACAATTCAGGACGAATCCCATAGGGATATGCAAGTCTGTTTCGGGTTGTGAAGCCGCATTGTCAAGGAGCGTGTAGGCAATGTTGATGTTTTCATTCATAACCTCCTTTGCATTCTCACCTTTACTTTTGCAAGATACGAAAAACAACGTGCAAATTGCCAAAACAATTGGAAGAACCTGTTTCATATCTAATACAATTAAAGTTTTACTTTCAAAAATGAAACGCGCAGACAATCTCTACGCGTCTACAAGGTTCACCACAAACCTCAACTATCCATAGAAACGTCTGCGCATAGAAGCGCACACGCTCTTGATAGTTTTTATTTGGGTTCTTTGTTTTCGAGGTGGTGATTCGTAGACGTTAGAACCCGCTTCCTTTCGGAATCCGCTGCAAAAATACACAATAATCTTTGAATTATATGCCTTGAACTGCTAAAATCACATAAGATATGACGGATTTCTGCAATATTCTTATGACAAATGCTTGGAATGGCGGGAAAGCAACTACGTTTACAATCGAATCTTATTGAGAAGAGAGCCAACACTTTTCGCATCACCTACAAACAGACCAACCTAAAGATTATCGCGACAAAACTCTTTCCACTCCGACAGCCTCATGTAGTCATTTCTGACGAGTCCCATGCGCTCGGAGGCAGTTCTGTAATGGCAACAATCGAGCCTCCACATGCTCGGATGTTGGGACGATTCTGTAATTCAGGTAGAAAAAGCAGGAATCTGTGTAAGTCGAATATAATAGGAAATGTGTACCTTTGCAACGGAAATAACAATTAGTGACAATGAAACAGAAACTATTTCTCATGCTTTTTGCCCTCGTGCTATCCATCACGGCTGTGGCGCAAGAGACGATATTCCCAACAAAGTTCACGGCACCTGCCGAGTTTAACACGGGCAAGGTACATATCTCGGTACTGAGCCGTAGTGAGCATCATATGACCAGCAACTTCCTTTTTGAGCGGGGTAGTCGCAATTCGTGGCATTATCACCCGGAAGCCACTCAGGTGCTGATGGTGCTAAGCGGCGAGGCCTACTATCAGGAAGAGGGCAAACCCAAGCAGCTGCTCCGCAAGGGCGATGTGGTGACGACAGCTCCCAACGTACGCCATTGGAATGGTGCCACACCATGGAGCGACTGCGAGTGCATGACGGTCAGCGACATCGTACCAGGTGAGGAGCATGCCGTGCAGTTGGCAAAAGTGACCGACGAGGAATTTACATCCCCCCTCAAATATGAGACCATGATAGTACGGTTAGCAGACATTGAGGTATATCCAGAACATCTGCAGGAATACCTGAAATATGCCAACGAGGTGGACCGCCTGAGTGTGGAGCGCGAGCCTGGTGTCATCTGCCTGTTCCCCATGCAGAGTGCAGAGGATTCCACGCGGATACGCATCCTTGAAATCTATGCCTCAGAGGAAGCCTATCAGAGCCACATCAAGACCGAACACTTCCAGAAGTACAAGCAGGGCACGATGCACATGGTGAAGAGCCTGAAGCTACCCACCATGCAACCGCTTGACCCAGAGACGATGAAACTGATATTCAACAAACAAAGATAAATTATGAAAAAAATCATGATGATGCTCACGGCACTGCTGGCTGTCAGTTTCAGTGCCTGCTCGCAAAAGAAAACAGAGACGAAAATGGATCAGAAAGTATTAGTAGCCTATTTCTCGGCATCGGGAACGACCCAGGAAGTCGCCCAGCAGTTGGCAGAGGCGGCAGGTGCCGACCTTCATGAGATCAAGCCGGAACAACCCTATACGGAAGCCGACCTTGACTGGAATGACAAGCAAAGCCGTTCGTCGGTGGAGATGCAGGACAAACAATCTCGCCCGGCCATCACTGCCAAGCTCCAGAACATGCAAGACTATGACGTGGTATATGTGGGTTTCCCCATTTGGTGGTACACCTGCCCCACGATTATCAACACGTTCATGGAAGCATACGACTTCAGTGGTAAGACCATCATACCCTTTGCAACGTCAGGAGGCAGTAGCATCAAGAAGGCTTGTGCCGACCTGAAAGCCGCCTATCCCGATTTGAATTGGAAAGAGGGCAAACTCTTGAACCGTGCTTCAAAGGAAGAGTTGCAGAAGTGGGCAAAGAGTAATCGCTGATAGGCCGGAACTATAGAGGCTACCAACGAAGGAACGGGCTTTGAGGTTTTCCGTAATATATGTAAAAGTATCCGTAAATAGGGTAAGTCCGGTATGCGGAATACATTGTACCTTTGCACTCATGAAAACAATAAGTTTTTTGGTTTTGAGCTTTATAACCGCCACAACAGCAATGGCCCAGGATGTGATAGACGTGCATAGCCACATCATCACTCCTGAGTTTTTGTCGGCCCTTGAGAGCGAGGGACGGCTGATGGATGAGGGATTCCCTTTGCCGAAGTATGATGCAGAGACACATCTGAAATGGATGGACGAAGTGGGTGTTCAGACATCGATACTGACGCTTGCAGCCCCACAGCCGACATCTGCCAAGGTTGTTAGGAATTCGAACGAAGCCGCTGCAAAACTAAAGCAAAAACATCCCGGACGATTCCTGTTCTGTGCAGCCCTTCCCCTACCCGAAGTTGATGCAGCCATCCGTGAGGCCGTTTATGCGCTGGACACGCTGAAAGCTGATGGCATCAAACTGGCAACCAACGTTCAGGGACAATATCTCGGCGCACCGGAGCTCGATACGCTATTTGCTGTACTGAATGAACGAAAGGCCGTGGTGATTCTGCATCCCCATCGGCCAGAGCCAGTGAATCGCCAGGTGATGCAGCAAACACCGCTTGCCATGCAGGAATATCTTTCGGAAACGACGCGTGCCGTCTCCAACATGATTAGCCGCAACGTATTGGCCCGTTATCCGAACGTCAAGGTGGTGGTGCCCCATTGCGGTGCCTATCTGCCGTTGGCCGTGCCCCGCATGAAGTCGCTGGTGCCGGTGATGCAGGCGAACAAGATGGTGGGTGAGATTGACTGGGAAAAGAATCTTGCAGCCCTCTACTACGACCTCGCTGGGGCACACTCGCCAGAGGTCATCCGCATGTTGCTCACCATCACCACGCCCGACCATCTGCTCTACGGTTCCGATTATCCCTATGTAGCTCCGCAGGTGCTAACGCAAAGTCTTCAGCGGATGAAACAGTATCTCTCGACGGAGCCAGACCTTGCGCCGTATCGGGAAATGATCCTATGGAAGAATGCCCAACGACTATTTCAAATAAGACAATGAGAATTATTACAACTATCGTCGCGCTGCTCCTGGCAGTGGTGAACATTAACGCACAAGAAAAAATGAAAGAGAACAACGATTTGGATAATCGACTCACGCTCGGTCATCAACAAACAAGTTTGCAT
This sequence comes from uncultured Prevotellaceae bacterium, assembly GCA_900316685.1. Classification (GTDB taxonomy): domain Bacteria; phylum Bacteroidota; class Bacteroidia; order Bacteroidales; family Bacteroidaceae; genus Prevotella. Next base: position 129,134 of record ONDS01000006.1, on the reverse strand, counting down.
GACACTTGCTCAACCGTCGATTTGGATAATCGACTCACGCTCGGTCATCAGCAAACAAGTTTGCATGACACTTGCTCAAACGTCGATTTGGATAATCGACTCACGCTCGGTCATCAGCAAACAAGTTTGCATGACACTTGCTCAAACGTCGATTTTAACGTATGGCCGAAAGGCGAACTGAACACCGCCTACGCCCAGTATTTCATTGGTAACAGCTATCTTGCCCCGCTCGATGCCGAGCACGGAGGTCCTGTCAATGTCACCTTCGAGCCACGATGCCGTAACAACTGGCACATCCACCACAAGTCGGTGCAGGTGCTCATCTGTGTGGCAGGCTGTGGTTGGTATGTCGAAGAAGGGAAAGAGCCTGTTGTGCTGCGCCCAGGCGTAGTAGTAGCCATCCCTGCCGAGGCGAAGCACTGGCATGGTGCCGCCAAAGACTCATGGATGCAACACATCACCTATATGACAAAGGTTGAAGAAGGTGCATCCAACGAGTGGCTGGAGCCTGTCACAGATGCTGAGTACGACAAGCTGCCTGCCAGCGGTGCGATGCTCAGTGTAAGCGATGCTGAATACATGCAGCGTTTCGATGCTTTTGCCTATGGCGAAGTGGTGGAGCAAGTAAAAACCCGCCTTGACGACCATACTCGCTATATCTGCTACTTGGCCACGCTCTTAGGCTGTCAGGGCATTGATGAATATCGCGAACTACTGCCCGAAGCGCTGGACAAGGGTGTAACAGCTATCGAGGTAAAGGAAATCGTTTATCAGGCTACAGCCTATTTAGGCATGGGGCGCGTCCGTCCGTTCCTGACAGCCACCAACGATATACTGACCGCACGTGGCATCGCCCTTCCGTTGGCCTCGCAACAGACCACAACAATGGAAACCCGCCGCGAGGCAGGCACTGAGGCGCAAGTAGGTTGTTTTGGCGACGGTATGCGCGACTTCTGGAAATCTGGTCCCGAGGATAGCCGCCACATCAACAAATGGTTGGCCGACAATTGTTTTGGCGACTACTACACCCGTAAGGGTCTCGACCTGAAGATGCGTGAGCTGATTACGTTTTGTTTCCTTGCCGCCCAAGGAGGATGTGAGCCGCAACTTAAAGGTCACATCGCCGGCAACTACCACGTAGGCAACGACAAAGACATGCTCATAGCCGTCATCTCCTCCAACCTACCCTTCATCGGCTATCCCCGAACGCTCAATGCGCTGAGTTGCATCCGCAGCGTGGAGTCAGGCAAATAACCCTCATGCGACGATAACCCGAGACATTCCCTAAGCATTTACCTGGGAAGGACACCATTGCCGTGGGGAATTTTATAATCCTATTCATTCCTGACATTATATAACTCGGTCTGCAAAGTTACGGAAACTTTTGCAGACCGAGTTTATTTTACTTGGAAATCGTATTTGAGTTTTGGTTGTAGGCTTTTGCGACACACTTCCACTCACCGTCAATCTTAATCAACAGAAGCACATCGGTAAAATCGATGGTGCCTCCCCACCCTTCTTCCAACACGCGTACTACAGCAAGTGTCTCTTCCAGCTCCAGCACATCGATGCGTGTCTTAAACTCATCACCGGCCCCCACGGTATCAACGTTGTGATAGAATTGCTCTATGCTACCACGCTCAAATTTCCCATTCAGGAATCCAAAGAGGCAGGCATCCTCCGTGAACAACTCCTTTGCATACTTGCTATTGCCCTCGGCAACGCTTTTCGTAAATTTGGCCGCAGCCTCTACGACGGCATTGTACTCTGAAATGTTACTTCTCATAATCTTACCTTAATTAGTTTTACTTTTAACTTTCCGGCTGCAAAGGTATGAGGATTTAAGCAAATCAGCATTTCTATTTAGTTCAACAATTCTTTCTATTTGATCCAACAATGTATATAAGAGCATCTGAACCTAAATAAAATAGGAGTCTGTGGGATTTTGACCTGTCTTCATGGCATCAAAAATCCTTTTTCTATACATTGAAAAATCGATTTGCGCAAAAAATGAAAATTTTGGCGTAATTTGTGAAAACCAAGTATCAGAAAATCTATGTACCTTTGCATCGTGAAATCAAACTACAAACGATTATGAATATCAAAAGTATCATCACAGCAGTAATGGCATTACTCGTATCGTCAGCATGCAATGGTGGCGCGAAACAAGAGACTGTTATGACAAACGACGGAAAGGCATTGGTAGTGTTCTTCTCTCATGCAGGAGACAACTACGCTGTAGGAAACATCGAAGTGGGCAACACGAAGATTGTAGCCGACTACATTACCGAGCTGACCGGTGCAGAGCAGTTTGAAATCGTCACTCATAAGTACGACGGCATGGCATACGATCCACTCATCAAATTGGCGAAGGAAGAAGCCAGAAACGGAGAACTTCCGGAATACGAAGGCGACATCGACCTGAGTGAATACGACACCGTGTTCATCGGTGGTCCAGTATGGTGGGGCACTTATCCACAGGTGATGTTCACCTTTTTCAAGAAGCATGAGAATGACCTGAAAGGCAAGACCGTCATTCCTTTCACCACCCACGAAGGCTCGGGATTGGCCAACTGTGAGGAAGACGTGAAAACGGCTTTCCCGGGTGCCAATGTCACAAAGGGCTTCAGCATCTACGGCCATGAGGTGCGCAAAGAAAAGGAAAAGGTCGAGAAATGGTTGAAAAGCCTCAGCCCCATCCTCTCTCCTAATGGTGAGGGAAGTAAATAAATAATACGATGAATTCGTGAAATAGGTGAAATTCGTAGTTATGAAAGAAATTAAAAAATATAATTAAAAATGGAGTACATAAAGTTATATAATGGTGTCCAAATGCCTACATTGGGCTATGGCGTGTTCTTGGTTAGTCCAGACGAGTGTGAACGTTGCGTGAGCGATGCCCTGGAGGTTGGCTATCGAATGATAGACACTGCACAGGCATACGCCAATGAAGAGGGCGTGGGACGTGCGTGGAAGAAGAGCGGTATCCGGCGCGAGGACCTGTTCCTCGTGACTAAAGTGTGGATCTCGAATAATGGAGAGGAAAAAGCTGCCAACAGTATTGATGAGAGCTTGCGTAAGTTGCAGACGGAATACATCGACCTACTGCTCATCCACCAGGCCTATGGCGACGTGTTCGGCACATGGCGGGCGATGGAGAAGGCATACCATGAAGGAAAGGTTCGTGCCATCGGCGTGTCGAACTTCCAGGCAGGCCGTTTCTTCGACTTTGCCCATTATGTGGAACTGAAACCGATGGTGAATCAGTTGGAGTGCAACACACTCTCCCAACAGACAGGCATTGAGCCGATACACAACGAATTTGGCACCAAAATGATGGCGTGGTATCCTCTCGGCGGACAGGGGACGGACAGCATTGTCAAGAGCGACCTGCTGACAGCTATCGGCGCAAGATATAATAAGAGTGCCGCCCAAGTAGCCCTCCGTTGGCTCATCCAACGCGGAATCGTGGCTATTCCCAAGTCGAGCCATAAAGAGCGTATGGCGCAGAATATCGATATATTCGACTTCACCTTGTCAGATGGCGAGATGGCCCAGATAGCCACGATGAACCAGCACGACGCCGGCACCAGAAACTTCGGTGACCCGCAGTTTGTGAAATATCTTATTGAGACATACGGTTAAGGATGAGCGACAAAACAATTTGAATCCATAAATAGGAATACATCGATTTACAAAATGAATATTTTCGAGCAATTAAGATCAGGGGCCGATGTCGATATGTCGATGCCCGAGTATGCAGAGGCCATCAAACATATGACTGAGTGCGCCAACATTTGTTTTAAGATCAATACAACGGCACCACAGCCAGAGCACATTCGTCCGTTGGAGGAGCAGCTCTTCGGCGGCGACCTTGACCAGACGAGTTATCTGATGCCACCTATACAGATAGACTTTGCCTGTCAGATGAAGATCGGTAAGCGCGTGTTCGTGAACCACTCGCTGACGTGCATGGCGGCAGGTGGCATCACCATCGAAGACTGAGTGATGATAGGTCCCAACGTGCGCATCGTCACCGACAATCATGACTTTGCGAACCGCATGGTGCTGCGCTGCAAACCCGTCCACATCTGTCGCAACGCATGGATTGGCGTGGGAGCCATCATCCTTCCTGGTGTGACCATCGGAGAGAACGCTGTTGTGGCAGCCGGTGCTGTTGTCACCAAGGATGTAGCTCCGAATACGATAGTGGGCGGTAATCCTGCAAAGTTCATAAAAACCATTTAATAACATTAGGAGAAAAGATCATGATATTCGACAGAAACAATAAGAAACAGGTAGTACATCCGTACGGGCGAGTATCAGCTGGGATAAGCCATTCGTTGCTGATTGCAGAAGAATTGAAGATTACAAGCGTACCATTCTGGAGTTCATGGATGATCAGAGTGTCGTTTCTTAAACTTTGTTCTATTTCATGAAAACCAAATAAAATCGTGCTAAAAAACAAGGCAAGATTATTTATTTGCGCTTTTTTTATTACTTTTGCATTCAAAATACAAGTCGATGCGTAAGTTCGGTTTTACATGGATCCTGACGGCATTATGTGCTGTATGCCTGGCAGTGGTAATAAACTGGCAGGAACAAGAAGGTTCGTCAGAAGAGGACCTTTCGGAGCGCACTAAGCCTTCGGTTGTGACATCTCAGCGGGAGCAGCCCCATGAGGCTACGCTGACCGATGCCTCCGAGCTGTATCGCATCTGTTCATCTCGTCCTCAGCGTGTGCTACCTACGCAGGGGCCAAGGAGCAAACGAACGCTGACACCAAGTTTCAACGTTGTCAGACAACGCATTATCACACAACTCCATTCCTATTACGACAGCAGATGCCGCTTGGAATCGTCACCATTCTGTCTGTCGGCCTCGTGCGATTATTATGTCATCGCCCTGAGGCACATCATTCGATGAAATATTTAAAAATTCCGAAGGTCAGGGATTAAAGCTGAGAGCATGTAGCATGCGCTCAGCTTAATCCTGTATTTATCATTATTCACTTTACCAAATTTTTAAATATACATCATGTCAAGTATCAAAAACTTGGAGATGGCTGCCGCTGTCTCCGCATATCAAAATATCACTATCAAGAAATCATTGTTTTCCACCAAGGCCGTCTACACCCCTACGAGCAGTCCTGTCAAGGCAAAGGTGCTGGAATACTCGCCGTCGGAAGGAGAGAGAGTTGAGCATCTGCTGAACATGCCGTTCGAGAAGATGATTGCCGATATCGAACAGAAAGGTAAACCAAAGACAAGTGCCAACGGCAACTTCCGTTTAGAAGTTTGCCTGAGCGAGGACCAGCAATTCTGCGCCCTTCAGCTGTTCCGCTTTGCCGATTTCAGCTATCGCGCCCACTTTGAGCCCCGTTTTTATGAAGGCAAGGATGTGGAGTATATCGCCAAGCTCTTGTAATCAATAGAACAGATTATTCCTTTAGTATGAAATGAAGGAGCGGTAAAGACATTTTTACCGCTCTTCGTTTTATAGTTTTCCCACCATATTTTTCAGAAGATGGACCACAACTTATTCCTGTAAGAGGAAGGGGCCTGTTGGCACATTGCGTTTGAGGCAGTCGAGCCGGAAGTCCAGCCCGGCTATAATGCCATGTTGTCTTAAGATTTGTTCCACCGTATATCGAGCCAAAGTGGGATGGTTGTTCTTGTCGCTGAGGTGGCATAAGCAGACATGCTTCAGCCGTGGTGTGGCATATTGCGCGATGGCCTCGCCGCAATCACGATTGGACAGGTGCCCCGTCTCACCCAAGATACGGTCTTTGAGATTAGGAGGATAAGGTCCTTCCATGAGCATCTCCACATCGTAATCTGCTTCGATGACCAAAAAGTCGGCCTCACCGATGAGTTGTTTCATCTGCTCGGTGATACATCCCGCATCGGTCATGATACAAACCACCGTGTCGTGATATACGATGCGAAAACCCACACAATCCGAAGAATCGTGAGGCACATGAAAAGGAGTGACCGTGAAATCTCCCAATTGGTAAGTCTTATCCTTTTCGATGATTTTCTTATCGGCCGAGGATATCTTGTTGCGGACACATTTGTTGAGAAAGATGCCATGATGCACCGCTTCGGTGGCATAGATCGGCACGTGGTAATCGTTGGCGAATGATCCGACCGACTTGATATGGTCGGCATGGTCGTGCGTGATAAGCACGTGGTGAATCTGACTCACCGACACCCCATATTCCGCGAAGCGCTTTTTAAGGAATCTTACACCCACACCAACATCGACGAGCAACGCGTCGTTGTCCGTTCTCAGCAAATAACAATTCCCGCTACTGCCACTACCAAAAGATAAAAATTCGAGCATCAGCCATCAAAAAGGTTATGCAAAAGTACAAAAAAAGACCGATACGCACAAGAAAAAGGAAGAGAATTGAATGGAGCGGTATAAAGAACCCATGATTTATCGTCTGTGTTGTGCTTTTGCGGTGCTTTTTTCCTTTTGAAAAATAATCGTGTTATTATTTTACCAATTCAGAATTTATTGTTATCTTTGCAAAACCGAAAAACATCTTCATAAACAAATCAAAATTATAATGAAAAAACTACAAGCATTAAACAAGAGAACCGCTCCTAAGAGCGTTATGCCCGAGAAAATCATCCAGTTCGGAGAAGGTAATTTCCTCCGCGCATTCGTTGACTGGATTATCTGGAACATGGACCAGAAGACCGACTTCAATGGTAGTGTGGTGGTGGTCCAGCCCATCGACAGAGGCATGGTGGATTGGCTCAACGGTCAGGACTGTCTGTATCACGTCAATCTGCAGGGTCGTGAAAACGGCAAAGCCGTGAATACCCTCGAGCGTATCGATGTGATAAGCCGCGCGTTGAATCCCTACAGTCAGAACCAGGCGTTCATGGCCTTGGCCGAGCAACCGGAGATTCGTTTTGTCATCTCCAACACCACCGAGGCCGGTATAGCTTTCGACCCGAGTTGCAAGTTGGACGACAAACCCGCCTCCTCCTATCCTGGCAAGTTGGTTCAGTTGCTCTATCGTCGTTTCCAGTTCTTTGGTGGCGACCCGAAGAAAGGTCTGATCATCATGCCTTGCGAGTTGATATTCCTCAACGGACATCACTTGAAGGAGTGCATCTACCAGTATATCGAGTTGTGGAAAGAGGATTTCGGAGCCGACTATGAGGCCTTCAAGGAGTGGTTCACGAAATATAACTATGTGTGTGCCACCTTGGTAGACCGTATCGTTCCCGGTTTCCCGCGCAAGGAGATCAAGGAGATACAGGAGAAGATCTCTTATGAGGACAATTTGGTGGTTCAGGCCGAGATTTTCCATTTATGGGTGATTGAGAAGGCCGAGAACATGACCTGTGAAGAATTGCGTGCCGAGTTCCCCGCCGAGAAAGCCGGTTTGCATGTGCTGATAGCCGAGAGCGAGAAGCCTTATCACGAGCGCAAGGTCACCCTGCTCAATGGTCCTCACACCGTGCTATCACCTGTCACCTATCTCTCCGGTGTCGACATCGTTCGCGATGCCTGCAACCATGAGGTATTGGGCAAGTACATCCACAAGGTACAGTTTGACGAGTTGATGCAAACCTTGAACCTGCCTATGGACGAGCTGGAGAAATTCGCCAACGATGTGTTGGAGCGTTTCAACAACCCGTTTGTCGACCATCAGGTAACCAGCATCATGCTCAACTCCTTCCCGAAGTTCCAGGCCCGCGACCTTCCCGGAGTAAAGACCTACCTGGAGCGCAAGGGCGAGTTGCCGGCAGGTTTGGTGTTCGGTCTTGCCGCCATTATCACCTACTACAAAGGCGGCAAACGTGCCGACGGCGCCGAGATCGTTCCCAACGACGACCCGAAGATCATGGATTTGCTGAAAGAGTTGTGGGCTACCGGCGACACTCAGAAAGTGACCGATGGAGTTCTTTCCGCAGAATTCATTTGGGGTGAAGACCTTCACGGAGTGAAAGGTCTGGCCGAACTGGTGAAGAAAGACCTCGACCTGATTCAGGAGAAGGGCATGCTTGAAGCAGTGAAGACCATCTTGTAAGGCTTCACAACCCTATCAATATCAGCGGCCTGGGACACGATGTGTTCCGGGCCGCTAACTTTTGAAATAGATTAAAAAAGCGGATGGGACATTGTTTTACAAACCACCCCTTCCCCTCCTTTGGAAAAGGAGGGGAGATGGTTAGCTTGCTTTGGAAAAGGAGGGGAATGTGGTTACCTTGCCAAGGGTCATTTCTGAATGAATGCTTTCACTTGGTCGGCTATGGCACGCATACCCTTGACAGAAGGATGCCCGTTTTGTTTGTCGATATCATGTAGTTCGATGCAAGGGACATTATAATGCCTGCAGATTTCCTTACATGAGATTGAAATGTCATCGCGCAGTTCCGTATTGAGGATGAAATAGATGGCCACATTAGGATAACGGTTGATCATGTGGTGCAACATATAAGCCATGGCAGGACGGAAGGTATAAAAATCGCTCTTACGCCAATTGTCGTATTTGTATTCGCCGACGGGTTCTCCCGCCCAACTATCGTTTGTCGCCCCGAAGATGAAGATGATATCGGGGCAACCGATATTATCCATTCTGGTGATGAAGGAACGCTCCGAGTAGTCATTGCCATCATATCCCTGATATCCTATGGTAGAGCCGCTCCAGGAATTGTTGACGCAGAATTTGTAACCACATTCCTTGATGACCTGCCACCACCAGGTCTGTGTGACATCATTTACGTCGTTCTTATTGCCGTTTTCCTCATAATACCACATTTCGTTGGTTTTGGGAGTGACATATCCCTCGAAAGTGGAATAAGAATCGCCAAGGATGGAAACCGACTGCGCCTGTGCTGAGATTGTAAACAGCAATATCGCGATGAGACAATAAATCTTTTTCATTTGCCAAAATATGTTATGTGTAACAAGAAAATTTGATTATCAGAAAGGATTAGACGGACCAATCGGTGCCGGTCCGAGTGGATCGGGTTCTGGTTCGGGTTGTCCGCCACTGTTCAATCGTGATCCAATAAATTCTCCACCTACATTAGGAGCGACATAAGCATCTTCAGGGTTGGCGAACCGAGTGAATTCACCCTTGAAGTTGAGCAACACATCGCCTATGGCACCTTTTCTGTGTTTGGCGATGATGATCTGCGCCATACCTCGGAGGTCGTTGTTGTTGCCATCGGTATAAATGTGATAATACTCCGGACGATGCACAAACAGTACCATGTCGGCATCCTGCTCAATGGCACCCGACTCACGAAGGTCGCTCAATTGCGGCCGTTTTCCTTCTATACCTTCACGATTTTCCACTGTACGGTTCAGCTGCGAGAGAGCCAAGATGGGAATATCCAGTTCCTTCGCCAGTCCTTTTAGCGAACGACTGATGGTAGAAACCTCCTCTTGTCGGCTGCCGAACTTCGACCCAGTAGCATTCATGAGTTGCAGATAGTCGATCATGATAAGTTTCACCCCTTTCTCACGCACCAACCGTCGTGCTTTCGTACGGAGTTCGAAAATGGAGAGTGCCGCTGTATCGTCGATATATAACGGTTTGCCATACAATTTGCGTATGTTCTTGTCAAGTCTCTGCCATTCAGCGTCGTTCAGCTGTCCGTTCATGATCTTGCTACCGGTAATCTCGCACACATTAGATATGAGCCTATTGGCAAGCTGCACTTTGTTCATCTCCAATGAGAAGAAAGCCATAGGCACATTATAATCGACCACAATGTTCTTGGCGATGGAAAGTGCGAAGGAAGTCTTTCCCATGGCAGGTCGTCCGGCGATGATGACCAAGTCGCTGGGTTGCCATCCCGAGGTGATATCATCCAGTTTGGTAAATCCACTGGGCACACCCGTCAGTCCCCCCTTTGAACCTGCGGCTATCTGAATTTTTTCTTGTGCCTCGGTGATGATAGGGTCTATTTGCGTATAATCCTGCCGCATATTTTTCTGCGACAGTTCGAACAGCATACTTTCCGCATCTTGCATGAGATCGTCGACATCCACCGACTCATCGAAAGCCTTGGTCTCGATCATGCTGGCAAAGGAGATGAGCTGGCGAGCCAAGTATTTCTGCGCAAGTATACGTGAGTGCAGTTCGATATGAGCCGACGACACCACATGTTGCGACAGTTCGACCACATACACCGCCCCTCCTACTTGTTCAAGATTTCCATCTTTCTTGAGTTGTTCGATGACAGTTGCGATATCCACCGCCTTTTCCTCCATATTGAGTGTCTGGATGGCTTGGTAGATATTTTCGTGGCGCTTCTCGTAAAATGTTTCCGGGCGGAGAATCTCGCTGACGACAGTGAAAGCATCCTTATCAATCATCAATGCCCCCAGCACCAGCTTTTCTATTTCCAAGGCCTGGGGAGGCATGTGCCCATAGGCAGAATCGATGTTGGTTTTATTGGTGTTGCTTCTATTGTTGTTTGGCATAGTTGTATTTATATAGCAATAAGACGAATTAGGTGCAAAAGTAAGAAAAAAAATCCAATTATTTTTTGTTTTATATCTTCATTTGCCTTAAATTTGCAAAAAAAAGTATGATTGTATTTCCTTGTGCGAAAATCAACTTAGGGCTGAACATCGTAAGCAAGCGCCCCGATGGTTATCATGATTTGGAAACCGTGTTCCACCCCATCCCGCTTTATGATGCGTTGGAAGTGCAAACCATGTCGGATAAGTTTCCTTCCGAGGAGCCATGCGACATACTCTTGAGCGGCATGACCTTGGAAGGTTCCGCCCAAGACAATCTTGTGGTGAAGGCTTATCACCTGTTGGCACAGGATTTCAAGCTGCCCCGTGTGCATATACATTTATATAAAGGTATCCCCTCACAGGCCGGTCTTGGTGGAGGTTCGAGCGATGCCGCTTATATGATCAAGCTTCTCGACGAGAAATTCCGTTTGGATATGGGATTGGCCGAGATGGAGCGTTATGCCAAGCGTTTGGGAGCCGACTGTCCTTTCTTCATCAGTGCCGAGCCATCGTACGCCACCGGTATCGGCGATGTACTGACTCCTGTAGATGCCGATGGCAGTCTCTCCGGTTATTATTTATTGGTGGTGAAGCCCCCTGTCGCCATCAGCACCCGCGAAGCCTATGCCTCCATCGTCGCCAGCAGGCCCAGTAAGACCTGCAAAGAGATTGTCCGCCAGCCTATCAATACCTGGCGCGAGGAGTTGACGAACGATTTCGAGTCGTCATTCTTCCCCCACCATCCCGAATTGGCCTCCATCAAGGAAAAGTTGTACTCCATAGGAGCCATTTATGCCCAGATGTCGGGCAGTGGCAGCGCCCTCTTTGGAATATTTGAGCAATCTCCGGTTTTTGACAACACTCTTTTTGAAGGGTGCAAGGTATACGTATTGGACATGTAATGTGAGAGGTTGTCAACACCATCCCATGTGATTTGGCACGGATTTTGTTGAAGACTGATGAAATCATTAAGGTTATTGAATGAACAACATTATTTTCACCCAGGGAGCAAAAGACGTATTCAACTACAGCAGAGAAGAAGCCTCCCGGTTATATAGTAAACATGTGGACCCAGAACATTTGTTGATGGCCATCTTGCGTGGAGGAGAGAGCGAAGTGAGCAAACTCTTCCAGGATATGAATGTGGATACCGCGCAGCTCAAACGCGATTTGGAAGAGCGTGTGGAGAAAGGAGACCATCCTTTTTCGATGAGTTCGCGTGAACTGACGATGAGCGAAGATGCCAACAACGTGTTACGCCGGGCAGTGCTTGAAGCCTCATCGCACCAAAGCAAGGAGGTGGATGTAAAGCACATCTTACTGGCCATCCTCCACGACCAGATGACCAACGGAGCCAAAGAATCATTGGAGAAGTCGGATATCACCTACGATTCAGCCAATGCCTATTTCCAGCAAGCCGAGAAGCCCGTAGAGCATCTGCCCCAGTCGCCAAACAACAGTTTGGGTATCGATGAACCCGAAGGCGACGAGTACTACGACAGCAACGGCGGTAGTGGCAGCAGCAGCCGAGGCAATGGTGTTCAGGTTCAGGCCCCCACATCGTCGGGCAACACCCCCGTATTGGATAATTTCTCCCACGACTTGACCAAAGCAGCCCGAGAGCGCGCCTTGGATCCCGTTGTGGGTCGTGAGACCGAGATGCTCCGTCTGACGGAGATCCTGTGTCGTCGGAAGAAGAACAACCCCATTCTCATAGGTGAGCCCGGAGTGGGCAAGAGTGCCATTGTTGAGGGTTTGGCGCAAATGATCGTCCAGCACAAGACCTCACCCTTGCTTTTCAACAAGCGTGTGGTCAGTCTTGACATGGCTTCCGTCGTTGCGGGCACCAAATACCGCGGTCAGTTTGAGGAACGCATCAAAGCCATTCTCAATGAGATGGAGCAACACCCGGAAATCATCGTCTTCATGGACGAGATACACACCATTATCGGTGCCGGATCGGCCCCTGGTTCGATGGATGCCGCCAACATACTCAAGCCCGCCCTGGCCCGAGGCACTATCCAGTGCATAGGAGCCACCACCTTGGATGAGTACCGCAAGAGCATTGAGAAAGACGGAGCCTTGGAGCGCCGCTTCCAGAAGATTCTGGTAGAGCCGACCACCCCCGATGAGACCTTGCAGATTCTTCAGAACATCAAGGGTCGTTATGAGGACCACCATCATGTAACTTACTCTGAGGAGTCGTTGCGTGCCTGTGTCAAATTGACAGAGCGCTACGTGACCGACCGTTCCTTCCCCGACAAGGCTATCGATGTGCTCGACGAGGTAGGTTCAAAGATTCACCTCCGACATGTGCACATGCCTCCCGAGATTGGCGAGATGGAGAAGGAAATCGTCGAGGTAAAGAAAAAGAAGACCGAAGCGGTGAAGAACCAGAACTTCGAGTTGGCAGCCAGTTTCCGCGACCGCCAGAGCAGGTTGGAAGAGCAGCTTAAGAAGTTGAACGATGAATGGACACATGGAAGCAAGGGAGAACGTCAGCAAGTGAGCGAAAGCGATGTCGCCGATGTGGTGTCGATGATGACAGGCGTTCCCTTGCAGCGCATGGAAGAGTCGGAGGGCAGCCGTTTGCGGAAGATGGCTTCTGTGTTGAAGGAGAAGGTAGTAGCACAAGACACCGCCATTGAGAAGATGGTGAAAGCCATTCAGCGCAACCGCATCGGACTGAAAGACCCCAACCGCCCCATTGGTGTATTCATGTTCTTAGGTCCTACAGGTGTGGGCAAGACCTACTTGGCCAAGCAGTTGGCTGAATATATGTTTGGCAGTTCCGACGACATGATTCGTGTAGACATGAGCGAATATACCGAAGGTTTCAATGTATCGCGCTTAGTTGGTTCGCCTCCAGGATATGTCGGTTACGAAGAGGGAGGTCAATTGACGGAAAAAGTGCGTCGTCACCCCTACTCCATCGTTCTTCTCGACGAGATAGAGAAGGCACACGGCAATGTGTTCAACCTGTTGCTTCAGGTGTTGGACGAAGGTCGTTTGACCGATGGCAACGGCCGTCTGGTAGATTTCCGCAATACCATCGTCATCATGACCTCAAATGCCGGTACCCGTCAATTGAAGGAATTCGGTCGTGGTGTAGGTTTCAATGCCAGCAGTTTCGGTGTGGACATGGATGAGAGTGACCGCGAGCGTGCCCGTTCTATTATCCAGAAGAGCCTGAGCAAACAATTCGCTCCAGAATTTCTCAACCGTCTCGACGAGATTATCATGTTCGACCAGTTAGACCTGGATGCCATCAAACGCATCGTCGACATCGAGCTGGTGGGATTGCAGAAGCGCATGAATGATTTGGGTGTCACGTTGCACCTAACCGACAAGGCCAAGGAATTCCTTGCCAAGAAGGGTTACGATGTGCAATTCGGTGCCCGTCCTTTGAAGCGAGCCTTGCAGAATCATGTGGAGGACAAGGTGTGTGAGTTGTTGCTGGAAGACCATCCTACGTTAGGTCATCTGACGGTTGACGTGTCGGACAGTGGCGACCAACTGACCTTCACTCCCGTAGAAGAATAACCGCGAAGACGCCCATGTGGCGTCTTTTGCATCATCAGCCATTGCATTATGACAGGAGAACTCATGTTGCGATTATTCATCGCCGCCCTCTTTGGAGGACTGATTGGTTTGGAGCGCGAATACCGAGCCAAGGAAGCCGGTTTCCGCACCCATTTTCTTGTGGCCTTGGGCAGCGCCTTGTTCATGTTGCTCTCGCAATATGGATTCGAAGGCATTTTGGGCACAGGCCAAAATGTGAGGCTCGACCCCTCGCGTATCGCCGCCCAGGTAGTATCGGGCATCGGTTTCATCGGTGCTGGCACCATCATCTTCCAGAAGCATATCGTACGTGGTCTCACCACTGCCGCCGGCTTATGGGTCACTGCCGCCATCGGCATGTCGACGGGTGCCGGGCTGTTCATTCTCTCGTTGTTGGCCACGGTGCTCGTACTTATCTGTCTGGAGACCATGCACATAGTACATGGCAGTATTGGCAACAAGAACGTATTCCTGAAATTTTCCGCTCCTTCGGTGCAAGCCATCCAGGACACCTTGAACCGTTTCAAGGAATGGGATGTAATCATCGAGAGTTTCAAGCAAGAGGAAAACACGCTCAATGAAATGACAAATTACGTAGTAACCCTTGAGCTGACCATGAAACGCCGTCAGTTTGACAAGCACCTCTATGATATGCTCGTTCAGGAAGAAGGCATCAATATAATGGAAATGAACTGAACGACACCGGAAATAAGGAAACAAAAAAAACAGGATGGGAATGACCCCATCCTGTTTTTATGATGTAAGCATTGGTCAAGCTTCTTTGTCGAGCAAGATGTTCATCATCTCGCAAGCCGCCTTGGCCACGGAAGTACCCGGTCCGAAGATGGCAGCCACGCCTGCCTTGTAGAGGAAGTCGTAATCCTGTGCGGGAATGACACCGCCAGCGATGACCATGATATCCTCGCGTCCGAGTTTCTTCAGTTCCTCGATGAGTTGGGGAATCAACGTCTTGTGGCCAGCTGCCAACGACGATGCTCCAACGATATGCACATCGTTTTCAACCGCCTCGCGAGCCGCTTCGGCAGGAGTTTGGAACAGCGGTCCCATATCCACGTCGAAACCACAGTCGGCATAACCCGTAGCCACCACCTTGGCACCACGGTCATGACCATCCTGTCCCATCTTAGCCACGAAGATACGTGGCCGTCTACCTTCTTTCTTGGCGAACTCGTCGGTGAGTTCACATGCCTTCTCGAAATCCGAGTCGTTTTTGCTTTCTGATGAATACACGCCTGAAATGGTTCTGATTACTGCTTTATAACGTCCCACGATTTCCTCGCAGGCATCACTTATCTCACCCAGTGTACACCTTAGGCCAGCCGCCTTGACAGCAAGAGCCAACAGGTTGTTCTTGGATTTCTTGCCTTCGTTGAACTCCCTGACACACTCTGTGATTTCAGCAAGAGCCGCCTTGCAAGCCTCCTCGTCGCGGTTGGCTTTCAGTTTGGCCAGGCTCTCCTCCTGTTGCTTACGCACAGCAGTATTGTCGACCTCGAGGATGTCGATGGGATCTTCATGCTCCAGACGATACTTATTCGTACCCACGATGGTCTGTACGCCCGAGTCGATACGAGCCTGTGTACGTGCGGCAGCCTCTTCTATACGCATCTTGGGCAGACCCGTCTCGATAGCCTTAGCCATACCTCCCAGTTTCTCAATCTCCTGGATATGTTCCCAAGCCTTATGCACCAATTCGTTGGTCAGCGTTTCCACATAGTAGGAACCCGCCCATGGGTCGATTTGCTTGCACACCTTGGTCTCGTTCTGGATATAGATCTGGGTATTACGAGCGATACGTGCCGAGAAGTCGGTAGGCAAGGCGATAGCCTCGTCGAGCGCGTTGGTATGGAGCGACTGTGTATGTCCCAGCACCGCTGCCATAGCCTCGATACAGGTACGTCCCACATTGTTGAAAGGATCCTGCTCCGTCAGCGACCATCCCGAAGTCTGGCTGTGCGTACGCAGTGCCATGGATTTCGGGTCTTTAGCGCCGAAGCTCTTCACGATCTTCGCCCACAGCAGACGTCCAGCTCTCATCTTTGCAATCTCCATGAAATGGTTCATGCCTATGGCCCAGAAGAAAGACAGACGCGGTGCGAACTTGTCTACGGGGATGCCAGCATTGACACCCGTACGCAGATAGTCCATACCATCAGCCAGGGTATACGCCAACTCGATGTCGGCAGTGGCTCCCGCCTCCTGCATGTGATAGCCCGAAATAGAGATGGAGTTGAACTTAGGCATGTACTGCGATGTATACTCGAAGATATCGGCGATGATCTTCATCGAGAAAGCAGGCGGATAGATATAGGTGTTACGCACCATGAACTCCTTAAGGATATCATTCTGGATGGTACCCGCCATCTCTTCGAGTTTGGCACCCTGCTCCAGACCGGCATTGATATAGAAAGCCAGCACAGGAAGCACAGCACCGTTCATGGTCATCGACACCGACATCTTGTTGAGAGGTATGCCAGCGAAGAGCACCTTCATGTTTTCGAGAGAGCAGATAGACACACCTGCCTTACCCACATCGCCCACTACTCGGGGGTTGTCGGGGTCATAACCACGGTGTGTGGGAAGGTCGAAGGCCACGGACAAACCTTTCTGTCCTGAAGCCAGGTTACGACGATAGAAAGCATTGGACTCCTCGGCTGTTGAGAATCCAGCATACTGACGAATGGTCCAAGGACGGAACGGATACATCATGGAGTACGGACCACGCAAGAACGGCGGTATACCAGCTGCGAAGTCGAGGTGTTCCATTCCCTCAAGATCTTCCTTCGTATACACCGGGCGCACATCAATGTGCTCGGGAGTTTTCCAGTTAGGCTCAATGTTGTTAGACTTAAGCCATTCTGTACCATTCACAGGCTTGATGCCCGCGTAAATATCTATGTTTTTGAAATCTTTTCTCATGACTTTTCTTCTAACAATCATTAAATGCCCAACTTCTGATTATATTCCTTGAGTGTCTGGAGAACATTGCACTTCACATGCACGAAGTTCTCGATGCCAGCAGCCTTGAGGTCTTCCATGCAAGCGGGAGCACCTGCCACCACGAACATGGCCCTGCCGTCGAGGTATTTGAATGCCGGGATGGCATATTCTGCATACTCGTCGTCGCTGGAGCAAAGCACCACGATGTCGGCTTTCGCCTCGAGTGCCGCGTCGACACCCTCTTCCACGGTCTTGAAGCCGAGGTTGTCGATCACTTTGTATCCGGCGCAAGCGAGGAAGTTGCAAGAGAACTGAGCACGAGCCTGACGCATGGCCAAATTGCCGATGGTCAGCATAAACGCCACGGGTGTCTTGGTGTTTTCCGTATGTATACGCAGTTCCTCGAAGTCGGCAGCCAGTCGTGAGCTTTCAATCTTCTTGAACGGAGCATTCTCTGCCTGCTCTTTACATCCACAGCAATGAGCCACAGCCTGTTTGCCTTCCGATTTCTCGGTGAAGTTGGGGAACTGGTTCGTACCGAGCAGGAACTCCTTACGTTTGGCTGCATCCTCATGCCGTTTCTTGTTGGTGGCATTGAGTGCATCCTGTACGCTACCCTTCTTAGCAGCTTCAAGGAAGCCGCCTTCGTCTTCTATCTGCAGGAACAGTTTCCAACCTTCTTCTGCCAGCGAGTTGGTAAGATGCTCAATATAATAGGAACCAGCACCCGGATCGACAATTTGTCCGAAGTGGCACTCTTCCTTGAGCAAGAGCTGCTGGTTGCGAGCTATACGCTCTGAGAACTCCGATGGAGCCTCGTAGGGTGCGTCGAACGGAGTGACCACCATGGAGTGTATGCCACCGAGAGCGGCACTCATGGCCTCTGTCTGACTTCTGAGCAGGTTGACGTAGCTATCGAAGAGAGTCTGGTTGTAAGTAGACGTTGTGGCGTTGACGATCATCTTGCACGAATTATCGTCTTTCGGTTCATACTGTTTCACTATTTGCGCCCACAGCAACCTGGCGGTACGGAATTTTGCCAATTCCATGAAGTAATTCTCCGACACACCCATGTTGAACTTCAGCTTGCTTGCAGCCAAGTCGACATCCACACCGGCATCGGTGAGTTGCTGGAGGTACTCATTACCCCATGCCAAGGCATAGCCCAACTCCTGTGCTATATACGCTCCTGCATTGTTGAGGGCGGCGGAGTTGATGGTTACGCAACGGAAATTAGGATAATCCTTGAAAGTATCGACCAGTTGTGGAGCCACTGCGAAGAGCGGTTCCACATTCTTTCCCTTCATGACGATTTTCTCGATGGGATCGAAATCGATGGAGCCAACCACCTTCTCCTTATCATATTCCTTTTCCTGGAAGTACTCCACGAGTATCTTTGCCAGTTCCAGAGAATGGCGTTTGCAAGTGGAGAAATTCACTTCGACGATGTCGCAAAGAATATTCTCCAAGAGTTGACAGACGAAATCCTTGCTTACCTTGTCGCCAGGGATATGGAAGCCTAAGGAGTCGACACCTTTATTAAGAATGTCAAGAGCCTTGGCGTTTGCATCCTTGGCATCGGCGGCAAAGATGTCTTGCCTAACATACCAGTGGTTGTTGTCTTTCTTGTTGCCCCTTACGAAAGGAAATTCCCCGGGCAACGCATCGGGTGTTTTCAATTTCAGCACATCTTCACGACGATAGAAAGGCTGGATGTTGAACCCCTCGTTCGTTCTCCACACGAGTCGTTTGTTGAAATCAGCCCCTTTCAAGTCGACTTGAATCTTATCAAGCCATTCTTGTGTGGTAGGAGCCTGGAACTCGCTGAAGAGTTTTTCTTTGTTGTTTGACATAGTGTATTAAAATAAGTTATAAAATCCTTTTTGATAAGAATCTAAAATAGGGATTAAAATGACATGCAAAGATAGTGTTTTTTCATCATACTTAGAAATAAAACGGAAGAAAAAGATTTCCTAACGTGAAAAAAAACAAATCTTTTATATTTTCGTTAAAATTATTGCTCAAAAAAATGAAAATGAGCAATTTATTAAGTAATTTTGCAGGGAATTTCGGCATGTTATGAATTGGTTAACTGAATTATTTACAAACACAGACTCTGTGGCCCATATCGCGGTATTATATGCGATAGTGATCGCAGTAGGTGTCTATTTAGGGAAAATCAAATTTTTCGGCATTTCCTTGGGCGTCACTTTCGTGTTGTTCGCAGGTATTTTGGCAGGTCATTTCCATTTTACCGCTCCCATCTCGATTTTGAACTTTTGCCAGGATTTCGGATTGATTCTCTTTGTGTTCATGATAGGTATCCAGGTGGGGCCCGGTTTTTTTGAGAGTTTCAAGAAAGGCGGTGTGTCGCTCAACGTCATGTCCACCTGCCTTATCTTGCTGAACATCGCTGTGATGTTCGGTTGTTATTTCGCCTTTTTCGACACCTCCGACCCCTACAATCTTCCCATGCTGATAGGTACCATGTATGGAGCCGTGACGAACACTCCCGGCCTGGGAGCCGCCTCCGAGGCCTTGACCAATGTTTTTTCCAGCGAGGGTCCTCAGATAGCCTCAGGTTATGCCTGCGCTTATCCATTAGGTGTTGTGGGCATCATCTGTGCCACCATCGCCGTGAGATATATCAGCCGTATCAACCTCGAAAGCGAAGAGCGCCAGTTGGAGGAAGAGGAGGAGGCCAATCCCCACGAGAAGCCCTTCAAGATGCACCTCCGTGTGACCAACTCCTATTTGGCAGGTCGCACCTTATTACAGATAAGCGAGTTTCTGAATCGCGATTTCGTATGCTCGCGTATCCTTCATGACGGTCAGGTGAGCATCCCCAACCGTAACACCGTCTTCGAGATAGGCGACGAGTTGTTGGTAGTATGTGCCGAAGCCGATTCCGAGCCTATTAAGGCTTTCATCGGTCCGGAGATCGATGCCGATTGGAATGTGGAATTGGAGAAACAGCCCATGGTGTCGCGTCGAATTGTCGTGACCCGTCCCTCGATGAATGGCAAGACGTTGGGCAAGATGCACTTCTCCAGTGTCTACGGTGTGAATGTGACACGCATCACCCGTCATGGCATGGATCTGTTTGCCGGCCGCAACCACCATTTCCACATTGGCGACCGTGTGATGGTGGTTGGTCCCGAGGACAATGTTAACCGCGTGGCCGAAATAATGGGCAACTCCGTGAAACGCCTCGACGCTCCCAATATCGCCACCATTTTCGTGGGCATTCTCGTCGGTATCATTTTCGGCAGTCTACCCTTTGCCATCCCCGGCATGCCCGTTCCCCTTCGTCTGGGTATTGCAGGTGGTCCGTTGATTATCGCCATTCTAATCGGTCGTTTCGGCTACAGGGTGAAGTTGGTGACCTATACCACCACCAGTGCCAACATGATGTTGAGGGAGATAGGCTTGGTGCTCTTCCTGGCCAGTGTGGGTATCAAAGCCGGCGCCGGTTTCTGGGACACCGTAGTACAAGGCGACGGCATCAAATACGTCTACTGTGGTTTTCTCATCACGGTCATACCTATTTTAATTATAGGACCATTAGTGCGTCGTCTCTATAAATTCAATTATTTCACCATCATGGGCATGTTGGCCGGCACCTACACCGACCCCCCCGCCTTGGCTTACGCCAACCAGGTGTGCAGCAAGGAAGCACCGTCGGTAGGTTATTCCACGGTCTACCCCCTGTGTATGTTCCTTAGGATCTTCACCGCCCAATTGCTGGTACTATTCTTTTGTGGATAAAAAACAACCATTATCATACCATCTATTCTGAATGAAACGTTTATCATTGACCTTTGGACTATTGATGACCTGCACCATCCTTATGATGGGTCAGGGAGCCAAGAACATTCAAATCAACGAAGTCCTGACTGACAATGCCACCAACATTGAGGATGAGTTCGGCAACCACCCCGGATGGGTGGAACTGTCGAACAGTGCCTATTCCACGTATAATGTTCGCGGCATGTATCTTACTACCGACACCTCGGCATTGAATCCCGCGCTCTCCGCGCCCGAGCGCATCGCCAAGATGGTGCTCATCCCCAACAACGAGAGGAGGACCAGCCTGTCAGCCCGACAGCATATCGTGTTCTACTTCAACAGCAATCCCGCCAAAGGCGGCTTGCACATGGCGCTGAAGTCTGAGCCCGGCAAGCCCATGTGGATAGCGCTTTACGACGGCAACGGTGTAGACCTTATCGACTCGGTGAGTGTTCCCGCCCTCCCCACCGATTGTTCCTATGCCCGGCAACATGACGGTTCATCGAACTGGGTGGTGAAAGCAGCAGACGCCGTTACCCCCGGCACCGAGAACTTCATACAGGTGACAGAGACAAAGGTAGCCAAGATCAAGCGTGAGGACCCTCATGGCTTTGGTATCACCGTTCTCTCCATGGGAGTGGTTTTCTCCTGTCTTGCTCTGTTGTTCATCTTCTTCACCCTCTTCGGCATCTATATGAAGCATAAGCAAGAGATCAAGGAAGCGATAGATCACCAGCCTTTGAAGACCGTATCCAAAGTAGGTGGCGAGATGGTCGATTTGGGCCATAAGGCCAATGTGGTATTGAAAGACGGTCTGCAGACCAAGGGAGTGGACAAGGAGATATACATCGCCGTTATTTCCATGGCATTAAAACAGTACATGGACGATGTTCACGACGTGGAAAGCGGTGTTATCACCATCCGTCCCAAGCAAACCAAATGGACCCGAGTATAAACCAAGGAAACAACATAATCATCATGAGCAAATACCAATATACCGTTAAAGGCGTCGATTACGACGTAGAAATTGTAGAGATTGAAGACAACTTAGCCCAGGTGACCGTCAATGGCATCCCCTTCGAGGTGGAGTTGAAACAAGCAGTCAAGCCCACCTCCAGCCATGTGCGCAAGCCCTTGGCCGCACCAGTTCCCGCAGCACCAGTGGAGAAGCCCGTGGAGAAAGCCGCAGCCAAACACGCCGCCCAGGCAGGTGCCGGTTCGAAGATCATAGCGCCCCTACCCGGTACTATCACCGAGATGAAGGTGAAGGTAGGCGACACCGTGAAGGTAGGCGACACCGTAGTGATTTTGGAAGCCATGAAGATGCAGAACAACATTGAGTCGGATTATTCCGGTACCGTCACCTCCGTTCTTGTAGACCGTGGCGACACGGTGATGGAAGGTTCCGTGCTTTTAACCATAGGATAAACATCGGCCATGGGATTCACAGATTTCATCATCAACAATTTCAACGAATTCCTGTCGTTTACAGGATTCGCCAATGCCACCTGGTCCAATCTTATCATGATTGTGGTGGGTGCGATATTCATCTGGCTTGCCATACGTAAGGATTTCGAGCCCTTGCTGCTTGTACCCATCGGTTTGGGTATAATCCTTGGCAATATTCCCTTTAAGGGAGATGCCGGTTTGGAGATCGGTCTTTACGAAGACAATTCCGTCTTGAACATCTTCTACCAAGGCGTGCGTCAGGGATGGTATCCCCCCTTGGTATTCTTGGGCATTGGAGCCATGACCGATTTCTCCGCTCTTATCAGCAATCCCAAACTCATCCTTATCGGCGCGGCAGCCCAATTCGGCGTGTTCGGAGCCTATATGGTAGCTTTGGCCTTGGGTTTCGAGCCCAATCAAGCCGCAGGTATAGCCATTATCGGTGGAGCCGACGGACCTACCGCCATCTTCCTATCATCGAAGTTGAGTCCCAACCTGATGGGAGCCATAGCGGTATGCGCCTATTCCTATATGGCCTTGGTACCCGTCATCCAGCCGCCTTTGATGCGTTTGTTGACCACCAAGAAGGAGCGTGTGATCCACATGCCTCCCGTTCGCAATGTGAGCCAGACCGAGCGCATCCTCTTCCCCATCATCGGTTTGTTGCTGACCACGTTCCTTGTGCCATCCGGTCTTCCTCTATTGGGTATGCTCTTCTTCGGCAACCTGCTGAAAGAGAGTGGCAAGACCACACGTTTGGCCAAGACTGCAGGTTCCGCCCTCAACGACATCATCGTTATGTTGCTTGGTCTGACCGTAGGATGTTCCACCCAAGCCAGCGAGTTCCTGACCCTCAACACCATCAAGATATTCTTCTTGGGAGCCATGGCGTTCATTATTGCCAGTACGAGCGGTATCCTTTTTGTGAAGTTGATGAACCTGTTCCTTCCTAAGGGCAAGAAAATCAACCCCCTCATCGGTAATGCCGGTGTGAGTGCCGTACCTATGAGTGCCCGTATCTCCAACAATATCGGTTTGGAATACGACCGCCACAACTTCCTGCTCATGCATGCCATGGGTCCGAATGTGGCAGGTGTGATCGGTTCCGCCGTTGCCGCTGGTGTGCTGCTGGGCTTCTTCTCGTAATAGTTTTTATCATCATTATAGTACAGCCGATGTATCTTGAGTACATCGGCTGTTTTTTCATTATACGCTTAGAGAAAATATCTAACATCAACAGTTGTTTCAATAATTATCATTATATTTGCAAACGGAAGTGATCCCTAGGAAAAATAAGTATAGTACCTTTCACTATTTCTACGATATGAACCGAAAAGCCTTAATTATTCTCATGATGGCGACAGTCAGCCTGTCGTCTCAAGCTCAGGGTTACCCCTATCAGGATACCAGTCTATCCTTTGAGCAACGAGCCTCCGACCTGTGTTCACGTCTGACCCTTGACGAGAAAATCAGTCTGATGCAAAACGCCTCACCCGCCATCCCTCGTTTGGGCATACCCGAGTTTGAATGGTGGAGCGAAGCACTGCATGGTGTAGGTCGCAACGGTTTCGCCACCGTTTTTCCCGTGACCATCGGCATGGCCGCCTCGTTCAACGACCAATTGGTATACGACGTGTTCACCGCCGTGAGTGACGAGGCTCGCGCCAAGAACAACATCGCTCGCCATTCCGGTCAGATCAAACGCTACCAATGTCTGTCGTTTTGGACCCCCAATATCAATATTTTCCGCGACCCACGCTGGGGCCGCGGCCAGGAGACATACGGTGAAGACCCCTACCTCACCTCGCGCATGGGTTTGGCCGTGGTACGTGGTTTGCAAGGACCTACCAACACCAAATACACAAAGCTGCTCGCCTGTGCCAAGCATTATGCAGTACATAGCGGTCCTGAATGGAACCGCCACGAGTTCAACGTTTCGGACATCCCTCCCCGTGACTTATGGGAAACCTACCTGCCCGCTTTCAAGACCTTGGTACAGGACGGCCATGTAGCCGAGGTGATGTGCGCCTATCAGCGTATCGACGGAGAACCCTGTTGCGGCAATTCCCGTTACCTCGGTCAGATTCTTCGAGACGAATGGAAATTTGACGGTCTTGTTGTCAGCGACTGTGGAGCCATTAGTGATTTCTGGGTTCCCGGCCGTCATGTCGTTTCCGCCGACGCCAGTGAAGCCTCGGCGATGGCTGTGCGAGCCGGAACCGATGTGGAATGTGGCAGCAACTACCGCCATCTCAAAGAAGCCGTTGGCTCAGGTCTTATCAGTGAGAGCGAGCTTGACATCAGTGTCCGTCGCCTTCTCAAGGCCCGTTTTGAGTTGGGCGACTTCGATACGGAGAACGAGGTAGAATGGCAGCGTATGTCCCCGGATGTGATAGCCTCGCCGCGTCATCGTCAGTTGGCTCTTGACGCCGCCCACGAATCAATGGTTCTCCTTCAGAACAACCATGGCATCCTGCCTTTGCGCAAAAGCGGCCAGCGTATAGTCGTCATGGGTCCCAATGCCACCGACTCCGTGATGCAATGGGGCAACTATTACGGTTACCCTTTGAGCACCACCACCATCTTGGATGGCATCAAGATGAAGAACCCCGATGTTCGCTACGTACAGAGCTGCGGTCTTACACGCAATCTGGTGGAAACCAGCCGTTACCAGGAGATTGTAGGTCAAGACGGTTTGCCTGGTCTCACCGCCACCTATTATAATAATGTAAAGTTCAGCGGAGCTCCCTGTGCCACGGTCCAGATGACTTCGCCCATCAACCTGAGCAACGGAGGTAGCACGGTGTTCGCCCCCAATGTGAACTTGGAGCATTTCTCCGCTCACTACGAAGGAACCTTCATCCCTACTCATGATGAGGAAGTGATATTCTTGGCGCGTTTTGACGATTGTGCCCGTCTCATCGTCAACGGCGACACCATAGGTGAAGTGTGGAATCCGCGCAATCGTATCCAGAAGATAGAGAAGAGCCTCGCCGTGAAAGCCGGCCAGCGCTACCACATCCAGTTAGACTACTTGCAAAATACCGACATGGGTGTGATACAGTTCGACATTATCCATCGTTTTACCCCCCAGGCAAGCGACTTGCTCGCTTCCACCGCCGACGCCGATGTAGTGGTGTTTGTCGGCGGCATCTCCCCTAATCTGGAAGGAGAAGAGATGAAAGTCGACGAAGTGGGATTCAAGGGAGGCGACCGCACCGACATCGAGCTTCCACAGGTTCAGCGTGATGTGCTCGCACTCCTCCACCAAGCAGGAAGGAAAGTGGTGTTCGTGAATTGTTCCGGCAGCGCCATCGCCTTGGAGCCCGAGACCAAGAATACCGATGCCATCCTCCAGGCCTGGTATCCCGGCGAAGCCGGTGGTCAGGCTGTTGCCGATGTACTTTTCGGCGATTACAACCCCTCCGGCAAGCTACCGCTGACCTTTTACCGTAATGTCGGTCAACTGCCCGACTTCCTTGATTATCGGATGCAAGGCCGCACTTATCGTTATTTCCAAGGCGATGCCCTTTTCCCCTTCGGTTTCGGCCTAAGCTATACTACCTTTGCCCTTTCCAAACCCATTTACAAGAACCATGAAGTGAAAGTGAAACTAACCAACACTGGAGAGAGAGCGGGTAGCGAGACAGTTCAAGTTTATATTAAGAAAGTTGGCGATAATGGTGGTCCCATCAAATCATTACGTCATTATGCTAAAGTGTCGCTTCAACCGAAGGAATCACGTGAAATTACCATTCCTTTGCAACAAAGCGACTTCGAGTGGTGGGATGCCCAAACCAACACCATGCGCTATCAGCCAGGCGATTACGAAGTGTGGATAGGAACATCCAGCCGTCAGTCCGACCTCCAGTCGCTGACCATCAAGTATTAGTTGAGCCGTCATGCCCCAACACCCCATTTTTAACAAAAATAATCCCAGGTTTCCTGGGATTATTTTTGTGTATATGAAATTAAATCATTAATTTTGCAGCATGATGGAACTAGAAAGACATATTGAATCGTTGCTATTGCACAATGACTGTGTGATGGTGCCTGGTATGGGAGGTTTCATATCCCATTATGAATCTGCTCGTTATGAAGAATCTGAAAACACCTTCTTGCCCCCCTATAGGTCGTTGGGGTTCAACCCCCAGTTGCACCTGAACGACTCCGTGTTGGTTCAGTCGTATATGGAGGTGCACCATCTTTCCTATGATGCCGCACTTGAAAGAGTGCATCAAGAAGTGGAAGAAGTGATGACAGGTCTTCGTACCACCGGTCGATATGAATTACCCCGTTTGGGAGTGTTCACCATCAACGAGGAAGGCAGCATAATGTTCGAGCCCAAGGAGTCAGGCTTACTTACTCCTTCGCTTTATGGCCTTGACCTTTATGAGTTCCGTCCTCTTACACAAGAGGTAGCTATGGACGCTGAGCCCTACATCCGCATCAAGGTTCGTACCTTGAAGCGAGTAGCAGCTTCCGCCGCCGCAGTATTCGTTGGTTTGTTGATGGTGGCAGGTACGTTCCTCGGCAACCACAACAGCACCAAGTCGGAAGCCGGTTTGGTATCTATCACCAAGATACTTCCCACTCCTGAGGAAATGTCGCAGGAAGATGATTTGACGATTCCCTTCACCACATTGGCCAAGGCCTTGGGCGAAGTGAAGGTTGAATCGAAGGAAGTCCTTCCCGTTTCCAACGTTTATTCATTGGTGTTGGCCTGCAAGATACCCCAACAGAATGCCGAGCTTTTCGCCCGTTCCATCCGTGCGAAAGGCTATGAGGTGGAAGTGGTGGGTGACACCAACGACAGCATGGTATTATACGGTCACTACCCCACCGACCAGGAGGCGTATGCCGCGTTGACGAGCATGCGTGGCGAATCGGCCTTTGCCAATGCGTGGATTCTCCATCGATGAAAAGAGTTAGATGCCCCAAATGCGATGCCTTTATCACCTTCGACGAGACGAAATACGTCGAGGGCCAGTCATTGGTATTCGTCTGTCCCGACTGCAACAAGCAGTTTGGCATTCGCATAGGTGTGAACAAGTTGCGCAATGTGCAACGTGAAGAACGCCCCGAAGAAGAGACGTCCAGCGATATCGGTTCTTTACTGGTGATAGAGAACGTATTCCACTACAAGCAAGTGATTCCCTTGCGGATGGGTTTGAACACCATCGGCCGTTACATGAAAGGTTCAAGCATCAACACCCCTATTGAGACCAACGACCCCAGCATGGACATGTTGCATTGTAAGATTGAGGTGTCGCGCGACAAAAAGGGGCGTCTGCGCTACACCCTGATGGATGGTCCGAGCAATACCGGCACTTTTGTTGACAATGAATTGTTAGGCGACAACGAGCGTCGTTTACTTTCCGATGGCTCTTTATTCACCATCGGTGCCACGAGCGTCATACTAAGGGGCAAGGAGCAAGACTGAGGAGCAAGGAGCAAGACTGAGGAGCAAGGAGCAAGAGAATAGTCCATAGGCATATCTCACACCACTCACCACTCATCACTCATCACTCACCACTATTTCAGTACCAATTTAGGTATTTTTACATAATCGCCAGCCACGAAATCATTCTTTCCTCCATTGACCGCTTTGATATAAGGCTCCATTTCCACTCCTCCGAAATATGTTGACGACAATGTCAGGATGGTCTGCCCTTGTTGGAGCATAATGGTGGTGTCTACCCCCACAATCTTATAAGCTCCGAATTTCACCAGTTCGTTGGCCTCTTCAAAATTCTCTTGTGGTGCTTGTACGGTGACAGCCGCAGAAGAATCTGCCGGTACGTCGCTGGGTGTGACAGCCATTTCCGGTTCTGTCGAGCCTTTTGGCATCAATGCAAACAGAAGGACGACAGCCAGCGCCAAGATGCCAGCAGCCACGAAAAACCATTTCATTTTCCCGTCCTTCGCCTTTGCGGGTTGTTCCGAAGCATCGGAAGCGCCGTCTTCCTTGGTTTCTTTTTCCTCCGCTGGCTCCACTTGCTGGGCGACAGCCTCGTTCACCACGACATCAGACACCACCTCCGGTGTACTCTCGGGTTTAGTATCATTGTTTTTTTCATCTTTCCGTTGAGGCGGCAGAATAGCATCATTCTCCAGCGTTCCTGAAATCCTCTCAGAGATGATTTCCCCCTCTTTGAGATCATCGAACACCACCCCATCAGCGAGCACTACTGGTTTGAATTGTTCAAACGGTTTATTGACAGCCGTTTTCAAAGCATTGTCGATGGAGAAGGAAACCGACCCCAGTGCCTCGGCAAGAAACAACTGGCTATCCTTATCTTTAGCCTTATCCTTTGGTTTTGAGGCGTTCACTTTGAACTGACCGAGCCCCTTGACCTTGACCGTCCTGTCTTTTGCCAATCCATTCACTATGGCTTTGAAAAAAGCGAAAGTAAGGATTTCCGCATCGTCGGCGGAACAACCCAGCCTTGCCGCCAGCCTGTTGATGAACCCCTCGGATGCTGTGCGTCCCATTTCCGAAGATTCATTGCCTTCGGCAGTATAGAACACGGTAAGCTGAGGCGGAAAGAGCATTCTCTTCCCCTCCTGGATATCAATATGTTCCAATATCTTATCCACGCCGAAGCAGCCGAAACCATGAATACGCACTTCCTCACCCTCCATGAGCGTGGTTTCCAATGTTTTCAGTATCCCCCCGCAACATGTCAGCGTCTCATCCTCTTTCATCTTTGAGATGGCAGCCACCTCAGCTATAAAATCCTTGTTGTTCATTGTCTTTCTTATTATCAGACTACCACACCATATAGGTCGAACTCCTCCGCATCGGTCATCTTCACTTGATAGAACTTACCTTTTGTCAGCCTTTTGCCCTCACATGGAATGAGCACCTCAGGATCTACCTCAGGCGACGAGTATTCAGTCCTCCCCACATAATAATCGCCCTCTTTCCTGTCGATAATGACCTTGTACACCTTTCCCACCATCTCCTGCTGGAGCTGAGCGCTGATTTCCTGTTGCAGGTTCATCAATCGGTCCAGTCGTTTTTCCTTCACGCTTTCCGGCACATTGTCTTCGTAATGCAGCGCACTATATGTCTGTTCCTCTTCTGAATAAGTGAACGCCCCCATGCGCTCGAATCGAGCCGTTTTCACAAACTCCATCAGTTCGTCGAAGTCTTGTTCCGTCTCACCGGGGAAGCCCACCATCAGTGTAGTGCGCAGCGCTATGCCAGGCACCTTTTCCCTAATAGCCGCCAACAAGTCGTATGTTTCCTTTTTCGACGTCTCCCTTCTCATTCTCTTCAGCATGCTGTCGGAGATATGCTGCAAAGCGATGTCCAAGTATTTGCAAACGTTTGGTTTCTCTCTCATCACATCCAGCAGTTGCATCGGGAAATGTGTAGGATAAGCATAGTGTAGCCTGATCCATTCCACCCCGGGAATATCCGCCATGTCAGCCACCAATTCCGCGATATGCTGTTTGCCGTCGATATCGACCCCATAATACGTCAGTTCCTGTGCGATAATCTGGAACTCCTTCACCCCTTGTGCCACCAGGTCTTTCACCTCGGCGAGTATTTCTTCCTTCTCCCTACTCACGTGTTTGCCAGTGATGATGGGTATGGCACAATACGCACAATGACGGTTGCAGCCCTCGCTGATTTTCACGTAAGCATAATGCTTAGGAGTGGTGAGATGGCGTTGATAGCCTTGGTCAACTTGTTTTTCAGCGGATTGCCCAAGATCGTTCAACAGTTGCTTGAAGTTGAATTTCCCATAGTACTTATCCACTTGCGGGATTTCCTTTTCCAGTTCCTGTTGATATCTTTGCGACAGGCAACCCATCACGAAGAGTTGTTTGATTCTCCCCTGCTCTTTAGCCTGAGCCAATTGGAGAATCATATTGATACTCTCCTCTTTTGCCTTTTCGATGAAGCCACACGTATTGACGACCACAATTTCACCGTTGGGATGCGAGCTGTCGTGGGAGCATGTATATCCATGCTCCTCAAACAATCGGATGAGTTGTTCGCTGTCTACCAGGTTTTTCGAACACCCCATCGTTATGACATCCACATGATTCTTTTTCATTATCGGTTGTTATCTTCGAAAAACGAATCCACGAACTGTCTCCTGCTGAACAACTGCAGGTCTTCCATTCCTTCGCCCAACCCAATATATTTCACTGGCACCTTGAGTTGGTCGCTGATACCAATGACCACACCACCTTTGGCCGTGCCGTCGAGTTTGGTAATGGCGAGGCTGGTGATTTGTGTGACCGCAGCGAACTGCTTGGCCTGTTCGAAAGCGTTCTGTCCAGTACTTCCATCGAGCACGAGAAGCACCTCGTCGGGAGCTTCAGGGAGCACTTTGGCCATCACTTGTTTGATTTTCTTCAGCTCATTCATCAGTCCCACTTTGTTATGCAGTCGTCCGGCCGTATCTATCAGCACCACATCCGCCCCATTGGCTTTTGCCGAGCTCAAGGTGTCGAAAGCCACGGAAGCCGGGTCTGCCCCCATCTGCTGTTTGACCACGGGCACTCCCACTCTATCGCCCCAGATGCAGAGCTGTTCCACGGCTGCCGCCCTGAAGGTGTCGGCCGCTCCGAGGTATACACTCTTTCCAGCCTGTTTGAATTGGTATGCCAATTTTCCGATTGTCGTGGTCTTGCCCACGCCATTGACGCCCACCACGAGGATAACGTACGGTTTGTGGTCTTGCGGCAGTTGCCAACTTTCGTTGTCGTCGGAATTATTTTCCATGAGCAGGGCGGCAATCTCCTCTTTGAGGATATTGTTCAGTTCGTTGGTCGAGACATATTTGTCGCGTGCCACCCTTTCCTCTATCCGCTCAATGATTTTTATGGTGGTATCCACTCCCACATCCGAAGTGATGAGTACCTCCTCGAGGTTGTCGAGCACCTCGTCATCGACTTTAGATTTTCCGGCGATGGCCCGTGTTAACTTACTGAAGACGCTCTGTTTGGTTTTTTCGAGTCCTTTGTCGAGTGTTTCCTTTTTCTTCTTGTTGAACAATCCGAATAGTGCCATAAGCTATAATTTTGCCACAAAATTAGTTAAAAAAAATGAGAAAAGTGTGCCTTTCCCATGAAAAAGCGCAGTAACAATGCAAAAGGCCGCAATCTTAAATTGCGACCTTTTGGATATGTGAGATGAAAATCTATCAATTCTTGAAGAAATCTTTCACTTCTTCGTTGGGAACCATCTGCTCATCGAAGATATAGGCGCCAGTCTTAGGACTTTTCACCATCTTGATAACCTTCGTATAAGCGCGTCCGTCTTTCGAACCTTCGTGGAGGGTAGCAACTACTTTCTTTGCCATAGTTTATGATTATTTAATCTCCTTATGGATAGTCATCCTTTTGAGGATAGGGTTATACTTTTTGAGTTCCATTCTCTCGGGAGTGTTCTTACGGTTTTTCGTCGTCACGTAACGGCTTGTACCAGGCAGACCACTGTTTTTCATTTCGGTGCATTCGAGTATCACCTGCACCCTATTTCCCTTAGCTTTTTTCGATGCCATGGTTATTAATCTCCTATTACTTTAATGTCTTTCCAATCACAGTACCCTTTAGCCACGGCCTGCTTGAGGGCGGCATCAAGACCGAGTTTGTTGATGATACGCAGACCAGCGGCACTGATCTTAAGGCTGATCCAGCAGCCCTCTTCTACGTAGTAGAATTTCTTTGTGAACAAGTTCACATCGAAAGTGCGCTTTGTGCGATGTTTCGAGTGGGAAACGTTATTGCCCACTTGGGCTTTCTTTCCCGTAATCTGACAAATTTTCGACATTGCTATCTCTTTTTTTTGTTTTCGTATTAAACATACCTATTCCAAACAGGGTGCAAAATTACTTACTTTTCCCGAAAAAACAAAATTTTTCCATAAATAATGTTATGATTTAAGGATTTTTTGTGATTATCATCTAATAATTCCTGTTCAAGACAAAAAAGCATAGGTTGTGGAGGCAACGAATTGGCACACGAAGACATATATGACGAAGAGCGAAGCCCCTGCCTGGGGGCCGTAGGAGAGTGCTTTGAACACTTCGCCCAAGCTGCTCAGCTGTGCACTGAGAGAGCCGAAAACGATAGCGATGGAAGTCATGGCAAAGGCAATGATGGGAATAACAGCCTTGCTGAAGCTGCTTGGGAAGAGATCGCCCGATGCGCTAAGCAGCACCGCTTCCTTGGTACAGGTCATTCCCAGCAGGATGATAGCGAAGATGAGCAGGGTCACTATAGAAGCCCTCAGCGCATATTTCTCCCGATAGGTAAGCGGTTCCTTCCTCCACCATTTCGCCAAGGTGGCTATGATGCCGGATTTCATCACGGCTCCCACAGCGATGAGCAGAAGGATAAGCCATGCCGCCCCTCCGCTGCCGATAATAGTGAGGAAATTGCCGAAGAACCATCGTATGCCCTCTCCCCCTAAGAGCGAATGAACATGCAAGTCAGGATTTATCGCAGAGATAATCCACGACATCATGAAGACGGCCCCTTGCAATATCAGCAAGACAAGGCAGACGCCCCCCCCTATCCTATTCCATCGTTCTTTGTCGATATCAATTTTCATCCGGCACCAAGTTGTCGATATCCAGGATACGAAGTTCCAGTGCCCTCACCACGAGGCGTGTGGCGTTGACGCTGTAGCCCCCGTTTCCTTCGGGCATGAGTTTCTGCACCAGTTCGTTCTGCCGTTTTTCCAGGCTTTTCACCCCGAAGGGCATCCCCCTGAGATTGGTGATTTGCTCTTTGGTGTAGCCCAGTGCCAAATGGCGCAGGAACCGTTCGTCGTATTCGTCGATTTCATAGTTAATCATGGCCTCCTGACGCATGAGTTGGCTTCCCACGCTGTACTTGAATCGTTCTACGATTTTCTCGAGGATAGGTTGGTTGAACACCATCCTTTTTCCGCTCATGACACTGAACACATCACCCCGTGTGAGTAGTTCTCCACTTTTGAGGATGATACCGTCTGCCCCCGCATCGAGCACATCGACCCACAGTTTCTCGTTGAGAATCTCGCCCGTGAAGATGAGTACCTTGATGTTGGGATGTTGCTCCTTGGTATGCCTGCATATCTCCACCCCCACGGTGGTCGACCCTCCCAGTCCGAGGTCGAGCAGCACCAAGTCCGGCAATTGTTGTTTGAGCAGTTTCCAGTAGGCCTTCTCATCTTCCGCTGTCCCGATGATTTCCGCCTCGGGGATATCGTTTTTTATAATGCCCACAGTACCTTTCAGTTCCAGGGGAACGTCTTCGACTATAACAATTTTGAAATTCTCCATAATGGTATATAATGATTATGATTATTTTCCTTTGGCCAAAGTGATGACCAGCGAGGTGCCTTCCACCCCCTTGTCAAGGGTTGAGATGCCGCATCCCCTCGCGTTGGTACATTCGCCTACATCCCTGACTATCTGCCTGCAGAGCAAGAACGGGATGTTCTCGGTGGCCGGTGCGAACAGGTCTTCCCCCTCCTTCATCTTGAATTGAGAGAGTTCCGCTTCGATGGTTACATACCTGTCGTCCCTCTCCTTTATCGTGTAAACGGGCTGTACTCCTTTGTTTTGTTTTTTCAGTATCTCATCCAAGAACGCCAGCATGGAGGCATCGCCCATGACATGCACATTCCCAAGGTTGTCGTCCTTCAATGTGAACACCTCTTCGACGGCGATGTTCCTGCATTCCAACTTCACCGATTCCAGCTGGCGCATAGCCTGCAAGCTCAGCAGCATATACAATTCCTTATAATAATTGGCCAGTTCGGCTATGCTGTCGATGTTTTCATCCCTTCCTTCCACCAACAATCGTATTCTCGACGGATAATACATCGTTTCATGCTTGAGCGTGCTCAGGCAGTTGTCGAGCACACTGTTGGATATATGCAGTTTCTCGTTTTCCAGTTGGAGCCGTTTCAGTTCATCGCCCGCCAATTCTATGTCGTCGTATCTTTCTTTTTCCACCTTCAGGCTGTTTTCCAACGCCCCCACCACCTGCTGCACCACCTTTGCCAAGTCGTCGGGCAGAGACTGTTGAGCCCTTTTGAAGAGCAACACTTTACCTTTTCCCTCCTTCGCTGTCAGTTGATGTATCACCTCCAGTTTTTCCTCATCCGGTTTGTTGGAGAGCAGCACCTGGTTGATGGCATTCACCTTGTCGACGCAGAACCGGTAGTACACCCTATGGCGATAATAGAGCATGACATAAGCAAAGACAATCATCAAGAAGAGCACCAACAAGATAACGACAGCCATGGTTTTGTTGGTTTTCGATCGTTGCATGGTCTTGCAATAATCGTCGAGAGTATTGTCTGCCGAGAGTTCCTTGAACAACTGAGTATAAACCTTGTTGTTGTATCTATAAAGAGCCCACTCATGCAGGGCGAGAGCCGCCACAGCCCCTTCGTTTCTAATGGAGAGGATGATGTCGTAGTCAGTCTTAAGGCTGTCGTGCAACCATTCCAGTTCAGCAGGCGAGCCGTCCTTACCAGGTGTAACCACCATGGTATCCGTGCCATTGGGATATTTCCCCTTATAGAAAGCATTGAGATAACACCTTGCCGAGTCGGCGAAAGCTAGTGCCTTTTGATACTGTCCGTTGAGGTTGGCATTGTAAGTGCTGTCGGCATATCTTCCCGCAGTGATGAGGTCAGGATTTCCTCTCTCTATGGTATAATGGTTGAGTGCCGCATTCATCGACAGCGCCCCGGTCAGCATTGTCAGCGCCACGATACATTTCGCCAGTCCTTTAGGCAGTCTGAAGAAGAACCGACTACCCTTTCCCACTTCGCTTTCCGCCTTTATGGTACATACTTGGAACACCGAACTCATCTTACGGTATTTCTCGATGATGCCTTTACAGTTGACCAATCCGAAGCCATGTCCTTTCTCCGTCATGGCAGAGGGGTAGTTGTTATTCCTCTCATTGGTATCCTCCACCCCCACCCATTTGTCGACGCTGAAGAGCCGGTCCACCTGTTCTTGCGTCATGCCGCAGCCATTGTCTTCGACACTGATTTCCACATAGTTGTCGGCGGTCTGGGAGCTGACGGTCACTTTCCCACCTTTCGCTGTGAATTTTCTGGCGTTGTCGGCAATGGTGTTGATCATGAACAGAGTCAGGATCCGGTCAGCCTTCACCCTGTCGTTTGTCGGTTCAACCACCAGGTCGATGCCCTTCATGGAGAATCCCCTCTTTCCTTTAGCCACGATATCGAACAGTTCCTGCAATGCAAAGCTTTCTATGCGCAGGTTGATATCACCCTGCCGCATCTGGATCCAGTTAGTCAGCATGGCATTGCACTCATTGATTTTATCCGCCAGTTCAGCCACATAAGTATATCTGCCGGCTCTAACCTGCTGCTCTTCGTTGCCCTGCCTTAACTTGTTGATTTCCCGGATCATGCGGTCGATGAGAGGAGTGACGCTGTTGACCAGCGACACCTTGGCCCTTTGTTCGAGGTATTTCCTTTTGTTGTCGGATATTCTCAGGTTGACGATCTCATCCTGTTCAATAATCTCCTCGAATCGTTCATCTTGTTCCTGCAGGAATTTCTCATTGTTTTCTTTCCATTCCTTGAGTGGCGCCAGCAATTCGTTGATGGGTTCGGTTTTGTCTTTTTTCTTCCTTATATACAGCAAAGCCAAGAGGAAGAGAGCGAGAGCGACGATCATGAGCACCACAGCCCACATCATCACGTTGAGTTGCGATACCGACTTTTTGAGTTGTTCCGCCCTGGACTCGAGGTATCTGTCCTGTCGCGTGAGTTCCTGTTTGTCGAGATATAGGTTACGGTTGATGTCGCTGTTCTGTTTGTCGTTGACCGCAGAATAAAGCATGCTCAGTTGTTCCCAGATAGAAGCCACGAGGTCGGGTGCTTGGTTGATGGCCGTGTTTTGGTCGAGCGCATTCTGCAAGCAAATCAAGGTAGACTCATAATCCTTGATGTACCAGTAGCAAGAAGCCAGCGTGCGATAAGAACCCGCCGTTTGGTAGACGTCGCCATAGGTTTTGAAGAGTTCGAGCGACCGTTGCGCCAAGTTTCCCGCCAGCAAGCTGTCCGGCATGTTGTCAACATTCAGCCTATCCCATTGCGACGGATAGTTCCTATGTATAAGGTATCGCCCTTCGGTTCCTTGTATATGCTCGCTGATGGCTTGCATGGAGTTGGCCACCCAGAATGGATATCCACATTGAGACGCTATATCGTAGCAATCCATCAAGTAGTCGAATTCCTTTTGCATGATTTCCTCGGTGGATCCATCGACGATGATGCCCCCCGCCCCTACATTATATAGATAGTTGAGCCATTGTGCCGTATCCTGTAGGATTTCCCCGTCCTCATCTATTTGCTGTAGGGCCTCTATGGACGGTTGTTCCAATCCCACATAATAATAATAGGTGGAAGTGACGATATTAAACTCCGAACGAGCGTAGATGAGTCGTTTCCCGAGATGCGACGTCAGTTCGTCGCCCAGTTCATTGACCCGTCTATTCCTATGCGACGCTCTTTCCTTATATGTATAGAAATCCATGTTTTTCGATTCTCTCTGGCACAGTCGCATCAGTTGAATGTCGGCGATGAGCAGCTCCACTTGGTTGTCGGTGATGCGTTCCACGCTATCGAGCAGCTCATACGCTTTTTGATACTCCATCTTGGCGATATGCACGAAAGCCAAGTTGTTGAGAGCCTCGGCCCGTCCGGTATTATAGTTTCCCGCCAGTTGTTTCGCCTTCTGCGCGTAGGTCCATGTAGAATCGAGATTCCTGTAATGGAAATCGTAGGCCAACTCGTTCAACCTATCCACCTCGCCTTGTTTGTTTTGCGTGCAAGCCATCAGGCATAAGACAAGGAATGCCGCAAAAGAAGCATGTTTGGCAAGATAGGAGAAGAGTTTCATGACATATAATAAAAAAAGGAAAATAGGTCAGATTGCCCGTCATTTCCCTATTGATTATAAGCGATGACTGAGCAATCTGACCTAAGATGATATTATTTACGTGCGTTGGCGATATATCCCAACGCCTCTTTGCATTTATCGGTGATGGCCTGCCAGTTCTTAGCTTTCACCACATCGGCTGGGAACAGTTTCGAGCCCATGCCCACGCACAGCACTCCCGCCTTGATCCAGTTTTCCAGGTTTTCCTTGTCGGGCGAAACTCCACCCGTGACCATGATGTTCGACCACCTGAGTGGTGCCATGACGTTTTTGACGAACGAGGGTCCGCCCACGTTGCCTGCCGGGAAGACCTTGGTGACATCACATCCCATGGCCTGTGCGTTGTTGATTTCGCTCACCGATCCGCAGCCCGGGCTATAGGGCACCAGTCGTCTGTTGCACACCTCGCAGATGGCGGGGTTGAAGTTCGGTCCCACGATGAAGTTAGCCCCCATTTGCAGGTACAAGGCCGCCGTAGCCGGGTCAACCACTGTTCCCACGCCCATGATCATGTCGGGGCAGTTGTCAATCATCCATTTATTGACCTCAGCGAACACCTCATGGGCGAAGTCGCCCCTGTTCGTAAATTCAAACACCCTGACGCCACCATCGTAGCATGCTTTCACCACATTTTTCACCACCTCGGGATCGCTGTGATAGAACACAGGCACCATGCCCGTTTCCTTCATGGCGGTGATAACTTGAACTTTATTGAATCTTGCCATAATTATGAAATGTATTATCTTTGTACACGTCCTGAGGCGTCGCCACCAGCCAGGTTTTCCACTTCCTCTTTCGACACGAGATTGAAATCGCCGGGAATGGTATGTT
The DNA here is from genome assembly GCA_900316685.1 of uncultured Prevotellaceae bacterium. Lineage (GTDB taxonomy): Bacteria > Bacteroidota > Bacteroidia > Bacteroidales > Bacteroidaceae > Prevotella. The sequence continues at coordinate 91,092 of ONDS01000006.1, read as the reverse complement.
TCAAAGCCGATGCAGCCACCGCAAATTCAAGTGCCTTGCCCTGGTTGTCGGGATAAGTGAGCAGACCGTGGATGAGACCACCCGAGAAGGAATCTCCACCTCCCACGCGGTCGATGATAGGCATGATGTCGTAGCGTTTGCTCTGATAGAATTCCTTACCGTTGTAGATGAGCGCCTTCCATCCATTGTGCGAAGCCGAGAACGACTCGCGCAGGGTGCTGACCACATATTTGAATCCGAATGTATCCATCATGCCCTTGAAGATGCCATAGTATCCTTCGGCATCCGTCTTTCCGCCTTCCACATCGGCTTCGGGTTTGAATCCGAGACACAGCTGAGCATCCTCCTCATTGCCTATGCACACATCCACATATTTCATGAGCGGCTTCATGATGCTCTGAGCTTTCTCCGAAGTCCAGAGTTTTTTCCTGAAGTTAAGGTCGCAGCTCACCGTCACTCCATGTCGTTTTGCAGCCTCGCATGCCAATCGGGTCAGTTCCGCCGCCTTGTCGCTGATGGCGGGAGTGATGCCGCTCCAATGGAACCAGTCGGCGCCCTCCATGATTTTATCGAAATCGAAATCCTCGGGATCGGCCTCGGCTATGGAACTTCCTGCACGGTCGTAAATCACCTTTGAGGGTCGCATGGATGCACCTGTTTCCAGGTAATAGATTCCCACCCTGTTGCCACCTCTGGCTATGAACTCCGTGTTGACGCCATATTTGCGCAGTGCATTGACGGCACATTGCCCTATTTCATGTTTAGGCAGCTTGGTCACGAAGTAAGCATCGTGTCCATAGTTTGCAGCGCTGACGGCCACATTGGCCTCTCCTCCGCCGTATACAACGTCGAAGAATTCACTTTGCACAAATCTTTTCTGTCCAGGTGACGACAAGCGGAGCATGATCTCACCCAAGGTTACTACTTTTGCCATGTTTTGTTGATTTTAAATTTTTAAATTGTTTGTTTCTTTTCGTCTACAAAAATACGCATATTTTCGTGAATCACGAAACAAAATGGAGAAAAAAGTCATTTTTGTAAAAAAGTTGTCTTGTGCATTCGCACAATTGTATATTTTTGCGTACATTTGCACTGTTTAAGTAGCGAACAGGTAAAACAGAGATGAAAAAGAAAATCAGGATCAAAGATATAGCCGAGCGAGCAGGTGTGAGCGTCGGAACTGTCGACAGGGTGTTGCATCAACGTCCGAACGTGTCGCCATCAGCCTTGGAGAAGGTGAATCGGGCTTTAGAAGAGATGAATTACCAGCCCAACATGTACGCCAGCGCTTTAGCTTACAACCGTTCATACACTTTTTATTGCATCATGCCCAAGCATGCCTCCGAGGCCTATTGGGAGGAAATAGAAGAAGGAGCCATGCATGCCTGCGAAGCCCGTCGCGATTTCCATATCGATGTGAAGATGCTCTATTATAAGCGTTTGCACCGTGAGACCTTCGAAGAGGTTTGCCAGGAATGCTTATCCTTTGATCCCGATGGAGTGGTCATCGTTCCCGACCAGTTTGAGCTGACCCAGCGTTTCACCGACCAGTTGCACGAGCGCGACATCCCCTTTGTTCTCCTTGACTCCTATATGCCCGACCTCCAGCCCCTGTCGTTTTACGGTCAGGACTCTTTGTCGAGTGGTTACTTCGCCGCGAAGATGCTGATGTTGCTCGCCAAGGGCGAGACAGAGGTGATGTTGATGAAACAGACCTTGAACGGTCGTGTAGCCAGCAAGCAGCAGGAGAACCGTGAGGTGGGTTTCCGTCATTACATGAAAGACCACTATCCCCAGGTGAGCATCAACGAAGTGGAATTGCCTCTTGCCGACGAGGGTCGTAAGCGTTACGCCCCTATATTGGAACAATATTTCAAGTCGCACCCCAAGACCCACCACTGCATCACTTTCTGTTCCAAGGCACATATTGTGGGCGACTTCCTTTTGCGCACCAACCGTCGTGATGTGCAGATAGCCGGCTACGACATGGTGCAGAAGAACGCCAAGTGCCTGAAATCAGGCAGCATCTCTTTCCTTATAGCGCAGCATGCCTTCATGCAAGGCTATTATTGTGTAGAAGTGCTTTTCCGCGCCATTGTTCTGAAGACCGAGGTGACACCCGTGAATTACATGCCCATCGAGGTGTTGTACAAGGAGAATGTAGACTTCTATCAGCGAACAATGATTTAGGGGCATGATGTGAGAAGTGAGAGGTGAGAGGTGAGAGGTGAGAGGTTAGGGGTGAGAAGTGAGGGGTGAGAGAATAGTTCACAACAAATACGAAATAAGAAATACAAATACAAAATACAACTAACTATGAACAAATCATTTATCAAGATCAATCCCGCCGACAATGTGGTGGTATGCCTCCGAGCCTTTTCGAAAGGAGAAGTGATAGACCTGGATGGTAAGCAGACTGTGCTGCTTCAGGACACCCCTGCCGGTCATAAAGTGTTGCTCGAGGATGTGGTGGCAGGCACCGACATTATCAAATACGGTTATCCCATCGGTCATGCCCGTGAAGACTTGAAAGCCGGCATGTGGGTTAACGAGAACAACCTGAAGACCAACCTTTCCGGCACTCTGACCTATGAATATCATCCTGTGGAAGAGAAATTTGAGAGCAAAGCCGACGAGCGCACCTTCATGGGTTACCGCCGCGCCAACGGCGAGGTGGGCGTTCGCAACGAGATATGGATTGTACCCACGGTAGGCTGCGTCAACGGCATTGCCGAGCGCCTTGCCGCGGCCCTGGAGAAAGAGACGCAGTGTAAAGGCATCGATGCCGTACATGCGTGGCACCATAATTATGGATGCAGCCAGCTCAGTGGCGACCATGAGAACACCCGCAAGGTGTTGCGCGACATCGTGCTCCATCCCAATGCCGGTGGCGTGTTGGTACTCGGTTTGGGATGCGAGAACAACCAACCCGAAGAGTTTATGAAACTCTTGGGCGACTACGATCCCAAGCGAGTGAAGCTCATGGTGACTCAGAAGGTGGAAGGCGACGAGATGGAAGCCGGCTTGGCCCTGCTTCGCGAGTTGTATGCCGAAGCCTCGAAGGACGAGCGCACCCCCTGCCCATTGAGCATGCTCCGTGTGGGTCTGAAGTGCGGAGGCAGCGATGGTTTCAGCGGCATCACCGCCAACCCCCTTGTCGGCGAGTTCTCCGATTTCCTGGTAGCCCGTGGCGGCACCTCCATCCTCACCGAAGTGCCCGAGATGTTCGGTGCCGAGACTATTTTGATGAATCGTTGCGTCAACGAAGAGCTGTTTGAGCGGACCGTCCATCTTATCAACGACTTCAAGGAATATTTCCTCAGCCATGGCGAGCCCGTAGGCGAGAATCCCTCGCCGGGCAACAAAGCCGGCGGTATCTCCACCTTGGAGGACAAGGCCTTGGGTTGTACGCAGAAATGCGGGCGTGCCCCTGTTCAGGGTGTGCTTATGTATGGCGACCGCCTGCAATCCCACGGTCTGAACCTGCTGTCGGCCCCCGGCAACGACCTTGTCGCCGCTACCGCCCTGGCAGCCGCTGGTTGTCAGATTGTGCTGTTCACCACCGGTCGAGGTACCCCCTTCGGCACCTTCATCCCCACGATGAAGATATCTACGAACAACGACCTTTTCACGCGCAAGCCCAACTGGATAGACTTCAATGCCGGAGAGTTGGTGTCGGGCACCCCCATGCCTGCCTTACTCGACAAGTTCGTCGACAAGGTGTTGGCCGTGGCCAGTGGCGAGCCCACGCGCAACGAAGAGAACGGCTACCGCGAGATTTCCATTTTCAAGAATGGTGTAACGTTGTGAGTGTTGAGTGTTCAGTGTTCAGTGTTCAGTGTTCAGTGTTGAGTGTTCAGTGTTGAGTGTTCAGTGTTGAGTGTTGAGTGTTGAATGGTGTGAAGTGAGATAAAAATGAGCGATAAGAAGGGACTGATGGCGTTGAGCCCATTGTTGGTGTTTGTCGTGCTATACTTGCTGACATCCATCCTTGCAGGTGACTTTTACAAGGTACCTCTCACCGTTGCGTTCATGCTATCGAGTGCCTATGCCATAGCCATCAGTGGCGGTTTTCCATTGGCCAAGCGCATCCAGCACTATAGCCGTGGTGCCGCCACTGACAACATGATGCTCATGCTGTGGATTTTCGTGATGGCGGGAGCCTTCGCCAATAGTGCCAAGGAGATGGGTGCCGTGGATGCCACTGTAGGCCTTGCCTTAGAGGTGTTGCCCAGCAACATGCTCCTCCCCGGCCTGTTCATCGCAGCCTGTTTCATCTCTTTCTCAGTAGGCACGAGTGTAGGCACCATCGCCGCCCTGTCGCCCATCGCCATGGGTCTGTCGCAAAGCACCGGCAGCAGCATGGCCCTGCTTGTGGCTGTCGTGGTGGGTGGTTCCTTCTTTGGCGACAACCTATCGTTCATCTCCGACACCACCATCGTGGCCACCTCTACGCAGCGATGCAAGCTGAGCGACAAGTTCCGTGTCAACCTATATATTGTGTTGCCCGCGGCGATGCTCATTCTGGTACTGTATTTCCTTCTTGGCACATCCATACCCGAGCCCGTCAGTGGGGCCGAGGTGCACTATGCCAAGATCCTACCCTACCTCATCGTCCTGGTGCTCGCCATCATGGGCATGAACATCATGGCTGTATTGATGACCGGTTTGTTCCTCACCGGCTTGGTGGGCATCCTCGACGGCAGCTTCGACATCTATGGTTGGTTGGGAGCCATGGGCACAGGCATCTCCGGCATGGGCGAGTTGATCATCATCACGATGATGGCCGGAGGCATGTTGGAGATTATCCGTGTGAACGGAGGCATCGACTATCTGATAAGCAAGCTCACCCGTCGTGTGCATGGCAAGCGAGGCGCCGAATTGTCTATTGCCGCCTTGGTGAGTGTAACCGACCTATGTACGGCCAACAATACCGTCGCCATCCTCGCCGTAGGAGGTATCTCCAAGGAGATCGGCGACCGCTACGGCATCGACAACCGCAAGTGCGCAAGTATTCTCGACACCTTCTCCTGCGTGGTTCAGGGATTGTTGCCTTATGGAGCCCAGGTTCTGATGGCCGCCGGTTTGGTCCAGCTCAACCCTATCGAGATTGTGCCCTACCTCTATTATCCCATGGCATTGGGTGTGATTGCCCTATTGTCTATCATCTTACGTTATCCCCGTAAATATTCATGAAACGAATTGGCATATTGGATACTATAGTCGCCCAGCAGTTGATCCGTTTGTTGGGCAATGGAGCATTCGGCCTTCCTGTCCATCTGGAAGTGATGTCGCTGTTCAAGTGGAACCGTCTGGTGACCATGGCCGAGGACCATGAGGTGCTGGATTACTTAGGCAAGGGCATGAACAACAACCTCTCCGAGTTTCAGCATTTCCCCAGTCAGTTGGCCGACGAGATACGCATCCGCTTGCGCCAGTTCGTCATCCCCACCTTTGATGAGCGTTACGCAGTAGATGCCATCCATTTACATTCCTCCCGTCCCAAGCGAGCCTTCGAGGAGCTGTCGGATAAGGAGCTGTATGAGAGCACGCCCGAGACACGCCGGTTGTTCCTCATTCTCATGCGCAATGTGTGCGACATGATGTTGTCGGGATTCTGTCTGCGCGGTATCATCGATTTGGGATTGGCCCTGCGCCAAGAAGGCAACCATGTCGACTTCGTGAAACTGGAGTCATGGCTCGACCTTGTGAACCTTCCCCGTTTCATGCAGTTGCAAGGCAGCATCTTATGTCAATGTTTCGGTTTCGAGGTCATCGAGATACCCTTCATGAAGGAAGAAGATCCCAAAGCCGGTCGTTTGGCCCTTTCCTGCATGGTCGACATCGGTCGCTATTCCTCCTCGGAATGGAATTTCCGCCAGGTGAGTGGCGGTTTTCTTTTCAACAACTCCCGTCAGTGGCTTCGAGGCATCCGCCGCACCAATCTTTATTTTCCTTATTCGCCGAGTGAGAGTGTGCGCAGCCTGATGCACAGCATGGCTACGAGCCTGTCGGAGATTGAAGAATAGATACCCACCCCGGCCCTCCCAAAGGGAGGGAATGGAGAAAGAGGTTGGGACATTGTTTTTACAAACCACCCCTGCCCCTCCTTTGAATACCCACCCCAGCCCTCCCAAAGGGAGGGAGATGGGAAAGAGGTTGGGACATTGTTTTACAAACCACCCCTGCCCCTCCTTTGGAAAAGGAGGGGAAAAGTTTGCTTGATTTGGAAAAGGAGAGGAGATGTTGGCTTGCTTTGGAAAAGGAGGGGAGATGTTAGCTTGCTTTGGAAAAGGAGGGGAGAAGAAGTTTGCTTGATTTGGAAAAGGTGAAAAAATATTATAGGTATAAAAAATAAACGAGTTTATTTTGTTCTCCGCTCGATTTGCATTACCTTTGCATAAGGAAAGCTGCATCTCGGGATAAAAAATAAACGAGTTTATTTTGTTCTCCGCTCGATTTGCATTACCTTTGCACTCAAATGATACGACTACTCTTTGTATCCATCGTATTTTTCATGCACGCACTGTCCGTATCCGCACAAAATGCGGGCGTTCAGTGTGAGGATACTTGCAACCATATTCACGGGTTGGACATGAGCCATTACCAAGGCGAGGTGTTCTGGGAAACCTTGGGCAACAACAGCCACCAATCGTATGTCTACTTCAAGGCCACGGAAGGCAAGCTGACCATCGACGCCACCTATAAGAAAAACATGGACTACGCCCGTAAGTATGGCCTAAAGGTAGGCAGTTATCACTATTACCACGCCCACATCGACCAGGAGGTTCAGCTGCGTCATTTCATGAGTCAGTGCAGGCCAGGCGACCAGGACCTCATCCCTATGATTGACGTGGAAGAGAAACCTTCGCGTATGAGCACCACCGCTTTCTGCGACTCTTTGCACAAGTTCTTGCGGTTGGTGGAACGTGCTTACAAGCAGAAGCCCTTGGTATATACGGGAACCTATTTTTACAATACATACTTGTTGGGAAAGCTCGACGATTACAAGTTGATGATCGCCCAATACTCGGCTAACGAGCCCCGTTTGAAAGACGAGCGCGACTATGTGATATGGCAGTACACCGGCAAAGGAAGGATCAACGGTGTGAACACCTACATCGACAAGAGCCGTCTGGTGGGCCGGCATACACTCCGAGAGTTGTGGTATAAACATTGACGTATTAATTGCGAGTCTCCCATCAACGATATAATCATTCATTGAAATGGCAATAATCAAATGTCCTGAATGTGGGCACCAGATAAGCGAGAAAGCGACGAACTGTCCGAGTTGCGGTGTAGAGATCGCCGGCAAGATAGTTCGTTGTGATCATTGCGGTGAAGTTTACTTCAACGACGAGATACTCTGTCCTAATTGCCATGCGCCCCAGCCCACCCATCATCACGTCGAAAGTGCCGAGGAAGAGCCCAATACAGAGGACCGGGAAGCTGTCGGAAGCGACAAAGAAGATGACGCTCTTGATGAGCCTCAAGCCATGGCGGTGAAAGCACCAGCCGTCGGCGACGAAGAGTCAAGAGAGAAGACGCAAAAGTCGGAAGCCGTACCGTCACAGAAGTCGGCAGACAAGGAACGCGAGGAGCGACATGAAGAGCAAACAGACAGGGAGAAGAAGAAAGCGAAAAGCAAGAAACGTGAGACCAGGGAGCAAGAGCAAGAAGCCAAGAAGAAGCAGGAACCAACCATAGAGCAACGGGATAGGCAGAACCAGGAAGGCGGTGACAAGCCGAAGTCGCGCATCATGCCCTTTTTCGTATCATTGGCCATCGCTTCCATTGTGGGTGCTGTGAGCATCTATTTCTATAAGGAATCGAAGGGTTCGAAGGAACGCCAAGCCTACGGCATGGCTTTGGACAGCAGCGATACCCTCACGTTGAGCAATTTCCTCTCATCCTACAGTGATGCGCCGAGTGCCCACCTCGACTCCGTGCGTGCCCGTCTGGACCTTATCCGCCAAGGAGAGATCGACTGGGACAGCTTGCAGTTGCACAAGACCCACGAGGAGGTGGCCGCCTATGTGTCGCGCTACACCAATATGCCCCATTACACGCAGGCCCTTCAGCTGTTGGACTCCATCGACTGGGCTGACGCCATGGCACTCAACACCCTTGGCTCCTACCAAGGATATCTGGAAAATCATCCCGAGGGTCGTCATGTGGCCGAGGCGCACGAACGGTTGCGCGCCAGCAACCTCGATGTGGTGGAGAACGAGGAACTGCAGTTGATTACCGCCTTGGTGCAACGCCTGTTCCAGAGTATCAACGACAATGATGCCGGCACCTTCAAGTCATGCCTTTCTCCCGTCATTGTCTCGTTTATGGGTACCGCCAATCCCAGTGCCGACGAGGCCGCCGGTTGGATGAGACGTCAACATGGCGAGAGCGTGAAATCGCTGTCGTGGACTTCCAATGGCGATTACGAGATTGTGAAGCGCAAGAAGGACAATGGCTCGTTTGAGTATGGAGTCAAGTTCTCCGCCAAACAAGACATGGTGAAGTCGGGTAAATCGAGTACCGACAAATACAAGGTCAGCGTAGCTATCACCCCTGACGGCAAGCTATCGTCTCTTGGCATGGTCAAGATAGTGCCCGAGGAAGGCGGCGAGAGCGCGACGAAGTCAAGCAGCTCGTCATCATCGAGTAGTTCTACATCAAGCAGTTCGTCAAAACCGAAGACCAGTAGTAGCTCGTCATCATCGAGCAGTTCGTCTTCGAGCAGCTCGTCAAAGCCGAAGACCAGTTCCTCATCGAGCAGTTCGTCAAAGCCGAAGACCAGTTCCTCATCGAGCAGTTCGTCAAAGCCGAAGACCAGTTCCTCATCAAGCAGTTCGTCAAAGCCGAAGACCAGTTCTTCATCGAGCAGTTCGTCGAAGCCGAAGACCAGTTCTTCATCGAGCAGTTCGTCGAAGCCGAAGACCAGCTCTTCATCGAGCAGTTCGTCGAAGCCGAAGACCAGCTCTTCATCGAGCAGTTCGTCGAAGCCGAAGACCAGTTCCTCATCGAGCAGTTCGTCGAAGCCGAAGACCAGTTCCTCATCGAGCAGCTCGTCAAAGCCGAAGACCAGTTCCTCATCGAGCAGCTCGTCAAAGCCGAAGACCAGTTCTTCGTCGAGTAGTTCGTCGAAGGCTAAGACCAAATCCTCTTCGAGCAGTTCGTCAAAGCCGAAGACCAGTTCTTCATCGAGCAGTTCAAAGTCAAAATCAAGTAGTCAGAAAAAATGATGATGAAATGCGAAATTAAGAAATCCGAAATAAGAAATGCGTAACGCTTATGCGTTACGCATTTCCATAAGCAATTGTCTTTGGCGTTCGCTAAGGTGCTGTGGCAGTTTTACATATATAGTGAGTATCAAGTCGGATGGTTTGCCATTGCGGGCAACAGGGCCTTTCCCCTTTAGTCTGATTTTCGAACCGTTTTGGGTTTCCGGTTTGATTTTCAGTCTGATGGTTGACTCTCCGCTGATGTTGACGGTCACCTCTCCCCCCAACAAGGCGGTATACATATCTACCTCCAAAGTGGCCTCGGCGGGTTGCTGTTGAGTCCCTGCCATATTCGTCCATCCCCCACCCTTTCCGAACAGGTTTTCGAAGAAAGAGCTGAAGCCACCGCCCATATTGCCACCAAAGTGCATGAAATCGGTGTCGCCGCCGAAGTTTCCCCAAGCGCCGCCACCCTGTGAGGCCTGTTCGTCGACCTGGTTCCATTTCTCTCCGAACATATCATATTTTTTCCTTTTTTCCGGGTCGTTGATGACCGTATATGCCTCGTTGAGCGCCTGGAATTTAGCCTTCGCCTTTGGGTCGTTGGGATGCAAGTCGGGATGGAACTGTTTGGCCCTTTTCAGGTAGGCCTTTTTCACATCCTTCTGGGGTATATCCTTGCTGACCCCCAAAATCTTGTAATAATCAATGAATGCCATTGTCTCATCCTCCGTTTCTTTTGGTTTTTACTATTGTAAAAGCAAATTTTGTGCCAGAAAGAGTCAACATGCCAAGATGTCAAAGGGGTTCACGCCGCGGCAAATGTTAATAATCATTAAAGAACGGTACTAAGACGCTGATAGAAAAGAATTTCTGCGCGATAGATGCCGAAAAATGGGAAAATAGTTGTAATTTTGCAGCCGATTTGGAAGACACGTCGGTTTTTGCCCGGCGTTTATCCATAAAGTCTCACTTTATTAATTTATTTTTTTAATTAACTTTTATGTCGAACCTTAAAAATGTAGAGCCGCTGCAGGACTTCAACTGGGAAGAGTTTGAGAACGGCAGCAGCACAGGTGCAAGCAAAGAAGACTTGCAGAAAGCTTACGACGAGACCCTCAACAAGGTGAGTGAACACCAAGTGGTTGATGGTAAAGTCATCTCCGTTGACAAGAAAGAAGTTGTTGTCAACATCGGTTACAAGAGCGACGGTATTATCCCCGCCAGCGAATTCCGCTACAATCCCGACCTCAAGGAAGGCGATATCGTGGAAGTTTACGTGGAGAATCAGGAGGACAAGAAAGGCCAGTTGATTCTTTCGCACAAGAAAGCTCGTCTGAGCAAGAGTTGGGAGCGTGTGAACAATGCTCTTGACAATGAAGAAGTGATCCAGGGTTACATCAAGTGCCGCACTAAGGGTGGTATGATCGTCGATGTGTTTGGCATCGAGGCGTTCCTCCCCGGCAGCCAGATTGATGTCCATCCCATACGCGACTACGACGTGTTCGTAGGCAAGACCATGGAGTTCAAGGTGGTGAAGATCAACCAAGAGTTCCGCAATGTGGTCGTATCGCACAAGGCCCTCATCGAGGCCGAGCTTGAAGCCCAGAAGAAAGAGATCATCAGCAAGCTGGAGAAAGGTCAGGTGCTCGAAGGCACCGTCAAGAACATCACCACCTACGGTGTGTTTGTCGACCTCGGCGGTGTTGACGGACTCATCCATATCACCGACCTGTCTTGGGGCCGCGTGAGCGATCCCCACGAGGTTGTCTCCCTCGACGAGAAGATCAACGTGGTGATTCTCGACTTCGACAACGAGAAGAAGCGCATCGCCCTTGGTCTGAAGCAGCTGACCCCGCATCCTTGGGACGCTCTGGATGCCAACCTGAAGGTGGGCGACCACGTGAAGGGCAAGGTGGTTGTGATAGCCGACTATGGAGCATTCGTAGAGATCGCTCCGGGTGTGGAAGGTCTGATCCACGTGTCGGAGATGAGCTGGAGCCAGCATCTGCGCAGCGCTCAGGAGTTCCTGCACGTTGGCGACGAGGTGGAGGCCGTGGTGCTGACCCTCGACCGCGACGACCGCAAGATGTCGTTGGGCATCAAGCAGCTGAAGGAAGATCCTTGGGAGACCATCGAAGTGAAGTACCCCATCAACTCGAAGCATACCGCCAAAGTGCGTAACTTCACCAACTTCGGTATCTTCGTTGAGTTGGAGGAGGGTGTCGACGGTCTGATCCACATCAGCGACCTCTCATGGACGAAGAAGGTGAAGCATCCTTCCGAGTTCACCCAGGTAGGCGCTCCCATCGACGTTGTCGTGCTGGAAATCGACAAGGAGAACCGTCGTCTGAGCCTTGGTCACAAGCAGCTGGAAGAGAATCCTTGGGACACCTACGAGACCCTTTACACTCCTGGTTCCATCCACATGGGTAAGATCAGCGAGATGATGGAGAAGGGCGCCGTTATCACCCTGAACGAAGGTGGTGAAGGCTTTGCCACTCCCAAGCACCTGGAGAAGGAAGACGGTTCGAAGGCCGTGCTAGGTGAGGAACTGCCCTTCAAGGTGATTGAGTTTGTGAAGGAGACCAAGCGTATCATCCTCTCCCACAGCCGCACCTTCGAGGAGGATAAGGAAGATCGCAAGCCCGCCGCTCGCAAGCACACTGCCAAGAAGGAAGAGGCACCCGCCATCAACAACGTGGCCGCTGGAACGACCCTTGGCGACATCGATGTGCTGGCTGAGTTGAAGGCCAAGATGGAGAAAGGTGAATAAGTAATATTCATCATATATAAAAAGGTGAAGATCCCTGCCGAAAATGGCAGGGATCTTTGTTTATATCCTCCCGACGTAGGGGGGGCACAACCACCCCGACGTGGGTGGGGCACAACCACCCCGACGTGGGTGGGGGCACAACCACCCCGCCCCCTCCTTGCCTAAGGAGGGGTACCTACCCACCCCAAGCCCCTCCCGACATCGGGAGGGGATGTAACCGCTCCTCCCGTCGCTCGTTCACTAAGGTACTGCTCCCTTTTTCTGCCGGTCGCAGTCGTTTTTACGCAACAGAGTTGCGATTCTTTGTGTTCGCTAAGCTCACCTGAATAAGTGCGATTATCTGTGCTCGCTAAGCTCACCTGAATAAGTGCGTTTCTTTGTGTTCGCTACGCTCACCTGAATAAGTGCGATTACCTGTGTTCGCTATGCTCACCTGGCGGCATTCTACACCCTCCCCTCGGGGAGGGATGGGCAGGGGGCTCTTTCTTTGTAGGGGTGGTGCCATCGTGCCCGCCCATGCGATCCAAGACTGTACTTCGGGATGATTCTGGATGATTCAGGATAAATCGTGTTCGACTAAAACGAAACATTTTATCCTTTGTCGAAACGTTTTTTCTGATTGTTATTTTTATGTTGTTTCCGTTTTTTTCTTTTCATCTTTCCGATCCGCGCAACGCGATTAATTATTTTTAACTAAATTTTTTATCGAAAAAATGTATATAATATAAGAAAAATATGTAATTTTGCAAAGATTTTCGGTTAGTATTCAGTTATTATTTTGAGTGTCAAACAGTTAGAAGAATTTAGGTATTAGACGATGAGGCAATTAAAGATTCAAAAGAGCATTACCAACCGTTCCAGCGAGGCGCTGGATAAGTATCTTGTAGAAATTGGTCGTGCTCCGCTCATTTCCATTGATGAAGAGATTGAACTCGCCCAGAAGATCAAGAAAGGTGGTCCCGAGGGAGAGCGTGCCAAGGACAAGTTGGTGACCGCCAACCTGCGTTTCGTGGTGTCCGTGGCCAAGCAATATCAGCATCAAGGATTGACATTGACGGATTTGATTGACGAGGGCAACATCGGCCTGATCAAGGCAGCCCAGAAATTCGATGAGACCCGTGGATTCAAGTTCATCTCTTATGCTGTATGGTGGATTCGCCAGAGTATCCTGCAGGCCATCGCCGAACAGAGCAGGATTGTGCGTCTGCCCCTGAACCAAGTCGGTTCGTTGAACAAGATCAACCACGAGATCAACCGTTTCGAGCAAGAGAATCAGCGTCATCCTTCCGTTTCCGAATTGTCGGATGCCACCAACCTCGACGAGGAGAAGATCGGACAGAGCCTGATGGCCGACGGTCATCACGTGTCCATCGACGCCCCTTTCCAGGATGGCGAGGAGAACTGTATGCTTGATGTGATGCCCAGTGGCGACGACAGCCGTACCGACCGTCAGGTGGACCATGAGTCGATGGCCTTGGAACTCAACTCCGTGTTGACGAAGGTGTTGAAGGATCGTGAGATCACCATTATCCGCGAGTGCTTCGGCATCGGTTGTCATGAGAAAGGTCTTGAGGAGATCGGCGATCAATTGGGTTTGACGCGCGAGCGTGTGCGTCAGATTCGTGAGAAGAGCATCGCCAAGTTGCGTGACAGCGGCAATGCCCGCATCCTGATGAAATATCTGGGATAATCAAGAATAATTGTAATATAACAAAGACCTTCCCCGGCGGGAAGGTCTTTGTTTTTGTGATCGATGAACTATAGGGAAGTTTTTTTCCGAAAGAAATTGGAATAATTAACCATAAAGGGGAGACATGGGTCAATATACACATCATGCATAGGGGCGGTGCCGCCGTGCCCGCCCGCATCAACAAACATCCATAGGATTGGGGGCAAGCCCCCGTCTGACCTCCAACACATTTTTATAACACGAATGACCATCAATTGAACATGAATTTTTCATGAATTCTCTTTCTGGGGATTTCTGCGGTTTCAATGTGACATTACACGGGCGGGCACAAGGCACCGCCCCTACCACAAACCAAGACTTTACATAAGTTACTGCATCTCGGGATAAAAAATGAACAAGTTCATTTTGTTCTCCACTCGATTATTCGTAACTTTGGATAAGTTACTACATCTCGGGATAAAAAATGAACAAGTTCATTTTGTTCTCCACTCGATTATTCGTAACTTTGCAGACGTATTTCTTTGATAAAGAGAATGACGATGTATCACAGCATAGACATAGAACACTGGGAGCGGCGTGAGTTATATGAACACTTCTCGCGCCTGAAGATGCCACACTATGCCGTGGCTGCGAATATCGACGTGACCTCCCTGCTGCAATACAAACGACGCGAAGGTCTGTCGTTCTACCTGTCGCTCATCTACTTGACCACGGCGGTGCTCAACAGCATCGACGACTTCAAGTTGAGGATAGTCAACGGCAAGGTGGTACACTTCGACACCATCCACACCAACTTCACCCACAAACGACCAGAGGAAAAGGTGTTCCGTTATCATACAGCACCCTTCCAAGGGACACTGCGTGAGTATGTGGAAGCCACGACGGCTGCTATGGCGAAACAGACGACGCTCTTCGGAGGCTTAGGCGACATACAGAACGTGGTGTACTGCTCGTGCGCACCGAACCTCGACGCCACCGCCATAACCAATCCCGGGATGGAGGATGCCGACGACGCCATACCGCGCGTGAACTGGGGTAAATACGTGGAGCGTGACGGTCGGTGGATGCTCAACATCACGTTCACCGCCAACCACCGTTTCATCGATGGCTATCACATCGGGCTTTTTTTCGAGCGTCTGCAGAAGGCTATCAACGAATTAGATAGGTAGGGGTAGGAAAGAGATTGGAATAATTAGTCAGGAATTATTTTTAGACTACAAATTGCACGAATTGCACGAATTCTTTCTTTAAGACAATGGATTGGACGGATTAAACGATTATAACGAGTGTAACGAGTGTAACGATTGTAACGAGTGTAACGATTGTAACGATTATAACGATTATAACGGTTTTAACGGACTTAACGGACTTAACGGCTTTAACGAATTGAAAGGAATGAGAACGATATGAAAAGACTTTGCTTCACAATCATGATGATGGTTGCGGGGTTGATAGCGATAGCTCAAGACGATGTGGTGCGCAACGACACGTTGGAAGGGGTGACGATTACGTCGCGCTCTGCCCAGAAACGTGTGGAGGAAGTGCAGATAGGCGTGGAGAAGGTGGAGATAGCCACCTTGGCCAAGGTGCCCGCCCTGTTCGGAGAGAAAGACATCATCAAGAGCATCCAGCTGCTGCCCGGCGTGAAGAGCGAGAGCGAGGCCTCGGGAGGTTACCAGGTGCGCGGTGGTACCGCCGCACAGAACCTCATACTCTTAGATGGTGCCACAGTCTATAATGCCGGTCACCTGATGGGTCTTTTCTCCACCTTCAACGACGACGCCCTCATGGGAGCCTCGCTCTATAAGGGTCTGGTGCCCGCCCAGTTAGGTGGCGGCACCTCGTCGGTGTTCGACATCCAGACGCGTTCAGGCGACATGAGCGGTTATCATTTCAGCGGCACCATCGGCCTACTCTCCGCCAAGGTGATGGCCGAGGGTCCCATCCAGAAAGAGCGCAGTTCCTTTCTCTTCGCCGGTAGACGTTCATATCTCGACCTATTCCTGAAAGCGACGAAAGACTACAAGAACAACACCCTGAACTTCTACGACACCAACCTCCGGCTCAACTTCAAGTTGTCGGCCAAGGACCTGTTATCGCTCTCCTTCTTCAGGGGTCACGACAATTTAGGCGTGGAAGACCTGATGGACATGGAATGGGGCAACACCACGGCCAGCGCCAACTGGCTGCATACGTTCAGCGACCGTCTCTACGCCAACACCCAGTTGGTATACAGCGACTTCACCAGCGATGTGGGCATCGACATGCTCAACATCTATTATACGATGAAAGGCTATATCCGCCACCTCACCTTCCGCGAGCAACAAGTATGGTCGCCCCACGCGCGTCACCGTTTGAACTACGGTGTGGAGAGTACCCTCTTGCAATTGCAGTCCGCCGAATGGGACATCAACCTGCTCCACCAGCGTGAGAAGCGCAAGGCATGGTCCAACGCCCTGTGGTTGAACGACGAGTGGCAGCCCTTCGAGCGTTTGGAGCTCTCCGCCGGTTTGCGACTGCATCTCTTCTCCGTTCTCGGCGGTTCGCCCTATTACCAAATAGACGACGAAGGACGCATCACCGACACCCAAGAGCCCGGCAGCGGTCGTATATTGAAGACCTGGGTGGACCTGGAGCCCAGGATAAGCATGAAATGGAAGCTCAACCGATGGCACAGTCTGAAGGTAGGCTACAGTAGGACGACGCAGGATATCCATGCCATCCGTGGCACCTCGATGTCGATGCCCTTCGACCGATATACGATGAGCAGCAACATCGTCAGGCCCGAACGTGCCGATCAGGTGGCCTTGGGTTGGGTGGCCATCACCCCCGATGGCTCCTATGATTTCAGTGCAGAGACCTATTACAAGGCCATACGCAATGTGTACGATTACCGCGACGGCAAATCGTTCTATTCGGAGATAGAGATAGAGCGGCTGCTGTTGGGCGGCAAGGGTAGAGCCTACGGTTTGGAGCTCTGCGCCCACAAGAACAGCGGCAAGTTGACCGGTTGGGCCAGTTACACCCTGTCGTGGTCGGAGAACAAGATAGCCGGCATCAACGGCGGTCGTTGGTATACCGCCAGCAACGACCGTCGTCACGACCTTGCGTTGGTAGGCATGTATGAGATCAGTCCCACCTGGGAGTTGGCCGGCACCTGGCGCTACACCACCGGCCAAGCCCTGACCGCCCCGAGCGGCAAGTACGACGTCGCCGGCACCACCTATTATTATTACACCGAGCGCAACGGATACCGCGCCCCCGCCATCCACCGTTTGGACCTAAGTCTCTCGCACACGAAAAAGATGAAGCGAGCCACCCGCATCTGGACCTTCGGCATCTACAATGCCTATTGCCGTTACAACCCCTTCGTCATTCGCTTCAAGAACGACGACGACAGTGCCACGGGTACTGTGGCCGAGCAGACGGCGTTGTTCGGCATCGTGCCATCGGTATCGTTTACGTTAAAGTATTAAGGGGCAAGGAGCAAGGAGCAAAGAGCATGGGACAGGGGGCAAGGAGCAAGAATTTAGAACAAAAAAATATATGCGCAAGATATTGTATTTATCCATCATCGCAGTCATTGTCGGTTGTACCAAGGAGATAGATTTCGAGTACAACGAGATGACGCCATTGGTGGTTATCGAGGGTCAGGTGACCAATGAAGGCACCCGTGTGGTGGTGACCCAGACCCGTTCCGTTTACGACAGGGAGAAGAGCCGCTGCCTGCCGGGAGCCGTCGTGACGGTCAGCACATCCGATGTGACCACCCCCATCCCATACGATGCCACCGCCGGTTGCTACCGTTCGCCGTTGGTGGGTGAGCCAGGACTGTCCTACCATCTGCGTGTTGAACTGGACGGCAAGACCTACGAGTCGACCTCGACGATGCCCTCCCCCTCCAAGGTGCTGTCTGCCCTGTTTTTTTGGCAGTCGGTCATCGACGAGCGCCTCTTGGTGTATGAGCTATGGGCCACCGACCCCGAGCCCTCGGAACGCAATTATTACTGGTATCGCGTAGACCGTCTGACCCATCACCCCCATTTCGACGGCAAGGACATGAGCGAGGCCTATCGTTGGGGAGCCTTCGACGACCGCGGCAATCCTCCCGGTCTGGTTTACCGCGACGTGATGTGCATGAGTGAGCGCATGGCCGATGAAGATGAAGAAGAGAATTGGAAACGCATCCTCTACGAAGGCGACAGCCTGACCTGCCAGTTGATGAATATCGACCAAGGCGTGCATGAGTACCTGACCTCGCTGCGTGCCGGACAGGGAGGCGGTGCCAATCCCAAGACCAATATCTCAGGAGGATGCCAGGGTTATTTCGCCGCCATGAGCATCGCCCATGCCGACACTATAGTGTATCGGCACGACGAAGTGAGGGAGTTTGAAGACTTCGCCGACTATTGGAAGCAATGGTCGGGCACGAAGTGAGCGACTATAGAAGCTATAGATGTTGTCAGCGGATGAATTTCACTTTCGAGGCATCGCGCGGTTTGGCCTCCGGTTGTTCGTCGGGATACCCTATGGCGATGATGTAATTGAGCTTGAAGTCGCTGGGTATCTCCAATTTGTCGAGGAAGAACTTGGCGTTGGCATTGCCGTTGATGAAGCGCACGGGACCCCCGAGGCAACAAGTGCCCAGTCCCATGGCCTGTGCCGCCAGCATGATGTTCTCGCCCAGCAGGCCGGCATCGACCTCGCCCCCACCCTTGGCAGGTGTGCATACGCAGATGAGGTTGGGCGCATTGCGGAACATGTTCTTGAAATTCGGGTCGCGGCTTACCTGTTCGGGATTCTCCCTCTTGTAAACCTCCGTTACGTCAGCAATAAGTTTGGCATCTTCCACCACCCTAATGACCCAGGGCTGACGGTTCACGCCACTCGGAGCATTGATGCCACAGCGCACTATGGCCTCGAGTTTCTCATGCTCCACCGCCCGGTCGAGATATTTACGTATGGAACGACGCGCCATGATGCAACTGGTGACGGGATTGAGTTCGAGCAAAATATCCGCCTCTATGGCCGCCATGTCGTCCATGGGTTCATATCGTTTGATGACCCGTCCGTCTCTTGACACGAGAAACTTGGTGAAATTCCATTTGATGGACGATTTCGAAGCGTAATCGGGATCTTGGCGTTTCATCATCTCGTCGAGCCGTTGTCCCATCTGGTTGCTTTGGTCGAATCCAGCGAATCCCTTTTTCGCTTTCAGGAAGGTGTAGAGCGGCGCCTCGTTGTCGCCGTTGACATCTATCTTGTCGAACTGCGGAAACCGGATATTGAAGTTGGCCGTGCAGAACTGGTGAATCTCTGCGATGGTCCCCGGAGCCTGTTGGCCGAACTGGTTGCAAGGAAAGTCGAGGATTTCCAATCCCTGAGAGGAGTACTTCTCGTAGAGCGCCTCCAGTTCCTTATACTGCGGTGTGAATCCACAGCGTGTGGCCGTATTGACGATGAGCAGCACCTTGCCCCGGTATTCACTCAGGGACACATCCTGTCCCTCATCATTTTTCACTGTAAAATTGTAGATGTCCTGTGCCGCTGCCGACAGCACACCAAAGACAAGCATGATGCAAGTGATCAAAGAATTCCTTTTCATATTAACGATTCCGTTATAGTTTGATTATACCTGAGAATCTTGCCCGAGTGTGAAGGCAAGACAGTTAATGATGTGCAAAATTACGAAAAAGGATGATAATCATGGCGAATATCGGAAGAAAAATGTTGTGTAGGGGAAGTAGAGAGGGCCAAAAAGCAAGTTTTCGACGAGAAAATAGGATAATTCGGAAATAAAGGTGTAATTTTGCAGAATATTTTCGATTGGAACGTTTGTAACGTTTGTAACGATTGGAACGATTGGAACGATTGGAACGATTGGAACGATTGGAACAATTGTAACGATTGGGACGATTGGAACGATTGGAACGACAGAAGACATGAAATATATATTGGTGACAGGCGGTTCGCGAGGTATCGGCAGGCAGATATGCCTGACCCTTGCCAAGACCGGCATGCCTGTGATAATCAATTACCGGTCGCAGTCGGGAGCCGCCGAGGAGACAAAGCGGCAGATAGAGGAGCATGGCGGTAGCGCCGAGCTGCTCCCCTTTGACGTGTGCGACAAGGCTGCCATCGACCAAGCCCTGGACCGTTGGGAGGAGTCCCATCCCGACGACTATATCTCCGTGTTGGTGAACAATGCCGGAGTGAGGCACGACAACCTCATGTTCATGATGTCCGACGAGGAATGGCACGACGTAGTGGACACCACGCTGAATGGATTTTTCTACCTCACCCGCCGTTTGCTTCGCCACATGATGCCCAAGAAACGGGGCGGTCGCATCATCAACATCTCGTCGCTCTCGGGCGTGAAGGGTATGGCCGGTCAGGCCAACTACAGTGCCGCCAAGGCCGGTTTGATAGGAGCCACAAAGGCGTTGGCCCTTGAAGTGGCCAGTCGTGGTGTGACCGTCAACGCCGTGGCTCCCGGTTTCATCGACACCGACATGACCAAGGAGTTGCCGCAGGAAGAGTTGCGCAAACTTATACCCATGAACCGTTTCGGCAAAGCCGAGGAAGTGGCCGCCCTGGTATCGTTTCTCGCCTCCGACGAGGCAGGTTATATCACCGGCGAGGTAGTGCATATCAATGGAGGGTTGTATACGTAAAACCCACCCGAATACCCACCCCGAATACCCACCCCGGCCCTCCCAAAGGGAGGGAGAAGGAAAGTTGTCGAGGTTGATGGGGGTTGGAAGAAGACATTAAGATTTAATAATCAAGAGAATGGGAAGAAGAGTAGTGATAACAGGCATGGGTATATGGTCGTGCTTAGGCACCGACCTTGAGGCCGTGAGGGCGTCGCTATATGCCGGCAAGTCAGGCATAGGTGTCGACCCCGTTCGTCTTGCCTACGGTTACCGTTCGCCTTTGACCGGTCTGGTGGAGACACCCGTCATCACCAAGCAGATGCTCAGCCGTCAGGCCCGCGCCTCGCTCTCCGAGGAAGCCCGTTATGCCTATATGGCCAGTGTTCAGGCCTTGCGTCAAGCCCATGTCGGCGACGACTACCTGCAAGCCAATGAGGTAGGTTGCATCTTCGGCAATGACTCCTCCGCCCAGCCAGTGATAGATACCGCCCGCATCATGGAAGAGAAACACGACAGTGCGATGCTCGGCAGCGGCATCCTGTTTCAGTCGTTGAACTCGACGGTGACGATGAATCTGAGCAGCATCTTCCACCTTCGCGGCATCAATTTCACCGTGAGTGCCGCCTGTTCGAGTGGCAGTCATAGCATCGGTCTGGCCTACCTTTTCATCAAGCAAGGCCTGCAAGATATGGTACTCTGCGGTGGAGCGCAGGAGGTGAACCACCAAGCCATGTCGTCGTTTGACGCCCTTCAGGCCTTTTCCACCCGTATAGACGAGCCTGCGCGAGCCAGCCGTCCCTTCGACCGCGACCGTGATGGTCTGGTGCCCAGTGGTGGAAGCGCCGCCTTGGTATTGGAAGACTACGACCATGCCGTGTCCCGTGGTGCCGACATTCTTTGCGAGGTGATAGGCTATGGATTCTCGAGCAATGGCGGCGGCATGTCGGCTCCGAGCGCCGAGGGAAGTGTCGCAGCCATGATGCGCGCCATCGGTGACGCCGGCATTGAACTGGACGATATCGACTATGTGAACGCCCATGCCACATCGACCCTTCAGGGCGACCGTTGCGAGGCCATGGCCTTGGACCGTCTGTTTCATGGCCGGCGAGCATTGATCAGTTCGACGAAGTCGATGACCGGTCATGAATGCTGGATGGCCGGAGCCAGTGAGATTGTCTACTCCCTCATCATGATGGAGCATCATTTCGTGGCGCCGAACATCAATTTCGAGAATCCCGACGAGTATTCCGAACCCCTGAACCTGGCTACAAGGACCATAGATACCGAGGTGAACACAGTGCTGAGCAATTCGTTCGGATTCGGCGGCACCAATTCGGCCTTGGTGATTCGGAAGATATAATACCCACCCCGACCCTCCCAAAGGGAATACCCACCCCGGCCCTCCCAAAGGGAGGGAGAAGGAAAAGAGGTTGGGACATCGTTTGACAAACCACCCCTACTTGAAGATTTTGTCCGCTTAAGGACTAAATCGCCTTTGGAAAAGGAGGGGAGAGAGTTACCAAGTGGCGAGAATTGAAATAAAGAACGAGAATTGAAATAAGAACGAGAATTGAAATAAAGAACGAGAATTGAAATAAAGAACAAGATTTGAAATAAGAACGAGAATTGAAATAAAGAACGAGAATTGAAATAAGAAGAATGAGCATGGAATTGTTTCCATCTTTGAAAAAGAAATATACCGAAGAGACGCTGTCGGCGCGTGACGCGCAGCGGCAAGCCGAGTTCATCGCCTGGGGCCCCATCGTGTTCCAGGTGTCTCGCTTGATGATCAAGTTCGGCATCCTCGATATGCTCCGCGAGAGTGACGGCGGTTTGACCCGCCAGGAAATCAGTGAGCGTACCGGGTTGAGCGACTATGCCGTAAAATGTCTGACCGAAGCCAGTCTTACCATCGGCACGCTGTTGGTAGACACCGCCACCGACCGTTTCACCCTGTCGAAGACCGGATGGTTCCTGCTCAACGACCCAGCCACCCGTGTGAACATCGATTTCAACCACGATGTGAACTACGAGGGTTGGTTTCATCTGGAAGAATCATTGGTCAATGGGCGTCCCGAAGGTCTCAAGCATTTCGGCAGTTGGCCTACCGTCTACGAGGGTCTCTCCTCCCTACCCGACCAGGTAAGGAAAAGTTGGTTCGCTTTCGACCATTTTTACAGCGACTCCTCCTTTCCCGAGGCCTTATCCCTCCTGTTCGACCATCATGGCGTGCGGACCCTTTATGATGTGGGCGGCAACACCGGCAAGTGGGCCCTGCGTTGCGTGTCCTATTCCCGTGATGCTGAAGTCACCGTGCTCGATCTTCCCCAGCAGATTTCCATGATGGAAGACAACATCCGAGGCAAGGAAGGAGCGGAGAGAATACACGGTCACGGCATCGACCTGCTCGATGAGCGTTCCACCTTTCCTCCTTATGAGGGCACTCTCGACGCCATCTGGATGAGTCAGTTTCTCGACTGTTTCAGTATGGAGCAGATTATCGATATCCTCAAGAAGGCCCGTTCGATCATGACCGGCGACACCCGCCTGTTCATCATGGAAACGCTGTGGGACCGCCAGCGTTACGAACCCGCCGCCTTCTGCCTGACGATGACCAGTCTGTATTTCACCGCCATCGCCAACGGCAATTCGAAGATGTACAACACCGAGGATATGACCTATTGTCTTCGTCAGGCCGGCATGGAGATAGAGCAGATACATGACCATTTGGGGCAAGGACACTCCATTATCGTATGTAAAACAAGCAAACAACAGTAATATAACATGACAAGAACGGAAATAGAAGAGAAGGTGAAGACCTTTCTCCTCGAGGATATGGAAATCGACGAAGATAAGCTCTACGCCGATTCGAGATTGAAAGAAGATATGGGAATAGACAGTCTTGACTTCGTGGATATCGTGGTCATCGTAGACAAGCATTTCGGCTTCAAGATAAAACCCGAGGAGATGGCTGAGGTGAAGACCTTGAGCCAGTTTGTGGATTATATCGAGGGGAAGGTTAATGAAGGTTGAGGGTTGAGGGTTGAGGGTTGAGGGTTGAGTGTTGAGTGTTGAGGGTTGAGGGTTGAGGGTTCAGTGTTGAGGGTTGAGAGTTGAGAGTTCAGTGTTGAGGGTTGAGGGTTGAGAGTTGAGGGTTGAGAGTTGAGGGTTGAGTGTTGAGGGTTCAGTGTTGAGGGTTGAGGGTTGAGGGTTCAGTGTTGAGGGTTGAATTGTCGCTGCGCGATGATGAAATTATTCAATAATGAGGAATGTTGAAGGCTGAATGACTTATAGGCATGGCAGAGAAGGAATGGGAAGGCAAGACGTATGGCAACGGATGGATGCATAAGTGGCTTATCCGCATGTTGCGAGTCATCGACGTGAGAGTGTTATATATATTCACGTCGGTGTTTGTCATTCCCTTCTGTCTTCTCTTCAACAAGAGCAGGAAGGTGAACTACCGTTTTTACCGTAAGGGATTCGGCCTGTCGCCCTGGAAAGCCTTCTGCCAGACCTACCGCAACCATTGCCAATTCGGCCAAGTGGTGATAGACCGTTTCGCCATGTACGCCGGCAAGTGTTTCGACGTAGAGTTGGAAGGTTCCGACCATTACCAAGCCCTGTCGCGCGGCAAGGACAGTTTCATACAACTCAGTGCCCACATCGGCAACTACGAGTTGGCCGGTTATAGTCTTGATGCGTCGGACAAGCCCTTCAACGCCCTAGTCTTCGGCGGCGAGAAAGCCACCATCATGCAGAACCGCGCCGCGATGTTTTCCGGCAACCACATCAAGATGATAGCCGTGAAGGAAGACATGAGCCATCTCTTCGAGATAGACCACGCCCTACAGGAAGGAGAGGTAGTGAGCATGCCCGCCGACCGCATCTTGGGTTCGCAGAAATACGTGACCCACACCTTCCTGGGCCATACGGCCCGTTTCCCCCTCGGTCCGTTCCGTGTGGCCACGCTCCGTGGCTGTGCCGTATTGGCCGTGAACGTGATGAAGACCGCCTCGAAGCGTTACAAGATACATATCACCCCATTGTATTACGACACGACGCAGAGCCGTGAGGAGCAGGTGCGCCAGTTGTCGTCGAGTTATGTGAAAGAACTGGAGCGGATGGTGACGAGCTATCCCACCCAATGGTATAATTATTTTGAATTCTGGGAGAATGAATAACGACCCACAACAACCCACCGAGCAATTTCTTCGCGGTATCGACATCCACGAATTATTGCCCCAACAAGAACCCTTCGTGATGATCGGCAGTCTGACCCACTTCGACATGCAGAGAACCACGACAGAGACCGTGATCAGCGCCGACAACATCTTTGTCGACGATGGTCGGTTCAGTGCCACCGGATTGGTGGAGAACATCGCGCAGACCTGTGCCGCACGTATAGGATACATCAACAAATACATCCATAAGAAAGGCATCCAGTTAGGATTCATCGGAGCCGTTCGCAAGATGACCATCGAGGGCTTGCCCAAGGTAGGCGACACCATTGAGACCGAGATTGAGACCGTGGCCGAAGTGTTCGGTATGATTCTCGCCAAAGGTGTGGTGCGCTGTGGCGGCCAGACCCTTGTCAGCACCGACATCAAAATAGCCATCAAGGAAGAAGCATGAAAGAGTTGAGAGCCTCCAAGCCCCTGACCATCCGTTTCAGCGAGGTAGACAGTATGAACGTGGTGTGGCATGGTTCGTACGCCCTGTATTTCGAAGACGCCCGTGAATATTTCGGCGAGCAATACGGTCTGAGTTACAACACCTACATCGAGAATGGCTATTTCGCCCCGATCGTGGAGCTGACTTTCCATTACAAGAAAGCCATCCGTTATGGCATGAAGCCAAGGATTGATATCATCTACAAGCCCACCGTGGCTGCGAAGATAGAGTTCGACTATGAGATTGTCGACAGCGAAGACGGCAGTCTGTTGGCCACGGGCCATTCGTTGCAAGTGTTCATGAACATGGACTACGAGTTGGTATGGGCCAACCCCGACTTTTACCTGGAATGGAAGAAGAAGTGGGGAGTGGATGGTGAATTTTGAATGTTGAATTTTAAATGTTGAATTGTCGCCTACGGCGATTGTTGAATTATTCAATTTTGAATTGAAGAGGTTAGGACAGTTTTTGACAAACCACCCCTACCCCTCCTTTGGAAAAGGAGGGGAAAGAGTTACCTTCATGGTAAAGGAGGGAGATGAGTTACATTCATGGTAAAGGAGGGGAAAGAGTTACCTTCATGGTAAAGGAGGGGAAAGAGTTACCTTCATGGTAAAGGAGGGAGATGAGTTACCTTCATGGTAAAGGAGGGGAATGAGTTACCTTCATGGTAAAGGAGGGGAATGAGTTACATTCATGGTAAAGGAGGGGAATGAGTTACATTCATGGTAAAGGAGGGGAATGAGTTACCTTCATGGAAAAGGAGGGGAAAGAGTTACATTCATGGTAAAGGAGGGGAATGAGTTACCTTCATGGTAAAGGAGGGAAAAGAGTATGGACAACTATAGAACTATGCGGAACGTATATAAGATAGCGGATAATATCCTGTCGCCGTTAGGGAACGGCACGGAGGAGAATTACCAGGCCATGTTGTCTGGTCGTTCCGCGTTGGCCCGTTATGAGCGCCATTGGGATATGCCCGAGCCGTTCTGCGCCTCGCTGTTCAGTCCTGCTGCCGACCACGAATACGCCATCGAAGGCCTTACCCGTTTTGAATCGCTCGTGGTCCATTCGGTACGTCAAGCCCTCGAAGGTGTGGATATCGATGTGAGCGGCAGCAACCTCGTCTTCATTCTCAGCACCACTAAGGCCAACGTCGGCCTGTTAGGTCGCGAGACAAGCGACCCAGGCCTATTATACCCCGGCGAAAGTGCCCTCCACATCTGCCAGGCATTAGGCATCACCACACCTCCCATCGTGGTATGCAACGCCTGCATATCAGGGGTTTCCGCCATCATCCTCGGCAGCCGACTGTTGCGAACCCACCAATACGACTATGCTATCGTCTGCGGTGCCGATGAGATGAATGAGTTTGTGGTATCCGGTTTCCAATCGTTGAAAGCCCTTTCCGACCAGCCCTGCAAGCCCTTCGACATGGAACGTACGGGGTTGAACTTAGGCGAAGCCGCAGCCACGATGATTCTCTCCACCCATCGTGGGGACAGCGGTGCGATATGGCGGATAGATCGGTGCAGCATGCACAACGACGCCTACCATATCAGCGCCCCCTCGAAGCGCGGCGACGGAGCTTATCTCTGCCTGAGCGACGTTGTGACAGGCATCCCCCATGAAGAAATAGCCTTTGTGAACGCCCATGGCACCGCCACGCTTTTCAACGACCAGATGGAATCGGTGGCCATTGAGCGTGCCGGTTTGCAAGAGAAGCCTGTGAACGCCCTGAAAGGCTATTTCGGTCACACCCTTGGAGCCGCCGGTGTGTTGGAGACCCTCCTGTCGATGTATTCCATCGACCATCACACCCTTTTAGGCACCCGAGGTTTCGAAGAGCTCGGTGTGTCGGGAAAGATACATATACAGAGCGAGCATGAACCGATAGACCAACCACGATTTGTGAAGATGATATCCGGTTTCGGCGGAAGCAACGCCGCTTTGTCGGCAAGCCGAGTGAACGCCGAATTAGGAGTGCCGAGCAACGAGCCATCCAGCATACGCCCCGAATGGACAACGACCCATTGCGTATATATCAGCACCCAAGGCATACGCATCGACAACGAGCCGCTCCACAGCGAGCGAACAGGAGCAGACCTGTTGACATCGCTGTATAAGGAGGAAGTAGGCGACTATCCCAAGTTCTACAAGATGGACATGCTGAGTCGGCTCGGTTTCCTCGCCGCCGAACTATTGGCCAAGAAAGAACGTGAGGGTCAGGAAGAGCAAGATGAACAACGCGCCATCGTATTGTTCAATCACTCGTCGTCGCTCCATACCGACCGACTATACCTCGACACCATCAAAGACAAGAGCGACTATTTCCCCAGTCCCTCGCTTTTTGTCTATACCCTCCCCAATATCGTGACCGGCGAGATAGCCATCCGCCATCACTACCAAGGAGAGACCTCCTTCTATATCCTTGCCGAGAGAGACGAGCGGCTGATGGACCAAGTGGTGAGAGCCACGCTGTGCACCACTTCGACAGCCAGCATGATGACAGGATGGTTGGATTATGATGATGCCGACCATTTCGAGGCCGAATTGCGCATCATCAGAAAAACGAATTAAACCAGCAACAGCAAAAACAATCATATTATCATGGAAGATTTGATTATTGAACTGAAAGAGCAAATTATCGATGTGTTGAACCTGGAAGAGATGTCACCCGAGGATATCGACGAGAACGCCGCCCTGTTCGGCAGTGGACTTGGACTCGACTCCATCGACGCTTTGGAGCTCATTGTGCTGCTCGAAAAGAGATACGGCATTAAGTTGGCCAACCCCGCCGAAGGCAAGGAAATCTTCAAGAGCGTGGCCACCATCGCCGACTATGTGAGCAAGAACAGGAAGAAATAAGACTACCCACCCCGACCCTCCCAAAGGGAGGGAGGTGTTAAGGAAGACTATGAACATTGTTATAACAGGAGCAGGAATCGTTTCCGCCATCGGGCTCAACCAGGCCGAAGTGTTGGAATCGTTGCAGCAGGAGCGTAGCGGCATCGGCCCGATGACGCATCTGCCCTCACAGCATCGTGAGTTGCCCGTTGGTGAGGTGAAGCTGAGCAACGCCGAGATGCAGCAGATGCTCCATCTCGACCCATCCCGAGAGATGAGCAGGACCACCCTGATGGGCATCCTCTCCGTGCGCCAAGCCATAGACGACGCCTTCAAGGAGCAAAGGTCCCATGGCAAGGATATAAGTGAAACGTTGGCAGGCCGACGAATCGTGTTGGTTTCGGGTACCACCGTGGGCGGAATGGATATCACCGAGCACCACTTCAGCGAGATGAAACATTCCGACGACCACATAGACTGTCTACGTCATCACGACTGCGGTAGTTGCACGCACGACATAGCCGATTATTTCGGGTTCTTCACCGACAGCACCACCCTCTCCACGGCCTGTTCGTCGGCCGCCAACGCCATCGCTTTGGGTGCCGACCTGCTACGCGCGGGAGAGGCCGACATCGTGGTCGCCGGCGGCAGTGAAGCCCTCTCCCTGTTCCACCTGAACGGATTCCTCTCGTTGATGATCCTCGACAAGGAACGCTGTCGCCCCTTCGACGCCACCCGTGCCGGCCTTAACCTCGGCGAGGGAGCCGCCTTTGTGGTGATGGAGCGTGAAGAGAGCGCCGAGACGCGCCATGCCGAGATATACGCCTACCTCAGCGGTTACGGCAATGCCTGCGACGCCTACCACCAGACCGCCTCGTCGGACGATGGCGAGGGAGCCTACCTGTCGATGCGTCAGGCTCTCGCCATGGCCGGGTTGTCGCCCCGCTCCATCCAATATGTGAATGCGCACGGCACCGGCACCCCCAACAACGATCTCTCTGAGAGTGTCGCCCTTCGCCGCCTGTTCGGAGCTTCGATGCCCCCCGTATCGAGCACCAAGTCGTACACCGGCCATACCACGAGTGCTTCCGGGAGCATAGAAGCAGTGATATGCCTATTGGCCATGCGCCACCGGTTCATCCCATCGAACCTCGGATGGTCGAACGCCATGGACGACGGCATCACACCCACCATGGGCCAGAAAGATGTGACGTTGACCCATGTGCTTTGCAACTCATTTGGTTTCGGCGGCAACGACACCTCGTTGTTGTTTTCCTCCGAGCGCCCCAGCCAGTCGTTGCCCCCTCTCCGCACCGACATCCCCATCAAGGAACTATCGCGTGTGGAAATCACCGACGAGGCAAGCATCCAGGAAATCAAGGACTTTATCAGTCCGTTGGAAGCCCGCAGGATGGGCAAGTTGCTGAAGAGCTCGTTGCTCACCTCGCTGAAGGCCCTTCGTCAGGGCGGTATCGAGCGTCCCGACGCCATCATCACCGCCACCGCCTTGGGTTGCCAGGAAAACAGCGAGCGCTTGCTGGAACAGTTGGCATCCGAGGGCGAGGTGATGCTCAAGCCCACCTATTTCATGCAGAGCACCCACAACACCCTCAGCAGCAATATCGCCATCCGCACCAAGAGTCATGGCTACAATGTAACATTCAGTCATGGTCAAGCGTCATTGGAATGGGCATTGCGCACTGCGAGACTGCTGTTGAGCACCGGCCAGTACAGGCATGTGCTCGTGGGGCTGCACGATGAGAGCACCCCGCTGTACCGCTCATTGCAGCAGCGTCTTGACGAGTCACCCACGCCATCCATCCACTCCTTATCCCTTTTACTGACATGTGGAAAGTAATACCGTTAGCCCTATTGCAGAGTGTGCTGCTCGCCTCCGGCCAAGTGTTCCTGAAGATAGCCATGGCCCGGATGCTCCCCTTTGGCTGGACCAAAGCCTTCTGGGGCAGTCTGTTGGTGAACTGGCCCTTTGCCGTCTGCGGTCTGTGTTTCGGAGCCGCCAGCCTGTTGTGGATGTACATGATGAAGGTGTTTCCTCTGAGCGTGGTTTATCCCCTGATGAGCCTTAGTTTTGTTTTCGGAATGATAGCCGCCATCTGTTTTTTCCATGAACACGTGAGTTTGACCCAATGGTTAGGCTTGGGCCTTATCATATTAGGATGTATATTAATCGCCAAATAAAGATGAAAAGAAACCTATTGACCATCATGCTGCTGTGGTTGCTGTTGTTGCCCACATACAGCCAGAGCGAGAGCCAGATAAAGACCCTCATCAACAATGCCGCGTCGAGAATGCAGAGCATGACCTGCGACTTTGTGCAGACCAAGCACCTGAAGTTGCTGAACGACAAGATGGTATCTCGTGGCAAGATGTACTATCAGCAGCGCGACAAGTTACGATGGGAATATGTGTCGCCCTACCAATATACGTTCATCATCAATGGCAGCCAGGTGCTGTTGAAGAACAACGGGCGTCGCGACCAGATAGACGTGAACCAGAACAAGGTGTTCAAGAGCATCGCCCAGATCATGATGAACAGCGTGGTGGGCAAATGCCTGAGCGACGACAAGAATTTCCGCACCAGCATCGTCGCGAGCGGCAGCGAATATGTGGCCACGCTCCTTCCCCAGAGGAAAGACATCAAGAGCATGTTCGAGAAGATCATCCTTCATTTCGACAGGCAGAAAGCCATGGTGAGCAAGGTGGAGCTATTAGAGAAGAAAGGCGATCGCACCGTGATCGAGTTACGTAATATCAAGAGCAATGTCAGCATACCTCAGAGCACCTTTGCTGTTCGTTAGCCTGTTTGTCGTGCTGCTGGGCTTGCCTGCATACGGTCAGGGCACCCTTCCCGAAGCAGGAGAGCGGCAACGCTACTCCGTGTATATCGAGATGCCACAGGCTTACATCAGCGGTATCGGCATACTGAAGAACGACGGCGAGAAGATTGTAGGTTCATTGTTCAACGAGTTCGGTGTGAGCTCCATCGATTTCGTTTACTACCCCCATCGTGGGAAGGTGAAACTGCTCAGTGTGATGAAGATGCTGGACAAGTGGTATATCAGGAAACTCCTACGCAAGGACCTCCGCCTGCTGTTCGAGAGCATGAGTCATGGAGCCACCACCTACAGCAATGATCGCCGCCACATCACCTACCGCTTCACCCCTATGACTGAAGAGTCCGAAGAAGAAACCAACGATTATAACCATGATACTGAAGAATAGTTTATACACGATTGAGAAGAACGAGGCCGAAGGGTCGGGTTGGCGTTTCGACATCTCGCTCCATGCCGACCATTTTATCTATCAATCGCACTTTCCCGGCCAACCCATCACCCCCGGTGCCTGTCTTATCCAGATGGCCAAGGAGCTGTTGGAAGAACGGTTGTCGCTGTCGCTACGCATCATTCGCATCAAGGATGTGAAGTTTGTGAGCGTCATCTCCCCCCTTGAGACACCCCATATCACTTTCCATTACCAGAAGGTGAGTGATGTCAGCGCCGAGGGCGAAGTGTCAGCGACGGTCAGCGTTGCCGATGGCGAGCGCGTTTTTTCAAGTATCGTGTTCACCTGTAAGAGCTGCTGACCCCTATGGACGACATGCGACAGACACTCCGCGACAGAGGCATCTGCGTGGTTATTCCGACATACAACAATGGCGGAACGATTGTCGGTGTCGTAGACGAAGCGAAACGATACTGCCATGACATCATCGTGGTGAACGACGGCAGCACCGACGACACCCCCACCCTGTTGGCCGCGCAGACAGGCATAACCCTTATAAGCTATGAAAGGAACCGCGGCAAGGGCTACGCCCTGAAGCGCGGCTTCCAACATGCCTTGTCAGCAGGATTCTCGTATGCCATCACCCTCGACGGCGACGGACAGCATTATCCCCGACATATCAATGATTTCCTGCGCGCCAACCAAGAACATCCCTTTTCGCTGATTGTGGGTCAGCGCAACCTTGACGGAGTGGAACGAACGAAGGGCAGCACCTTTGCCAATGGCTTTTCCAACTTCTGGTTTTTCATCCAGACCGGTCAGCGTATGCCCGACACCCAGTCGGGCTACCGTCTCTATCCCTTGAAGAAGTTGCATGGCCTGTCGTTGTTGACCGACAAGTACGAAGCCGAGTTGGAGTTATTGGTTTTCCCCTCCTGGCATGGCGTGGAGCTGGTGTCGATACCCATCGACGTGTATTACCCTCCCAAGGAAGAGCGAGTGAGCCATTTCCGAGCGGGTAAGGATTTCGCCCGTATCAGCATATTGAACACCGTGCTCTGCGTACTCGCCCTCATCTACGGATTACCCTTGCGCGTGTATCGATTTGTGATGAAATACGGGCGCACGCTGTACTCACTCCTATTCTTCATCATCCTGTCGCTGTTCATCATCACCCCCTTTGTATGGGTATACACCAAGGTAGGTAAGATGACCGAGAAGAAGCGTAAGAAGTTGCACCAACTGATATACAAGAGCGCCCGGTTCATCATGCTGCACCATGGCATACCCGGTGCCCCCTTCAGCTATAAGTTGGCCGAGGGTGTGGATTTCGACCATCCACAGGTGATGATCTGCAACCACCAGTCGCATCTTGACCTGATGTGCCAATTGATCTTCACCCCCAATATGATATTCCTGACCAACGACTGGGTGTGGAACAACCCATTCTACGGTCTGTTGATAAGAAATGCCGAATACTACCCCGTGGCCGAGGGTATAGACACCCTATTGCCCAAGTTGCGCTCGTTGGTCGATCGTGGCTACAGCATCGCCGTCTTTCCCGAGGGCACCCGTTCCAAAGACGGTCGCATTGGTAGGTTCCACCAAGGAGCATTCTACATAGCCGAGCAGTTGAACCTGGATGTTCTCCCCATGTATCTATATGGCACGGGCAAGGTGCTGCGCAAGAAGACATATCACCTGAACAAATGGCCCCTCCGCATCGAAGTGGACAAGCCCCTGTCGCCGCAGGAGATGTTGGCAAAGGGCGACTTACGCCAACGGGCTTCCGCCATGCGAAAGCATTACAAACGCCGATGCGAAGAAATGGCCAATGAGATGGAGCGTTAGTCGGTGGGGAGGAAAGGAATAATTATGCAGGAATTGTTAATTTGAGCGAGGGATGTAACGAGTGTAACGGAAGTAACGAATGTAACGGAAGTAACGAATGTAACGGATTTAACGGATTGAGGGGAATTGAGGGGAATTGAGGGGGATTGAGGGAATCGGAGTATTGGAAAGAAACAAGATGCGTAGACGCAGATATATAATAACTGTCGGTTTGCTTGTGCTGGCTGTCCTGTTCAGCCTAACAGCGAGTGCCCAGGTGAATATCTGGGAGGGAGAGCGTGGTCATAAGAAAGTGGAGATGACCCCCTATCTTGCCCCCGGCGACAAGAGCATCGCCGTGATTGTCTGTCCCGGCGGCAGTTATTTCTGGCATGACATGAAGACCGAGGGTGATGCCGTGGGCCGTTGGTTGCAGTCGCATGGTATCAGCGCCTTTGTGCTCCGTTACCGCACCGCCTATGTCCCCGCCTTCCTGTTTCATTACCGCTATATCTTCCGTGGCAATCGTTATCCCGACCCCCAGGACGATTTGCGTCAGGCCATCCGTTATGTGAAACGCCACCACCGAGAATATGGCATCGACAGTCTACACGTGGGAGCCATGGGATTCTCCGCCGGAGGTCATCTGGTGATGTCGGCCGCCGAATATTTCGAAAGAGCCGACAAGCCCTCGTTCGTCGCTCCCATCTACCCTGTGGTCACGATGACCGCCGACTGTGTGCACAAGCGTTCTCGCCGCGCCTTATTGGGTGAAAGTCGCCTGCACAACCGCCAGCTGCTCGACAGCCTATCATTGGAGCGCCATGTGCCCGTGGACTGTCCCCCCGTCTTCCTGGTCAACTGCAAGGACGACCCTGTAGTGGACTATCGCAACTCCGTGTTGCTCGACTCAGCGCTTACGGCGCAACATGTTCCCCACCGCTACATCCAATACGCCCGGGGCGGTCATGGTTTCGGTGCCAGCAGCGAGAAAGGCTGTGCCGAATGCCGGGAATGGAAAAAGGAATTCATACAATGGTTTCAAACAATAGCATCATCATGGTAAAGAACCCCCGATTCGACGACATACGTCCCTACTACGAAGAGGAGTTGCCCGCCGCCATGGAGCGACTCTCCGAGAGCGAAGTGTTCCCCCTGTTGGCCACGTTCGTCTATCCCGATGTGTCCATCGAAGAGGTTCGTCAACGCATCACCAGTTTCAAGACCATCCGCGAGTTTCAGCACGATACGATGTATAAGTTGAACGAGCAGATCATCCGCCGGAGCATCACCAGTTTCACCTGTTCCGGCATCGAGCGCCTCTCACCCCAAAAGCAGTACCTCTACGTATCGAACCATCGCGACATCGTGCTGGATGCCTGCCTGCTCCAGTATTTTTTCGTGAAGAGCGGTTTTGAGACCACCGAGATAACCTTTGGTGCCAACCTGATGATGAACCCCACCATCATCGACATCGGCAAGAGCAACAAGATGTTCAAGGTGGAGCGTCCTGGCGGCAGTCTGAAAGACTTCTACCAAAGTTCGTTACACCTGTCGGAATATATCCGTCATGTGATTATGGAAAAGCAGCAATCCGTATGGATAGCGCAGCGCAACGGTCGCACCAAGAACGGTATCGACGCCACCGACCAAGGCATCATCAAGATGTTCTGCATGAGCGAACCCAAGGACAAGATCAAGGCTTTGGCAGACCTGAACATCGTGCCCGTGAGCGTGAGCTACGAGTGGGAGTCGTGCGACATTCTCAAAGCCCTGGAACTCTATGAATCGCAAAGTCATAAATACACGAAGAAGCCCGGCGAAGACCTGAACAGCATCCTCACCGGTATCCTCCAACGCAAGGGGCGCGTGCATTTCGAGTTGTGCGAGCCCATTTCCGTGGCCGAATTGTCGCGGTTTGAGCAACAGACCAACAATGAGTACCACAAATCGGTGGCCAAGTTGATAGACAGTCGCATCAACACCGCCTACCGTCTCTACCCCAACAACTACATCGCCCACGACATGCTGTACGGCAGCAGCAAATATACATCAATGTATACGAAAGCACAATACGATGCCTTTGCCAAACGCTTGGAGAAGTTGGACCGTTACGACACCTGCGACCTCGACAAGCTGAAAGAGATATTCGTGGGTATCTATGCCAACCCTGTGGACAGGAAGTGAGCTACCCTTGAGGAGTTTTGAATGTTGAGTTTTGAATTGTCGCCTACGGCGATTTTTGAATTATTCAATTATGAATTGAAGAAGAGGTTGGGACATTATATTAACAAACCACCCCTGCCCCTCCTTTGGAAAAGGAGGGGAGAAAGTTAGCTTGAGGAAAAGGAGGGGAGAAAGTTAGCTTGAGGAAAAGAAGGGGAGGAAGTTAGCTTGAGGAAAAGGAGGGGAGGAAGTTAGCTTGAGGAAAAGGAGGGGAGAAAGTTAGCTTGAGGAAAAGGAGGGGAAAAAAGGTTAATTGTTTTGGTTAATAGAAGTTTATGGTTAAATGGATTATCGAGGCATACGACTATCTGAAGGCGCACCGGATGATGCGTCTTAGCAGCCTGTTGCTGCTCACCGTGCTTTTCGGAGTGCTGCTTACGAGGCTGGAATACAAGGAAGACATTTCCGATTTCCTGCCTTTGGACAGTAAGTACGAGAAAGCCATGGCCCTTTATCAAGACATCTCCGGCGCCGATCGCCTGTATGTGCTGTTCCAGTCGAAAGACAGCACGGCGGTGGAACCCGACAGCCTGGTTGAAGTAATGGGAACCTTCGAGCGGTTGTTAGGCGAGAAAGACAGCGAAGGCATGGCCCGCGGCCTGACCAGCCAAGTAGACATGGATGCTTTCAGCGAGGTGGCCGACTTCGTGTATGCCAATATCCCCTATTTCCTTAGCGATGGCGATTACGCACGATTCGACAGTCTGCTCCGTGAGAGCGATTACGTGAAGGAACAGTTGGCACGCGACAAGCAACTGCTGATGTTTCCCGTGTCGGGGTTGTTTTCCGACAATATGCAACGCGACCCCCTGAATCTTTTCACCCCCGTGGTATCGCGGCTCCAAGACAGTCAGGGCGCAATGAACTACGAGTTGTACGACGGTTATATCTTCAGCAGTGATATGAGTTGTTCGCTGATGATGCTTCCATCACCCTATGGTTCGAGCGAGACCGAGCATAACGCCCGTTTGTTGAAACTGCTGGAAGAGGTGTCCGACAGCGCCCTTCAAACTCATGACGACATCGCCATCCACATCACCGGAGGTCCCGCCATCGCCGTGGGCAACTCCCGCCAGATCAAGCAAGACAGCCTGCTGTCCGTAGCCTTGGCCATCATCCTGATTGTCGCGCTATTGTATTACTCCTTCAGGAACACTCGCAACATCTTGCTCATCGTAGTGTCCATCGCTTGGGGCTGGTTGTTCGCCATGGGCGGTCTCGCCCTGATTCACGACCGCATCTCGGTGATCGTGATCGGCATCTCGTCGATTATCCTCGGAATAGCCGTAAACTACCCATTGCACCTGATAGCCCACCAATACCATACCCCCGATGTGCGTACCGCCCTGAAAGAGATTGTTACGTCCCTGTTGGTGGGCAATATCACCACCGTAGGAGCCTTTCTCGCCTTGGTTCCCTTGCAATCGCAAGCCCTGAGCGACCTTGGCCTGTTCAGTTCACTGCTCCTTATCGGCACCATCGTGTTCGTGCTCCTCTACCTGCCCCATCTGTCGAAATCGAAACCCGGCAAGCGCGCCCCAAGCTTCATCACCAAGATAGGCACCTTTGAGTTGGAGAACAGACGCTGGTTGGTGGTGATTGTGATATTGCTCACCTGCGTGTTCGGTTATTTCAGCATGGGCACCACCTTTGATGTGAACATGAGCCACATCAACTATATGACCGATGCCCAACGAGCCGACATGAACAACTTGCAGAAGCAATTAGCCCCCTCGACAAAGTCGAAGACGCTTTATGTGGTATATGAAGGCAGCACACAAGACGAAACCCTCGACCACTGCCAGTCGAGCCACGACCGTCTGGAGCGTTTACTATCCGAAGGCCAGGTGGAATCCTTCAGCAGTTGCGCTCCCCTGCTCTGTTCCAAGGCAGAGCAAGGAAAGCGTTTGGAGCGATGGAAGAGATTTGTGGCTTCCCACCGCGCCCTGTTCGACACCACACTCCGCCAGGAAGCCCGGAAAGCAGGTTTCACCGACGACTCGTTCGCTGATTTCTTCGCCCTTCTCTCCGGCACCTATGAAGTGCAAGACGCCTCCTACTTCAAGCCGTTGCAATCGACCATCTTCGCCAACCGGTTCAGGACAGACAGTCTTCGCCACACCTATAACGCGATAGACCATGTAGTGGTGGACGAAGCCCATTTCGCCGCCGTGAGAGACAGCCTCAACCAGATGTCGGGGCCAAGCTACGTGTTCGATGTGGAGAGCATGAACAGCTCCATCGCCACCACCCTCTCCGACAACTTCAACTACATAGGTTGGGCGTGCGGACTGATTGTCTTCCTCTTCCTTTGGTTCTCGTTGGGCAGCATCGAGTTGGCCCTTCTCTCCTTTCTCCCCATGGCCGTCAGCTGGATATGGATTATGGGCATCATGAACCTGCTGGGCATCCAGTTCAATGTGGTGAACGTGATACTCGCCACCTTCATCTTCGGTCAGGGTGACGACTACACCATCTTCATGACCGAAGGATGCCAGTACGAGTACGCCTATCGCAAGAAGATGATAGCCACCTACAAGAACAGTATCATCATCTCCGCCCTGATTATGTTCTTCGGCATCGGCACCTTGATTTTCGCCAAGCATCCCGCCTTGCATTCGTTGGCCCAAGTAACCATCGTCGGTATGTTCACCGTGGTGTTCATGGCTTATCTCCTGCCGCCCCTGCTGTTCAAGTGGTTAGTCATGAAGGACGGGCACTACCGCATCCGCCCCCTCACCCTGCGAGGGCTGTTGACGCGGAGCGGCGACACCCCCGAGGCATTGGTTCTTGACCGTTACCGTTATAAAGGTTACGACATACTGAGGAGTGTGAAGAAAGAATTGAGACGACACTCCACCGACGAGCCGACATTGGATGCAGGCGGACGTATCGTCATTGAGGACAGCGGCTACGGAGCCTACGCATTGCTCATGGCTCTTCGCTATCCCGACCAATCCGTTGTCGCCTACGAGGCCGATGCCGACAAACGGCGTGTGGCCACCTATAGTGCCGAGGGAGTGGTGAGCAACCTCACCATCCTAAGCGCGCCGAACGATGAACATCTAAACGAAAAGATATGAAAGAAAGAATCAAGACATTGTTGGAGGATGCCCTCCCGCTTGTCGATGTGGATAGCGATTTCCTGTTCAGCGAGTTGGACTCGCTGGGTGTGACCCACATCCTCATGGCGCTGTCGGCGGAATACGACATCGAATTGGAGGCCAGCGACGCCACTCCTAAGAACCTCCGCAACATAGACAGTATCGTGGCTATGGTGCAGAAGAAGATAGCCGAGCGCGACAGATAAATAGGGCATCAACCGACAACCCAAGAAAAGAAGGCATATGCAATTAGAGGACTATCTCAAGGAGCATGCGAGAACCCATCCCCGCAAGACCGCCGTGGTGTACCAAGACCATGCGGTGAGCTATGAGGAGTTGGACGGGCAGGTGGACAGATACGCGGCACAGTTGCGTGGCGACGGTGTGGGCGCTGGTCAAGTGGTATGTTTCCGCAACAGCCAATCGCCGGAGTTTCTCTACACCTATTTCGCCCTCCACCGCATAGGCGCCGTGGCCCTGCCCTTGGAGCGCGACACCCCAGAGAGCAAGAAAGAAGAGATAGAGAAGCGCTACGCCCATTTCACGCCCCCCTCCGACATTGCCGACATCCTGTTCACCACCGGCACCACCGGTCGTTCGAAAGGAGTGATGATCAGCCATGACACCATCCTGGCCGACGGCGAGAACCTGATCGAAGCCCATGGTTACACCCTCGACCATGTGTTCATCATCAACGGTCCGCTGAACCATATCGGCAGCCTGTCGAAGATCTATCCCGTGATGATGACCGGCGGCACCCTCTACCTGCTGGAGAGCATGAAAGACCTCAACGCCTTTTTCCATGCCCTCGATTATCCCTGCGAGAAGATGGGCACCTTCCTTGTTCCCAGCAGTGCCCGTATCCTGTTGCAACTGGCCAGGAAACAACTGGGCGGATATGCCGACAAGATAGACTTCATAGAGACGGGAGCCGCCCCCATGTCGCGCTCCGACATGGAAGCCCTTTGCCAAGTCTTGCCGAAGAGCCGGTTGTTCAACACCTATGCCTCAACGGAGACCGGCATCATCTGTACCTATAATTTCAACGACGGTCAATGTACGGCAGGTTGCTTGGGCCGACCGATGAAGCACTCCAGTGTGTTCATCACCGAGAGCGGGCATGTGGCATGCAGCGGGAAGACATTGATGAGCGGTTATGCCGACGATGAGGCGATGACCCAGGCGGTGCTGCGCGACGGAGTGGTATATACCGCCGACAATGGCGAGATAGACAGCCAAGGCATGTTGCACCTATTGGGCAGGGACGACGACGTCATCAATGTAGGCGGTTTCAAGGTCTCTCCCTCCGAGGTGGAAGATGTGGCGCAGGGACATCCCAGCATCAAGGACTGCATCTGCATAGCCGTTCCCTCGCCCATCACCGGCAACGCAGTGAAGTTGCTCTATTCCACGAGTAACGGAGAAGAGATAGCCCGTCGCGACCTCGCTTTGTTCATCGCCAGCAAGTTGGAACGCTATAAGGTACCCATGCAGTATGAACGCGTAGATGAAATAAAGAGGACCTTCAATGGCAAGCTCGACAGGAAAAAGTATAAGAATTTTGAATGTTGAGTTTTGAATTTTGAATTGTCGCCTACGGCGATGTATGAATGAAGAATTAAGAATGACGAATGAGAGGTAACCCTAAACCTTCAACCCTAAACCCTAAACCATCAACCCTAAACCATGATAAAAGACAGGAATTTCGACAACATGGAAGGAACGGCGAAATATCTGGAATCCGTTCCTTTCGACGTGACACGTAAAACATTGTACAGCGCCGGCGACCTCTACGAGGGATTCGACCCTGAGGATGCCGACAGTTTCGCCCATTGTCTTGATACACGGGTGTACCAACATTACCTTGCTACCGGTAAGCAAGCCCAGAGCAGGGACGAGTCGTTGGCCCGAACCTTCCATGATTACGGCATGCATCAAGCCCTGCGCCGTTTTTTCGAGACACACGACCCCATGCGCTGTATAGGCATCATGGGCGGCCATGCTCTTCGGCGCACCGATGCGATGTACCGTGAGATAGTATATATCAGCCGTTCGTTGACCGAACAAGGTTTTTATATGCTCAGCGGCGGAGGTCCCGGAGCCATGGAAGCCACACACTTAGGAGCGTGGATGGCCGGTCGCAGTCAGGAGGAAACCGACAACGCCATCGACATGCTTGCCGTGGCCCCCTGCTTTCAGGATGACGGTTGGCTCTCTACCGCCTTCCGGGTGATGGCCCATTACCCTCAGGAGCGTTACCACAGTTTGGGCATCCCCACCTGGCTGTACGGTCATGAGCCCAGCACCCCCTTCGCCACCCACATCGCCAAGTTTTTCCTGAACAGTGTGCGTGAGGACAGCATCCTGACCCTGGCCTTCGGCGGTATCATCTACACCCCCGGAAGTGCCGGCACCCTGCAAGAAATCTTCCAGGATGCCGTGCAGAACCATTATCTCTCGTTTGGCTTCGCCAGTCCGATGGTGTTTTTAGGCACCGATTTCTGGATGCGCGAAGTGCCCATCTATCCTTTTTTGCAGGATATGATGGCCCGCGGCAAGTACAAGAACCTGCTGCTTACGCTGACCGACGATCGCGAAGCCATCATCGAGTCACTCTGGTCGTTTAGGAGAAGAACTGAGAAAAAGCCTTGACACAGTAGAGGTGGTCGTCGACGCTTCCCGTCTCCCTGCAGCTGTGCATGGCGAGAATGGCGTTGCCCATGTCGACACCGCGCAGAGGAATGGACGACGCGAGGATATTGCCCAGCGTGCTTCCCCCCGCCACATCGCTATGATTGACAAAGCGTTGGCATGGCACCCCCGCCTTACGGCATATCTCGGCGAACACCGCCGCCGATGCCGCATCCGACGCATATTTCTGTGCCGCATTGAACTTGATGACCGGTCCGCCCGCGAGTACGGGATGGTTGGTTGGGTCGTATTTCTCACTGTAGTTGGGATGCCAGGCATGTGCATTGTCCGCCGACACCATGAACGCCCTCTCCACGGCCTGGAAGAACGCCTCCTCGGTGCCGCTCTGCGCCAAGGCGATTCGCTTGATCACAGAGGCGAGGAAGGGACTTGCCGCCCCCTGTTTGGTTTGCGAGCCCGTCTCCTCATTGTCGAAGATGGCCAACACCTTGGTCGTATCGGACTGTTTTGTCGCCAGTAACGCCTCGACACCAGCATAGCACATGGAGAGGTCGTCGAGTCGTCCGGAGGAGATGAACTCATCGTGGACACCGAACGTGCACGCCGGTGTAGCATCCGCCAGATAGAGGTCGAAATCGAGAATATCCTCCCGTCTTACCTTTTGTTGTTTGTTCAGTTCATCGATGATGACATTGATGAGCAGGTTGCCCGCTTCGAGTTGGTTGTTGATGATACCCAGGATGGGCAGCATGTCCTTCTGACGGCTCAGTTTCACCCCATCATTCACCTGTCGGTTGAAATGTATGGCGAGGTTGGAGATTTGCAACAGCGGTCGTTGCACATGTATGAGCAACGTTTGCGGTTCCAAGGGGTTGTCGGTACGCAGTATGACCCGTCCCGCGATGGTGAGGGGGCGGTCGAACCATGTAGACATGATGGGTCCGCCATAGACCTCGGTGTTGAGTTTTACGATACCCCCCTCGCAGAGCATCTCCGCATTGGGTTTGATGCGGAAGGTGGGTGAATCGCAATGTGCACATATCATGTGGAACCCAGCGTCGGCCAAGGTTTTTCGTCCAATGTGGAAGGCATAGATAGACGAGTCGTTTTTGGTGACGAAGAATTTGTCGTCTTTTTCTATCTTTCCGAGTGGCAGACGCGGGTCGAGCTGTCGATAGCCAGCCTTGAGCAGTTCATCCTTGATGTTCTTTACGGCGAGGAAATTGACGGGCGAGGCGTCGAGGAAATGGAGGAGTCTGTTGATCATAGGTTGAAATATTTGTTGATTGGTTAGAGTTTTTCATTATTGATTGACAAAGGTAATGCTTTTTGGTGAGAATCGAGAGGATTTGTTTCCGAATTATGCTCTTTGCAGTTTAATAATTAGGTGGTTATTTGAATAATTCGCGGAAAAGCAGTAATTTTGTAGCCAAAATTGAATACCCACCCCTGACACCCACCCCAGCCCTCCCGAAGGGAGGGAGATAGAAAAGCGGTAGGGACATTTTTTAACAAACCACCCCTGCCCCTCCTTTGGAAAAGGAGGGGATAAGGTTAGCTCGCTTTGGAAAAGGAGGGGATGAAGTTAGCTCGCTTTGGAAAAGGAGGGGATAAGGTTAGCTCGCTTTGGAAAAGGAGGGGATGAAGTTAGCTCGCTTTGGAAAAGGAGGGGATGAAGTTAGCTCGCTTTAGCATTTTTACTTGCTTTAGCATTTTACAGGAATAAAAAATTATAGAAATATTATATTACAAGAATAAAAAAACATAGAAATAATATACAATGGAATTAGCAACGAAGTACGATCCACAGGCAGTGGAGTCGAAATGGTATGAGTATTGGTTGGAGCACAAGCTGTTCAGTTCAAAACCCGATGGTCGCGAGCCTTACACCATCGTGATTCCTCCTCCCAATGTGACCGGTGTATTGCACATGGGCCACATGCTCAACAATACTATCCAGGACATCTTGGTGCGCCGCGCCCGCATGGAAGGCAAGAACGCTTGTTGGGTGCCCGGTACCGACCATGCCTCCATCGCCACGGAGGCCAAGGTGGTAAAGAAGCTGTCCGAACAAGGCATCAAGAAACACGACCTGAGCCGCGACGAGTTTCTGGGTCATGCCTGGGACTGGACCCATGAGCACGGCGGCATCATCCTGAAGCAGTTGCGCCGTTTAGGAGCCTCCTGCGACTGGGACCGCACCGCCTTCACGATGGACGAGACCCGTTCGAAGAGCGTCATCAAGGTGTTCGTCGACCTCTACAACAAAGGACTTATCTACCGCGGCCTGCGCATGGTGAACTGGGACCCCAAGGCCCTGACCGCCCTGAGCACCGAGGAAGTGATATACAGAGAGGAGCAGAGCCACCTATACCACCTGAAATACTATGTGGTGGGACTGGACCACTTAGACGACGAGGAAGCGTTGAGAGAAGCCGGCAATGTGATACACAAGGATGAGAAAGGTTATTACGCCGTGGTGGCCACCACCCGTCCCGAGACCATCATGGGCGACACCGCCATGTGTATCAACCCCAAGGATCCGAAGAACCAGTGGCTGAAAGGCAAGAAGGTGGTCGTGCCCTTGGTGGGTCGCGAGATCGCCGTCATCGAGGACCGCTATGTGGACATCGAGTTCGGTACCGGTTGTTTGAAGGTGACCCCCGCTCATGACACCAACGACTACATGCTCGGCAAAACCCACAATCTGGAGACCATCGACATCTTCAATGCCGACGGCACCATCTCCGAGCAGTCGCCCCTCTACGTGGGCATGGACCGTATGGACTGCCGCAAGCAGATCGTGAAGGACCTGAAGGACGCCGGGTTGATGGAACGTGTGGAAGACTACACCAACAAGGTAGGCTATAGCGAGCGCAACCCCGACACCGCCATCGAGCCAAGGTTGTCGTTACAGTGGTTCCTCAGGATGCAGCACTTTGCCTACATCGCCCTTCCTCCGGTGATGACCGGCGAGATGCAGTTCTATCCCGCCAAATACAAGAACACCTACAAGAACTGGCTGGAGAACATCCAGGACTGGTGTATCTCCCGTCAGCTATGGTGGGGCCATCGCATACCCGCCTATTATATTACCTTCCCTGCCCCCTCCCAAGGAGGGGAACCCAGAATGCCCGAAGAAGGAGCATTCGTGGTGGCAGAGGATGAAGAGAAGGCCCGCGCGCTGGCACTGGAGAAATATCCCGCCTTGAAAGACGCCGAGTTCACCCTCCGTCAGGACGAGGATGCCCTGGATACCTGGTTCTCCTCATGGCTATGGCCCATCTCCCTGTTCGATGGCATCAACCAGCCCGGCAACGAAGAGATCAACTACTACTATCCCACGAGTGACCTGGTGACCGCCCCCGACATCATCTTCTTCTGGGTGGCGCGCATGATCATGGCTGGCGAGGAATACATGGGCAAGATACCCTTTAAGAACGTCTACTTCACCGGTATCGTGCGCGATAAGTTGGGCCGTAAGATGTCGAAGAGCCTCGGCAACTCGCCCGACCCCATCGAGTTAATCGACAAGTATGGTGCCGACGGTGTGCGTATGGGCATGATGCTGTGCGCCCCTGCCGGCAACGACATCCTTTTCGACGAGAGCCTGTGCGAGCAAGGTCGCAATTTCAACAACAAGATATGGAACGCCTTCCGTCTGGTGAAGGGTTGGCAGGTGGCCGACGAGGAGCAGAGCGCCGCCAACAGGTTGGCCACCGAGTGGTTTGCCGCCCAGTTGCGCAAGACCTCCGC
The DNA here is from genome assembly GCA_900316685.1 of uncultured Prevotellaceae bacterium. Classification (GTDB taxonomy): domain Bacteria; phylum Bacteroidota; class Bacteroidia; order Bacteroidales; family Bacteroidaceae; genus Prevotella. The sequence goes on along the minus strand of ONDS01000006.1, from coordinate 46,423 downwards.
CGAGGTGGACGACATGTTCAAGAAATACCGCATCTCCGAAGCCCTGATGGCCGTTTACCAGTTGTTCTGGGATGAGTTCTCTAGTTGGTATCTTGAGATGGTGAAGCCCACCTTTGGCAGTGCCATCGACCGTGCCACCTACGATGCCACCCTCGGCTTCTTCGACACGCTGCTGAAGATGCTCCATCCCTTCATGCCCTTCATCACCGAAGAGTTGTGGCAGCACATCTACGACCGCAAGGAGGGCGACAGCATCATGCGCGAGTGCCTGCATCTGGGCGCATTGAGCGATGCCGACCAGGCGTTGATCACCCAGATGGAAGAGGTGAAACAGGTGGTGAGCGGTGTGCGCACCATCCGTTCGACGAAGAACATCGCTCCGAAGGAACAGTTGGAACTGCTCAGCGTGGGTCATGACTTCGTGGGCGACCCTTGCGCCATCGTGAAGAAGATGGCCAACCTGAAGGACCTGCGCCGCAGCGATGAGAAGCCCGGCGATGCCGCCCAGTTCATGGTGGGCACCACCGAGTGGGCCGTTCCTCTGGGCAGCCTAATCGACGTGGAAGCCGAGATAGCCAAGCAGGAAGCACAATTGAAGCACTTGGAAGGTTTCCTGATGGGTGTGGAGAAGAAGCTGTCGAACGAGCGTTTCGTGGCCAACGCCCCCGAGGCCGTGGTCGCCATGGAGCGCAAGAAGCAGCACGATGCGATGGAGAAGATCGCCGCGCTGAAAGAGTCGCTGGAAATGTTGAAGAAATAGGAGGGAGCCTCCCCCTGCCCCCCTCCCAAGGAGGGGGAAAGCGAAGGAGGGAGAATTGGACGGGGAAATCCAAACGGCTAAAGCATTCGGATTCATGCGACACAGGACGAAACGGAAACTTAGAAAGTTCATAAAGGTATTGGGCACCACACTGATTGTTGTGGTGCTCCTTGCCATTATGGGTGGCAGCGGTTATATGCTCCATTTCTCCCTGGGCGATTCGAGCGGTAGGGACAGCTTGCTGGCCGAGCAACGATTAGGTGCAGAGTATCCCCATATCAAGGTGTGGGCCGACAGCCTACGTCGTTCGCATGTGATACGCGACACGTTTATGACCACCCAGGACGGTCGACGTCTTCATGCGCTGTTTGCCCCCGCCGAGAAGCCCACCCGCCGGACCGCCTTTGTGATACACGGTTACACGTGCAGTGCAGTCTATTATCTTTATATCGGTTACCTTTTCCGAGAGACGTTGGGATACAATATTTTCGTGCCCGACCTGCATGCCCATGGTCAGAGTGAGGGCAAGATGATACAGATGGGTTGGAAAGACGCCGACGACATGTTGGAGTGGTTGCCGCTGTGCAACGAGCTGTTCCGCGACAGCTTGGATGCCGAGATCATCGTCCACGGCACCTCTATGGGTGGAGCCACGGCGATGAATCTCTCCGGTAAGGAAGACATGGAGTATGTGAAAGCCTACATCGAAGACAGCGGTTATACCAGTGTGTGGGATGAGTTTTCCTATGAGCTGAAAGAGCAGTTCGGTATGCCCGAGATACCGTTGATGTATACGTCCAGCGGATTGTGTAAGTTGTTGAATGGCTGGAGTTTCGGCGAGGCCAACAGTGTGGACATGGTGCGCCACTGCCAGAAGCCCATGCTGTTCATCCACAGCGACAATGACACATTTGTTCCCTCATGGATGGTGCATCCGCTATATGAAGCCAAACATGACCCCAAGACGCTGTGGATAGTGCCGAAGAGCGCCCACCATGAAGCCTACCGCGACTATCCTGAAGAATATGCCGATAGGGTGAAGGCATTTATTGAGGAGAATTTAGGAGAGTGAGCCTTCTTCACTTTCAGATTTTTTTTTCCTTGGATTTTATCGATTTTCGGAGAATTATTTGTTTGGATTTTATCGGTTTTTTTTTAATTATTACCTTGGAGACACCACTGAAAGGGCATAAGGGACACTGATAATACAAGATTAAACTGATTCACCTGATTTTTGGAAATTAGATACACCGTTTCAAACTGTTAATAAATATATAAACTACTTAATTTTATTTAATAACTAAAACATTTAGTTGCATACATATATTCTTTTAGTTATATTTGCACTCGATATGACGCGCAATGATGAAATTAATGAGTTGTTAAGTTTATAAGTTAATGAGTTGTCAACTATTATAAGGAACAGACAAATTATGAAGAAACTGACTAATAAGGAAAAAGAGATCATGGACCTGTACTGGAAACATGGAGCCATGTTTGTGAGGGAGTTGCTTGACCATTACGACGAGCCGAAGCCCCACTTCAACACCCTTTCCACGATGGTGAGGTTGTTGGAGAAAAACGGTTTTCTGGGTCATCGGCAGTATGGCAACACCTACCAGTATTTCCCCCTCGTGAGCGAGAAGGAATATGGTGAGCGCAGCATCGCCCATGTCATCTCCAGCTATTTCAACAATTCCTACATGAATGCCGTATCGGCCTTTGTGAAGGAAGAGAAGATATCGGTAGAGGAGCTTCGCCAGCTCATCGACGAGATAGAGCAGGCGAATGCCCAAAAATAACCATTCATTTTTTCTTTTATGCTTGAATTCCTCATCTACGACCTCAAAGTAGCCTGCCTGATAGCCATTTTTTATATGTTCTATCGACTGTTGCTATCGAAAGAGACGCTGCACAAGCTTAACCGTATTGTGTTGCTGGCGACCGCACTGTTGTCGTTCGTGTTGCCGTTGTGTGTGCTTACCATCCATCGAGAGGTAGCCGTACAACCCATGGCCGACATACAGATTGGCGGTTTGCAAATGGAGTTAGTGGATGAAGGCGACAGCTCACCTTGGTGGTTATGGGCTTTGTCGGCATTGTTTATCGCCGGTGCAGCAATCACCCTCCTTCGTTCGCTGTATGCCATGGTTCAAGTAGTCAGATTAATCAAGAAGAGCGAGAAGCATCCCCAGGACGATGGTACCGTCATCGCTGTCAGCGACCACGTTGACTCGCCGTTCAGTTGGATGCGTTACATAGTATTGAGCCGTAGTGATTACGCCTCACATGATGCCGCTATCCTCGCTCATGAGCGTGGGCACATCCACCGACACCATTCGTGGGATGTGCTGTTCACCGACCTCGTCACGCCCCTGCAGTGGTTCAATCCCGCGATATGGATGCTGCGTTCCGACCTGCGTTCCATTCACGAGTTTGAAGCCGACCAGGAGGCGCTCTCTCAAGGCATCAATGCGCGTCAATATCAACTATTGTTAGTAACCAAGTCGTTGTCCACGGTCAGGTACTGCGTGGCCAACGGTATCAGTCACAGTACCCTCAAAAAACGAATCATCATGATGTTGAAAAAACAATCGACAGCGATGCGTGGTATGAAAGTGCTCTTCGCATTGCCCATCATAGCCATTTCCTTAGCCCTAAACGCCAAGACCGAGACCATCTTTCTGATGGAAGATGGTCCAGACGGAACCGTTCCTCTTTCGAGTAAATCCAATGACTTATCCACTGCCGTCCAAGGAACTGTCACAGAGGATGATGGCGACTACCTCTACATTGTCGACGGCAAGCAGATGACCGACATCAGTGGCATCCCATCGAGCGACATCGAGAGCATGACCGTTTTGAAAGGCGATAAAGCCCGCCAGATGGGATACTCTCGCAATGTGGTCATCGTGAAATTGAAGAAGAGTAACCAAGCGACCGGGGAATTTTCCCCCTCCGAGGATGCTCTACCAGTTCTAGATGTTTGCGACCAAATGCCTGAATTTGTCGGAGGCATGTCGGGGCTGATGACGTATCTGATGGAAAACATCCGTTATCCGAAAGAAGCCTTTGAGGCCGGTGCACAAGGACGGGTATTGGTAAAATTCATCGTGAATGAGACCGGCGAGGTGAGCGACGCCAGCATCGTGCAGAGTGTGGAAGAACATTTGGACAAGGAGGCTTTGCGTGTCATCAGTTCGATGCCTAACTGGACGCCCGGCAAGCATAAGGGTAAGACCGTGAAGGTGAGTTTCACTATCCCTGTAGCATTCATGCTGTCGGGTGAGGACACCTCACAGAAACAAAATACCGACCCTGATGTGCAGACCATGGAGACGACGGTGGAGATAGAAAACGGGGATGCCAGTGGCAAAACTACTCGTGCCATCATGATTGACACCAGTGACATAGACACGAAGGTTTATATCGACGATGTGGAGTCGAGCATGGAAGCACTGAAAGCCACATCTCCGACATCCATCGACCGTATCGCGGTTGATGCAATGTCAGAAGGTGGCGAGAAGACACGAGTGATTAAGGTGTATACGAAGAAATAAAAAAGCCTCCCCCTGGCCCCCTCCGAAAGAGGGGGAAATGAAGATGGAGGGGGGATGGAAAGATGGATTTAAACTGAGAGGAGCGGAAGTAACGACTGTCGCTCCTCCTATTGATTGAAAAATCAACAGTTATTATTCATCGGCCCAATTGCCGCCGTAGGCTACGGCATTCACTTTGAAGGTCTGTCCCTTGGAGTTGCGGAACGAACCTGTTATTTTCTGTTTGGTTCGGATGATAGTAAATGTACCCGTGTGTTTTCCGTTGATATACTCGTAATAGACAGAGTAACGACCCTGCTGGCGTTTATAAACCAGCTCTATGGGTTCACCGTTGTTCACGTTGATGGTGGTGTACTTGTAATAAAGTTCATCGCCACGGCCCATGTGCAGTCTCATAAAGGTGAATTCCACCTTGTAAGAGCCGATGGAGCCTCTATATTCTATCGTGCCACCATTCGGAGCCATTAGTTCAGGGGATGAGATCTCTGTAACTGAATTTTCAGCAAAAGCCGCATGCGTAGCCATTGAGGCTATGAGCAAAAATGTAATCAATAAGGTTTTCATAAGCATAAAAGTAAAATGTGAATAGTATTAAGATCTATTACAATTTGGGACGAGCAGATTGAGGGGGGGGAGCCATGTCAGACGCTACAATTGCTTCAAACATACATATCGATCTTCACGATGTACCAATCTCCTTTCTTTTCGACATTGCATGTTATTTCCTGCTTATACTCCCTTTCTTTTACAAACGACCGTTCATAAACTTCAGTAGTCCCATCTCTCCTAATCAGTTTTTCGGTGGATTTAAACTGCTTGTAAAAGGTATCGGCATCTGTCTTCTCTTTGAAATAAATCTCAACCCCTGTCATTGTATTACTAAGATCGGCATAATAATACACAATTACGCCACAAGCACGGGATTGGTCCGCTGAGAAATTAGCCTCAAACAAATGATTCTCGCCCGGTGTTTTCACCCGCACATCTGCCATATTCATTCCGTAGCAAGACCAATAATTGGGAATCACGGCCGTTTCACCATCAAAAGTATCTTCTGGTCCAAATACCTGATTGTCGATGTCACATTTCAAGAACTTCATGCCAGGGATAAAATCCGCCAGATGACTCAAGTCGCTTTCGGAAAGTCTACCCTCCGTAGGAGCCCATTCCCACATGGCATTCACCTGTTTATAGGTCGGCATTCTCAGCGTGTTCCTATACTCTTCCACCTCCTCTTTAGTGCCCGCGAATACGTAAGGTTCCCGGATATACCCTTCAACGCCATTGAAGCGCACTTTATACCAATCATCCACTTTGCCCAGCACCTCCGCCTCGTCGACAATCGTCCGCATCTTGGCGGCAATCTTTGCAGACGTGGAGGGTTCCCTACGGACATTCAGCCACCCGAGTTCAGAGGTGGCCAAGGCATACGTTTTCGGCCCTTCGCCGGTCGTCTCCGACATCAACGCTGCCGAAGAATCCGATGAGTCAGTGTTTTTCAAGAGCAAGAAAGCCGTGATGCCGATGAGAGCCGCCGCCAACACGCCAATGATGACATAGAGCCATTTGCGGGAAACGGTCGGAGAAGAATCTTCTTCATGCTCGCCATAATCATAACGATTGGATGGTTGTATAGAGGGACGACCTACAGGGCATCCGCACTTGGGGCATTTGATAGCCTTGTCGGAAATCATGTTTCCGCATTCAGGACATTTGATAAGTGCCATAGTAAAAGATTATGATAGAATAACGAACTAAATGGTTTTACCGTATTTCAATTCATGTTTCAACAATTCGTAACAATATGCAGGACTTTGGTAGTAAATACCAGTGCCCAGATCCATCAGTTTCTCATAAAATTGCGAATTATAGACAGTATTCAAAGCATCCAAGATGGTGGCATCTTCATCTTCTACAATATACCTTGCCACATCGTCTATAATACTCTCCACTAAGAATTTCTGTTCATTGTTCATAAGCGCTGTAATTTAGATATGGCTAGTTCTGTTCCGAAGAAGAATTGATTATTAAGCCCTTTAAATTCCAACTCTTTCACCAAATCTTCCAAAGAAATAACGCCTAAGAGATATCTACGTAGTTGGAATGCTACAGTATCATTAGCGACAGGCCCTACCACGATATCATAGTCGTGCGAAAAGCCTTTGCGTTCCAAATCACGATTATCAAGAACAAACTTGGCCCATTCTACAGAAACATCAGGAAAGATGAGGGTCCGAAGGAGGTTACCGTTCAATAATTTTTCATCAAACTCAAAAGACGAAACAACGGGACTCCCTGTGCCAGCAAGTCTGACGCGACGAATAGCCATATCTTCTGCTTGAGACCTAATATCTGTAAGATAGAAGCCTTTTCCAAAATCTTTATATGGTTTACAGAGGGCCAAATTGATTTTATCAATTATCGTGTTTGAGCCATGGTAGAGTATCATATCAATCCACCTCCGTTTCTATGACAAATGACAGATAAGTCGCTGACGGCATCAAAAAGGGAAAGAGTGTGCTCTGCTGCATAACACTCATCCAGGAATTTCAATCCTCCGTAGCGTTTCAGATAGGCATGTGACTGCTTTGGCGACAAATCAAAATGCTCGCCAAAAACCGATATACAATTAATGATATAGGTCAGTTTATTCCTTTGTTCTTTGTTCATAATCTAATATTTCTGAAACGGCCTTTTATCTGTCACTGCAAATATAGTTATATTATTTGAATAATCCTCATTAAGCAACAATATTTTTTAGGGGGATACCACACACTTCTGCTTCAAATGCATTTTGGGGGCATTTGAGCCAAACGTCCAAACATCATATCGCCTGAGTCATTGGTATAGAACACGAGTGTTGCGTAGATTGCCTTATCGGAAATCATGTTTCCACATTCTGGACATCTGATAAGAGCCATAATAGTAAGAAAATCTAAGAATGAAATAAGAAGAAATTAATGTGTTTCTGCCGAGAAATACCAGTTGATCTGGGGTTTATTGCATTTGTATCGTCCCGTAAGCGAATAACCTGAAGAGCGAGACATGAGTGACGCGTCGAAGTAATATCCCGTTCTCCTGCCCGTGCGGGCATTCTGTTCATATATTTTCAGGCTGTTCGTTTGGTGGTTGTATGTTCCCGTAAGGTTGACCCTATCCTGTTTACCATTGAGTACCACCAAATGCCCATTGACCTTTCCATCATCGGCAATTGAGAGATTCATGGAAATAGTATAATCCATTTTTGAGCCATTGATGACGCCACTTAAGGTCAGTGCTGACGGAAACCTAGTATAGGTTGGTTTAGGTGCTTGCTGTTTCTGAACTGTCGGCTCCTGTTGTTGCGGTGATGCCTCTTGCTTGACCTTGTCATCTGTAGTTGAAGGTGTAGTTGCCACGACATTACCATTTGTGACGTGTGCTGTTGTTTCGACGTTTTCCTCTTCATTACCACCCACCTTGCCAGAGGAGCTGATGAAGAAATAAACGCCAAGACCCACCAACGCTGTGGCGAGGACGGCGATGATGGCATACAACCCTTTGCGCGACGACGCACTATCGGAATAGGCCTCGCCATTGCCACGCCCGAAAGAGCCATTCGGCAATGTAGCCATTTCACGCTTTATCAGACATCCGCACTTGGGGCATTTGAGCGCCTTGTCGGAAATCATGTTTCCGCATTCAGGACATTTGATAAGAGCCATATTATTAATTACGAGTTACGAGTGATGAGTTACGTGTTACGAGTGATGAGTTACGTGTTACGAGTGATGAGTTACGTGTTACGAGTGATGAGTTACGTGTTACGAGTGATGAGTCATCCCATATTAAAATATTCCAGCATCATACATAGTTCTTTGTAATTATATTCTTTTGTCATATCACTGATTTGGAAGAGGTCGATGAGCCACCAAATAACGCCTACACAGAGAAGGCATGTGATAAGTTTGGCTACCCCTGTACCTATTTCATTTAGCATGAAACGGTCTACACCTAATCCGCCGAGGAAGATTGAAATGAGCAATAGAATCATCGGATCCTTAAAAGTCATACATTCCACTGAACTCAATTTCTGTCCGTCAAGGGAGAGCAGCATTCCTCTTATCTCCTCCATCCGCATTTGAGGGAAATATTTTGCGTTCGTCATTAAAAATCTTTGGACACGCTGCTCCCGACCAAGGTTCTGCATGTTGGAATTAAAGGGAGCATAGCCTTGACGGGGAGGAGGCATGGACGAGCCATAACCATTCGGCTGGCGACAATTGTATCTATCGCCAGCCGAATGGCGGTTTACTGTTGACGGGCAACCACAATTAGGACAAACCGCATTGGTTTCATCATACTCAGCGCCACATTCGTTGCACTTAACTTTTCTTATAATGGGTGCTCCGCATTTAATGCAATGGTCACTCTGGTCAGAGACCATGTTACCACATTCTGAACATTTAATAAGTGCCATAGCAATATATATTAGTTTCTACAATCGATCATAACTGTTCCAGCTTCACAAATATATACATCGTTCACCCGAGAATCACCTTTGTAATGGCGTTTAAGCAACTGGCGCAAATCTTCATATTCTTTTGCACTGGCATACGTTTCTATTCTCACATTTACGAGTCTCCCAATAGGCATAATTTTATATTTCCCGTTCTCAGCATATTTGGTATAATTAGTTCCTCCGAGCAATCCATAGCTCTTCATCGTTGTGTACAGACTTTCCACGAAATAATCAGTTTTCTCAAACAGTTCACGATGGCGCATTTCATCACAGCCAACTAGAAAAACAGTTATGAAAAAAACAGGCAACAACTTCTTCATAGTTCCACTTTTTTAAATAACAACATGTTGAATACACTACTTGACCTTCATGTTTATCTCATGCACATTGATAGATATGTTATGTACGACCATGATAAAAGCACGGAGAAGATAGACAGCAAGTAAAAACAGGCCGAGCATAAGTGTCACCCCTATCAGCGACAAGAATGCCATACCTGCAGCACGAGGATATTTACTGATTATGCTCATCACCTGAATAATGGATAATACTTCTGCCAGGCCAGCAAGCGCCAAACTTACCATCCAGATTATATTTGCATAATTCTTAATAACACGTTCATTTTCTACGCCTGTATCGGTTGTGGGGAAGACATCTTCACCGTATGCCGGATTCGCCTGATGATATGGCTGCTGCGACTGTTGCTGCTGCCCAGCGTAGCGTTGTTCACTGGCAGATGATCCTTGGTATGTGGTTTCTTCTTTCGGAGCAGTTTCTTCCTCGATGATTTGGCAGGAAGAAGAGGGGCATCCGCAATTTGGACAGGAACTGAATTTTGCATCAAACTCTTGTCCACAATCAATACATTTTAATTTGCTCATAGTTAGGTATTATTATATTATTTTGTTGATAACTATTTTTACCTTAGCCTGAATACATCACCTGCCTCGTCGGTTATTTCCCCATCGATGGGATTGACAAAGAAACTCACCCTTTGTCCTGTGGCTGTCATTGCCCTAACCAGCGCTTTCCACGATTCAAAGCGTTCCACGGTGGGACCAAACGTAGCGCAATAGTCGTTCAGCCACACCCCATTGGGGCGTATTCTTAATCGTCTGCTGCCATTGTAAAAGGTCTTATCACTCAGCCATCCTATCACATCATCAGCAGATGAGAATCTGTAGGAGCGACTGCTTGAGCCACTTTGAGCATAAGTGCTACCAGATGTGGAGGACGATGGAGTATAATAAACGTCGTCAGATACTTTCGTAAACCTATTGCCGTCAGCGCCTATAAGTGAGTGATTATCTGTATCCAGTACAAAATACCCCTTATCATAAGTTACATACTTACCAGATACTGTATATCGGCGTTCGAATAAATAACTACTGCCAATATAAGATTTGGAAGATCCATGATTAAACACTTCGTACCCATATCCCATGCTGTTTCCATAATCATCTTTCAATTCCGCTCTCCATGCCCCTTGCAACCACGCCGGTCCTTCTTTGCTTGCGCGTTCTTCCTCTTCTCTTTGTCTTCTTTGTCTTTCCCTCTCCTCTTCGGCGGCACGTTGACGGCTGGCTTCAAACGCCAAATCTATATCATCATCCACTTTGCTGACTGCCACCTTCGTCAGATTCAGTTTAGCCTGATCGCCGTTGTGGGCATAGTCTATGCCCTCCCCTATCAACGAATTACCATCGGATGCGGCTGTCAGGTTAATCACCAACTGCTTTCCACCGATATCGCCCACAAAATGAAGAGTATCACCCTTAATTGTTCCATTAAGTGGAATTCGGGACTGATATCGGAGATTAGTATACACACCATTCACCAGATTGCCCTCTTTCTTTTCGAACTCCAACTTACAAGATTGTGTCGCATGTTGACTCGACTCCCAACTTCCTTGATAGGAGTACCGTCCATCAACAAGGCTGAGAGGAGAGGCCTTTTCTTTGCCACCTTTGGATTTATCCTTTTGAGACATTCGAGTGTAAGCATAGAAACCAACTCCACCTACTGAGCAGACCAGGAAGGCAATCAAGACCCAAATCCACACTCTATTCTTACTATATCCATCCATATAGTTGTCACTTTCGAAATAGCCTGTGGTTTCTTGATGGATAGGACAACCACAATTGTGACAGTTCTGATCGTTGCTGGATACAGGAGCGCCACATTCCGGACAAATGAGCGGAATCCCCATAGGACGACCACAATTAGGACAAGCTGAGGCTTTATCCGAAACCTCATGCCCACATTCTGGACAATTAATGAGCGCCATAGTTAATAGATGATCTGTTTCTCGTCAATGATTGCTTATTAGTATGCAAATTTAAGTATTTTTCTCGGAATCGCAAACATTATATGCTTTTTTGTAATTACATAGCGACACGTAGCCCTAAATGACCACTTCGTTCTTTGGGAGAATAATAGTGTCGGTCAGACACTCGGCAATTCCTGGGCTGACTGACAAAACTGCCGCCTCGCCCTGCTATTTGCCGGCTTTGCACCTTATTGCGGGGATTATATTCTTCCGACCGTTCATAATAATTTGCATCAAACCAATCGGATGTCCATTCCGAGACATTACCACTCATATCAAAAACGCCCAGGGAATTAGCATTCAACGATTTCACGTGGTGTGTTTTCCCGTTAGCATTACCATTATACCAAGCCACCGTACCAACAGCGTCGCTTCCGCTATACTTGTAACCGCCACTCTGCCCGCCGCGGGCAGCATATTCCCATTCCGCCTCAGTAGGAATGCGAAAATCTTTCCCTTTAGGTCTCTTGCCTTCTGTCAACTGATTCAGTTCTTTCACAAAAGCCTGGCAGTCATTATAATTAACATTTTCAACAGGATATAAATCTCCATGATTCATTGCTGAGGGGTTATAACCCATAACCGCTTTCCATAAAGCCTGTGTCACTTCTGTCTGCCCAATATAATAATTATCGAGTGTGACACGATGGGCAGGCAGTTCATTGGCATAGGTATCGCCACCCTGCTCTGAAGTGCCACCCATCAAGAAAGAGCCACCATACACAGCTATCATTTTAATAGTACACCCGTTGGTTACGGTTATTTCCTTATCCTCGAAAAGACCATTATCTTCATATCCTTCAATATCCCCATTCTCAATTCTTTCTTCTTTTACACCATCAGCACTTTTCGCTTTATCGAGGACATTATCAGAGGTTGTAGCGCTTACTGATGGTGTATCCTGCGCCATGTCCTTTTCATCACCTTTATGACTCAACAAGAGGAAGACGCCTAAAGCCAATAAAATCGACGACAGGACTCCAATCACACCATACAATCCTTTGTTGGTGTCTTTTCTTTGCGATACACCATTGTTGATGATGCGCTTAGGCGAAGAGGCGGTTCTTAGCCCAACGGGGCAGCCGCACTTGGGGCATTTGATAGCCTTATCGGAAAACATGTTTCCACATTCAGGACATTTGATGAGAGCCATAGTATGAGATGATAGATGGTTATTATTTATTTGGAAAAAATACGAAATCATCGTAACCTGAATACATCACCTGCCTCGTCGGTTATTTCCCCATCGATGGGATTGACAAAGAAACTCACTCTTTGTCCTGTAGCCGTCATTGCCCTGATCAATGCTTTCCACGACTCATAACGCTCTACTCTGGGTGCGTACGTCGCACAATAGTCATTCAGCCACACGCCATTGGGACGTATCCTTAAACGCCGGCTGCCATTGTAAAAGGTCTTATCACTTAACCAACCTATCACATCATCGGCAGAAGAGAACCGATACGACTGTCTGCTTGAACCATAGTCATAAGATGAGCGGCCTGATGCACCTTCTGCATACTCTACAGCGGCCTCAACGGCAGCAGCAGCCTCCTCAACGGCTTCAGCAGCCACAGCAGCATCGGCAGCAGCCATTACCCTTTCAGCAGCCACGTCAACTGGTTCTACGTATTCAACAACACGTTGGCCGACCGCCTGTTCTACTCTTGACAGTTCCAGTGCGGCACGGTCACCACTATGCGCATAGTCTGTACCCGTTCCATTCATCTGGGTGGCATCAAGGTCGGACGGCTGGAGGTCGATAACCAAGTCTTTGCCATTGATTTTTCCCACGAAGTGCAGTTTGTCGTTTTCTATTGAGCCTGTAAGCTGGATGGTAGTGCTATAACGTAGGTTGGTATATGAACAGTTAGAGAGACGGTTGCCTTGTTTGGCAAACACCATCCTGCAAGCCTGCGCCACATGTTTTTGCGACTTCCAATGTCCTTCATAGCAATAATCACCATCAGGAATTTGAGTTGGGTTGACACGTGGAGTTTGCCCGCCATCAACAGATGTGCTGTCGGTCGTGGCAGCGGGGCTATTCTCGTTATCATTTGACAGTTTGTTATACGCCACGATGCCGCCACCTACCAAGACAGCGGCAAGCAAACCTATCACCGCATAAAGCCATTTACGGGAGGAAGGCTTTTCGGGGTAGTAATCCACACCACCATTATTAATGATGCGATTTGGCGAAGAAGCCATCCCATGGACGACAGGACATCCGCACCTGGGACATCTCTGCGCTTTGTCGGAAATCATGCTTCCGCATTCAGAACATCGGATGAGTGCCATATATTATAGTTACGAGTTACGAGTGATGGGGTACGAGTGATGGGGTACGAGTGATGAGTCGCGAATTAGGGTTTATGGTTTCACGAGAGGAGGTTAATTAGCAGCGGCTTTTCCTATTGCCTTGATGGGGTTCTTGTTCTTAGCATCGATGAACTCGAATTCTTTGTCAGATGGTTCTGGCGACAAGCGCCCCGTTTCTTCATCCCGTTGGGAGGACATTGTCTTTTCACGCATTTTTCCATTCTCATAGGTCAGTTTCGTTGCCTTTTCCATACAATAATCAGCGAAAACGCAGTTTTCACCCTCAAATAATCTCATACCGAATACCCAACCCGTCTCATAGATTTTCTTTGCATCATAGAGCCAGGTGAAAACGGTTATCGTTGTTGCACCGTCACCACATACAGACTTCACCCACAACTCCGGGATGCCGTCGCCGGTAATATCAAAAAGATAGTAATAATGGAAAGTAGAGGGGGGGGCTTTACTCAATTTGCCCAGTTGTCTGATATATGCCTGGGAAATACCATCATAGTATTTTTCATTTGCCCTTTTCCATTTGTCGTCACATCTTTTCTTCAGTTCATCCGAAAACGTGTCATTACCCTTGAGGTCGGCATAGCCATAGTGACATTTGTAATTATCCACCAGCCCCGCCGTATGATAATTCTCATTCACCTCATACAAGCACACAAGGACTACGCCATTGGAGATATGGAAACCAAGACCATCGCCTAACTCGTCATACTTCGCACGGATAACGATATTACTGAGAGAGTCCATTACGCCCACCTTTTGGTGGTCTTTGTCAACGCTTTGGGTAAAACGTCTGGCCGAAGAAGGATACAGATCTTTTTCCAACTTGCCTGACAATTCCTGCTCCAACCTGTTTCCTTGCTTATCATAAACTGCAAAGCACAACTTGTCGTCTTTATAAAGGGGGACATACAGTTTTCCATTAGAGAAATAAGGCATATCGGCGCTTTCAAAAGATGTACTCTCAGTGAAATAAGCGTCACCCTTTACGCCCTTGAACACCGTTTCTCCATCGGTATCAATTACAGTGAAGGGGATGCTGTCATTTGAAGAGGGAACGAAGGCCACTCCTTCGGAAAAGCGTCCGACGCAAAATGCCTCGATACTGACGGGTATCACCTCTTCACCCTTGGTGTTGACGTACCCCCATTTGTCGCCCTTCCGGACAGCAGCATACCCCTCGCTAAAGACACCCAGTTGGTCATACTTTTCTATTGCCGTTATGAATTCCGGGGTCAGTTCGACAATAGCATTATTATCGTCCGTCTTACTGTGTGCATACAACAGATATCCCACTACGGCGACAGCTGCTGCCAACAGTCCGATGGCTCCAAAAAGCCACTTACGGATACTGTCACCTTGATTCTCCAAAAGAACTTCATTCTCCTGAAGGACGAAGCCGCATTGCGGACAGCTGTATGCTTTGTCGGATACCTTTTTCCCACATTCGGGACAATTGATGAGTGGCATAATAATTACGAGTTACGAGTGATGAGTTACGAATTGGTTTGAGGTTGATGTTTTTTTACAATTCCGTGAGGAAGAAAGTGGTGGAGCCGCCATTCACATTGACGAACTGTCCTTCGTAAATGTATCCACACTCCGCCACATCCATCTCTCCAATGAATCGTCCCTTGAGTTTACCACCGGGAGTAAAACTTTTAAGTACAAGATGTCCGAATCCATTCTTGTCGATTCTGGAGGTTGCTTCGTCCAACACAATATTGCTAACCGTACGCTTGCCGTCCATGACATAGGAAAGTGTGCCCGTTTTACCTTGGAGAACCATTTTCACGTTCTGAATAGTGCTGATTTCACCGGTGAGCGTGGCACGGATACCACCTCGATGTGTTGTCTGCGAAGGTGTTTGTTGAGGACTCTGCCGGGTTGCCTGTTCCGACTCGACCTGTCGGGTGGCAGTTTGGTCATCTCCAGAGCTAACGCCAACACTTTGTCCATGGCTTACGATAGCCGTGTCGGGCGTTGTGGCAGAATTATCGCCCTCTGTTGCCGACAACTTGTTATACGCCACGATGCCGCCACCCACCAAGGCTGCTGCGAGCAGACCTATCAAGGCATAAAGCCATTTACGGGAGGAAGACTTTTCGGGATAATCATCCACGCTACCATTATTGACAATGCGATTTGGCGAAGAAGCCATCCCATGGCCGACAGGACATCCGCACCTGGGACATCTCTGCGCTTTGTCGGAAATCATGCTTCCGCATTCAGAACATCGGATGAGTGCCATAAAATTAATTACGAGTTACGAGTGATGAGTTACGAATTAGGGAGCGACTTCATGTCTGTCCGCTGATGAGTTACGAATTAGGTTTGAGGTTTAAAGTTTTTCCGATTTCATTTTCTCCGCTTTTGTCTTTATCTTAGCTATTCGATTGCCGAGTTTCTTTCCTGTCTTTTTCAGCCGGTCCATGAATTCGGGGAGAAAGGCTTCGTCATCGCCTCCATTGGTGTTGATTTGGAATGAGCAGATGTGAGTATTGGATGGTTTATGGTATAATTCAAACGAAAACGTATGCTCCCCATCGTCATCCGCCTCTAAAGGGGTAACCTTTAGCTCAAGATTCGCCTCCTGCTCATTGAGGAGTTTCATCTTGCAACTCTTCATTTCGATGTTAGCATTATGAACCAACGTGTTCTCAATCATGTTCGTGAAACGTTCGAAAGTACGGTCCACCTTCATCGACACGTAATCTTCAGCATTGAAATTCTCGATTCTGAAAACAGAGTAGTCGAAGGAATAGTTGATGGTCAGTTCATCTCTCAGCAACAAATAATTCTCTGACTCATCTTGTGAAAAAGCCAGTTGGCAACTGGCTACGCATAACATAAGGAATAAAATGATTCGTTTCATGAGTTTAAAGGATTAGTGCTTATGTTGTTTATGGTTTTGGTATGTTCATATTATTACAATTCGGCTACAGTTACACGAACGATATACCAACCATTCTCATGCTCAACATCCGAAGCGTGCATAGATTGTGGAGAAGAAGTTGAATAATATATTTTACCATCATAGTTTTCTTTTTTCCATTTACCGCTATTTCTTAATTGATCATTATTAGTATGGTGCTTTAGGCCATTTTATTGTACGCATAGATTCGCCCCAAATTTTGGAATCATCATCTTTATCCCACAAATCGTCAATGCACCATTTACCGTATTCTTTTACAACTCTGATTTTCAGAGATCCTATACTTAGTCCATATGGATCACCGTAATCGTACACATAACGCATATCCACCATGGCGGATGATGGGGTCAGGTTATATACCCTCTTGACAGTCGCTTGTTTAACTTTGTATTCTGGATGATCACCTTCATCTTCTCGTAACGTTCCATTGAGGTGTTTTTTAAGTCCCGAAGAAAAATCTGCAGTGTTTATTTGTTTTTTTATCTCCTCAATTGCTGCCGCTTGTGCGGCAGCCTTTTCCTGTCGTACTTTTTCTAAATTGGCTTTCAAATTTGCAAGCGAATCGGCAAAAAATGCGTCAGTAAGATTTTTCCGCCACTCAATTGTTTTCTCTGACAATTGATAGTCCTCATTGCGATAGGCAAACAAGCCATGGGAAGAAGTTATCACAAAAGAGCCATCTTCTGTTCTTGACAACACTGCTTTATTATCATTGCCAAATATAGCGATATAGGTATTTGGACTTCCCATTGAACTAATTTTTATGCTATCAGCAACAAAAGAAAGAGATAGAGAATCACATTTTAAGGCATCAGGATAAACCATTCGCACTGAGTCTATTTGGTTGCGGCTCACCATATTGGCAAAGTTGACTGCAAACAACCTTATTTCTTCCTCTTTTTCTCTCTGGATTTCGTTATAAACAAAATATCCCAAGCCAATCAATGCTATCACCACGATCCCGATAACGGCATAAAGCCATTTTCGGGATGGCGGGGTTTCGAGGCTCCCCTCCACGTCCCCATCGGTTATGATGGGGGCTGGTGATGGTGTGAATCCTTGACCCACAGGATAACCGCACTTGGGACATTTCACCGCTTTATCGGAAATCATGTTCCCGCATTCGGGACATTGGATGAGTGCCATATTATTAGTGATGAGTTACGAATTGTGAGTAATGGGTTAAGCTTTAGTTGGACGTTTGAGATTTATGATTTGACGTAACGTAACGGGGTCATGGGGCTATTCCCATGACCCTATTCGTTTTACATATCTAACAGCCATGAATCAACAAGTGAAACGCAATACCATCCGTTTTCACTTTTTATTCCTTCTGTTCCGTAATCTTCAGACTGCACTTCTTTCGATTGCTTCAGTTGTGACAGATAGTTCTCTGCATCTGCCCTATCTTTGAAATATACACTGAAACCACTGTCACTATAGCCATAAGGCAAAGCTATGCCACAAGCATGGGGTTGTGAAGCAGAGAAGAATACTTCTGTTTCCGTGCTGCGCACACTATCAATATTGATGCCAAAATACACATCATATAAATCTCCGTGTTCACCACCTTCCAACTCCACATCCTTTTGCACATCGAATGTTAGGAACGCCAAGCCTGGTATCGTTTGAGCCAAAGATGTCATATTATCATTGGTAATTGACACATTTGCAATTTGTTCCCATAGCGTTTTAATTTGCTCGTATGTAGGCATTGCTGCAGACGCTTCACGTTCCCCGCAACAAGCGTTATCATTGACGATGATCTCACCTCCCCTAACATTAATGAGCAGAGCGGTTAAGAATAAGATAGATAAACCATATTTTTTCATAATAATTTGTATTTATATTTTTTGTTGTTATATTATTTGCCTTTCTCGGCAAGGTATTCTTGATATTCATTCCCGGTAGGGGTATAAGCATCGAGTGCAGTGGCAGCTAACCGAGATGTGAAGGTGAGACTTGAATCCAAGCGATAGTCAGTAGTCCATTGGTGCGCCGAACCATATCCGCCCTCACCCTTCCATGAATAAGTAACCGAACCTTTGGCAGGGATGGGTTTTCCTGTGAGGGTTTTCGGCGTACCTGATTCCATAGTTGTTTGTACTGACATGTCTGGACTAAAACAGTTTTCTTGATAATTCCACTTTTCGCGTGCATATACTGAATAAGCATCACCGGCGATTTCATTATCACTTTGGTTACTCACCTCAACAGTACAAAAAGTATCGAATTCTTCTATAGGCACATAAGAGGAAGCACTTGCTTTACCTTTCCTAACAGCACTTTTCGTAATCTTCACTTGGTCCTTCACCCATTTCACCGCTTTTTCTTTGAGCCAATTGACAAAGAGCGTGTCGGCCATTCTCTCTGCATTCGTCAGGTCATTGAGAGAGGCATCATACCACCCAGTGCCTTTCGCCAGAGCTAATCGCTTCTGCGGATAAGCGAATATGCCGTATGACTCCTTGACATACAGGGAATCAGTGCTCTTGTCTCGCTCAACTAAAAGGCTCAATCCTTCTTTTGCAGACACCTTCCAGCCATTGTCTGTTTCCTCTATCTGCAAGCTGTCTATATTGCATACCAGACTGAGTGAGTCGGCTTGTTGAGCATTGGGGTATAAGGAGCGAACTGTAAGGCTGTCGCCCTTGGTAACAGCGGCGGAAAGTCTCTCAACCAGTTCTTTAACTTCACCATTACCACCTCCGTTTCTACCAAACAATAGGAAGGCGAGACCAGCCACAGCAACTACAAGCACACCTATGAGGGCATAGAGCCATTTTCGGGAAGACGCTTTTTCCTGATAACCAGACGCATCGTCATTAGCTGCCATCTGTTCTTGAGAGTCAGGGTTATTGCTATTCATGGGATAGCCACAATGCGGACAACTGTCTGCCTTGTCAGAGACCATGTTGCTACATTTAGGACATTTTATTAGTGCCATATTATTAGTGATGAGTTACAAGTGAAGAGTGATGAGTTACGAGAGATGAGTTTAGGTTTGAGATAGAATCAGTTTCTGGGCCGTCCATATTTCTGGGGAATGTAATAATACCGTCCGTCATAGATGATTTTGTAGTAGTTGCCCACTACACCTGCGCACTCCACGTATTCACCTGTATTGAAATGTTTGTACGACGACCCGGTGAGTTTGGTGTTTTCATTGGGCTGTGCCCGTAAACACACACCGTCGCCGGCGATGACGATATAGTCGAACGCCACGGGTGTTGAACTGCTGTACCCAGACGTTCCCCGAGGTCGTGCGTAGCGTTTGGGAAGATAATAGGTGTGACCGTCATATACGACGCGGTAATACCCGTTCACCTGACCGGTACAAGAAAGGATATTGCCCGTATAGAAATGTGGGAACTGACTTCCGGTGAGCTTGGAACCTTCGTCGGGCCTGAGACGCAGACAGACATTGTCACCGGCGACGATTACTTCACTCTGGGCACTGACAAATGTTGACGTGAGGACGAAAAAACAAAGAAAGAGATATTTTTTCATATTGATTGTGATTATAGGGTTAGTATATAATACAAGTTACAAATACCGCCTTATATAATAGAGCACATCATCGTTGCCGGGGTAACCACGGCTCCGCCACACCACCTGACCGCTTTTATTGAGCAATACCAATGACGGGTATGCCTGTTGCCCCAAAGTATTCATGTATCCTTGCAGTTGAGCACCTGTAAGGTAATAATGGTCGCCTCGGTTGCTTGGATAGCGGTAGTTAAAATCGCTGCGCGGTGATGTTTCTCCCGTCACAAAGACGAACTTAACCCCACGTGATATGAACGAAGACTTGATATTACTCAATTCCTGAATTGCCTGTCGGCATGGGCCACACCATGTTGCCCATGTCATAATCAGTGTCACTTTTCCACGATAACGCGAAGCAATAGTGCGGAAGACACTACTTGGCGCTACACTCCGCGAGAGACTTTTCAATACGCCGCCACCATTAACCTCCTCAAGTTTTTCTATCTCATAGGATGCCGAGTTTATCGGCTCGCTTTTTGTCTCGCCTGACATACAAACCAGCAGAGCAAGAACTGAAAATAACAATACTTTTTTCATGATAATTATTATTTTGTTAATAAGAATAATTTGTTTGATGTTGTATATTGAAAAGAAATCTCTATTAACTTATTGGATTTTCACACTTCAAAGGTAATACATCTTTATAAACATGTGTTTATCCATTTCGTCCATTTTAAAGATTAAACCGATATGATCATTATTGTTGTGGTGCAGGCGGGCACAAGCCATCATCTCCTCCTATTCATGAATTTGTTTTTTGCGCTATCTGGCGGCCTTTATAATGGCCGCCTCCTTTTGCGCGCAAAACAAAATCATGTTCTTTTTTCATTTTTATTAGGAGAAACTATAGGGCGAGGCGCAAGCCGAGGTGGCCGTTGCGGAAGTCAGTGTTGTCGTTGTTGCGGTTCGACACCCGACAGCGCCCGGCGAAGTTACACCAGCCGCCGCCGCGGTACACGCGGTAGGAGGCCGACGTGTTGTTGCAGGGGTTTGAGGAGGGTGACTTGCCGTAATACTCCTTGTCGTACCAGTCCTGACACCACTCCCATACGTTGCCGCTCATGTCGTAGAGGCCCAGCTCGTTGGCCTGTTTCTGCTTCACGGGGTGCGTCTTCGAGCTGCTGTTGCCGTAGTACCATGCCACGGAACCGATGTCGTTGGAGCCGGCGTATTTGTAGCCGCGGCTCTTGCCGCCCCCACGGGCGGCATATTCCCACTCCGCCTCGGTGGGCAGGCGGAACTTCCTGCCCGTGAGCTGGTTCAGCTTAGAGATGAACTGCTGGCAGTCGTTCCACGACACTTTCTCCACGGGGAGGTTGCCGCCCTTCCAGTTCGACGGGTTGGAGCCCATCACCGTCTGCCACAGGGCTTGTGTCACCTCTGTCTGGCCGATGTAATAGTCGGAGAGCGTCACGCGGTGCGCAGGATTCTCGTCGCCTTCCGCATCGCTGCCTTGCTCCGACGTGGCACCCATAGAGAACGTGCCACCCTTCACCGCCACCATCGTAAAGGAAACGTCATTGACCGTAATAGTAATATTCTGATTAGAAGTGGAGTATGCTTGTGCCAGTGTCGGATAAGTGGGCGTGGTTCTTCTCTCATCGGATTGTTCTACAGTAATTTTTTTTCTTTGATCATAATTTTCATCAGAAATAATATATTTTCCAGGCATAAGGTAAATATAGTCACCTCTTCTGTCCACTTTCCTTTTATTTACATATACATCACCAGATATCCAACCTACATATACAGGCTGAGGGGTTATGATTTTTGTTGTTTTTCCCGAAACCAACTGAATATCGTAATTATTATTTGAATCAGTTATAGTAACGTCAATTTCTCTGTCATTATAACCTTTTGCCTGCAATCTTAGAGAATGTTTTCCACCTGAAATCCATATTTTTTGATCTGCTGTACCAAAATAATTACCATCAATATATACTTTTGCCTTAGGAACATTTGTTGTAATGTTGAGGGGGAATGTAATAGGTTCAAGATCAAATGTGAAAGATTGTGTCTCCGTTCCTTTAACTGTGATGGTTTTCTTTTTAGGGAAATAACCACTAGCACTGATTTCACATTGGTGAATTCCTTTGTCTAAAGGAATCTGAAGAATACCATCAGTAGTTTTTAAGTCTATGCGCTTTTGGTCAATGGTCACAACAGCTTCTACTGGCGTTAATCTAAGAACCACCAAGCCTTGTTTTTTTATATTGTCTGCTTCAATCGTTACCACATAAGTCTTTCCTCCTTTCAATGTGCGAAAACCATATTCGCCTAAGTCTATTAGCAAAGGAATATAGTCAGGGTGCCGGCATTCAAGCCTCCTGCTTAATGTTGGCATATAAACGTAGTGAAAACCATCCTTATAGGATGATTGAATATATTGATTCTTGTTTGGAAAAGAGAGATTTTCCAACCCTTCACCTCCGATTATCACTAATGCGCAAGTATCTCCATTGATATCTTGCACAGGATTATTCTTAGCTGTGTAGTCTGTAGGGTTTAAAGAAACATCTGTTACTTTGAGTGACTGGCCTAAACAAATGATAGGGATAAGTAAGTAAAAAAGTATAATAAGGAAACGCATCCCATTATTTTTTAAAGTGTTATTAGTCATATTACGAAATAAAGTTACTTATTATTTTTGAAAGCCTTATAAGCAAGAGTTATATATAAACTATACCCTAAGTCTTGAAAGCTTTTATTTGCATCGAATCCAATAGAAAAATGAGAAAAGTCTAATTTGGTACTTAAGCGTAAACCGTAATCCCAAAACACACCAGAACTGGAATCAGAATCAGATTTAGAATCAGATTTAAAGCTAGAATTAGAACTAGAATTAGAATCGGAATCGCTACCCCCTAAATATAGAGAACCGTAGAGTCCACCTAAAATACTAAAGAGATGCTGATTATACATTCCCATGGGTATGGAAAAGCCTATTTGTACAGGTATATCAAATGCAAGTAAAGTCAATTCATCCTTATCATCATATGTTGCAACATCACTGAATCTTCCTTGTTCGATGTTAGAATCACGCCAAAGATGTGCACTTGCTCCAGATCGATATGCCATGGCACTTGCAAAATGGCCTAAATATGAATATTCATAAAAAATAGTAAATGTCTTTAATTTGAATAAAGAAGACATTTCTTTAGCACCTACACCAAAACCTAAAGAATAATAGTGAGAGTTAAGGAGATTTACACTAATATCTGACTGCCCTCTTTTATCTTTTATTACTTCTTCTTTAGCTTTCTCAAGATTAATGTAAATAGGTGACATATACGATTGAACCGATAATGACTGGGTATATTCATTGTAGCCATCGGCAACCACACGAACGTCATGGTTACCTTCTGTTAATGAAATCTTATCACCTTCCACACGTTTATTGTCAATGAGGAGCGTATGCGTCGCCGGAGTAATGACGAAACTGACTTCATGGCGATAAGGATCCAAAGCAATGGAATTCACCCAATCTTCTTCTCCACTTGGTATTTCTCCTCTTTGTAATTTATAACCCTCCATGTAAACTTCGTAAATATGTTTATCATTAGTGATGGATATTGTTAATTTTCCCTCATCGTCAAGGGTTTGTTTCTTTCCATCCACCTTTATTTCAGCATTAACTGGTTCAACAAAAAAAGTAGCGGTACGCTGGTCGTTTCCGGTCGAGAGAACGATACTGTAGACCTTAGATTCTTCTATCTCTAGCCCGTAATCTTCAAAATTAATCTTGCTCTTAATGCCTTTATCTTTACTTTCAAACTCTATGGTTTTCGTTTCTTCCGAAATGTAGACCAAATATTCTCCATCAGAATAAGATGTACTTCCTATTGCATTGGAAAAGACCAGATCGTCCACCCCCACTATAGCTACTTTGATCAAAGCACAATTTTTGCCTTCCCCGTCTATTCGTGAGGACGTCCTTGCGGATAAATCATTAGGTCGTGGAGTAACGCTCTTTATTTTTATATCTTGAGCATGCAATTGTGTGGCAATCATGCAAAGCATGATAAAAATGAAAAATAATTTGCTTAGTTTCATAAATTGCTTCATTAAAGGTTAAATATCAAAATCACTTAAGTTAAATATCTCATCTTTTGGAAGTTGTTTACCGTTGAGTTTGTCTGGTTGCCAGGTACGCACATGGATTTGCGGGTGGCTTTCGTCAGTGAAATCCCAAAGAAGGAACAGATAGCCGTCGTCGTGATAGTTGTTATACGAATAGCCTTGGAGCAGGGTGACACCGTAGAAATTGGGATTGGTGGGATGACGCATCACCTCTATTTCATCGAAGGTTATCTTGAAATAGCGGGCTGTCTGGAAGATACGTTTCATCTTGGCCAAATATTCCTGTTTGCTATGCTTATTATACTGAATCTTCTGTGTGGCGAACCCCTCGGCATGTTTCTGCATGATGACCTTGCCAGTGATGATGAGGGCATCGTCGCTGAACACTTGATTGAGGAAATTGATGTCTTTCTGATTGTAGGCCGTGCGGAACTGCTCCACATAGTCGAGAATCATCTGTCGGCGACGCAAGTCGGTCAGTTCGAGATTGCTTTTGATGACGTTCATATAGAGGTTCATGCTGATGGAGAGATAAAAACTCTCCACATTGCCCTGTCTGTCGAAACTGATGACCGCCTCCTGGTATTCCTCTTCGTTGAAGGCGCGGTCGGCAGTGGGTTTCATCATCAATGGGATATTACGAACCTGATAGCCCGTACCCGTGGTGATACAATGCTCCACTATCTCCTCGTCGGTACAAAGGAATGGTGTGTTCTCCCATAACATGGACATTGAACGCTGCACGTTGGCATCAACGCCCATAGCACTGAAGTTGAGATCTCTGTCAGCAGCCTGTGCGGCATTGATCTCATTGAGAATGCGTGCGATGCTGTTTTCCATCTTCGCCCGTAACGACTCGTTAGACACGCCATCGGTCAAGGTGACGGTGATAGATGAGGCCTGAGCATAGACTGCTATAGCGAAAAACAGCATGAAGATGTAGGTTGTCTTTTTCATTCCTGAGTTGGTTTTAGTCGGAACCAGATGGCTCCGCAATTCTTGTAATTCTTGATAATATCTTCTTTTAGCGTACCAAGGTTGGTCAAGACATCACCTTCCTTGCGCAACACCGCCAACACATTACCCTCCCTATCGTAGATGAAGAGATGACAATTACCCTTGTCGGGAAGGGAAGCATACTTGCCATAGTCGGTCACTTTCCCTGACTGCTGGAGTCCCTTGACATAAGGTTCTATCTCTTCAAACTTTTGTATACTGTTCATACGCCGTTCTTCGGCGGTGAGAGTAATCACTGCCGTTGGCGATGCTATGGCAGTACTGAGCGAAGGGACATTGGTGAAAGCCTCCTCTTTCGGTGTCACCTGGAAGACTGAGATTTCACTACGGTCGGCAATGGGAATTATCTCACTTTTCTTCACATAAACGAAAGCACGATAGTAATCACCTCTCCGGGTTTGAATCAACAGGCAACGATCTTTGGCTTTCACGAGGCATAGGTCAATATTCTCATTGGGGTATTGCTCATGTAGCCAGTCGCTCACCATGGCTTCGAGAATGGCCTTGGCGCCGCTGTAAGCCTCATCCATGCTCTTCATGGTGGCTTCAGCATACAAGTAATGGCTGTCGCGTTTGATGCTACCGATACTCTTGGCGGGATCGGTCGGTTGTTGTGCCTGCATAGCGACAGCCAGGCAGAAGCAACTCACACAACAGAACAATTTTGTGATACTCATTGCCATTGTATTCGTTTTCTTTTTTTCGATTCTTTCTGATAGAGGTCCTTGAGATTGTGAGTGGGGATATACGAGGTGAGACGAGCCTTCAATATCGTTGGGGCATGATCGACAAAATGGTCGGGAACGACCACCGACAGCATGTGGTTGAAACCGAACTCCCTGCTATGAACCAAGACGAGAGCCAACAGTCCATCCTCTCGCTCTTCCTCTACTGCGAAATAGATATCAAGTCCCAGATATGTACAGTAATCCAACCACTGCTCCAAGGTGATATTAAACGATTTTGTTTCCATCCCGTACACCGTTTGGTTGACGTATATCTGAAAAGAATCTACAGGAACCAATCCTTGGAAAAGATTGGCTGCGGAATACTCCTTAAAGGAAGAATCGAACACCGGAATGAAGTCTTCACCACTCTTCTTATAATATTTGGCATTGTTCAAACTCTCCAATTCGAAATGACTTTGTTGGGAAACGAAAATACCCTTCTCCTTCTCTTTCATTCCAACAGGGGTAGGATGAGAGGTAACGAAATGCGGAGCATTGACGATATCATCCTTCAATCTTTGTTGTGCCTCGTCCTGCCGTAAGCCGAAGATAAGGTCGAACTGCGCCGGAAACACTATATTGAGAAAAGGCTGGTTTCCTTTTTCCCACATCAACTCATAATGGCGGTCGACGAGAGAGATAGACACCAGCATATCGGCGGACACCAGTCTTAAATCCGTCGGCTTACCCTTACGGAAATACACTTTATCATCAGCCATCTTAGAAGGGATGGCAGACTGTTTCATGGAGAGGAGTTGGGAGAAATATCTCTCCACAAAATCCATAACGATGGTTTGCCGTGGGTTAGCCGACCCACGCATATCCTCGCTGAAGAGGTTCAACTGTTGTGCTGTTGACGAGAGAACGCCCATCACCAACATTATGAAAGCCATATAAAAGTGTTTTCCCATAATTTTGCTTATTTCCCGATAATGATACTACCTTTCACTTGGTTGTCGGCACCATACCAAATACCTTGTACCAGATGTCCTTCAGAGAATTCGCCAATCACATAATCGCCAGGTTCAGCCACACGTCTCTTTGGGTCGCGATTATCGATGATATGTGAAGAATTGAAGATTAGGCGACCATTCACATCATCGGGTTGCCCGTTGCGGAGTGTTCCCTTGAAAGTAGCGTAACCCAAGTTCTTCGAGCCGTTAGTGGCGGGTGTTGGCTGCGGTGTTGGCCTTGTAGCCGGTGTAGCCACAGTTGTGGGACGCGGCATCGGTTGAGGAGCAGGTTGCGCTGTCACAGGGGTTTGCGTGCGCTGTTGCTCGGCAAGTTTCGAAAGGGAGTCGGCAACGGCCTGCAAGCTATCACGTTCTTGCTGCACCTTGTCGGCACCTGTCTTCATGCTGTCGGTCTTTACTTTCACGCTGTCAACTTTTGGGGAGTCAACGGGCCTTGGAGAAGGAGTTTCCCCATCTCCCCCTGGGAGCAACAACCATAAGACAGCACCCAAAGCCAATAAGGCAACAATTCCGGCTATGAGGATAATTATCTTGTTGTTTCTCTTTCGTGGAGCAGGACACTCGCGCAGTGGTTTTCCGCATTCAGGGCAGACGAAATCCTTACGAGCAGGAATCTCCATCACCTCCTTCTTCTTGCACTGTTCACAGCCTTCATTCAGGCAGATACCATATCTAAAACGAACACGTTCGTTACTTCTTGATCGATCCATCATCAAAATTATTAGTTCGTTGATTATCCATTACATTACTGGTGGCGGTGTTATGCCTCCAGCCGGAGGCATAGGCGGCAGGGCCGGACTGGCGGGAGGAGCAAACAGAGGTTGCAAGGCAGGAACCTGACTGGCCGGCGTCCATGCAGGCATTCCCTCCATCCATACCATACTATTAGGTGTGAGTTGCCCACCCTGCACCATCTGTTTGCAAAGATCCATGTTGTAAGGACCATATTGCTGTCCGTTGACAGCGATGAACAATTTGATGTCGGGCATCACTGGTGCGACAGGAGGCATGGGTGTAGCCCCGACGATGGGTGGCGGTGCAATGGTCTGTGTAGGCGTCGCTTTAGCCCGTTCAGCCTCGGCTGCAGCCCTTGCTATTTCCTCGGCATTCTCAACTACGAAGAGAGAGGGTAAGTCGCTTCCATCGCCCTCGCTATGGAGCAATATGGCATTTCCAGCATCGGTGGCAGGATTTCCTGTATGCAGGAATCGGTCGTACTTTTCCTTATAGGGTTGCAACCAATCAATGGTTCGCATAGGGAAACAGTAGGTGACGGTGATGATGCTCAACTCGTCCTTTCGTTGGCTTTTGCGGTTGACGACGATTGTGGTACGGGCAGTACTCTGGTTTACGGAGCGCAGGAAGGCCGCTTCCAGTTTGTCGGCGAAGCGTTTCAATCCCTCATTGTCATCTGGTGAAGGAATGGAAATGAGAATGGTTTTCTTGTTGATGCTGGCAGGATTGTCAGGTCCTTTCTCCCCTTCATTATTACGCACGTGCAGTTGTATCTGTTCTGCATTGAGTTTGAGGTAGACACCGCTTTGGTTGATGATTTTCGAAGCGAACTCATTGATTTGGTCCTCAGTACGCAACTTCTGCTGTAGTTGTGTCAAGATATTGAGTCCCAACACCTTCTTGTCGCTCTCAGCCTTTTCATCGTGCTTGGTCCTGACTATCTGCGATAATTGTATGTCGAAAGCATCCTTGATGCTATCCATGTCAATATCGTTAGCCAGTCGGCCAAAGTTCACGAAATCGCTATTGGGTAGGATTCTCTCGCGTATCTGACGAGCGATATTGGGCATGTCAACCTTGTCAATCTTCATGTCCATTTCGAACTCACCCATCATCTCTTCCTCACTCACTTCGATAATGGCACTCTTGAAATCTTCCAATCCTTTGTTCACCTTACGTTGGGCAGTGATCAAGCGCTCTGTCTCATCAAGTGCCTCGTTGATTTTCTGCCCGAAGGCTGAGATATCGGCATCCATTTTTCCCAGTTCGACAAAGACCTTGGCTGCCAATTTCTTGGCAAACTCCCATGCCACTAGCATGGTTTTCGAGACGTAATAATCAGTTAAGATGTCCTGATGTTCTGTGAAACGACGCGAGCCTATGCCTACCATCCTTTGCAATATACCCAATCGAGACCATTCCGCCACATTGTCCTTACGGTCATCATTGATGTTGGCATATTTCTCTGCCTCTTCCTTCGACTTCGCCTCAAGGTCTTTCCTTATCTCCGTCATCTTTTCAAGCAGCAGTCGAGACACCTTCTGCAGTTCGACGATGGACACATCACCGACCTTCCATTTCTCAAACAGGCCGTTTTCAATGTTGTGGCGTATCTCACGAGCAATTTCCGGGATAGCCCTTTCCTTACCTGTATAGAATGATTCCACACCTTCCTCTCGGAAGTGCTTGGAAAAGAAGTCGTTCATGATATCATCGAGGTCGGATAGCGGGCAGTCCGCTTTTTTGGCTTCATCGGCATAGCCAATGGCCTTATCATGCCAATAGTCCTCAAACCGAGGATAATCGGCATCCGACTCCAGTATCTTCATTTCCAAAGTCAGGTGCAAGTCATCGAGTTTCCAAGCCGAAAGATTATCCTTGTTCAGATACTCCTTGCGGTAGTCTTTGTTGCGCTCCTCATTAACAAACCCCATATTCTCCCTCCAGTTGTTGTACTTGAACTGGTAGAGGATGCTTTCACCTACGGAATAGGTGACATGTTTGAGTATACGCAATTCGGGATACATAACCCGTTTGATGCCGAAAGAATTGATTTTCTTAGTGCGCGCCTTGGGTAAACTACCATCGGCGAGAGGATTAGCCGTCTCATCATATTCCAGCGCATAATCATCCATATTTTCGAAATTGAAAGCACGTATCATGTCGCTATTCACTTGGTCAGTCTCGTTGATATAGAAGATACGAGCGAAGATGTAGTCGCTGACGATGCGCGGGAGATCATCGAAGGAGTTGACGGCCTCACCATTCTCGTTCACATTACTATATATGGTAAGACCATCAGCCACGCCCTTCACACGGTCGTTGTAAAAATGGGCGGTTGACTGACTGGTTACATCCTGTGGGAACCATCTTCCGCATTGCAAAGCGTTAAGTTCACACATAGCGGCATACCCATTGGGGTAATAGCGCCCTTGATCCATGTCGCTTTTGGGAAGTGTCTTTTCCGGGATCATTGCATAGACAGAAATTTTAGCATCGGGATAAGTTTTTCGCGTCTGTATGATGACATCGACAATGGAGCCTGAACCCGTACCACCACAGAGACCAGCAAAGATATGGATATGTGTTTTGTCGCTGTCGCCGGAAATACCAGAGTTTTTCTGACATTTAGCCACACGGTCACGCAGGCTGTTCACATAGCCTATAGCATTGGCGGCAAACAAGAGACGACCTGCACGGCGTTTCTGACCTGCAGCCTGACCTAATGAGCCAATGGCCGATTTCACAGCAGTCACGTTG
The DNA here is from genome assembly GCA_900316685.1 of uncultured Prevotellaceae bacterium. Taxonomy (GTDB): domain Bacteria; phylum Bacteroidota; class Bacteroidia; order Bacteroidales; family Bacteroidaceae; genus Prevotella. Next base: position 16,161 of record ONDS01000006.1, on the reverse strand, counting down.
CTCACGATGCCTTTCACCAAAGGGTAATTATTGATATGGTTGAGTATATACTCCACATCCACTGCCTTGATGTTGAGGAACTCATCGCGCGTGAAGGAGGCATTCTTACCCATCACTCTGAAATCGGGACGGGCTTTGCCATCCTTAGGCATCATCTCCTCGGTAGAATCGACATAAAGGAGTGCCACGGGGAGTTTTTCCCTCTCCACATCGTCGTGATATTCCTCAAACATTCGCATTTTGAAGGCACGTAGAATCTTCCCACCTGTACCTCCCAAGCCGACCAAAATATGGTTGCCGTTTGAAAAAGTTTGTGTGCTCATTGTTTTATTCTTGTTTTTTAGTTTGTCTTATCTTCTTGTCCTACGTCTTTCCACACGTCTATCAGTGCGTTTTTCCCTTGTTGATATGCGTTGGTGCACCTTTGGTCGACTGCGACTCATCGTCTTAATGACTATGATGGCTCCAATCACGACGAAAGCCAGACACCATAGGATGCGACGGAATATATACCACCGCATGAACGAGGCAAGTTCAGAGGCTATGGCATGAGGTAAATTGTATGCCTGAAAGCCACCGAATGTACCTCCACTTATATAATATTGCAAGATGGGGTATTCGGAAATAACCTCCTTAATGACATCATCGGCTTGTCGTAGACTCATATCTGCCAATGGAGGATAATCACGCTCCACGACTCGTTGAAACTGCAATTCATAATAATCGGTATCGCTGATAATTTTCAATGAGCCAGTGATGAGGATACACTGAAATGAAAGCAAGATGAAAAGCAAGGCTCCCACGATATAACTGGCCAAAGAGAACTGCGCATCTTTATACCACCCTTTAATGAGGAACACGAATAAAGCCATACATAAAACAGCAATGAGTATCCCCCAAAAAAGGCTACTGATAGAATACTTCAAGAGGTTGAGTAGTGCCCACATGGTATTTATCCATTTCCTTGGCCATCGACTCAAAATGGCAGATTGTTAGTTTAGGTGTCACAAGAAAGAGCGTGAGCCTTTCAGATAATCCGCTGGAAGGCCTTCGACTGCCCGAAAGAAGATTAAAAGAAACAGCTCACACCTATGTATGCTGTGTGGACTTTAATAAGCCCATACATTCAATACATAGGAAGAACGTCTTTGTCATCCATCTTTCAGAGGTAAGTTGTCGAAGTTTACCAGCTGGAATAACTAAACGCTTTCCTTGATCATACACGTCACTTTCTAAAAGCAACGATGCAAAGATAAGAAAATGTTTTTATAAAACGTCATTTATGAGCTGTTTTTTTGTTGAAAATTTTATTCTCTATAATATTGAATTCCATGTTGCAAAGGTAATACATCTTTATAAAAATGTGTTTATCCATTCTGTCCATTTAATATTTAAGAAAAAAAGGTGTGAGCCTACTTTCACTTATTCCAATGGTAGGCTCTCGACTGCCTGTGCAACGAATAAGGAAAATCGCCCACACCTTAGGGGTATATGTAAGGGTACATATATTCCACCTAAGGAGAGCGCCTCCGTATTCCTGTTGCTCAGTGAGTTGTCGAGATTCACCATTGCGGAATAGCAAAAACGCTTCCTAATTATGTCTTGTCGTACATTACGACTTTGCAAATATAAGAAGTTTTTCGCGGAAACGCAATACTGCGGGCGACTTTTTTCTTATTCTGTCTGCAAAAATATGGAAAAAAGATGAAAAGAGGTATATCCATTTCGTCCAATCTGAGATTATGGGGGAAAGAAAATAGAATAATAAGAATAATTCAAGTTCCAAAGGCTAAGAAGTTATTGCGGCCTAAGGGCAGCACGGGCAAGACAAGCATGCCCCTACAAAGACCTATTCCATCTGATATGGAAATCGCCAAGCCCACCGTAGAGCAGTTAATACAGTTGTCGCTCGAAGAGAAAAAGATGACCCAGAAGCAACTGGCTATGGAAATCGGTGTCAGCCCATCGCGTATCAGCGATTATATCTTCGGGCGAGCAGAACCGACGCTAAAAATCGCCCGTCAGCTTTGCGCCAAATTAGGCATCGCCCCCGCCGCCATGTTAGGGTGTAAAAAAATACAATAGCCCAACAAGATTGGGCTGTGTGTTGTTGGTACTGCTCCCTTTTACTGCCGGTCGCAGTATTGCCTACGCAACAAAGTTGCATTCTTTTGCTCTTCATCTAAATCACTCTCCTTGGCGGGAGGAGTTTTGTTTCATCTGGTTGTAGAGATCGTTTTGGAGGGAGATGTCGACGTCGCTGTAGAGGTGGTAGAAATCGTATTCATCTATGTCGTATGCCTTGGAGAGTTGGCGCCATAGGGCGCGGACCTTGACACCGGCTTGATTATTGTAGGGTAAGAAGAATTTGTAATAAAGTTGTTCGGTGTGACTGTTCCATGCGGAATCGCGGAGGTGACCCATCGTTTGCCGGAAGACGGGCTCCACCACCGCCTGGATTCGCTGTTTGAGTTCGGCGGTTGACAATGCCTTTGCTTTTTTTGTTGAAGGGGCTGTCGTTTCCGATGTTGGAGCAGAGGGGTAAGAAGGGGAAGATATAGAAGACGAGGGTGGATTGGAGGGAGATGGAATGGAGGAAGATGGAATGGAGGAAGATGGACTGGATGGAGCGATAGTTGAGGATGTCACATCAGGGATGGGCTGTGAGGGAGTCACTGGTGACGAAGCGACAGAATCGTTGGGCATAGCGGGAGAGTCGAGAGATGAGGACTGAATGGTCTGCGACGAGAAAGGACGGAAAACGACGAGGAGGATGAGCGCCAATAGCAGGAGCAGGAGAGCCGGAAGGAGGAAACGGCGAAGGGAAGCAGACCGATGCAGCCGTCGACTTATCTCATCTACCGACTGAAAACGTTTGTCCGGATCTTCTGATGTACAGCACTTAATGATGTCCTTATAAGAGTCGGCACAAGGGAGGGTTTGGAGAATCCTGCCGATAGCAAAAATATCGGTGCGCGGCGAGGGTTTCTCGTCAGAATGAAGCTGTTCGGGGGCGGCGTATTTTTCGGTATTGCCCGTGGTATCAGGATAGTCGTCGGTGTAGGAGAAACCCAGGTCAATGAGTTTGACACTATGATCAATGCGCGTGATGAGAATGTTAGACGGTTTAAGGTCGAGGTGTACCACCTGGTTGGCATGGAGATAGCCCACCACATCGAGCAGTTGGAGGAGCAGGCGGTCGGTGTTTTTCCTTTTGGCGAAGAAGTCGGGATGATGTTGGGCGAAATCACCGAGCGTATCCCCATCGACATAATCCATGAGGATGGCATCGTCGGTCATGGAGACATACCGCACGAGGTGAGGATGTTCGAGGTGATAACCCGTCTCAAACTCCTTCCGCAGGGCTGCGACATAACGAGGGTCGGAGCGCAGCGGTTCTTTTAGTCGCTTCAGGAAATGGAGTTTTCCGTAGAGGCGCACCAGAAAGCAATCGCTGGTGGAACCACCGACCTCCAGCCTCTGTTCCAAAGGAAAGTCATGTTGGAGGGTATGGAAAGAGGAGTCGCTGCTATTCATTTAGAATGTTGAATTTTGAATGTTGAATTTTGAATGTTGAGTTTTGAATTGTCGCTGCGCGATGTTGAATTATGAATTGTTTCCGAAAGAAATTAGAATAATTAGAATAATTTTGACAGGGAAATGAGAATGGTGAATGTTGAGTGTTGAGTGTTGAATGTTGAGTGTTGAGTGTTGAATGTTGAGTGTTGAGTGTTGAATTGTTTCCGAAAGAAATTAGAATAGTTCGAAGTCTATGCCTTGTGCCTTGCCCGCCGTGAAGGAACCCAGGTTGGTGCCATTTCTGATCACATCGGTAGCCATCAAAGGATAATGGCGCACGAGATGGGTGACGGTGAGTTCATCGCCTACCATCAGTTTGCTGTTCTCGCGCGAAAGGACACGGAAACGGCTATTCCCCAAGTATTCCATCTCAACAGTACGGTTGGGCAGATAAGACACATACACCATCTGTCCAGGCTTGAAAAAGCATGTCAGGTACTCGTCGCGGTCGTCAAATGCAGAGTTTTCGGTTTGTTCATCATAAATGCGCAGCGCATCCCAATGTTCATAACCCAGGTAGCGTGCTATGACATCGAGTGTGGAGGTACGCGGTGAGCGTTCATCGGCAATGAATCCCAGCAAACGTTTGAGGGTATTCACGCCGATATGCTCGTTGGTGGCAGACGCGATGTCCAGTGCCAGCTGTTCACAATCAGCCGACACACGAAGCGGACACCCAGACCGTTCTCTCAGCAATTCGATGACAAAGGGAGAAAAAAGCATATCACTCCCACTCTATGGTTGATGGCGGTTTGGAAGAGATGTCGTAGCAGACGCGGTTGACACCACGTACCTTGTTGATGATCTCGTTGGACACCTTGGCCATGAAGTCGTAAGGCAGATGCGCCCAGTCGGCCGTCATGGCGTCGGTGGAAGTGACCGCCCGGAGCGCTACGGGATGCTCGTAGGTACGCTCATCGCCCATGACACCCACACTGCGCACGGTACTCAAGAGGATGGCTCCCGCCTGCCAAATCTGGTCGTAGAGAGAGACCTCTATGAATGTTGAATGTTGAGTGTTGAATGTTGAATTGTCGCTGCGCGATGATGAATTATCCAATGATGAGGGGTCAGGGTTGAGGGTTGAGGGTTTAGTGCTGAGTGTCTGCTCGGAAGAGTTGAGGAGTTTGGTGGGGACACCGGCGGCAAGGACACGGCGAGCCTCTTCGCCTGAAAGTTTCACCTTGTATTCGCGTAAGCTACGGATATAGATATCGTCGGCATCCTGAAGGATGCGCACCTTCTCCGGGGTGATGTCGCCCAGGATGCGCACCGCCAGTCCCGGTCCCGGGAAGGGATGACGGGTGATAAGATGTTCCGGCATGCCCATCTGTCGCCCTACCCTACGTACCTCGTCCTTGAACAGCCACTTGAGCGGTTCGCAGAGTTGTAGGTGCATCTCCTTAGGCAGTCCGCCCACATTATGATGGCTCTTGATGACCTTGCCCGTGATGTTGAGGCTCTCGATGCGGTCGGGATAGATGGTGCCCTGTGCCAACCATTTGGCGTCGGTAATTTTCTTGGCTTCGGCATTGAACACCTCGATGAAGTCGCGTCCGATGATCTTACGTTTCTGTTCCGGGTCGGTAACCCCCGCCAGGTCGGCGAAAAACTTCTCACTGGCATCCACACCAATGACGTTCAGTCCTAACACCTTATAGTCCTCCATAACCTGCGTGAACTCATTCTTGCGCAACATGCCATGGTCGACGAAGATACAGGTGAGGTTCTTGCCGATGGCCTTGTTGAGCAGCACCGCCGCCACCGACGAGTCGACACCACCCGAGAGACCGAGGATGACCCTGTCGTCGCCCAGCTGTTCCTTCAGTTCCGCCACCGTCGTATCGACAAAGGATGCCGCGCTCCAATCCTGGTGTGAGCCACAGATGTCGACCACGAAGTTTTTCAGCAGCAGGCTGCCCTGCACGGTGTGGAACACCTCGGGATGGAACTGGACGGCCCAAACTTTGTTGAGTGTTGAGTGTTGAGTGTTTAGTGTCCGCTCGGAGGAGGGGTTGAGGGGAGTGTCGGCGCTCCAATAAGCGGCGTATTTCACGTCGGCAGTGGAGGCTATGCACTGGTAGCCTTCGGGGATGGCGGTGATGGTGTCGCCATGGCTCATCCACACCTGCGAGTTAGGCTCGAATCCACGGAAGAGCGGGTTCGAGGTGTCTACGGTCTGCAGGTGCGCCCTGCCGTACTCACGCGAGTCGGCCTTCTCCACCTTTCCGCCGCCGCTATGCGAGATGAACTGAGCGCCATAGCAGATACCGAGAACCGGTATGCGCCCCACGAACTGTGAGAGGTCGACCTTGAAGGCCTCAGGATCATGCACCGAGAAGGGTGAGCCGCTGAGTATGACCCCGATGACCGAAGGGTCGTCTTTCGGGAACTTGTTATATGGCAGTATCTCACAGAAGGTGTCGAGTTCACGTACACGGCGACCTATGAGTTGTGTGGTCTGGGAACCAAAGTCGAGGATGATGATTTTTTGCATTTTGGGCTGAGGTTAGGACATTATTTTACAAACCACCACAAACCACCCCTGATACCCACCCCGACCCTCCCAAAGGGAGGGGGATGGTAAAGAGGTTAGGACATTATTTTACAAACCACCCCTGATACCCACCCCGGCCCTCCCAAAGGGAGGGGGATGGAAAAGAGGTTAGGTCATTATTTTACAAACCACCCCTGCCCCTCCTTTGGAAAAGGAGGGGAGGAAGATAGTCGGCTGATGTATAAACTTTGTCATATATATCCGAGAAATCCGCTTTGGAAGTTCGATTCATGTATATCAGAGAAATCCGCTTTGGGAGATCGATTCATATATATCCGAGAAATCCGCTTTGGAAGTTCGATTCATGTATATCAGAGAAATCCGCTTTGGAAGTTCGATTCATGTATATCCGAGAAATCCGCTTTGGAAGTTCGATTCATATATATCCGAGAAATCCGCTTTGGAAGTTCGATTCATATATATCCGAGAAATCCGCTTTGGAAGTTCGATTCATGTATATCCGAGAAATCCGCTTTGGGAGTTCGATTCATGTATATCAGAGAAATCCGCTTTGGGAGATCGATTCATGTTATGAAGGCAGCGGCCTGGTCGAGAGAGTCGAGTTTTCCGACGTCGATGAGACGGAGGTCGGGCTGCGGCACTCCCCTTATGAGTTTTGTGGCACAAGCCTGGAGATAGAAGTCGATGATGGGGAAACGCTCAGGCCACTCGTCCATCAGAGGGAAGAGCGAGTGTGAGAACAAATGGATGCCCGAGAACGCCAGACGCGTGAGTCTGCCGGCTTGGTCGGCCTCCTTCACCCACGAGTGCGGCGATCGTATCTCGCCCGTATTCATATTGCGCCATCCCACCAGCCGCATGTCGTCGTCGAAGAGCAATCGTCGCGACGATGGTCTGTCGCTCACCAAGAGAGCCGCGTCGCCCTCTGTCAGGTAGAGCGACTCCAGCCGCGCATTGCTGAGGATATCGACATTATGGATGAGCACCGGCGACGCGTTGTCGAAGAGCGGTCGTGCCTTTTTAATGCCACCCCCCGTTTCGAGCAGCTGTTGCGACTCGTCGCTGATGCGGATGTCCAAGCCCTGTGGAGGGTTGTCGCGCAAGAAGTCTACAATCTGATTGGCGAAGTGGTGCACATTGACCACTACCCTCTCCATGCCGGCATCCTGCATTTTACGCAGCACATGGCATAGCAACGGTTTTCCCGCTACCGGCACCAGCGCTTTGGGCATGGTGTCGGTGATGGGTTTGAGTCGGGTGCCCAGACCTGCGGCGAAGATCATAGCCTGCTTCATGCTGCAAAATTACACAATGTTGGCGAGTAAACCAAGGATAAGGAGTGATTTTTACTTTTTCTCTTTCTGCCAGACATAATCGCAGAACCTCCATCCTAAGCGCGAATAAAGCTCGGTAAGACGGAAAGCACGTTTTTTGAACGACTCATAGTCCTTCAGATTGGCGGGCAGCCACTGCACCTCAGAGAGCGCCGCCATGCGCGGCAGCACTTGGTATTCCGCCAGTTCCTTGGCAGGAATGTACTCCGTCCAGAGATTGGCCTGCACGCCCAAGATATGGCTTCGCACATTGTCGGAGAGAGACGCCGGTGCCGGGTCGTAGGCATAGACCTTCTCCAGCGGCACATCGCCACCGATGAGCAGCGGTTTGCTCCAGTCAGCCTCCGGTGTCTGGTAATAGTCGAAATAGAGTGTGGCGTTGGGCACCATGATGATATCGTGTCCCCTTTCCGCCGCTTTGAGCACATCAGCGTCGCCGTTCCAGCTCCGCCAGCTCATGATGGTAGCCGAGGGATTGACCTCCCCTTCGAGCAGTTCATCCCATCCGATGATTTTCCGACCATGCTCATTAAGGTATTTCTCCACTCGTTTGGTGAAATAGCTCTGGAGCATATCCTCCGCCGCATGCTTACCGCCGGACACGAGATGTTCGTCGGCGATACGCTGTTGGCAGCGCGGGCATGCCTTCCAGCGTGTGCGAGGCGCCTCGTCGCCCCCGATGTGGATATATTCAGATGGGAAGAGCGCCATGACCTCGTCGAGCACGGCGAAGACGAAGCGGAACGTCTCCTCCTTGCCTGCGCACAACACATCGTCGAAGACCCCCCAGTTCTGCTCCACCTCGTAAGGCCCACCTGTGCATCCCAGTTCAGGATAAGCCGCCAGCGCCGCCACCATGTGTCCCGGCATGTCGACCTCGGGAATGATGGTGATATAGCGCTCCTTGGCATAAGCCACGATGTCGCGTATCTGTTCGCGAGTGAAGTAGCCCCCATGGCGCACATGGTCGTAGAGTCCCGTATTACGCCCTATGACCGTGCCCTCGCGGAAGGCCCCCACCTCGATGAGTCGAGGATAGTCCTTCACCTCGAAGCGCCAGCCCTGGTCGTCGGAGATATGCCAGTGGAAGGTGTTGAGACCATGCAGTGCCATCATGTCAATATACTCCTTGACGAAGTCGACCCCGAAGAAATGCCGACACACGTCGAGGTGCATGCCCCGATAGCCGAAGCGCGGTTGTCCCTTCACCTCTACCGCCGGTATGACCACCTCGGCCGCCTTGGCCTTGGGCAGCGCCTTGCGGAAGGTCTGGATGCCATAGAACACCCCTTGCGGTGTCGCCCCTTCGATACGAATCACTTTCTTTCCCACCGCGATGACATAAGCCTCGGGATGGGAGATTTTCTTCTTGTTGAGTACCAGTTCGATATGCGTGATGCTCCGCGACACATCGATCTGTTGTGGCAAGCGTTCGCCCGTGGCCTCCTCGATATAATCGGCCAGGAAACGCGCATTGCGCTTCATCGCTTGGTCGTCGGCGCCATAGGTTCCATAGCAGATACATTCCACGGAAGAGAGATTGATGTCAACGCCATTCTTCACGTCGGTGATGGTGTTGGGGAGTGGAACCACATTGAAGTCGGCCCTCTGCTGTGCTGAAGATGACAGGGAGAAGCCGAGGATGGTGAAAAGGAGAATGATGAGTTTATTCATAATGTGTCATACGATTTTGAAGCGGATGCGGAAAGAATGGGTCATCTCGTCCCAGTTGGTACCGAGCATTTCAAAGCGGCCAATTTGCGAGGTGCTGCGCACATGACGGCCGATACAGGGGCAGACATCATAGTCGCCGATGCGCACGAGCCTTATGGTGTCGCTGACATCTTCGGGCAGTCGTTCGAGCGAGATGTGGGCATCTGGCGAGTCAGGATCAGCCTCCATGATGAGGCTCTCCAATTCAGCTCGTGTGACGAATTGGAAGGTCACCGGCATGTCCTCCTCGATGAGACGGTTCATCTCGCGCTCGATTTCCTTTTCCTCCTTTCGGTCGGGCTTATGATCGAGCACATAACTTATCTTGCTTTTCTTACGCTCGATGTGCGCATTGCGCGAACGTTCACAGCCAAACATACGTACCATGAGTTGGTTGAGCAGATGTTCTGCCGTGTGTGCGGGGGGGAACTCTTCTTTGTTGTGTTCGTTAAGATCCATATTGTTGAAGGTTGAGGGTTGAGGGTTTAGGGTTGAGGGTTGAGGGTTGAAGGATTAGGGATTAGGGGTGAGGGTTTAGGGTTGAGGGTGAGGGGTTATTTGTATTTATTCATGAGGGGTTGTTCGATGAGTTTCCATGAGAGTGTGGCCAGGATTGCCGTGATGAGAACGGCAAGGATGAGGGTGAGGACTATGCTGCGCTCGTGAAGGCGGTAATGCACCAACACCTGGATGACCGGGAAATGGTAGAGATAGAGTCCGTAGGTGATATTGTCGAGTCGGCGGAAGAACGACAGGAACGACAAGATGTAAGCCACTCCCACCAGGGTTATGGCAAAGAGATAAGGTTCGAGAGAGCCGATGCACTGTTCTAACAGCGGAGAGTTCACCATGTAAGGCAGAACCATCAACGGCACGCACACCCATATCAGGTATTTCAGATAGCTGTGGTATTGGAAAAGCAGGAGCACCGTCATCCCTCCGATAAAGAAGGTGAAGTATTGCCCTTGCACCTGCAGGAAAGAATAAGAACCCACCACCGCCACAAAGAGGATTGGCAGGAGCAGCCGTTTCCCCCACTTCGCCGCCAAGAAGAGCAGCATGGGCACGATGATGTAGAACAACACCTCCAGTTTCATCGACCAAAGCGCCCCGTTCATCTGCGGCAGAGGATTGGCGAGGAACACACCAGGCAGATCCGGTTGCAACCAGTTGAGCATCATGGCGTTGACAGCGAGGTAGCGCCATGACGATGATGACGACAGGAACGAGCCCGCCGATAAATCGGTGAGCCACAGACCGATCAGGAAACAGAAGACAATGGTGCAAAGGTAAGCCGGTACAATACGAACGAAACGTTTCATGAAATACGACTTCAGGTTGCCGTTGCGCCTGATGAAGCTGAAGGAAACCAGGAAGCCCGTGATGACAAAGAACGCCTTAACCCTCAGACCTCCCGAGATAAAGAAGAGTTGGTCGATATTGGTCAGTGTACAGAAGTGGGCGACGATGAGCATGAAGGCAAAGAAATAACGGAGGAAGTCGAAGCAGTTCGCCCCCTTCACCACCTGTTGCACCTCATCGGGCAGCAGGGCAGCCACGTTGCCGCTCTTTTCTCGCCTTACCGCTGTCATATCTCTATTCTTTCGCCCAGGAATTTCGGTCCCTTGCCCAAAAGCAGGTCGAGGAACATCTTCACCCGAGCCATGTATTCACGCAAAAGCACTTTCGTGCCATGATAGCCATCCACATCCTCGGCATCGAAGGCCACCACCTCCAATCCCACATGTTCAGCCAGGTAGATGGCCCTCTCATTGTGGAACCGCTGGCTGACCACAGTGATGCTGTCCTGTCCGAACACCTCCTTCGCCCTGACCATGGAATCGAGCGTGCGCAGTCCTGCATAGTCGAGGTAGATAGCCCTTTCTGGCACCCCCTTGGCCATGAGAGCCTCTTTCATAAGTTCCGGCTCATTGTATTCCCTCTTGTTATTATCGCCGCTGAGTAGCAAGTAATCCACCTTGCCGGCAAAGAAGAGACTCGCCGCCGCCTCGATGCGATGGGTAAAGAAAAGGTTGACCATGCCATTCTTATAGGTGGGTGAGGTGCCCAGCACCACCCCTACCCTGCGATGCGGCATCTGTTGCACCGAAGAGAAACATTTCCCTTCGGCGTTATGAGCTATGAGCCAGTTGCACACCAGTGCCGTAAGCACCGCCATCACCAGCAGAATCAAGCCCAGCCACAACATTTTCCTTAACCACTTACGCCACATGAGCCGTTATAGTGACAGTTTCCACACCCTGGCGCCATGTGCAGGCACCGTCATAGCGACCGCACCATCCGCCTTGAGATGACCGTTGATGACATCATCCGACAAGAGGTCGGAACCCTTGAAGAGCCTTTCCGGTATGGCCAAGAACTCAAAGGCATGGCTTGGTATGTTCACATTGTGAGCCACCTCTTCGTCGGCGAAATTCGCCACCACCAGCAGCACATCCGTTCCCGCCTTTCGCAGGAAAGCATACTGATGCTGGGAGAGTTGCGGATTGACATACATCAGGTCGAAGGACAGTCCCTCGCGTACGGCATTCTCGTGGGCGGCCACCTTGAGCACCTGTAGGTACGCCTTTTCCAGTTGACGTTCCTCCTTACGCAATCGGCGTCGGTCGAAGAAAGCCCTACGTATGGACTCCACCGTCCAATAGTCGAATATCGTGGTGCGTCCATCGTGTCCGCTGAATCCCTCCGTCTCCATGCCCTTCTCGCCCACTTCCTGTCCGGCGTAGAGCATGAAGGGGCAGTTGTTAAGCAACGCCGCCACCACCAGTGCCGGCAAGCCCTTGCGCGCATCGGCCGCGAAGAAGTCGGAAGCTATACGCTGTTCGTCGTGGTTTTCAAGGAAATAGAGCATGTGGCTACGTATGTCATCAGTAGCCTGCCATGCCTTTGTGATGTCGGCGGCAGGCAGATAGCCGCATACCACCCCACGCAGGCAGTCGTACATGCCCACCTTGTCGTAGAGCAGGTCGAAACCCGCCGCCAAGTAGGCTCGGTATTGAGCCGGGTCGTAGACCTCGCCAATGAACTGTATGTCGGGATGAATGAATTTCACTTTGTCGATGGCCCAGTGCCAGAAAGCCGTGGGCACCATCTCCGCCATGTCGCATCGGAAGGCATCGACCCCCTTCTGCGCCCAGAACAAGAGAATATCCGTCATCTTGCTCCACGTGTCGGGTATGGGACTGAAATGCTCCGAGCGCCCCCCGGCATCGCAGTAGTCGATGCCATAATTCAGTTTCACCGTCTCATACCAATCATTTCGCGAAGGACGGTTGTCGAAATGGTCGTTGCCCGTGGCCTTGGCCGGTTGCTCCACATAGCGATTGATGGCCGGGTCGGTAGGTATGAGTGATAGGTCGAGCGGCTGCCCCCAACAATAATAGAAATTGTTGGCAGTGGAGAAATGATAATCGGTGTTGTCGTCCTGACCCAGGTCTCTCACCCCCTCGGGTTTGGCTATGGAGAGATACTGCCGTGCCACATGATTGGGTACGAAATCCATGATCACCTTCAATCCTGCGCGGTGTGAGCGCTCGATGAGCGCCATCCACTCCTCCATCCTATGGTCAATATCCACTGCGAGATCGGGATCGACATCATAGTAGTCGACGATGGCATAGGGTGAGCCCGCCCTACCCTTCACTACATCTGGATGTTGGGAGGGAATACCATAAGAGGAGTAGTCCGTTTGTGTGGCATGGCGTATCACCCCGGTGAACCAGACATGCGAGAATCCCATGTCGTGTATACGCTGAAGTACTTGGTCGTCGAAATCGTTGAATTTTCCACAACCGTTCTGTTCGATGGAGCCATGCGGCAGGTTGTTGACCGCCTTTTTTCCGAATAGTCGGGGTAGGACTTGGTATATTAGAGGTTTGGACATGATGGGTAGAGGTTAGGACATTATTAGACAAACCACCCCTACCCCTCCTTTGGAAAAGGAGGGGAGAGAAGATAGCTTGCTTTGGTCTTTTTGACAAACCACCCCTGCCCCTCCTTTGGATAAGGAGGGGAGAGAAGATAGCTTGCTTTGGTCTTTTTGACAAACCACCCCTGCCCCTCCTTTGGAAAAGGAGGAGAGAGAAGACAGCTTGCTTGGGCCTTTTTGACAAACCACCCCTGCCCCTCCTTTGGAAAAGGAGGGGAGAGAAGATAGCTTGCTTGGGCCTTTTTGACAAACCACCCCTGCCCCTCCTTTGGAAAGGAGGGGAGATGAGTATGCTGGTGAGGGATGAAGAGTCATCTGTAAGGGTGAGGGTGAGGGGTTTTGAGGTGAGTGAAGACAAAACGTCCATGGAGGGGTGGTCCATGGACGCTGAAAGGTTATTCTATGCCGTGAGCGGCAACCGTCTTGTCAATACGTCCGATCATGCCTTGAAGCGCCTTGCCCGGTCCACACTCGGTGAAGTCGTCGGCACCATCGGCAATCATATTCTGCACGCACTGTGTCCATCGCACGCTGCTGGTGAGCTGAGCTATCAGGTTAGCCTTGATCTCAGCGGGGTCGGTATGGGGTTTGCCATCCACATTCTGATAGACGGGACATTTCGGCGTATTGATGACCGTCTTCTCGATGGCAGCCTGCAGCTCATCCTTGGCCGGCTGCATGAGAGGCGAGTGGAAGGCCCCCCCCACCTTCAGCGGCAGCGCCCGTTTGGCTCCCGCCTCCTTGAGCAGAGCGCAAGCCTCGTCGATAGCCTCTACATTACCGGATATGACCAGCTGTCCAGGACAGTTGTAGTTGGCAGGCACGACCACATGCCCATCCTTATTGATTTTAGCACAGATCTCCTCGATCTTGTCGTCAGCCAGCCCTACGATAGCCGCCATTGTCGAGGGAGCCGCCTCGCAAGCCTTCTGCATGGCCATGGCACGTGCATAAACCAGTCGGAGACCGTCCTCGAAGGAGAGGGCTCCAGCAGCCACAAGCGCCGAGAACTCGCCGAGCGAGTGACCAGCTGTCATGTCGGGTTGGAAAGCGTCGCCCATGCAGAGCGCGCTGATGACGCTATGAAGGAACACGGCGGGTTGTGTCACCTTGGTCTGTCGAAGGTCCTCGTCGGTTCCTTCGAACATGATATCGGTGATGCGATAGCCGAGGATGTCGTTAGCTTTCTCAAAAAGATCTTTTGCGAGCGGGTTGTTGTCATAGAGATCCTTACCCATGCCCACGAATTGAGCTCCCTGTCCGGGAAAAACGAATGCTTTCATCTTTTTTACCTTTATTACCTTTAATTGATTAATAATCAGAGGCTGTGCCATTTATCTGAGCCTCAGTTTATATTTCAGGGTGCAAAATTACTCAAAAAAAAGGAAATGGGGATATATAATAAGGAATTTTTTATTATAAGGGGCAAGGAGCAAGGGGCAAGGGGCAAGGGGGAGAGGCGCTTCGGAAATAAAAATAAACAAGTTTATTTTGTATTTCGCTCAACTTGCACTACCTTTTGATAAGGTAGGCGGCGCTTCGGAATAAAAAAAGAATAAATTCTTTTTGTTCTTCGCTCAACTTGCACTACCTTTTGATAAGATAGGCGGCGCTTCGGAAATAAAAAAAGAATAAATTCTTTTTGTTCTTCGCTCAACTTGCACTACCTTTTGATAAGGTAGGCGGCGCTTCGGAATAAAAAAAGAATAAATTCTTTTTGTTCTTCGCTCAACTTGCACTACCTTTGTAAGCAGAAAAGGAAAAATATAATGAACGACATCAAACGTATAGTATTGACAGGAGGTCCTTGCGCCGGCAAGACCACCGCCCTGGTACGGGTAATAGAACATTTTTCGAGTCTGGGATACAAGGTTTTCACCATTCCCGAAGTGCCTACCATGTTCACACAGTCGGGTATGGATTACCTGACGAAGAACAAGGATTTCTTCTACGAAGGCGAGAAAGCCACGTTGGAAATACAATTGGCGCTGGAAGACAAGTTCATGCGTATGGCGGAGGCCTACTCCGGGCCTTGCATTATCGTTTGCGACCGCGGTGCCATGGATATCTCCGCCTATATGGCCCCCGAGTTGTGGGACGAGTTGACGCGTGCCGTAGGCACGAGCACCGCCGAGTTGCGCGATGGTCGTTACGACGCCATCCTTCACTTGGTGAGTGCCGCCGACGGTGCCGAACAGTTCTACACCACGAGCAACAATAGCAGCCGCAACGAGCCAGCCGACGAGCGTGGTCTTGAGATAGCCCGTATGTTGGACAAGCGAGTGATTGAAGCTTGGACCGGCCATTCACACCTGCGTGTGATCAACAACCATGAGAATTTCGAGCATAAGCTGAACCGTGTGCTCAAGGAAATCTCTAATGTGCTGGGTATCCCGCAGCCTATCGAGGAAGAGCGCAAGTATATAGTGGAGATTACGGGTGAGTTGCCCGACGCCATCGAGAGCGACATCACCCAGACCTACTTGGTAGCCGAGCCCGGTTGCGAGGTTCGTCTTCGTCGCAGGGCTTGGAACGGCAAGTTCGTGAATGTTCACACCACGAAAAAGCGGATATCCGACACCGAGCAGTTGGAGACCGAGCGTCAGGTGAGCAACAACCTTTACCAGTCGCTCTTGCAGCAAGCCGACCCCTATCGGCAGACCATCCACAAGACCCGTCGCAGTTTTATCTGGAAGGGCCAGTTCTTCGAGTTAGACATGTTCTCCTCGCCCCGTCGCGGTCTGATTATCTTAGAGACCAAGGGTATTGTGGAAGGTGAGGATGTGAAATTCCCCCCGTTCATCAAGGTTGTGGAAGAGATAACTGGCAACACCAGTTATTTCAATTACAATTTGGCGTTGCGGTAACCCATGAGGAGTTTTGAATGTTGAGTTTTGAATTTTGAATTGTCGCCTACGGCGATGTAGAATTATTCAATTTTGATTTTTTTCGGAAAGGATTTTTCGGAAAGAAATTATTATATAGGAAAGAAATTAGAATAATTAAAATAATTACGACATGAATGTCGAATGTAGAATTTTGACGGGTTGTTGAGGCGTATGCAGAAA
>ONDS01000013.1 GCA_900316685.1 uncultured Prevotellaceae bacterium | reverse complement strand
GGCGGGTGGGCAAGCTACTTACATCGCGCCGCTACAACCAACTACCTTTGCTACGTTCCCGTCCTGGAGGATTCGAAGGGAGCTGGCCGTGCAAGACTTGCCCATTTGCAAATTGCGGGTGCAAAGTTAATGAAAAAGATGGAAAAGGAGAGTTATCAAGCATGGGAAAGTTTACGATTTAACATATTTTTACAATTAAGCTGTAGGTTGTGAGGGTGACATGTTCGTGTAAGAACAAAAAAAATGTTATTTATAATAAGATTTGATGGAAAATGATTATTTTTGCAGTTTGTAAAGGAAGAAAGAGAGATATGACATTTGCAGAAGCATACGTACAGCTGAAGGCCTTTGCCCGAATCGACGGAGTGGTGCTCGGCGTGGTGTGGCTGGTGGGGTTTGCCTGCTTTGTGGGCATGTTCCGCTATCCCATCTGCGGCATGCTGTGCATGGCCGTGGTTTTCTCAACCCCCTTTTTAGTGGCTATGCGGGTGGGTAGTTTCCGCGACCAGGTGCTCGACGGTGTGATATCCTTCCGTCGCGCCTTCGGCTATTCGCTGTTCACGTTTTTCTATGCGTCGCTCATCCTGGCTGTCGGTGTTGCCGCCTACTTCCATTTCTGGGACCACGGTTTCATCGGCGACCAGTTCACCCTTCTTTTATCTTCGCCCGAGGTGAGTGGCTATGCCCGGGGCATGGGTTACAGCGACGAGATGATCCAGATGAGTCTTGATGTATGGAAGAGCGTACGTCCTGTGGATATGGCATTTCAGACCATCTGGAGCAGCTTGATGCTGGGTGCCCTGGTGAGTGTGGTCATCGCATTGGTGAAGAGACGGGGGAAATGATTTTTCGACGGATGGACTAAAGACAATATAACACGGTAGGAACGATAGGAACGAGAATAACGAATGCAACGATTGTAACGATTGTAACGAAATAAACCAAGATAGATGGAAGAGAAATTAGACATATCAGTGATAGTGCCTCTTTACAATGAGGAGGAATCGCTGCCCGAGTTGTACGACTGGATAGAGCGTGTGATGAACGAGCATCATTTCAGTTTCGAGGTGATATTCGTAAACGATGGTAGTACGGACCATTCGTGGGATGTCATCGAGCGTCTGTCGGAGGCGCATGAGAGTGTGCGCGGCATCAAGTTCCGCAGGAACTATGGCAAGAGTCCCGCCCTGTATTGCGGTTTCAAGGAAGCCCGTGGCGGTGTGGTCATCACCATGGATGCCGACTTGCAGGACTCGCCCGACGAGATACCCGAGTTATACCGCATGATTACCGAGGACGGTTACGACTTGGTGTCGGGCTACAAGCAGAAGCGTTACGACCCCTTGTCGAAGACTATCCCCACGAAACTGTTCAACTGGACCGCCCGCAAGGTGAGCGGCATCAAGAACCTTCACGACTTCAACTGCGGATTGAAAGCCTACCGCAGCGAGGTGGTGAAGAACATCGAGGTGTATGGCGAGATGCACCGTTACATCCCCTACTTAGCGAAGAACGCCGGTTTCGACAAGATAGGTGAGAAGGTGGTGCAGCACCAGGCCCGCAAGTACGGCAAGTCGAAGTTCGGCCTGAACCGCTTCATCAACGGCTACCTCGACCTCATCACCCTCTGGTTCTTGAGCACCTTTGGCCGTAAGCCCATGCATGTGTTCGGTTTTCTGGGCAGCATCATGTTCTTCATCGGTTTGATAGCCGTGATCATTCTCGGCGTAGACAAGTTGATAGCCTTGGCGAACAACGTGCCCATGCGCCTGATCACGTCGTCGCCCTATTTCTATCTGGCGCTGACGATGATGATCATCGGCACCCAATTGTTCCTGGCCGGTTTCTTGGGCGACCTGATCAGCCGTTCGTCGTCGAACCGCAATGACTACCAGATAGAGGAGGCCATCCGATGCGAAAAATAGCCCTATCCGTCGTTCTCACCCTATTGGTCGCCTGTTCGTCCATCGACTGTCCGCTGAACAACGCGGTGTCGGCCGTCTACACCCTTGGAGGCGAGGTGACGGAACTGAGCGCCTATGACACCCTGACCATCTGGGCCGTGAGAGGCAACGGCAACGACACCGTACTGAACCGCCTGGCCAGTGCCAGCACCTTTGAGTTGCAGATGAGTTATCAGCAGCCCACGGATGAGTTGGTGTTCTGCCTGACCGACACCACCGACAAGCAAATCATGGACACGCTGTATGTGAACAAGACCAACGAAGCCCATTTCGAGTCGGTGGACTGCCAGCCCAACTTTTTCCATCACCTGACCTCCCTGCGCTGCACCCATCACATGTTAGACTCGGTGAGCATCGCCGAACCCCACGTCAATTATGATAACACGAAGACCAACATCTACCTTTATTTCCATAGCGACGATTAGCGTGGCACTGTGGCTGTCGCTGCAGCCTGTGTCAGCCCAGCCTCGACACACTGCCACCGCCCAGACGGAAGAACGCGATACCACCAAGTTCTTCCAAGGCTTCGCCGTGTCGGCCGATGTCGTCGGCCTCATCCAGTTGGCCGTTAGCGACTATGGCCAGTACGAGGCCGCCCTGCGTGTGAACCTGAAAGACCGTTATTTCCCCATTTTCGAGTTGGGTTTGGGCAAGGCCAATCATGACGATGAAGCCACGAAGTTGCACTATGAGACCAGCGCCCCCTATTTCCGCATCGGCTTGGACCTCAACCTACTGAAGAACAAGCACGACATCTACCGCGTGTATGGTGGTTTGCGCTACGCCTTCACCTCGTTTAAGTTCGACGTGAGCCATCCCGGTTTGGAAGACCCCGTATGGCACGACAAGGTATCGTTTGGTGCCGAGGGAGTGAAGAGCAGTTTCCATTGGATGGAAGCCGTGATGGGTGTCGACGCCAAGATATGGGGTCCCATCCATTTGGGTTGGTCGGTACGCTACCGCCGTCGTTTGACCGATAGCGTCGACGCCATGGACAACTGTTGGTATGTGCCCGGCTTTGGAGTCTCCGACAAAGACAACTTCGGCGGCACCTTCAATATCATCGTTGACATATAAGCATCATGAGCGGAAAAGAGCAAAAAAGCAAGTTATCGTGGTGGCACCTCCCTTTCCTGTTGGTGCTCATCGTGGGCACCGTATGGATAGTGCGTCAACACGCCAGCATGCCCTATCATCACGACCACGGCATGGTGTTCGGCACCATGTATAACATCACCTACCAACACACCGACAACCTGAAACAAGAGATAGAGGCAGTGTTGAAGCAAGTGGACCAGTCGTTGTCGCCTTTCAACCCCCAGTCGGTGATCAGCCACATCAACGACAACCGTAGTCGTGCCACCGACGACATGTTCCGCGAGGTGTTCACCCTGGCAGAAGACATATCCAAGCGCACCGACGGCGCCTTCGACATCACCGTCGCCCCCTTGGTAAACGCTTGGGGCTTCGGTTTCAAGCAAGGCACCGATCCCAGCAAGGCGGCTATTGACAGTTTGTTGGCATTGGTGGGTTACGACAAGTTAAGCCTGGGCCGCGATGGCCAGTTGACGAAGAGCGACCCCCGTGTGATGCTCGACTGCAGTGCCGTGGCCAAGGGTTATGGCTGCGATGTCGTGGCCCGCATGTTTCGTTCGCACGACATCGAGAATTTCATGATAGAGATCGGCGGCGAGGTGGTGGTGCGTGGCCAGAGCGAGCGCAAGCAGCCTTGGCGCATCGGCGTGAACAAACCCGTTGACGACTCGTTGAGTGTGAACGGCGAACAGCAAGCCATCCTGAGCATCACCAACCGAGCCATGGCCACGAGTGGCAACTACCGCAATTTCTATTACAAGGGCGGTAAGAAATACGCCCACACCATCGACCCCAAGAGCGGCTATCCCGTTAGTCACAACTTATTGTCAGCCACGGTGATAGCCCGCGACTGCGCCACCGCTGACGCCTATGCCACCGCCTTCATGGTCGTAGGCACCGAGAAAGCCAAGGAGCTGCTCCGCACCCATCAGGAATTGGAAGCATACCTCATCAGTGCCGCCGACGATGGAGGATACGACGTATGGTACTCCCCCACCCTTGAAAGCGAACTGGAACCATGAACGAGACGAGCCACCAGATGTATGAGCGTTTGCTCAGTCTGCCCCTCTTCCTCGGCATGAGCCAAGACGACCTTCACGAGGTGGCCGCCCACACCCCTCTTGCCTTCTCCACCTACGATGGGGGCACGACCATTGTCCCCATGGACGCCCCTTGCAAAGGTCTCATCTTCCTTATCCAAGGCGAGGCCGAGAGCCACATCGAGTCGGACGACCGCCAATGGTCATTAGACGAACAGGTTATGGCGCCCTACATACATCAGCCCGAGCATTTGTTTGGCTGGCACCAGCGCTACACCCGTTCGTTGCGTGCCAAGGGCACCTGCCATGTGCTGCGCATCAAGAAAGGCGACATCGACCATCTGGTACGCCAGTTCCAGACCATCCGTTTCAACCTGCTCAACATACTCTGCATCCGCACTCAGCGTCATAGCCGTCAAGCGTGGAGAATACGTCCAGAGAGCATCGAAGGCAAACTGGGTCGTTGGTTGGAAGAGCTGAGCGATCACCCCTCTGGTGCCAAGACCCTCCATATCAAACAAGTCTGTCTCGCCCGTTTGTTAGGCGAGAGTCGATTGAACCTCTCCCGTTGCCTGCATGCCATGGCCAAAGAGGGAAAGTTGGAAATGATACGAGGAGGGCTGAGGTTTTGAATGTTGTAGAGGTCAGGACATTGTTTGACAAAGCACCCCTACTTGAAGATTTTGTCCGCTTAAGGACTAAATCGCCTTTGGAAAAGGAGGGGAGGAAGATAGCTGACTATGGAAAGTGACCTCCCTAACCCCTCCTGTAGGAGGGGGACTGGTTAGCGTTGGAAAAGGATGGGAGAAAAATGCTTTTGCGAGCGGGCGCGGGGCAGCACACATATCGCGAGAATACCATAGGTGATTGTTTAAGAAATTGTAAAAAAATGATGTTTTTTTTGTTTTGTATGCCATTTGCCGTATATTTGCAATTTAAAATAGGGATAATAGGCTCTATCATGAGAGAATGGAGCCTGATAGTATAACCGAGCGATAGCATGATTACGAAAAGCGTAGATAACAAAGTTGTAAATGAAAAGAGGAAAAATCCTTTTTTCGAACCCTACAACACCCCCCACGATACCGTACCCTTTGACCGCATCCGCATGGAGGACTACGAGGAAGCCTTCATGGAAGGAATCCGTCGTGACAAGGAATATTTAGAGAAGACCGTCAACAACCCCGAGCGTCCTACCTTCGACAACACACTGATCACCAGCGAAGACGACCCCGACGGTTATTACGACCTGTTGGAGCGAGTCTCCACCGTGTTTTTCAACCTCCTCAGTGCCGAGACCAACGACGAGATGGACGCTTTGGCCCAGAAGATGCAACCCATCCTGACGCAGCATGCCAACGACATGCGCTTGGACAAGCGGTTGTTTGAGCGTCTGAACAAAGTGCACCGCCACCACCGCCGTCTGACCACCGAGGAGCGTGTGCTGTTGGACCACAGCTACCAAGGCTTTGTGCGTAGCGGTGCCCTGCTCGACGATGCCGGCAAGGAGAAACTCCGCCAGCTGACCGAGGAAGCCAGTCTCTGCTCCCTTCAGTTCTCCCAGAACCTGTTGAAGGAGCGCAATGCCTGGTCGTTGCACCTGACGGAAGAATCCGACCTTGCCGGTTTGCCCGAGAGTGCCCGTGAGGCAGCCGCCCAAGCCGCGCGAGAGCGCGATCTCAGCGGATGGCTGTTCACGCTGGATGCCCCGAGCATGGGTCCGTTTATGAAATACAGCGAGCGCCGTGAGTTGCGCGAGCGGATGTACATGGCCTACAACACCTTGTGCACCCATGACAACGAGCAGAACAATTTCGTCAACTGCACCCGTCTGGTCAACCTCCGTCGCGAAGTGGCCCAGCTCTTGGGTTACAAGAGCTATGCCGACTATATATTGAAGCGCCGCATGGCCAGCGACAAGAAGACCGTGTACGCTTTGTTCCATGAGTTGATCGATGCCTATAAGCCCTACGCCGAGAAAGAGATAGCCAAGGTGGAACGTTTGGCCCGGAAGATGGAAGGTCGTCGATTCAAGATGAAGCCCTGGGACCTTGCCTACTATTCCCATCAGTTGCAGATGCAGGAATACGACCTTGACTCCGAGATGCTCCGCCCCTATTTCGAGTTGTCGCGAGTGATCGACGGCGTGTTCGGTCTTGCCACCCGCCTCTACGGCATCACCTTCAAGGAGAACCCCGACATACCCGTTTACCACCCCGACGTGAAAGCCTATGAGGTGTTCGACAAGGACGGCAGTTACTTAGCCGTGTTCTATGCCGACTTCCATCCGCGCAAGGGCAAGCGCGGCGGTGCCTGGATGACCGAGTACCAAGGCCAGTGGATAGACCGCAAGGGAGTGAATGTCCGCCCGCATGTGAGCGTGGTGATGAACCTTACCAAGCCCACCCCCGAGCGTCCCGCCCTGCTCACGCTGGGCGAGGTGGAGACCTTCCTCCATGAGTTCGGTCACGCTCTGCATGGCATGTTCGCCAACACCCGTTTCGGCAGTCTCTCGGGCACCAATGTATGGTGGGATTTCGTGGAGTTGCCCTCGCAGTTCATGGAGAACTACGGTAAGGAGCGCGAGTTCCTTCGCACCTTCGCTTTCCACTACCAGACGGGCGAGCCCATGCCCGA
Source organism: uncultured Prevotellaceae bacterium (assembly GCA_900316685.1). Taxonomy (GTDB): domain Bacteria; phylum Bacteroidota; class Bacteroidia; order Bacteroidales; family Bacteroidaceae; genus Prevotella. Next base: position 73,789 of record ONDS01000013.1, on the reverse strand, counting down.
CGAGTTGATCGAGCGTATCCACAAGAGCAGTAATTTCATGGTAGCCTATGGCTGTATGCGCCAGGTGAGTTTCGGTTTGTTGGACATGGCTTATTACACCCTGCGCAAGCCCTTCGACGCCGACATCCGTACCTTTGAGAAAGCCGCATGGAAAGATGCCATCATCGGCGAGCAGTTGGCGGACACCTGCATGACCGTTCAGTTCTCGCACATCATGTCGGGCGGTTATGCCGCCGGCTACTACAGCTATAAGTGGGCCGAGGTGCTGGATGCCGACGCTTTCAGCGTTTTCCAACAAAACGGCATTTTCAACCAGCACACCGCCCGTCGTTTCCGCGACTGCATTCTCTCTCGTGGCGGCACCGAGCATCCCATGTTGCTTTACCGTCGATTCCGCGGCAGCGATCCCACCATCGAGGCATTGCTCAGGAGGAATGGGATCAAGAGAAAGGTAAAAAGTAAGAAGTGAGGGGTGAGAAGTGAGGGGTGAGAGAATACCTTCAAGGTAAAAGACATATAAAAAAAGAGAGATTTGGAAGGAAAGATGGAAAAGAAGCAGCGGCTGCTCGATTTGCGTTATTTACGCATGGCACAGATATGGGCAGAGAACAGTTACTGCCAGCGTCGCCAGGTTGGTGCGTTGGTGGTGAAGGACAAGATGATTATCAGCGACGGCTACAACGGCACGCCCAGCGGTTTTGAGAATATCTGCGAAGACGACAACGCCGTGACCAAGCCCTACGTGTTGCATGCCGAGGCCAACGCCATCACCAAGTTGGCCCGTAGCAACAACAACAGCGATGGCAGCACCTTGTACGTCACCGCCTCGCCCTGCATCGAGTGTGCCAAGCTCATCATCCAAGCCGGCATCAAGCGCGTGGTTTATGGCGAGCAGTACCGTCTGACCGACGGCATCGACCTGCTGAAGCGCGCCAACATCGAATTGCTATACCTCAATCCCAACGATCATGAACATCAATAAGCGCTATATGCCCATCCTTCTCGCCTTGAGCGTGGTGGTGGGTATCGTGATTGGCACCTTCTACGCCAAGCATTTCTCCGGCAACCGTCTGAACATCATCAATTCCGGCAGCAACCGTTTGAACAACCTGCTCCGCATCATCGACGACCAATATGTGGACACGGTGAACATCGACGACCTGGTAGAGAAAGCCATGCCCGAGATATTGGCCGAGTTGGACCCCCACTCCGTCTACATCAGTTCGCGTGATGTGCAGCAAGCCACCGACGACCTTCGTGGCTCGTTCTCCGGCGTGGGCATCGAGTTTATCATCCGCGAAGACACCGTCAGGGTGCAGAACGTCATCACCGACGGTCCTGCCGAGCGTTCAGGCATCTTGGCCGGCGACAAGATCGTGAGCATCGACGGCAAGCCCTTTGTGGGTCCCGAGGTGACCAATGAAGAGGCCATGCACCGGCTGAAGGGTCCCAAGGGCAGCAAGGTGCAGATCGGCGTGACGCGTTACGGCAGCAAGGAAGAGAAACTGTTCACCGTGACTCGCGACGACATCATCACCCACAGTGTGAGTGCCGCCTACATGTTGGACGAGACCACCGGTTATCTGAAGATCAAGAGTTTCGGCGAGACCACCTATGAAGAGATGCTGGTAGGTTTGGCCCAGTTGTCTACCGACGGCATGGAGCAGTTGGTCATCGACTTGCGCGACAACAGCGGCGGCTATATGCTCTCCGCCGTGCAGATAGCCGATGAGTTCCTTCCGGCCCGTCGTATGATTGTCTACACCGAAGGCAGGAAGTCGCCGCGCGAAGACTATCCCAGCTCCGGTCGTGGCAGTTACCAACACCTGCCCTTGGTGGTGCTCATCAACGAGACCTCCGCCTCGGCGGCAGAGATTTTCGCCGGTGCCATCCAGGACAACGACCGCGGCACAGTGATTGGCCGTCGTTCGTTCGGCAAGGGACTGGTCCAGAAGCCCATCGAGTTTCCCGACGGCAGCATGATACGCCTGACCATCGCCCGCTATTACACCCCCTCCGGCCGTTGCATCCAGAAGCCCTACACCTTAGGCAAGGACCGCAATTACGAGGAAGACCTTTTGCTGCGCTACGAACATGGCGAGTTCTTCTCGCAAGACAGCATCAAGCAGAGCGGTCCCGCCTACCACACCCAATTGGGTCGTACGGTGTATGGTGGCGGCGGTATCATGCCCGACATCTTCGTGGCCGAGGACACCACAGCCATCACCTCTTATTATAAGGAAGCCGCCATGCGCGGATTGATTCTCCAGTTCGCTTTCGAATATACCGACGCCAACCGCCAGAAGTTGAAGGGTTACGACGAGTTGTCGTCGCTGCTGGGTTACCTGAAGAGCCAGAACCTGACTGAGCAGTTCGCCACCTATGGCGAGAAGCACGGTTTGAAGCGTAGGAACCTGATGATACAGAAGTCGCATTCGCTGTTGGAGAAATACCTTGTCAGCCGAGTGGTATACAACATGCTCAACGAGGAAGCCTGGTTGAAATACCTCAATTCCGACGACCCCGCGGTGGAGAAAGCCCTCGACGTGTTCCGCCGCAAAGCCTCCTTCCCCCAGAAAGAAGAGCAGGGTGACAAGGGTCCCACCGCCCTAAGAGGCGCCATCACCCTACCCTTGCAGCGCCATTTGGTAGCCGACCGTTCATGGGCATGACCATTCAAGAAGCCAAGCGCCAGCTGCGGGCGCGCATACGCGAACTGAAGCGTCGGCAAGAAGCCACCCTGCTTGCCCACAGTTCCCAAGAGCTGTGCCTCCGCTTGTTGTCGCACCCCCGTGTGAAGTCTGCCCAAGTGGTGATGGCCTACCACAGCCTGCCCGACGAGGCCGACACCCATGCCTTGCTCGATGCCCTTTTGGCAGAAGGCAAGACGGTGTTGCTGCCCCAGGTGACCGGAGCTGCGAGTATGGTATTGCGTAAGTATACGGGGAAAGACAGTTTGCGAGAAGGAGCGTATGGCATCATGGAGCCCACAGGTGCCCTCTTCGCCGATTACGACAGTATCGACGTGGCCATCGTTCCTGGCATGGCCTTCGACGCTGGCGGCCACCGATTGGGTCGAGGCAAGGGATATTACGACCGTTTGTTGCCCCTTTTGCCGCGCGCTTACAAGATCGGCATCTGCCATGCTTACCAGTTGGTGGAGTCTGTTGCCCATGAGGAGCACGACATCAGGATGGATGAGGTTGTGAGGGATGAAGGTTTAGGGTTGAGGGATGAAGGTTGAGGGTTGAGGGTTGAGGGTTGAGGGATGAAGGTTTAGGGTTGAAGGTTGAGGGTTGAGGGTTGAGGGATGAGGGTTGAGGGATGAGGGATGAGGGATGAAGGTTGAGGGATGAAGGTTGAGGGTTGAAGGTTGAAGGTTGAGGGTTGAGTTAATAGAATTTTACATCGGTGATGACCGCCGCCCCCACCTCGTCGTTGAGTCTTTTCACCAGTTTCTGCCTCATCATCGACAGGTCCGCCCTCATGGCAGGGTTGAGCAGATGGACCACGAGCGTCTGGTTGGATATGAATTTTTCCGCCGTATAACGTCCTACTACCGGTCCCATCACCGTTTCCCACGCCTCTATGAGTCGTCGTTGCAAGAGCGGCGTTTCCAGTCCCTGTGTTCGCAAGACCATGGCGAGCACATCGTCCACCTTTTCCACTTTTCTTTTAAACATGCCGTTCCTCCTCAAGATGAACGTTCCCCTCGTCGACGAGGAACAGCTTATAATCAAAATCCCCCTGTCGGAGCAGTCCGTCGAGGTGTTGCCTGTTCGTATCGGTGATGAAGATCTGTCCGAAGTCGTCGCCCGCCACCAGCGATATGATCTGTTGCACTCGTGAGGCATCCAGTTTGTCGAAGATGTCGTCGAGCAACAGTATGGGTGTAGTCTTGCTGTTGGTGGTCTTGAGGAAATCGAACTGTGCCAGTTTGAGGGCTATGGCGAAGGTCTTATGCTGCCCCTGGCTTCCTTCCCGTTTCACGGGATAGCCACCGAGCGCCATGTCCAGATCGTCGCGGTGCACGCCATGCAGCGAGAAGCCCATGATGCGGTCGCGCGCCCTGTCGCGTTGTATCACGTCGAGCAGGTCGCCCCGTTGTCCGTGCGAGATGTAGTTGAGCGACACCCTTTCATCCACGTTGGCCACCCTGCTGTATATCCGTTCAAACACCGGTGTGAGCTGTTGTATGAACTCCGTTCGTTTGCGGAATATCGCCGTGCCCTCCTGTGCCATCTGCCGTTCCCACATATCGAAGAGCAGCGGGTCGGGTTCCACCTCCATTTTCAGCAGTGCGTTGCGCTGTTGCAGTGCCTTGTTGTAATTAGAGAGTGCGTTGAGATATTCGTTGTCGTACTGCGAGATGACCATATCCATCATCTTCCTCCTTTCCTCGCTCCCGTTTTCGATGATGCTCGTGTCATAGGGCGACACATAGATGACGGGGATGAGTCCGATATGTTGTGAGAGTCGCTTATATTCTTTTTTGTTGCGTTTGAAATGCTTGCGCTGTCCCCGCTTCATGCCGCAGTAGATACGCTCCTGTTCGCCCGTCTCATTGAAGTAATCGCCTTCGATGACGAAGAACTCCTGGTCATGTCGTAGCACCTGCGCATCTACAGAGGTGATGTTGCTCCGGCAGAAAGAAAGGTAATGCACGGCATCGAGGAAGTTGGTTTTTCCCATGCCGTTTTTCCCCACGAAGCAGTTGAACTTCGGTGACAGTTCGACATTGGCCGAGGCGATATTCCTATAATTGATGATGGATATTGTATTGAGAATCATGGATGGCAGCTTTTCGAGCACAAAGTTACGGAAAATCGAGCACAGAACAAAATGAACTCGTTCATTTTTTATGTCGAGATAGAGTAACTTATTCAAAGTTACGGAAAATCGAGTGGAGAACAAAATATGCTCGCATATTTTTTATCCCGAGATGGAGTAACTTATTCAAAGTTACGGAAAAAATCGACAAAGCAAAGTAAAAACACGAAAACGTGGTGGAAGTTTTTTGTCAATTGCCGCGAAATAATTATTTTTGCAGTCATAGACCATCATAGCATGAGCATCAAAGAACGATACCATAGGTTTTTGGAATGGCAGCGCGAGCCCTTCCACTACAAGTTGAAAGAGCACGCCAGTTGCCATTGCGCCAACTGCGGGCATGAGTTCACCAGCGAGTTCTGTCCAGTATGCGGTCAGAAATACGGTGTGGGCAAAATCAGTTGGAACACTGTCCGTCAAGGCATCATGCTACTCTGGGGCATGGACAGCCGTTCATTGCCCTATACGCTATGGCAGTTGCTCCTGCGTCCCGGCTATCTTATCCACGACTATATCAGTGGTCGTCGTCTGGTGAGCTTTCCCCCTGTGAAAATGCTTTTCATCGTGGCCTTGGCCTACCTTTTTTTCACGAAATTAATCGAAGACGGTACAGCAGTATCCACCCCCAACAGCAACGAGCCGGGAAATCTGATTGATGCCTTTGGCAACATCATGGAAACCAATCCCGGCTGGGGCATGTTGATACAAACCTCTTTATTCATTCTTCCCACCTGGATTTTATTCCGCTTCGCCCCCCGCCATGAGAAACATACATTGCCCGAGGGCTTTTTCATTCAAGTGTTTTTCAGCACCATCATTCTCCTTTTGAGCTTTCTCGCGGAAGTGAATGGTTGGTTCATGCTGTTGATTCCCATTTACCAAATCATAGGCTACCACCAGTTGTTCGGTTATGGTTGGTGGGGCACCTTCTGGCGTATTGTCTTCTGCTATGCCTCCATCATCCTGTCCTTTATTACCATTATTGCTATTCACACTGTCTATCAACGCCATTTTACCAACCTGAAAGGAAGTTGGGTGGTTGCCATTTCCTTTTTCTTCCTCGGTACCATCATCCTATGGTCCGTTGGCTATTACATCGGGAAGCATACGAAGAGCAAGAGGAAAGAGATGAGAGGTGAGGGGTGAGAGAAGTGTTTTTCAGGTGAAAGGCAAAAAAGATGTGAATAAATTTCAGTATATGAGAAAATATCAGTAATTTTGCCACGCGAAAAAAGTGCATCCCATAGCGCGAAGGTCCTGTCATGGGCCTTTTGGGGAGCATCAACGAATGTAAACAATTAAAAATCAGAATAATAAGCAATGGCAAAGAAAGAAGTGGCCAAGAAAGGCCAGGCCGAAGTGAATGAGGTCGTTAACAAATCGGAAGCATTTTTCGAGAAGTACAAGAAGCAGCTATTGGCAGCTCTGGCCGCCATCATCATCATCATTGGCGGTTACATGCTGTACAAGGAATTTGTGGTGAAGCCCCGCATCGAGAAAGCCAACACGGCATTGAGCAAGCCCCAGGAGCTGTTCGGTATGCGTCAGTTTGACAAGGCGTTGAAGGGCGACAGCACGGGCGTGAAAGGTTTCATCGCCATTGCCGACGAATACAGCAGCACCCCCGCCGGCAATCTTGCCAACCTTTACGCTGGATTGTGCTATGCCAACTTGGCCAGCCTCGACTCCACCGCCAACGCCTCGAAGAAATGGCAGGAAGCCGTGACCTATCTTGATAAGTTCGACCAGAAGGGCGACCTGATGGTCAGTCCTATGGCTTTGGTAGCCGCTGGCGACACCTACGCCAATGTAGGCGATTTGGACAAGGCCATCAGCCTGTTCAAGAAAGCCGCCGATGTAGCCGACAAGGCCGCTGAGGATGGTGCCAACAACAGCGTTTCTCCTGTTGCGCTGCTGAAGGCCGGTATCGTGATGCTCAAGCAGAACAAGAAAGACGAAGCCCTTCAGTTGTTCAAGGACATCAAGGCCAAGTATGTCCAGACCCCGTTGGTGAACGAGATCGACAAATACATCGAATACGCATCCAAGTAATGGCCACCCTACCCCATCACCTCTCCGGCGAGGGTTTTGACAAGATACCCGACGCCAGCAATATGTGTTTCGGCATCGTCGTGTCGGAATGGAACAAGGAGATTACCGGAGCTTTGCTGGAAGGTTGTGTCAACACCTTGGAAGAGCATGGAGCTCTGCCAGAGAATATCCATGTGAAGAGTGTACCTGGCAGTTTTGAGTTAGTGTACGGAGCCAGCCAGCTCACCCATAAGGATTATGAAGCCATCATCATCTTAGGATGTGTGATACGCGGCGAGACTCCCCATTTCGACTATATCTGCCAGGGAGTGACCTACGGCATCGCCCAGTTAAACGCCAGCAATCCCATCCCCGTGGTGTACGGTCTGTTGACTTGCGACACGCTGGAGCAGGCCAAAGCCCGCAGCGGAGGAGCCTACGGCAACAAGGGAAGTGAATGTGCTGTGGTAGCCATCAAGATGGCAAAATTCTAAGTCAAGACATTTATTCACCTGTATATGAAAAGCGAGGATGTGACTGATGAGTCACATTCTCGCTTTCGTTATTTCAGGCTCTCATGGAAAGCCCTCAGTCTCCCACTACTACTGCGTGTTCATGTTGAAGGTGAACTCCTCGCGGTCGCTGTTCACACCGAGGTCCGTGTGTCGCCATACGATGGTGAAGCTGCCCGTATCAGGTATTCCTGCACGCTTGCCTCCAGCGGCTATCAAGCGTATGGAATATCGTTTACACCCCGTCGTCTTGTTCGTCGTCTTGCTGGTCATTGTCGACGGTGGCGGTGTCGGCCGCCTGGTTGTGCATGTCAAGGTCGGTATCACGCTTGATGGACACATGTCCATCCCTATCCACGAGCATGAGGAAAGGCACATAGGTATCGCTCTGCTGGTCGGGCGACCCCACGCTCCCCGCGAATCGCACCACATCGTTTTCCACGCCATCGAAGACAAAGCCCAACAAGGCCCCTGTCTGTTTCATCTCGTCTGTCAAGAGGTCGGCGAACGATTTCTTGGTGAGTTTTCTCTCGAAGAACGTGCTTCCATCGTTACGTGTGATGGAGACATGTACGGCGTTGTCGTAATAACGGTTGCCTATCTCGTCTTTGGCCAGCGGCAAGCTGTCTACCGCCTCCCTTAATACATGTACGCGATAGTTGTTGTGTAGCCAAGAGAACGTGATGGTGGTATCCGAGCGTTGCATCCATGCTATGGTGTCTGACGGTTTTGCCACCGTTTGTCGGGGTATGATGATGGTAGACGACTCTTTCTTTTTCTCGCATCCCATGGCGAAGAGGCTGATGATGCCCGCCGCCAATAAGGCGTGTATAGCTTTCATGATTCAGGTATTTAGTAAAAATTTCATGCAAAGGTAAGCAAAAAAACGGAAAACATACATTAGAAAGAAGGAGAAAGAGGGTAAAAAAACGAAAAAGAAAGAAGTTGCAGAAAAAAAGAAACAAAGAATCAGCAAATTGTGTTTTTTTTTATATTTTTGCATGGCAACAACCAAAGGAGTCGCATCAAAATGAAACGTTTGCCCTATCTGCTGTTTCTTATCCTGTTTCTCGGCACCTTCTCATGCGGTAAGAATGAGAAAGATGCCGTGATGGAGGACTCTCTGCCCCTTCTGATCACTAAGATACAAAGCACATCGCGCTTATACACCACCGAGTATAAGGTTCACAAGATAGTGACGCACAACGACCAGTTGAAGTTGGAGGGCAGTTTCCTGGGTCATGATTTCAGTATCGACCTGCCTGCCGGTGAGCGCAAGATAGCCATTCCCATGGATGCCACGCTGAAGGGTTACATCGACTTTGCAGGTTTCAGCACCGACAATGTGCGTCGTGACGGCAACAAGATAGAACTGATATTGCCCGACCCTGAGGTGGCCTTGACGAGCAGCAGGATAGACCACGAAGGCGTGAAGGACCATGTGGCGTTGTTCCGTTCGCGTTTCAGCGACGAGGAGTTGTCGAGTTATGAGCGTCAGGGCCGTGCCAGCATCATCCGCACCATCCCCAAGATGGGCATCGAGGTGAAGGCGCGAGAGAACGCCGCTCGTGTATTGGTACCACTCTTGCAGCAGTTCGGTTATGCCGAGGAGGATATCACCATCTCGTTTCGCCAGCAGTTCAATCCCGACTCGATGGTGGTACGAGATGTGAGTCGTGGTGGATAGGTACCCACCCCTGCCCTCCCAAGGGGAGGGAGAAGATGAGAAACGATTTACGTTACCGAAATGAAAAGAAGGAAGAAGGGAAGCCGTAGTGGCGAACATACTATATTGAACGACATCACCTGGATGGTGCTTGTCGGCATCGGCCTGCTCCTATTGATTATAGGCACAGGCTCGAACGTTCACCTTAGCGAGGACAAGTCCATCGCCATCACCCCCCTGCAAATCAAGCAGATCAAGGACATCGGGCAGTGGGAGTTTCTCTCTGTGCGCGATGAGGAATTGGTAGACACCATCCGTAAAGGTCTCTTTTCCGACGACGAGTTGGTAAGAGTGTATTACGGCACGGTGAGTCTGGGTGTGGACCTTAAAAAAGCCGGCGACAGTTGGATTACGATGCGTGGCGACACCGTCGATGTGTCACTTCCCCCTATTGAGGTGCTCGATCCCGACATCGTCGACGAGGCCGCCAGCCAGCCTTTCTTTGAGACCGGCAAGTGGAACCAGAAGGCGCGTGAGGCCCTTTACCAGAAAGCCAAGAAGCAGATTATCCAACGCTGTTATACCCGCGAGAACATTAAGAGTGCCCAGAACAGTGCCATCACCCATTTCCGCCAGTTGGTGGAAGCCATGGGGTTTGAGCATGTGGAGGTGCATTTTTGAGTTTTTGAAAAGGGCACCCACCCCGGCCCTCCCTAAGGGAGGGAGTTACACTCAACACTAAACACTCAACCAATAAAAATGTCGAGCATAGGAGATTTTTTAAACGATTTTTTTTCTGATTTCAGCACGCTGTTGTGGGGCTGGCCCATGATCATCCTCCTTTTGGGCACCCACCTCTATCTGACCATCCGGTTGCACTTTCCGCAGCGTAAGATCTGGACCGCCATCAAGTTGTCGTTGCAGCGCGACAAGGATGCCAAGGGCGATGTATCGCAGTTTGAGGCTTTGGCCACCGCCTTGGCCGCCACTATAGGCACGGGCAACATCATCGGTGTGGCCACCGCCATCTCGATAGGTGGTCCGGGAGCCGTGTTGTGGTGCTGGCTTACCGGTGTGTTCGGCATCGCCACGAAATACGCCGAGGGTCTTCTCTCCATCAAGTACAGGGTGACGACCTCCGACGGTAAGATGCTAGGCGGCCCGATGTACGCTCTGGAGCGCGGTCTGGGTTGGAAATGGGCCGGTGTGCTGTTCGCCCTGTTCTGTGCCATCGCCTCCTTCGGCATCGGCAACACCGTGCAAGCCAATGCCGTGGCCACCCTTGTGAAGGACTCGTTCGACATCTCCCCCTATATCACCGGTCTGGTGATTAGTGCGTTGGTGGCCATTGTAGTGCTTGGCGGCGTGAAGAGCATCGCCCGTGTGTGTGGCAAGCTCGTACCCTTCATGGCCATGTTTTACGTGCTGGGATGTATTTACATCCTCATCGTGAACGCCCCTTATGTATGGCCCTCCATCAAGATCATCGTCAGTTCCGCCTTCAGTCCATTGGCGGCGGGAGGCGGTTTCGCCGGCAGCACGGTGATGATGGCCGCCCGTTTCGGCATCGCCCGCGGTCTGTTCTCCAACGAGTCGGGTTTGGGCAGTGCTCCCATCGTCGCCGCCGCCGCTCAGACCCGCAACCCCGTGCGCCAGGCCTTGGTGTCGAGCACCGGCACTTTTTGGGACACTGTGGTGATCTGCGCCCTTACCGGTCTTGTGATAGTCAGCAGCATCATCGCCCACCCCGACATCGATTACAACGATGGCGCCGCCCTCACCAAGGCCGCCTTCAGCAAGATACCTTATGTGGGAGCCCCGTTGCTGAGCATCGGTCTTGCCACCTTCGCCTTTAGTACCATCTTAGGTTGGTGTTATTATGGCGAGCGGGCCATTGAGTACCTAAAGGGCAAGCGATGGACCCACATTTACCGCATCGTGTTCATCATCGCCGTGTTTTTGGGTAGTGTGATGAACCTGAGTGTGGTGTGGAACATGGCTGACTGTATGAATGCGCTGATGGCCATCCCCAACCTCTTCTCCTTGTTGCTGTTGAGTAGTGTCTTAGTGAAGGAGACACGAAAATACCTGTGGGAAAATCGGCTGGAGGAAGATATGGAAGAGTGATGAGTGATGAGTGACGAGTGACGAGTGATGAGTGACGAGTGATGAGTGATGAGTGACGAGTGATGAGTGACGAGTGATGAGTGATGAGTGACGAGTGATGAGTGATGAGTGACGAGTGATGAGTGCCGAGTGCCGAGTGATGAGTGACGAGTGACGAATGGTCGCTTCGCGATGAAGATATTTTGAATTTTGAATGGTGATGGTGAAAAAAAAGAATCCCGACGGCGTTTGCCGATCGGGATTCAACCTATTTAACTGCTTTACAGTGCGAAAAATATTCTGTTATTCAGCGGCGGGAGTTTCCTCCTCAGCGGCGGGAGCCTCCTCTTCGGCTACAGGAGCCTCGACGGGAACTTCTTCCACTGCGGGAGCCTCTTCAGCTGCAGGAGCCTCTTCGACGGCGGGGGCAGGAGCGTTTTCAGCCACCACCACGATAGGCAGTTTCACCTCCACATCCTTGTAGAAGTGCACGGTAGCCTCGAACTCACCCACGTGCTTGGCATCGCGCATAGTGATGATCTTGCGGTCGATGTCGATACCACGCTTCTTGAGTTCGTCAGCCACCACATTGGCGTTGACCGATCCGTAGGTGACACCCGTGGCGCTCACCTTCATGGCGATTTCGAGCACGAGTCCTTCGAGCTGGTCGGCGCGTTTCTGTGCAGCGGCCTTCTGGAGTTCGATCTTATGAGCCTGCTGGCGCAGGTTCTCAGCGAGTATTTTCTTAGCCATGGGCGAAGCGATAACCGCCTTACCCTGAGGGATGAGGTAGTTACGTCCGTAACCAGACTTTACATTCACGATATCGTTTTTGTAACCCAAACCGATGATGTCTTCTTTCAATATAAGTTCCATAAATCGTCCTCCTTCTTTTTATTTCATCAAATCGGTTACGTAAGGCAGCAAAGCGATCTGGCGAGCACGTTTTACGGCCTGGGCCACGCGGCGCTGATACTTGAGCGATGTGCCAGTGATGCGACGGGGCAGGATTTTTCCCTGTTCGTTGAGGAATCTCTTGAGGAACTCGGGATCCTTATAGTCGATATACTTGATACCGCTTTTCTTGAAGCGGCAATACTTCTTTTTCTTGGTGTCTACTGACGGCGGTGTCAGGTAACGGATTTCTTGATCTTGTTCTGCCATGGTTTAAGCCTCCTCTTTTTTACTTAGTTTGTTGCGACGCTTCTCAGCATACTGTGCAGCATACTTGTCAAGCTTCACGGTCATAAAACGGATCACTTTCTCATCGCGACGGAAAGCGATTTCCAATGTGTTGATCACTTCCGGCTCAGCCTTGAACTCGAACATGTTGTAGAAGCCCGAGGTTTTCTTTTCGATGGCGTAAGCCAGTTTTTTGAGTCCCCAGGTCTCTTCATTCACGATTTCCGCACCTTTATCAGTGAGAACCTTCTTGAATTTAGCGACCGTTTCCTTCATCTGTTCATCAGACAAAACGGGAGTCAAAATGAAAACGGTTTCGTATTGATTCATACTACTTTAGATGGTTGATAAAATGTTAAAAAAATGGATTTTTGCAAAATGCGGTGCAAAAGTAGTTATTTTTTTTCAGTCGGCAAAATATTTTTCGTAATTTCGCCGCAAAAACAAGCAATTATGGCACAAGAGCCCTCATTTTCATCTATTTTCCGTCGTATCAAGCCCTATTTGGGGCAAGGGATGGTGTTTCTCGGCGCACTTCTCCTTTTTGCGGGCTACCTGTTGGGCTGGACCGCCAACAACGTGTTTTTGGTTATTTGCGTCCTGCTCATCCTCGTGGGCATCCGGGGTTACGTGAGCGCGAAGAAGGCAGGACGATAAGCCCTCTGTAGTCATCGGCGCTACGACCTATATGCTATAGACGAGATGGTATAACCCTTGCCCATCGTCGGCGATGATGTAGACGGGTTCATCACTGCCAGGAGTCCATTCATCCGATGCATAAGTGGTTTCCTGCATCCCCTCCACATTGCGTGTCTTTTTCTTAAAGTATCCATGCTGCGCCAACTGTTTCTCATAAGCGGCAATGAGTTTAGGATTAGAGAAGATGATGCGCACTTCGGTCAGTTCCCCTTGCTTCTTAAGAAAATGGATAGCCAAGGCATCGTCGGCAGTCTTGGTTATCTGCCATCCGTTGGCCTTGACGCCCCTTCCCCAGGTCTCATAGATATAACCATTGGGATCGTCGTTTTTCTTGTCAAGCAGTTGCAATTGTTTTCCCTTGCAGACCGTTTCCATCACATTGGGAGCCGTATCATAGAAATTGAAGACCGTGGTCATATCCTCGACGTTCAGTTCCTCCGTGTTGGGGTTCACCACCCTGATAGCAGAATTGGCTTTCTTGGCCTTCCACTCATACTCCCCTTCGAAGAGCAGGGTGACCGTCGCTGCGGAGAGTTGGGAATAGCTGAAACTAGGCATCCAATCGATGGCGACATCGCTTTTTGTCTCCACGTCGCCACTATCCCCATTGACGTTAGTCACTCGGAATTTTTCGGACGACACGAGATAGAACACCCCTTTCTCGAAAGCCCCGTGATAGGATTGCAGTTCTTGTTCCGAATACGTCGTGGCTGTGACCAGATGTTGCCCATCGCTCAAGTCGTAGAGCATCATCGAGCCATCCTCATCTTCGACCACCCATTGCTGGAAGAGGGGGTTATTGGCTATCCTGGCTTCTTTCTTTTCCAAAGGACTCGACACAGAGGATTCGCCTTGGGGATTCTTTTTCGCACAAGCGATGCAGCTTATACATAGGGCAAGAAGGCACATGCCCCATTTCATGTGGGATTGGTTTGTGGTCATTGTTTTAATTATAATAATAAGTTAGTGGAAAAAGTTTGTGAGACAAGGAAGGGAGGGATTGCCCCTCCCCCTTCCTTACAGTTCCTCTTCGGGTGTGATGAGTTTGTAACCTTTGCCGTGGATGTTGATGATTTCTATCTGCGGGTCGTCCTTGAGGTGTTTACGCAGTTTGGTGATATAGACATCCATGGAGCGGGCGTTGAAGTAGTTGTCGTCGATCCAGATGGTCTTCAGTGCGAAGTCGCGCTGGAGTATCTCGTTGGCATGGCTGCAGAGCAGTGCGAGCAGTTCGTTCTCTTTGGTGGTGAGTTTGGTCTGTTTCTCGCCGAGGGTGAGCAGTTGCTTCTGTGTGTCGAAGGTGAAGCGTCCGATATGGTAGAGCGTGCTCTCCTTGTTCTTCTTTCCTCTTACGCGTCGCAATATGGCCTCGATGCGGAGCACCAGTTCCTCCATGGAGAAGGGTTTGGTGATATAGTCGTCGGCGCCGATCTTGAATCCTTCGAGGATATCCTCCTTGAGCTGTTTGGCTGTGAGGAAGATGATGGGAATTTCGGCGTTGGCCTGCCTAATTTCCTGTGCCAGCGTGAATCCATCCTTTTTAGGCATCATCACATCGAGCACGCAGATATCGAACTTGCTCTTCAGGAAAGCCTTGTATCCGGCTTCTCCGTCGGGGCACAACTCAGCCATAAACCCTTTGGCTTGGAGATACTCGCGAAGCAGCATACCGAGGTTCTCGTCGTCTTCGCACAATAAGATTTTCAATTTCTCGTCCATAGTCGTTTGTATTAAAGGTTGATATTTATTTTTTAGGAGATCGGGAGTTTGGGAGTTTAGACATTACTTTGGGAGTTCTGGAGTTCAGACTCCTCTTCTGTCTCTTGTTTTTTGTTCAGCTGATGATGGCTGGGAGCGAGATGGTGAACTTGGTGCCCTTTCCATATTCGCTATCCACCTTGATTTCTCCCTCATGCAGGTCGATGATGGTCTTGACGTAGGCCAGTCCGAGACCGAAGCCTTTCACGTCGTGCACATTACCCGTGTGTACCCTATAGAACTTATCGAATATTTTCTTGAGGTTGTCCTTCTTGATGCCTATGCCATCGTCGGCGATGGAGCAGTAGAGCTTGCCCTTGTCGTTCCAGGTGTGGATGGTGAGGTTGAGCGGTTTGTCGGGTTTGCGGTATTTGATGGCGTTGTCGATGAGGTTGTATATCATATTGGTGAAATGCACCTCGTCGACGTAGATGGCCGAGTCGACCGCCTCTATGTCCACATTGATTTTTCCTCCGGTATGCTCCACCCTCAGTTGGAAGCTGTGCGCCGCGTTCTCCACCAGTTCGTTGATATCCAGTTCCTTACGTTTGAACACCGCCTTTTTCCTGTCGAACATCGACATCTGGAGCACCTTTTCGACGAGGAAGCGCAGTCGTTTCGACTCATCGCCGATGACGCCGCCCACATGTTTGAGCATTGCCGGCGACTTGGCCAGCGACTCATCGTTGAGCATCTGCGCCGCGAGCGAGATGCTGGAGATAGGCGTCTTGAGTTCGTGCGTCATATTGTTGATGAAGTCGTTCTTTATCTCCGTGTATCGTTTCTGTCGGAAGATGACCACGATGGTGAAGATGAAGGTGACCAGCAGCACGATGGTGAAGACGATGGACGGTATGAGGAACTTGACGCTGGAGAAGATGTAGCTGTCCATGTCGGGGAAGTGTATGCGCACCATGCCCATCTTGTTGGCAGGGTCGTTGCGGAAGAGTACCGCCTGATAGCTGTTCTCCTCCCCCTCGTCGGTGTAGTCGGGGCATCGGTACACCTCCCGTCCGTCCTGCGTTGATACGGTGAAGTGATACGGTATGTTGATGCCGTTGCTGATGAGTTCCACCTTGAGGTCCTGGTCGAGCAGTTTGAAGTTGACCCTTTCTCGGAGCGGTTTTTCGGATGCCGAATAGAGGATGTTCATGACCACGCGGTCGAGGAGCGCTTTCTGGTAGACATATCGGTTTCTGACGATTTCCTTCATCGACTTGCTGGCCTGCGAGAGCGAGTTTTTGTCGCTGTAGAGAATCATCGCCTTGGGCATGGCAGACGGTTTGAGCCGAGATGTCTTCATTTGGAATGACGAGTAGACATTGCCCTGATCGTCGGTGACGGCGAACTGGTGTGACTGCTGCATCAAGGTATCACCATCTACAGCCACGAGTGCCACGGAGTCGGCCTGTTGTGCCCTTCGTTCCGTCTCATTCACATTATGCTCGAGATATCGCAACGTCTCATTGAGTTCGAGGTTTCTCGACACCTGGTTGAGCGATCGGTTGACCGATTCGTCGAACTGTTCCTTCTTCATCCTTGCCATCTGCTGAATGTATTTCAGCTGGAGGAAGAGCAGGGCCAGGAAAGAGAATCCCATGATAACGGCGATGGTCCAGATTGTTTTCTTCGTCATATCCTAACGCATATTTGCTTTTTTGTATCGCAAAAGTAGTCGATTTCTTAAAACGATAACATACAAACGTTAAGAAATAGTATAATATTTAGTTAAATTAACAGTTTAGTATATTTTTAGTTGATAATTGTGCAATAAATAATTTTGGGAGTTTAGGTATTTAGACAATAGTCCTGAACTCATCATCGTGGTCTAATTGTTTGGAGTGGAGAAACGTTCAATGTTCAATGCTCAATTTTCAATGTTCAATGTGCTATCATCCCATGACGACATCGAGGACCATCATGAGCACAAAGCCGATGGCAAAGCCAATGGTGCTGAGGTTGCTGTGCTCGCCTGAAGATGCCTCGGGAATCAGTTCCTCGATGACGACATAGAACATGGCACCGGCGGCAAAGGCCAGCATATAAGGGAGGACGGGCATCATCATCGAGGCCAGCAAGAGCACCGCCAACGCCCCTAAAGGTTCCACCGCACCACTGAGCGAGCCGATGACGAAGGAGCGCCATCGCGAGTTGCCAGCCGCCCGCATAGGCATGGAGATGATCGCTCCCTCGGGCACATTCTGTATGGCGATACCCAACGACACGGCTACGGCACCCGCCAGGGATATGCCCGCTCCACCCTCTTCGGCCCCCGCGAAGACCACACCCACGGCCATGCCCTCGGGCAGGTTGTGTATGGTGACGGCCAAGGCCAGGCCACCATGACGCCCGAGGCGAAGCCCAACAATGATTTTTGCAGGCGGACGGACATCTCTTCCTTCATGAAGAAGACGAAGGCCGCGCCGAGCATCGTGCCCAGCAAGGGAATCAGCAAACCGACGAACAGAACAGTCATACGTGTGATGGATTTACGGGTTTATTCAACAGGTTGCGGCAAAAGTAACGAAAAAAAATATAATTCACAAAAAAAATCGCCGGCGGTTCTCAAGATATGTTATCTCTCGACCCACAGGCGGATGGTGGTTTCTGTTCCAAGGAACAAATAACGACCTACGTGTTTTCACGAAATTACCATTCCTAATGCTACTATTACTATTTGCTTATACTATTTACCTACTGAAATGAATCCTATCTATTCAACTTCCGCAAGCTCCGCTTGCCTTGTAGATGAAAGGAGTTAGAAGAAGACAGAGGAAGTTGAATTATCTACCTATTGAATTATTCCTTATTGATGCGTCTATTTTTGGTTTTTTTGCGGGCGGGCACAAGGCACCGACCCTACACTGGCCAATACTTCCGGAAAAGCGGTGCAAAATTAATGACAAACAATTGGCTGAAGAAAGGAAAAGGACCTATAATCGCACTATTTACCAGACAATCGTTTGCATAATTCAAAAAAACAGGCGATTTCTATTTATTATTACGAATAAGAGAATGTGCGAATAAAGATTGTCATGACTTTCAGATGATGAAGACTTGCCTATTCGATTATCCTGACATTCGTGATGGAAAAAGTATAAATAGAACAGTTCTAAATTTGGATTATTCGGAAGAAAGAAGTATATTTGCAACGGAGAAAAAGGCTTTCGAAGAAAGGAAGGACATGATTGGAACCATTAGAGAGAATATCATTATGAAACTGTCAACACTTATATCATTATTGTCGTTGGGCGCCCTGACGCTGGGCTGCCAGTCGACGCAATCACAAAACACAAGTACTATGGATACATTCAAGACCCAATCAGGAAAAGAGGTGACAATCATCCCCATCAAGCACGCCAGTATGGAGATTCGTTTCGGCGAGGTAGAGATACAGGTAGACCCCGTGATCGACGCCACACCACCCTACACCGACTACACGCAGATGCCCAAGGCCGACTACATCCTCATCACACATGAGCACTACGACCATTTAGACGGCAAGGCCGTGGAGCAGTTGTCGAAGGCATCGACGGTCATCGTGACGAACAAGAACTCCGCCGCCATTCTGGGTCGGGGCGAGGTAATGGCCAACGGCGACAGCCTGCGCCTGTCCGACGACATCATGCTGTGGGCGGTGCCCGCCTACAACACCACGGAGGGCCATTTGCAGTTCCACCCCAAGGGCCGCGACAATGGGTTCATCCTCGAGTTGGACGGTCTGCGCCTGTACATCGCCGGCGACACCGAGGACATCGAGGAGATGAACGAGGTGAAGGATATCGACATCGCCTTCCTGCCGTGCAACCAACCCTACACGATGCTGCCGTCGCAGTTGCGGCGTGCCGCCGACATGGTGAAGCCCAAGGTGCTGTATCCCTACCACTTCGGCGACACTCCCGAGGATGCCATGGAACAAGCCATGGAAGGTTCGGGCATCGAGGTGCGTATCAGGAACTTCCAATGATTTTTTACGTTGAATGTTCAAGAGGTTGGGACATTTTTTTGACAAACCACCCCTACCCCCTCCTTTGGAAAAGGAGGGGAGATGTTTGCATGATTGGAAAAAAGGAGGGGAGATATTTGCATGATTTGGAAAAGGAGGGGAGATGATTGCATGATTTGGAAAAGGAGCGAATGAACTTTAGCCAAAGGAGGCGGTACTGAGGGGGATTTAGAGGCTTTTTAATGGGGATTTTAGAGGCGTTTTAATGGAGATTTTAGAGGCTTTTTAATGGGGATTTTTTACTAAAAACATAGGATTTCATCATTTTTCCCGATTTGATGCACCATCATTCGGGAAAAATGATTATATTTGCATAGCTTTTGTTGTTTAATAATGAAGAAAAGCAGCAAGAACAATTATAATATAAAAAACAACAAGAAAACAAAAACCATAAAAAAACAACCAAAATATCAACACAACAATCAACAACAATCAACAACAATCAATAACAATCAATAACAACAATAAGGAAACAAAAACATAAAAAACATAATAACCAAAAACTTAACAACATGAAAAAATTTACAATGCTATTACTTGCACTCCTATCCATGTGCATAGGAACGCAGGCCGAGGAAGTGATTCTGACGGACACGCCTATCAGTAGGTCGAATGATTCCGACTCCTACGTGTATGTCCTGGATGATGGCGGTGAGCAGCTTCAGGCAGCCAATGCCCAGGTAGGCCAAGAGGTGCGTTTCTATGTCACCATTAACACCCCCGGTGATTGGATGTCTCTTCAAGAAGGTCACTGGGGAGGGACATACATCGGGTCTATCGACCAGGATCTCCTCGCCTCCAAGGGTTATTTCTCCTTGAAGCTCACGCAGGAGATTCTCGATGCCGCCTATGTGAAACAATGGTGGGGAGGTGTCTTCTTACTCAGCAGCAACGCGGTATTCACCATCACTAAAGTGACCCTTGCCACCCCAGAGGTAGCCACTGAGCTGTCGCTCACCGGCTGGAACAAGTGGGATGAAGGCATCAACCTGACGGAAAACACCGACGGCACACTGACCATCGACTTCAACGAAGTCGGCGCATGGGGCGGTGCCAGCAAATGGTTGGGCGGTTTTGATGCCAGCGACTATGAGTACTTGGTGTTTGAGATAGCCGGTATAGAGGGAGCAACCAGTACCTACACAGTACAGACCTTCGTGGGGTATGCCGAGGGCGACGCACAGACCATTCAGTGGGACTTGAACTCCAGTTCTCACTATATCAGGATACCCTTGGATGCCGCCCGCAAGAACGCCATCCAGCAAGTGGCCTTCCAAAATCCCAACAGTGGATACGTGCCCTTCACGGTGAAGGCCGCCTACTGGATGACCAAGGTAGACTATGCCGAGATGAGCGGCTCCTGGATATCGAAAGATAATGCTTCCGGTATTGACGAGGGCGACCGTCCCTTGTATGCCAACTTCGACAATTTCGACTACATGGTGCTTGAGTTTGATTCTCAAACCACGGAAGCTGCGAGTTTCATCCTGCAATACGGCGGCAACCTATTCGAAAGCCCCTGGTGGGCGCAAAGCGATGCCAGTGAGACGGTGAGCACGGATGCCAACCTGAAGACCGTCTTCATCCCCCTGCCCGAGGTTACCTTCAAAGAGCTATTCTTTTTCGGATACGGTATAAGCGGCACCAGCACACAGCCCACGAAGGCGTATTGCGCCACCAAGGCCTATCTGCTTGAGCAAGGCTACACCGAGGAACAGCTGCAGAACCATATCTACGTGGCTGAGGGCCGCTTCGACCTCGACATTTCCAATGATGCCGGTGATGGTGAAGAAGGTTTCTGGGGCTGGAACAGTTTCCATTATACCGCCAGTGACCAGACCATCACCGGCGACACCCAGGCCGGCGGCATGATGTGGAGCATTTGGAAGGACCCAGCCAGTGAATACTTGCTGGATCACAGAGACGACTACGGCTATGTGGTGGTGGAATTCGCCGAGCCTACACAGGACTATCTGATGCATTTGTGTGGCTACACTCCAAGGGATGCCACCGACACCTGGATTGACAAATACTGCACCACGGCAGTATGGAAATACAAAGACGTGGAAGAGCTCATGTTCATCGGCTTCACCAAGAATGAAGTAACCCCAGAGAAGATCAAGTGCATGTACTTGGCCACGGAAGATTACCTGACGGACAACGGCCTGATGTATATGGGTCAACTGCAGAACCAATACGATCGTTCACAAAGCATCTATTACATGAATTCCAGGCTCCAGCCTCAAGTCAATACGGGTTCTTATAATAATCTCGTCTGGAAGCCACAAGATGCTGAAAGCACCCTCGACTGGCAGTTCAAGTACGACCCGACCAATGAGTTTGAACCCGACGAGTACGACTACCTCGTGGTCCGCTTCAGTAGGCCTACCGCCACCCGTACCGCACAAATCAAGGTCAGCTCGGGCAGCTACAGCTTCGTGACAGACATCGCCTCGCCCGACGAGACACTTGCCTGCGTGCAGAAGGTGGTGAAGATCGACGATGAGGGCTTATGGGAGCAGTTCTTCGAAACGGAGAATTGGATCGAGCACATCACCCTCATCAATCCCACGGAAGGTGAACGGTTCAACATAGGCAATGTTTGTCTCGTCAATTCAAGGAAATACGGAAGCGTGCCTGAGGATGAGTATGTACAGAATCCGGAGTTGATTGACTTCGTGGAGCTTCCGTTGGCATCTTGGCTCCCGAACAATGTCCAGACGACGATTACGGACGAAGCGGATGTCTGGGGTGATACCCATCAGGTGCTCAATGTCACGGCGAACGCCCAAGTGGTAACGACCGATGGAGAGGTGAAGGAAGACGATTTCGAGGTTGACTATGGTTGGGCTCCCAATTTGTGGTACGGCGGGATTCAAATGGAAGACATTTCGATGGCCTATAACAACCTGGATTATTTGGTGGTAGAGTTCGACAAGCCTACCTCCTCGAAAATAGGAGTCTTTATGAGAGCCGTCACGGATTGGGGTAATTTTGAAGACCAGGACCTCAATGCCGAGGTTAAGCCGGCAGACAACATGGCCCAGCCCTTCTGCCAAACCGTCTTCATACCCCTGCCCAAGAGAGAGGCGTTCCTGACAAATGACCTGGTGACTGTACAACTCGGCATTTACTTCAAGACGCACTCCGTAACCCACATCGCCCGCACCTACGTCGCCTCGACGGAGTATCTGCTTGAGAACGGTTACAGCGAGGACGACATCGCCAACAGCATCTACGGCGAGGGCGAGGAGGTGACGATCGGCTCCACGGGCTATGCCACCATCTTCTTCCCCGGAGCTTGGGACCACTACGTGCCGGGCGGCCTGAAGGGTTATGACTACGAATATGAGTATGAGATCAATTCGGGTGTTCCTCCCGTGCTCAATGTGGCTCACGAATATGTAGCCGACGAGAAGGTCAACGGCGACTACGCTGCCGTGCTCAAGGCCGACGAGACCATCAAGCTGCCCTACACCTTCTACTTCCCGAAGGCAGAGACGGAACTGCAGGGTTCTTATGAGCGTGGACAATACGCTTGCCTCTATGGAACGGAAGAAGCTGGGGAAACACCTAATTGGCTCGGTCTGACCCAAGTGAGGTATTACAAGCTCTCTACGAAGAACGGCAAGAACGTAGGCTTCTACTGGGGCGCTCCCGACGGCGGCCCGTTCCAGAACGGTGCCAAGAAGGCTTTCCTCATCCTGCCCAACTACGAGGCTTGGGAGGCTGCCAACGGCTATGTGTTCGATGCTGAGATGAACCTTGTGCCCGACGGTGCCACCACAGGTATCACCAGTGTCGATGCCGGCAACGATGCCGATGCTCCGGCTTACAACCTCAGCGGTCAGCGCGTGGGCTCGTCGTACCGCGGTGTGGTGATCCAGAACGGCAAGAAGACCCTTCGCAAATAAAATCCGACCTTGGCTTCTCCTCCTCACCGGAGGAGGAGCCGAGGAAGGTTAAAACAATAACGACAACAATTTATATCATCAATGAAAAAAGAGATTTATAAGACTCCATACCTGAAGGTTGTCGATGCCTCACTTGCCGACAACCTCCTCATCGATGTGTCTGACAAGTACAGCAGCGACCCGCAGTTGGGCAACGAAGGAGAGTTCGACGAAAACTTAGACGAGGGGCTTTCCAACCAATTAGACAATAAGGAACTTCAAAGCCAGGGCATCTGGGGAGAGTAAACGTCTTCTCTGCTGTGCCAACGAGATATTACAACGAAAAAACGGAGCTTACCACGAATGGTAGGCTCCGTTTTTTTGGGGGGGGCGAGTACGACAAGAACGATAGGAACGATAGTAACGATAATAACGATAGTAACGATAATAACGATAATAACGATAGTAACGACAATAACGGCAGTAAAGGTAGTAACGGCAGTGAGTGATTAAATCTTGATGAAGATGTGGCGGCGGTAAAGGATGTAGCCGATGGCTGCGCAGACAATCAGACGGGAAAGGGCGAAACCAAGGGAGGCGAGATAGGGATCGCCCACCACGGAGCGTATGACAGCATATACCCCCTCGTGGATTCCACCCAGACTCAGGAAAATGGCCATCAGCTCGCTGAGGACATAAAGGAAGAGAGGGTTGACACCGAAGATCAGGAAAGGAACGGTCCACCCTTTCTTGCCCCTGATATCGATGATGAACATGAGCAACCCCAGCAAAAGGGCCGCCAAACCGCAAGTCATCAGCACAAAGGAAGGACTCCACACCGCCTTGTTGAGGGGCAACCCATATTGCAGCAGATAGCCACCAACGACGAGCACTGTGCCCGTGAGCAAGAGCGCCAACACCTTGTCGGCAGTCTCATGTTTTTCCTTTATCAGCCTTCCGCAGAAGAAGCCCAACAAGGTATGGGCGATGGCCGGCAGCGTGCCAAGCAGACCTTCGGGGTCGATGGGTGAATAGCGGTAAAGGTGGTTCTCCCCCAGGATGGCCTTGTCGATGATGGCGGCGATGTTAGTGTCATCCTGCGCGTAGCCGTTGCCTGCGAGGAGGATGACCGCATAGCCGAGGAGCAACGCCATAGCCACGGGCACGACATAGCGATGATTGATGAGAAGTACGAGAAAGGATACGATGCCATAGCATAGCGCTATGCGCTGGAGCACCGCCATGATGCGCAGATGAGAGAACGCCCCATCGTCCCACACCATTGAGCCGAGCCAGTTGATGGCCAGTCCGATAAGGAAGATGAGTGCCGTGCGCCTCAGTATCTTCCGCACCACCCTACCCGATAATCGGAAATCGAACTTGGAGAGGGAGAGATAGGTAGACACCCCCATGATGAAAAGGAAGAAGGGGAAGACGAGGTCGCACGGCGTCATGCCGTTCCACTCCGAGTGCTTGAGCGGTGCATAGGTATCACCATAGCCGGCATTGACAAGTATCATGCCTGCTACGGTGATGCCACGAAGCACGTCGAGTGAGAGGAGACGGTTATTTTGCATGAGGCAGCTTTCGGGATGGCAATTGATTTATTTCTCGATGGTTTGGATGTCGCTGTCGCCGGGGCGGAAGAGGAGGCCAGAGCATGAGGGTGCGTCAACCTGATAAGCTTTCCACTCCAGTTTGTCCCATTCGATGCGGTCGGTGCTCTGCGCCACCGGCACATGAGGTATGTATGAGCCATCGCGCACGAGGATGACACACGGAATGGTGCCCGCCTTGATATTGCGGTAGCCCGAGGCATAGACCTCGCCCGTCTGGTAATCTATCCACTTTCCTTGCGGCAGGTAGACCGTGCGTTCGTTGCCCGACTCCATGAGCGGAGCCACGAGGATTTGCGACCCGAACATATACTGGTCTTCGCAGTACCACGCTCCCGGATCGTCGGGAAATTCCACGAACATCGCCCTGACCATGGGCAGTCCCCGGTTGGAGCAATCCTTCGCCTGAGCGTAGACATAAGGCATGAGGCGGTATTTCATCTCCGCGGCGGCGCGGAAGGCATCAGTGAATGATTCGCTGATGAGCCACGGTTCGGTAGGCGGTGCCCCATGCGCCCTGGTATGCGACGAGAGGAATCCGAAGGGCAGCCATCGGCGGTAGATATCCTCGGGCGAAGCCGTGACGAATCCCCCCATGTCGTGGCTCCAGAAAGAGAATCCCGAGAGTCCGAAGCTCAGTCCCCCTCGCAGGTCGCCCATCATGCCCGTGTTGTTGGTGGCCGCGTCGCCGCCCCAGTGCAGCGGATAGCGTTGCGAACCCGCCCATGCCGAGCGCGCCCAGATGACCCCCTCGCCATTGTTCGTCTGGTTGACAATCTCCCAGAGTGCCTTGTTGTATCGCAGCGGGTATAGGTTATGCTCATAGAATCCCGTCTTGCCCGAAGCATAGAGTCCGTTGAGCGGTGCCGCCTCGCCGAAGTCGCATTTGATGGCCCCCACACCCTGTCGGAGGAGTCCCGCTATCTTATCCTGGTACCAGCGCACGGTGGCAGGGTTGGATAGGTCGAGCACCGCATCCTCGTAGGGCATGCCCCCCATGGCATTCTTCACATGCATCCCGTTTTCCACCAGTTCGCGGAAGTAGCGGTTTTTCGGTGTGAAGTACGGCAGTTGCCACAGGCAAACATGGAACCCATCACGCTTCATCTGCGCGAGCATCGCCGTAGGGTTGGCGAACCGGTCCTTGGCGAACTGGTAGTCGCACTGCCAGTCGACACCGAACCATCCCGTGTCGAAGTGAATCACGTCGCACGGGATTTTGTGTGCCCTCAGTTGCGACGCTATCTCCAGTCCCTCTTTCTGCGAGAAGTAAGTGATGCGGCTCATCCATGTACCGAAGGTCCACAGCGGCAGCATCGGACTTTTCCCCGTGATATCGGTATAGGCATCGAGAATCTCCTTCGGTTCGCCGAAGAAGAGGAAGAAATCCATCGTTTCGTCGCCCATGAACAATCGGTCGGCGCCGATGTATGATGCGCCGAAGTCGCAGGTCACGGGAGCGCTGGTGTGCATGAACATGCCATATCCCCGGTTGCTGAAGAAGAAGGGAATGGGTTTGTACATCCCGTCGGTTTCCGGTCCTTGCGGGTCGGTGACGAATAGGTGTACCTTCTGTCCCACCTTGTTGAGCGAGGTGAACGACTCGCCACAGCCATAGATACGTTCACCCGGCGAGAGGAGGAACACCGGATTGATGCTACGTGAGTTGTCGCTGCCCCTCTTGATGAAATTGAAGGGTATGAGTTTCACCTGCGTGGAATCGTTGTCGACGAGCGCCCTTGTCTGTGTGAGGATTTTCCCTTTCTTATCCTTGAGTATGATGCGCCACGGGTATTTCTGAATCTCCACAACACCATAGTCGCTCTCGTAGCGTATGACCTTGCCGTTGTCGGAACGCCGCCATGAGTTATCCGAGGGCGGCACCTTGGCGAACATCGGGTCGGTGGCATCCTCATTGGCTGGCTCTATCGGTGTGGTGAGCATGGTGATGCGCACGGTGCGCGGCGACACGAATCGCACCTGAAGGCGGAGATTCGGGTCGTTGTCGTAGGCCGCATCGGGAAAGTCGAGCATCTGCAGCCGTTGTGGCCAGTATCCGTTGAGGTTGAATGCCTGTCGCGGTGCCAGTCGGTAGCGTTTCCAGTTGACCAATCCCTCGCCTGTGGAGACGTTGAATGAAGCCAGGCTATCGGCGAAGAAATACGTATTGGATAAGTCGCTGAAGTCCGCCGACATATCCTTTGGGTTGGCCTGGAGGTATTGTATACCCCCATTGGTTTGGATTTGCGCCTGGGTCGTAAGGGAGAGCGCGCAGGCGATGGTAAGGAGGAGTTTTTTCATTTTCTTATTTATTTCGTTTTTTCGTAATGACGTTATAACGGGATAACGTAATAACGAGATGACGGGATGACGTAATCACGGGATAACGTAATCACGGGAAGACTTATCACTTCATCATTGTGCGGTGAGGGAGATGGTGGCATCCTGAAGGTCAACGGCGCGGGCACGTAGGGAGATGGTTCCCGGCTTTTTGTCCGCCTGCAGCACTACGAGACACTTGCCATAGAACGCCTTTCGTTTGTTGTCCTTGAACCGTTCGAGTGATGTCTGGCATCCGTTGTCGACACCGGCGATATGGGCAGCGCCCGCCACCTCGAAGAACACCTGGTTGTCGGCCAAGGGGCAGAGGTTGCCCTCGCTGTCGAGCACCTCGACAGTGACGAAGCAAAGGCTCCTCCCATCAGCGGTGAGCGCCGAGCGGTCGGGAGTGAGCCGCAGGTGGTGAGGCTGCCCCGCCGTGCGTATGACTTTCTCGGCAACTACCCTCCCGTCTTTCCTGGCTACGACCTTTGCCTCGCCAGGTGTGAAGGCCACGCGCCATGACACATGGTATTCGGTGGTGTGGGCCGCAGGAGTGGGAGTGGTTTGCTGTGAGGATGACTGTTTCGACAAAGTACCTTGAGACTGCCCGTTGATGAAGAGTTCCACCTCGTCGGCTTGGTTGTAGTAGCACCACAGGTCGATGGTGTCGCCCGGCAGGTGGTTCCAATGGGGAAAGAGGTGAAGCACCTGTTTGTCAGTCCATTCGCTTTGGTACATATAATAGCTATCCTTCGGGAATCCCGCGAGGTCGACGACTCCGAAGTAGCTGCTACGTGCCGGATAGGCATAGGGCGTCGGTTCGCCGAGGTAATCGAAGCCCGTCCAGATGAACTGTCCGCCCACGAAGTCGTTATGTTTCACCACATCCCACGTCTGCTCATGGGTGCTGCTCCACGAAGCGTGCATATTGTCGTAGGCGCTGCATTGGAACGACGGGTCGGTATAGGGCAGCCACCACTCTTTGGGCGCCTTATATACGGAGTCGCTCGGCATCATGTAGAAACTTCGCGTCTGCAGTGCCGACACGCTCTCGGAGAAGATGAACGGTTTGCCCGGGAAATTCTTCGGCACATCCTTCACCCACTGGTGATGATAGTTGAACCCTATGATATCGATTGCCCCACTACGGAACAGATGGTTGTTGGGATCCGGCTCGTTGCATCCCGCCGTGATGGGTCGTGAGGTGTCGTAGCGGTGCACTATCTCCGCGAGGTGTTGGGTGAGCAGCGAGTTGACACTCATCTCCCCATCGCGCGCCAAGGTCGACGCATCATGTCCAGCATTGAGAATGAGGTTGGCCTGTTCGAGGGTGAGCGTGTCCGCCTCTGCCGACGACCACTGTTCGAGCACCTCGTTGCCGATGCTCCACATGATGATGGAGGGATGGTTGCGGTCGCGCAGGATGAGATCGGCGAGGTCGCGCTCGTGCCACTCGTCGAAGAATCGTGCGTAGTCGTTCTGCGTCTTCTTGCGTCGCCACATGTCGAACGACTCGTCCATGACGAGGAATCCCATGGTGTCGCACATATTGAGCAGTTCGGGTGCCGGCGGATTGTGCGAGCATCGTATGGCGTTGACCCCCATATTGCGCAGTATGACCAGTTTGCGGTGCATGGCATCCTCGTGGAATGCCGCTCCGAGACATCCCAGGTCATGATGCTCACACACCCCATTGATCTTCATCGACTGTCCGTTGAGCGAGAAGCCCTTCGCCGGGTCGAAACGGAAGGAGCGGAAGCCCGTGGTCGTCGTTACCACATCGACCACCTGTCCCCCTACGAGCACCTCCGTCTTGACGGTATAGATATTAGGAGACTGCACCGACCAAAGGCGCGGTTTGCGCACCGACATATCCACCGTGGCCACCTTATCCCTATCGAGGTTGAGCGTCGTGTTTTTGGCAGCCACCGCCTTACCCTCCGGGTCGAGCACTGTATGATGCAGTTCGCATCGTGATGTCCTGTCGCCGCTCCTGTCGATGGTCACAGAGACCTTCATCTTTCCATTGGCTTCGGTGACGACGTGCGTGCCCCAATGCGCCACATGTACGGGATGTGTGCGCGTGAGCCACACATGGCGGTAGATGCCGCATCCGCTATACCACCGCGAGTTAGGCTGGTCGCTATTGTCGACCCTTACCGCGACCACATTGTCGCCCTTTTTCAACTGGTCGGTGATATCGTATTCGAACGAGCTGTAGCCATAGGGGCGGAAGCCCACCTTCTGTCCGTTGATGAAGACCGTGGAATTCATGTAGACGCCATCGAACTCGATGAAGAAGCGTTCACCTTCGGTACTGGAAATATGGAGTGTTTTCCTATACCATCCTATGCCGCCCGGCAGTGCTCCCCCACCCGCTCCCGAAGGGTTGGCCGGTGAGAAGTCGCCCTCTATCGCCCAGTCGTGGGGCAGGTCGAGCGTGCGCCATGCCTTGTCATTGTAATCAGGCGAGGCGAAGTGGGCCGAGTCGGCCAGGATGAACTGCCAGTCGAAATCGATGTTTTTCCTCTCCCGAGCCAAGGAGGCCAAGGGAATCATCAGGAATATGAAAAGGGATATTTTTTTCATAGGGAAAGTTATAGATATTTATAGAAGCTATAGAGGCTATAGAGGCTATAGGAGCTATAGAAGCTATAGGGCTATAGTACCGATAGGAGCGATAGGATAACCTATCGCTCCTATCGGAGAGAGAGTCAGAGTTTGATTTTCTGTTCTGTGCCGTTGTAGCTGACCATCTTGCCTTGTGGCTGCTCGAGGTCGAGCTGCTGTGCTTTTGTCGGAGATACGAGCACTACGTTGAAGCGTCGGTTCTGGAGCATCCCGTCGAACGAGCCCTTGCGGGTGCCGAAGGTGATGGTTTTCGCCGCATCATCATAGGTGATATCGATGGTGGCATACTTGCCCTTTTCATAGTTGTAGTTGGTACCCTCATCCTCATAGAGTTGGAAGGAAGCGTTGCGCCCCTGATAGACATAGAGGTTGATGAGTTCCGCCGGTTTCTCGTCGCTCCACTCCATGGCCGGTCCGAAGGGTATGATGGCACCTTCGGGTACGAACACTGGGATGCGTTCGAACGGGGCGTCCGCCATGATGGTCTGTCCACCGGTATAGTGCTTGCCCGTATAGAGATCGTACCATCCACACTGTTTGGGCAGGTACACCTCGCGCTGATAGGTCTGGTAATAACCCACGGGGCAAGCCATGAGCGACGGTCCGAACATCCACTGGTCCTTGATGTCGTAGATCTTGTCGTCGCCGTTGAAATCCATGACGAGTCCGCGCATGAGCGTATAGTCGCAGAAGTGTGCCCATCCCGTCATCGAATAGAGGTAAGGCATGAGACGGTAACGCAGGCGATCGTACCACACGATGGTCTGGTAAGCCTTATGGTTTTCGGGAGCTATGTTCCACACCTCGCGTGTGGGCCATTGTCCGTGAGCGCGATAAAGCGGTATGAAGCATCCGAACTGGTTCCATCGAGTCTGTAGTTCGCGCCATTCCTTCAGGTCGGCGTTCTCCTGTCCTGTGCGGTCGTAGAGTTGTTGCGCCTCGACATATCTCTTCTCCACCGAGAAGCCACCCTGGTCCATACCCCAGAAGGGCAGTCCCGCCATGGAGTAGTTGAGTCCGGCAGTGATTTGCGAGCGCATATCCTCCCATCGTGTACCTATGTCGCCGCTCCATGTTGCCGTGCTGTAACGTTGTTCGCCCGCGAATCCGCTTCGTGTGAGCAGGAACACCCTCTGGTTGGGGTTCGTAGCCCTTTGTCCGTTGTAGATGGCATCGGCATTGACGATGGAATAGGCATTGAAATATTCGGTCGACGAGCCCAGTGCCGTCGGTCCGGAGAGCGCCTTACGGTACCACATCGGCGTGCAGTCGCGCACATTGGGTTCCGAGGCATCCATCCACCAGGCATCTATACCATATTTATATTTAGTATAGAGATTCTCGTCCATCTGCCGCCAGAACATCTTTCTTGCATCGGCACTGTAGGCATCGTAGAAGGAACCGGTGAATCCCAACCAGTCGTGGATATCATCCTTGATGGCCTGGTGGTAAATCCATCCGCGTGCATCCAGTTCCTTGTAGTTGTCGACCGTATCGTAGAATTTCGGCCATACGGAGATCATGAACCTTCCGTGCATGGCATGCACGCTGTCGAGCATGGCCTGCGGGTTGGGGTATCGAGCCGCTTCGAAAGTATGGTTGCCCCATGAATCCAGTTTCCAGTAGTTCCAGTCCTGCACGATATTGTCGACAGGGATATGACGGCGTCGGAACTCAGCCAGCGTTTCCTCTATTTCAGCAGACGATTTATAGCGTTCGCGGCTCTGCCAGAAGCCCAGCGCCCACTTGGGATACACCGAAGCCTTGCCAGTGAGCGAGCGGTAACCCGAGATGACCTGGTCGAGGTTTTTACCTGCAATGAAATAATAATCCATATCGCGCGACATCTCGCTCCAGATGCTCATTTGTCCTTGTTCCTTCTCGGTGGCCGGTGTGGCCGCTCTCAGTCCGCAGTAGCTCACGCCGCCATCCGGCAGCCACTCTATGCGCAGCGGTGTTTTCTTTCCTTTCTCCATTTGGAACGTGAATTTCCAGGAGTTCGGGTTCCAAGCCGTGCGCCAGCGTTCGGGCACTACCTCCTGTCCATCGAGGAACACTTTCATGTAGCCCGCGTAGTAGAGGATGAAATGGTAGTTATTGGTGACGGGAGCCTCGAGAAATCCCTCGTAAACGACCTTCGCCCCATCGAGATTGAATCCTTTGGGCAGTGCGTCGACACCGAGGTCGCGCGAGTGCCACTCGTTGATTTCCGGTATGGCATGTTCGTAATAGATGCTATCCTCCTGGCGTACGAGGGTCTTTCCGTCCTTATCCGTATAGGTACCTGTGAGCGACCCCTGTTTCCCGTCCTTGTCGTAGAGTGTGAACGCCTCGTGGAGTTGCTGGTAGGGATTGGGGTTACCCCACCGGCAGTAGCTGTAGCTATCCCAAAGGATGCCGTAGTTGCGGCTGCTGATGACGAAGGGCACGCTTACCTTGGTATTGTATTGGAAGAGGTCTTCGTTCTTCCCCTTCATATTGAGTTCCTCTGCCTGGTGCTGTCCCAGCCCGTAGAACGCCTCGTTGTCGGGGCTGTCGAAGAGCGCCCTCCATGTCCATCCGTTGCGTTGTTCATCGGTCAGTGTTCCCACACCGATTTCCCTTTCCGGCACGGTGAAGCGAGTGAACGTCTTTCCCCCTTGCGCCTGTTCGTTGAGAATGGTATTGCCTTGCAGGTCGGTGAACTGCACATGACCGGAGTTCACATCCACCAGCGCATGGATGTTTGCCGTTTTCACATCGACCGTATTTCCCGTCTGGCTGATTTCAAACACCGCGAAGGTGGATTGAGGCAACACGATGAGACTTTCCTTCTGCGGCATTGCCGATTCAGGAGTAGCCTGTACACGGATGATGTTGTCGTTGATCACTTGCAACCGGATGAGCCTGGGTCCGTTTGCCACCGCGTTTTTCACGGGGATGGAGATAAAGTTCCCATTGACGGTATAATCGGCCGCTTGCGACAATGAAGCGCATGTCAACAGGAAAGTAGCAATAAGAGTTCTTAAGTTTTTCATATCGTTTGTTGAATTGTTATATTTTTGTTAGGTTTGTGCATCCGGCATAAGAACAAGTCGGTTAAGGTATTGATTTCGAGTTTTGGCAAGTTGCCAATCCATCGTGCAAAGATACGAAAAAATGTCATGGTAAATGACAAAAAGCGACAAAAATTTTTTACGGTGTCAAATCCATCGACGATAATCAGAGAAATGTTTGCATAATCATACGGAAAAATACCTATGAATATGCAATAGAAATGTTATATGAAGCGAGATACCTATTTTTGGGTATTGTGAAGATAAGTTAATTTATATACTTTTGCACGCGTTATTATCAGCATAGCGAAAAAAACATAAAGACAAGACAGCGATAGGAACAAGAAATTGGACCTGTCAAAAAAGCGACATCAATTGGACAAAGGCAACCAGAGAATATTACGTCTATTGTTATCCCTGTTCTTGGCTGTCACATGCGGAGTGGAGCAGGCTCTTGCAGCGGAGTTAAGAGGAAGAATCATAGACAAGAACGACAACAGCGGCATCGCTTATGCGGTCATCACGCTAAGCGACGCCGAGGGCACCCGTCATCATGGCACGTCCGATGCCACGGGAGCCTATGTGGTGAGTCATCTTGCCGAGGGCCATTACCTATTGGAAGTCAGTTACCTGGGCTACCGAGATATTAAGCAGCGTGTGGAAGTGGTGGGGAGCAGCCATCTCGACATATTCATGGAAGCCGACGAGAAGCTGTTGAGCGAGGTGGTGGTCACGGCCAAGGAAGGACATGGCATCACCAGTTCGTCGATTATCGACCGCCAGGCCATCGAGCACTTGCAGCCTTCGAGTTTCACCGACCTGTTGGCCTTATTGCCGGGCGGTTCGTCCTCATTGCCCTCGCTGACCACCAGCAACAGCATCCATTTGCGTCAGGCCGGCACAGGCGACAGCGACTACGACATCTCTTCCTTGGGCACACAGTTTGTCACCGACGGCATACCAATGAACAGCAATGCCAACATGCAGAAAGTGGCGCAAGCCACGAGCAGCAGTCATGGCGATTTGGATGCCGGCAGGAACCATACCACCAGCGGCATCGACATGCGCAGCATTCCCACTGACAACATCGAGAGCGTAGAGATTATCCGCGGCATCGCCCCTGTGGAATACGGCGACCTGACTTCGGGTGTGGTGCTTATCCAACGTAAGTTCAAGGCCACCCCTTACGAGGCCCGTTTCAAGGCCGATTCTTACAGCAAATTGCTTTACGCCGGCAAGGGCTTTGAGTGGGGACGGTTCATCGCCAACTTCGGCATAGACTATCTTGATGCCAAGTCCGACCCCCGCGATCCCTTGACCAGTTACCAACGCCTCACCTTCTCGATGCGCAGTCAATACACCTGGCAGTTTACGCGTTTCAACCTCCGTTGGAAAGGCACCGCCGACTATACCGGCTCTTTCGACAATGACAAGTTCGACCCTGAGATGCTCAAGCAGAAAGACGACCGTTACGAATCGCGTTACAACCGCATGAGCATGTCGCATTCGTTTCTCCTCAGTCCCGTCGACGAGCGTGTGTTCAAGAGCTTGAGCCTACATCGTGGTAAATGATGGCGATGCCGAGTTCTACCCACTTGAAAGTACGACAGGCATCACTTCAGTGAACAGCGCCCCCTCCGCCAACGGTAAATGGTACACCTTGGGTGGCCAACGTACCGACCAACCCAGGAGAGGTATATATGTGAATCAGGGAAGGAAACACATCATCCGATAATCACTGTGGCCATGAGGAAAGCATTATTCACCGTCAGCCTGTTGGCATGTATCCTCTCGGTATATGCCCAAGGTAGCCTGAGTATTGGCAATTATGATGAGATAGAAGAATGGGGGTCCCCCACCTCCAATCTCTATGAAGGCAGTTACTGGGAAGTGGCACCCATCAACTTCTACCTTACCAACAGTGGCACCCAAGTGATATACACCCAAGCCCAGGTAGCCGAATTGGCAAGCAAGGACATAACAGGCATCAAGTTGAAATACTACTGTGAAGGCGCCTATATAGAGGGTGATGTCCACCTGACCATCTACCTGACAGAGACCAACCGAGGAGAGTTCTGGCGCGACAGCCAGACCAACCGTTACCGTTGCTTCGACATCAGCCGTACCACTGCCGCCTTTGACGGCGACATCAACGTCGATACCTATAGTTACGATTGCGTGTGCGGCGAGGTACAGCCGTACCGTGCGCAGTGAAGAAGAGATTCTCAGCAATGAATACGAATTATGGGAGGAAGAAGAGGAGCCATAAGATAAGTCACGTCAGTGACAGCAGGATTTCATCCTGGCTTCAGATCATCATCAAAACATCCCGGCCTAAGATTGGTCGGGATGTTTTGTGTAAGAAGAATTCACGGTACGAGTGACTTATCGCTGCTTTCCCTGATTTTCAGTATCATGGGCACCACCTCGCGGTATATTTTCGTGTCGCCGGCGATATTGCGCAGCAAGAGTTCGCAGGCCTTGACGCCCTGTTCCCGTGCTTGGTCCATGATGGCTGAAAGCTTGGGAGAGGTGAATTCCGCCGTGTTACCCTCTGTGAAGCCGATGATAGCCACATCCTGCGGAATGCGCAGATTCAAGCTCTTGATGGCATCGAAGGCTCCGAGCGTAAGTATATCGTTGAAGGCGAGGATAGCATCCGGCGGGTTGTCACTTTGCAGCAATTTGATGGTGTTGTTGCGTGCGATATCGAAATCTATCTTATCGCATACGATGATATCGCGGTCGATGGGCATCCGATGTTCCCGCAGGGCCTCGAGATAGCCATGTTTGCGTCGTGTGACCATATCGAGATGACTTGGTCCGCCGACAAACGCCACCCTTTTACTACCTTTTTCTATAAGGTGCATGGTAGCTTCGTAAGCCGCCTCGTCGCCGTTGGCCACCACCTGCGAGAACATCTCCGGCAGACAAGTGCGTGCGAAGAAGACGAGGGGTATGCCCATGTCGTGTATTTCCTGGAAATGTGAGTAGTCGACCGTGTCTTGCGCGAGACATGCGATGATTCCCTCGACGTGAAGCGATATGAAAGTATCTATGGCCTCTTCTTCGAGGTTATGGTTCTCGTGGCTATTGCTGCTGAAGACCGAGTAGCCTTGCTGCCGTGCTTTCTCCTCTATGCCGTCGAGCACGGCAGCATAGTAATGAGTGACGAGATTGGGCAGTACCACGCCAATCATCTTAGGCGACTCTTTTCTGAGGCTCTGCGCAAAAGGATTGGGTCGGTAATTGCGCTTTTTGGCCAAGTCCTTCACCTTTTCGCGCATTTCCTCGCCCACCTCATGACTATTGCGCAGCGCCCGAGATACGGTAGCGATGCTTACTCCCAGTTCGTCGGCGAGGTCCTTCAATGAGGTACGATGTCGTTTCACGTTATAGGTCTTTAAGAGTAATGAAATTGAGTTAGATGATGCAAAAATAACGTTTTTCAGTCGTTCCCGCAAACGTTTACGTACTTTTTTCACATAAAAAACACCAATTTATTTGTTTTTCCTGAAAAACCATTTTATATTTGCAGCAGAGTAAGGTAAGAATGAGTAATGAATAGTTGATAATAAGTTAGTTAGAATCGGATTAGTGATGTTGCGAAACAACCTAATCCTTTTTTTTTGCCCTTTTAGGAGTGACGAGTGATGAGTGACGAGTGATGAGTGATGAGTGATGAGTGATGAGTGAGGAGTGAGGAGTGATGAGTGATGAGTGACGAGTGATGAGTGACGAGTGATGAGTGACGAGTGATGAGTGACGAGTGATGAGTGATGAGTGACGAGTGATGAGTGAGGAGTGAGGAGTGAGGAGTGACGAGTGACGAGTGACGAGATTTTAAAAGCGGTTGGGACCTTTTTTTACAAACCACCCCTACCCCTCCTTTGAAAAAGGAGGGGAGAAGTTACTCCTCCTTAGCACAACATTAGTCTGAACTCCCAAAGCTAACTCCTAAACTCCTGAACTCCTGAACTCCTGAACTATTGTCTAAACTCCTGAACTCCTAAACTCCTGAACTCCTGAACTCCTGAACTCCCAAAGCTAACTCCTAAACTCCTAAACTCCTAAACTCCTAAACTCCTGAACTCCCAAACTCCCAAACTCCTGAACTTCTAAATCAAATATAATATTCAGCAGCATCGACGAGACCGGCTCGTAAGGCATATTTTGTGGCTTCGCGAACGTTGTTGACCCCCAGTTTGCGGAAGATGTTTTTCCTGTGCGTGTTGACCGTATGGAAACTGGAGAAGCGCTGTTCGGCAATCTCGCGAGTGGTCAACCCCAATGCTATTTCCTTGAGTATTTCCATTTCCGTCTTGGTCAGGTTGACCTTCTCTACGGGTTTCTCCTGCGGCATAAGGAGCAGTTCGGTAGTGCGTTGGCAGAGGAAACGCGTATCGTGGAGGTTCGCCTCTATGCATTGTCTGATTTCATGAATCGAGGCGTCCTTCATGACCACGCTCACCAAGGCAGAGCTGGTGACCACCTGCCGGATGAAATCGACGCTCAACTCATCGGAGAAGAGCATCCATCGTGTGGGGAAGAAGCGCTGTGCGATGACCAACAGTTCGTCGGCATCGGAGATGTCGAAGAGTGTATAATCGAGTATGACCAACGATATATCGTGATGGAGGAGGATATCTATCAATCCAGCCTTGTCGGAACATTGCAGGGTAGTAACAGATGATTTTCCCTCTATCAAGAACCGGAGTCCGGCCCGTGTGATGTCTTGGTTGTCAGCGAGGAGGATCATGGGCATGGTTGGGATTATTTTTTAGAATGTGAATTGGAAACCAAAGCGCACACCGTTTTTCTTTACGCCAGGCAGGTCGGTGTAGGTGAGACGCCGCACGTAGGCTACTTGGAAGAACCTGAAGATGTTGTGCACCCCCACCACCAGTTCGAGATATGGTTTGTCGTTCTCCATGAGACGTGTGCCCTCTGGGAAGTTGAAGAGTACCGGGTCGTTGGCGTTTTGTTCGAGGAAGGGGTTGTTTTTCGATGTGAGGTGTCCCATCATGCCCTTGATGCCGATGATTTCGCGCAACTTGAGTTTTTTGATGAGCGGTACGCGGTTGAGTAGTTTTCCGTTGAGGTCCCACATGATATCGACCATGGCGAATCGGTCGTTGAGGAACTCCATGTTGCCCATGAGCGCGAAGGTGCCCTCGTCGAGCACATAGGAGAGGTTTGCCGGCGGCATGATGAGCAGCGGGTAAGGCACTTTGTTCCACTGCGCTCCCCCTTTCACCCTGAGGTCCATCTTTCCCCAGCTATTGAGCCAGAAGCGTTTGAACACCCCCAGTTCGGTATAATTATACTTATATTCGCCCCCGAGGAAGCCGTCGAAGCCCATGGTATGCGAGAGAGTGAACTCGGGTGCATCGAAGTTCACCGGCAAGCGGTGTTGCTTGGTGTTGACATAGGTCCGGCCTGGGCAGAAGCGGAAAGCCAGCGTCATCTCCGTAGTATGGATTTTCCCCACCCTGGAGCCATCGTCGATACGTGTGAACTCCATGTCGCCTGTCGGTTCATTACTTTCCCTCTTGATATCGAAGGTGGCCTGGAATCCACCTGCCGTTTCCCAGTCGAACTTCAGTTTCTGCCGACTGTAGAAATACATCTGGTTGACCTTTTGCCATCTGAGTGCCGTGAACACATTATCCTTGTCGGTGGAGAGGAACTTGTCGGTAGGCGACATCACATCGCGCGCCAGTTCGAGAGAAATGGTTCGCGAGGGGAATTCCGAAGGTTGGTATTCCTTTTTGTTGAACGAATAGGTGACTGTCGAGCTATAGTAATGGCGGTTGCTTTTCACGCCGTATGCATAGTAGCCTTTCCAGAACCAGTGGGGGTTGAGTGCCGCCGTAGTCTGTCCGCTCGCACGGAAGCGCAGTCCATCGACGAAGTTGTTCGACACGATGGTGTTGATAGGTCCTATGTCGAACTTGCTCTTCGAGTTCTGCGTACCCGTTTCGACGAAGTTTTCGATGAGCGCCTTTATGCCGAAGAGGATGTATTTGAAGCCCTTGGTTTGTTCCATCCTGTGGATGAAAGCATCCATCGACGATTCGCTTTTGGAAAGTTCCACGGTACGGTATTGTTGCCAGAATTTCTCGTCGCGCATTTTCGCCTCCGCCTCATAGCGTGTCGTTGCCCTTCCTTTGAACAGTTTTTTCGGCAGGGGGTCGAAGGCATAATCACTCAACCTCGTGGTGCGTATGACGATGGCCTTGCTGAGGAACTGTGTGAGCGCCATCTCCACTATCATGTCGTCGACGGAGAGCACCCATTCACCGTTCGACAATTTGGTGTACTCCTGGTCGACCCTGAGATTTTCCACGAAGTTGACATCACTCCGGCTTGGTATGGTGAGGCTGCATTTCTTCACATGCAGCGAACTGTCGTTGATGACATATAGTTCGCCGCGGAATCCAAAGTCCTGGATATTATTAGGTGTGAACTGCAGGTGAATGCACCTATCCTGCCCCACGAACACCGTATCCTCTATATAGAATCGGTAGAATCCAATGGCATCCTTGCCGATAGGGCTGGTGAAAGGGTATTGCAGGAGCCTTACTTGGTCGTCGTAGATATCCACATCGGTGAATACATCCTTGAGCATCGAGTTGAGTATGTTTCCAGTCTCGATGAGCTGGTTGACACCTGTGCTCGACTGTCCCTTGACGATATCCTTCTCACTTCTCGGGTCGCGTCGGTAGAGATGTTGCGTGACTGTCTCGTCGACACTGATGGGCAGAATAAGTTTTCCGTTGTAAGGACATATCTCCACCTGTTCCAATAACCACTGCTGTTTACGTTTCTGAGCGTTTTCCAGTTCATCGGGCGAGATATCGTTGACGGCCAGCGTTATTTTCTGGTATTTGTTGTACTGGTAGAAATCGTGGTTGGCCAGATCGGTGCGTTTTTTCGCCTCGATGACCCTTTTCATCAGTTCCACCGCCGGGTTGTTCTTACGGCTGTATTTGGATTTGCGTTTCGACTTGACCACCACCTCGTCGAGGTTTTTCGTGTCCGACTTCAATCGTATCACCATATCTCCGGGTGTGTTCGCCCTGATCATGATGCGTTGCGGTTTGTAGCCGAGGGCGCTGACGGTGAGATACCACCCGTTATGCCTGTCGATGGTGAATCGTCCGTGTTCATCGCCCGATGCCATGACATGGTTGCCCTTGTATACCGCGCTGGGAAACTGTATGGTGTCGCCCGTGGCATTGTCGACGACCACGCCCGTTATCTGGGCGTGAGCCAGAAGGGCGCACGTCCAGAGTATAGACAATATGATGATTCTTTCAGTCGATTTCTTCATCCGGTTCGAATCCGCCCATCTCGCGTATGGCGTTTTTCAATAGGGTGTATTGCTGGTAGAGGTTGTTTACCGGCGTTTCGTCTTGAGTGTAATCATGCATGGGGCTCTTCATATAGAAGCTCAGGAATCGTTGTATGCCATAGCGTCCTGCGCGGGCTGCCAGATCGATGAGCAGACAGAGGTCGAGCAGCAACGGTGCCGCCAGGATGGAGTCGCGGCAAAGGAAATTGATCTTTATCTGCATAGGATAGCCCAACCATCCGAAGATATCTATGTTGTCCCATCCCTCTTTGTTGTCGTTGCGTGGCGGATAATAGTTGATGCGCACCTTGTGGTAGTAATCCTTATAGAGATCCGGTTGGCAGGTCGGGTCGAGAATCGTCTCAAGGGTAGACAGTTTGCTCACCTCCTTGGTACGGAAGTTTTCCGGTTCGTCGAGCACCAGTCCATCGCGATTGCCCAGGATATTGGTTGAGAACCACCCGTTGAGTCCCAGGCACCGTGTGCTGATGATGGGAGCGAAGCCACTCTTCACCAGGGTCTGTCCCGTCTTATAATCCTTCCCCGCTATGGGCATCTTCGTCTTTTCGGCCAATTCCCACATCGCCGGTATATCCACCGTAGTATTAGGTGCGCCCATGATGAAGGGGGCCCCTTCTGTCAGAGCGGCATAGGCATAGCACATCGACGGAGCCACATGCTGTCTGTCGTCGTCCTTCATCGCCTTCTCAAGGTTGTCGAGCGTCCCATGCACCGGCATATAGACAGGCACGTAAATCTCCGTTGAGGCAGCCCAGATGACCACCACCCTATCTATGTCGTTGAGCTGCTTGAAACGTCGGATATCCTCGCGCAGTTGGAGTACCATATCCCAACGTGTGGCGCAATCCTTTACATTGTCGCCATCGATACGTTTGGCATAGTTCTTGTCGAAGGCCGCCGTCATGGGCACGATTTGCTCGAGTTCGTCGCGCACCTGATTGATATCCTTTTCTTTGAGCACCTCGGCATACATCGCCGCCTGGTATGCGTTTTGCGGGTAAACATCCCATGTGGCGAACACCATATCGTCGAGTTTGGCGAGCGGTACGATATCGGCAAAGGGCAGGTAGCGTTTGTTGTCGCCTTTGCCCACACGTATCTTATCATATTGAGTGAGGGAGCCAACCGGTTTGGCCAGTCCTTTTCGGACCATCAAGACACCCGTCATGAATGTGGTGGCCACCGCCCCACATCCTACGATCATGACACCTAATTTGCCGTTTGCCGATTTCACCTTCGTCTGATTCTTCACTGATTCCATATTTTGTTACTTGATTTACTGTTCTTTTTCGGACTGGTCGGACAGGTCGGACAAGTCGGACAGGCTGTCGATGATCCAGTCCACCATCGAAGTGTCGGCCTGTGCGCCAGGCCATCCTTCCCCCTTGAGCCATACCGTCCGGCATCCCAGTTTGCTTGCGGGCACCATATCCTTGTCGATGCTGTCGCCCACCACCATCACCTGTTGCGGAGGCAGCGCCAGTTTCTCCACGCCGAGGGTGAAGATTTGCGGGTCGGGTTTTCTCACCCCCACTGTCGCCGACTCGACCACATCATCGAAGAACGAGTCGAGCGCGAACTCCCTCAGCACCTTATTGAGATTGCCGTAGAAGTTGCTCACCACCACCATGGGGAAGCGGCTGTGCAACTCGCGCAGCGTCAGGGCACTCTCGCTTGTTTTCTGTCTCACCTGCTGGTATAGCCTGTCGGTGAGTAGGAGCCCCACCCTACGTTTCTCCTCTTCTGTCATGCCAGATCCCCCGCTTTGTACCAGCCACGACAGTTGCAGGCTGATCTTCTCATTCAGCGTTTGCCGGAACGACCACTCCGGAGTGACGATCCTTTGGCGTGCCAAGGTGCGTTCGGCGTAGACATACGCCTGCGAGAACTGTTGCCAGCTGATTGGCAGTCGCCGTTCCTGGTAAGCGTGCCAGATAAAGCATGCCCAATGGCAGCCTCCCGTATCGAGCGTGCCCCCATAGTCGAATATGAGTGCTTTCAGCCCGTCCATCATACCCTTTCCGGATTTTGTTCCCTATCCGGAGTTTGTTCGTTTACCGACTGCTCCTTTTCCAGTTCGAGGGTCAACTCACGACAGAGGCTCTCGTGTGAGCGGTGCATATGGATATAGAGGCACATGAGCACTATCAACTCGAAGAGGAAGTAGACCCAGGGACAGTTGGTTAGACACGTGATGTAGAGGCATATCGCCCTGGTGTTGAAGGAGAGGATATTGGTATATTTCATCAACGGTCGGCTCCCTTTGAGGAAACGTCGGCGCAGTGATGACGGCACCTTGTCGACCTCGCCATATCGCTCTTTCACCAATTTATGGAAGCGCTGGAATTCCGGTGTTCGTTTTTCCTGCGCCTTACAGTAATTGGCGTAGTTGCGATAGAAGATACGGTCCCAGAAAGCCCCCTTTTTCGGCAGGCTCTCATATATGCGGCGTTGCTGCTCGGATGTATCGAGTTCGCT
Source organism: uncultured Prevotellaceae bacterium (assembly GCA_900316685.1). Taxonomy (GTDB): domain Bacteria; phylum Bacteroidota; class Bacteroidia; order Bacteroidales; family Bacteroidaceae; genus Prevotella. The sequence continues at coordinate 31,646 of ONDS01000013.1, read as the reverse complement.
GCCCTCTTTTCCCTTGAGGAAGAGCAGGTGTATCTGTCGGTAGTAGTCGGCGTCGGAGCTTTGCGGCGAGTGGCAGATGAATCCCGCCACGGCAGCAAGCACCCATATCCATACACCCCATTTGATGTCCGTTCCCGGCATGAGTTGCGGCATCATCCTCATACACAGCGCGAAATAGATGGAGAAGAACCACACATCGCCCGCGAAGCCGTCGAGCATACGTCCGATGAGTGTTTTCTGCCCCGTGAGCCGAGCCAGTTGTCCATCCGTGCTATCGCAGAAGTTGGCCAGCATGAGCAACGCCACGCCCGCCAGGTTGTGCCATATATCGGTGAAGTAGAACATGATGGCGGCGCCAATACCCAGGAAGATGGACAGGATGGTGATGGTGTTGGGGTGTACCCCCAGCTTTCGCCATATCAGGGCGAAGAACAGCCCGATGGGACGTGTGAAATGCACGTCGAGCCATTCCTCCGTATCCTTAGATTTGAGCGAGGCACGCAACAGTTGGCCAAAGGTTTTCCCTTGGTCAGCCATCATGTCTTTTTTTGGGTTTTCTGTTTCTTGCATTTATAGTTATTATAGAAGCTTTAGGAGTTATAGGAGCAAATAGGAACTATAGGGGGCTATAGATACTATTGAAGCCACTACTCACTCATCACCCATCACTCGAAACTCGTCACTCATCACTCATCACTCGTCACTACTCATAACTTCGACCAGGGAAGCTATTGCGTCGGCAGCCTCGTCGCGGCAGCGAGAGAAGCTCGGCCAGTCGTTGAAGTCGATGACGAAGAAACGCCCCTCGCGGGTGACTATGGCGTCGCCGCCATAGATGGGCACCTCGAGAAAGCGCGCCACGCTCTCCACCTTCCGCTGTAGACTTCCGATGTCGAACACGTAATGCCCGGCCGGTCCGTTTACCTTTTCCTGTCCGAACTTCGACATGCCGTCGTCAGAGGGATAGAAGATACGGAAGAAGCCCGTGGAATCCACCCCGTAGAACTTCACCACGTCGCCGGGAATGTGCGCCTCGACCACCATTTCGTTGATGCCGCGCCGGAGGAAGTCGTCGATATGAGCCTGAAGCGAATTCTCAGGCGGCACGTATACGATGTCGGCGGCAGTCTGCGCCGCCCCATCGTCGCGTTTCACCCAGTGGCCGTAAGTGCCACTCTTTGGCGGTACGGGCACCGCCAGGTTTTCCATCACCCGTCTCAGAATGGTCCGTTTGCAGCGCGCCACGCCTTCGGGGTTGTTGATGACCAGAGCTCCCTGCCCCACCCTCATTCTCAGGAAATCGAGTGTTTCGGGCCTTCGTCCCATGGACAGCCATTTTTTCCCCTTGAGATCATGGTTTGTCAACGACAGCAGATCTTGTTCCTCCAGCATCAGGGCGCCACCCAGCCTATCGGCTACGGCTTGCAGGATCGCCCTATCCTTCTCCACGGCGTTGGGAGAGAAGCGCGGGTCCCTGATGACAGCCACCCACTCACCCATGGTTATCCTCCAGCCATTGGTCGGCCAGAGCCACATCGGCGACATGGTCGATATCCATCACCTTGGAGAAAGTGAACGCCTTGAGGTGCAGTCCCTCGTCGATGAGCGCCCTTTGGAAATTTCGCATTCTCCGTTCGCCCCTGTTCACGCATCGCTCCAGCACCTTCCATATCTCGGGAGAGAGCCCGTAGATACCCGCCGAAACGAACCGGCAGCCGTGGGAATCGTCGTAGAAACCCGTAATGTCGCCGTCGTCGTCGACACCGACATAGAGAGGTTTTTCGTCGTCGACGAAATCCGTCACTCCCATCACGCCTTGGCACTCCCCTTTGGCGATGGCAGACAGGAAGTACTCCATGTAGAGGGCAAACTCCTTTTCCCTGAACACCGTATCTACGGTAGTCAGGCAAAACGGCCCATCGCCGATGAGAGGGCGCAGTTGGTGTAAACTATGCATCGAACTCGGCGTGTTTTTCGCGCGGAACCTCAGGGGAAGCGCCTGTCCATCCAATCCCATATCAGAAAGGACGCGCAGGTGACGTTGCACCTCCATGTCGCGCTCATTGCAGAGCACGGCAATGGACTGCGCCCCCTGACGGATGAATATGCGAATCAGCCGGTCGACGAGACATTCGCCGCCCACTTTTACCAACGGTTTGGGAGTATGCAGTCCCTCCGCCGCGAGGCGCGAGCCTTCGCCTGCCGCTATGATGGCATAATTCATGTCGTTTTCGCATCCGGGAGCATTTCTTTTCCCGGCATTAGGGCGCAAAGTTAACGAATATTGTCGACAACGAGAAACTTTTGGAGATATTTTTGATTTTCTTAAACATTCAGCTAAGACAAATCGCGTGGAGAGACCCAGGGGCGCATAAGGGAAGGACTGATTGTTTTGGAAGGTGATTGCAAAAAATCACAAAATAAAAGCGTTTTTTTCCGTTTTATCGGGTAAAAATGCGTATCTTTGCCGAAAATTATTGATACACCCGCTCATTATGAGTCAAAGAGCCACCATCCTCACGCTCACCCGAGCCGTTGAGGCACTTTCCGAGGCATCGTCGCTGAAAGGCCTGTTTCATAAGCATCAGGCCGGTGCCCCATTGCCCTCTGGGCAACGCCTGCAAGAAATCGTTGAGATTTCCCGTTCCATTCTTTTTCCCGGTTTTTACGGAAAGGCCACCCTTCATCTCTCCACTTTGGAATATCACATCGGTGTGAACGTCCAGCGTTTGCACGCCCTGCTGTCAGAGCAGATACATGCCGGTTTGTGCTTCGCCGGCGACCAAGACAAGAGTCAAGAGGAACAGTCGGAAGAACGTCGTCATGCCGCCGACATCGCCACGACGCTCATCGAGCGTATGCCCGCTATCCGCCAGGTGCTTGCCACCGATGTGGAGGCCGCCTACAACGGCGACCCCGCCGCCGAGAGTTACGGTGAGATCATCTCCTGTTACCCCGTCATCAAGGCGTTAACCAATTACCGTCTGGCGCATGAATTGCATCTACTGGGCGTTCCCCTTATACCGCGCATGATGACCGAGCTGGCCCATTCGGAGACCGGTATCGACATCCACCCCGCCGCCACCATCGGCCATCATTTCACCATCGACCATGGCACAGGTGTGGTGATTGGCGCCACCTGCATCATCGGCAATCATGTGAAGCTATATCAAGGAGTGACTTTGGGAGCCAAGAGTTTCCCCCTCGACGAACACGGCAACCCCATCAAGGGTATCCCCCGCCATCCCATTTTGGAGGACCATGTGGTGGTATATTCCAACGCCACCATCCTGGGCCGCATCACCATCGGCGAAGGTTGTGTGGTGGGTGCCAACATCTGGGTGACGGAAGATATGGAGCCTAACACAAAGAAGGTCAAGAAGGTGTGAGGTCTTTTTAGACATAGGAACATAATTCTTTAGACATAGGGACAAAAGGACAAAGATTATTAGACATTTAGGATATAAAATAAAGATATGGAATTTGAACTGATCGCCAAAACGTTTATGGGTCTGGAACCCGTTTTGGCACAAGAGCTGACCCAGTTGGGAGCCAACAATGTACAGATTGGTCGCCGTATGGTATCGTTCACCGGCGACAAGGAGTTGATGTATCGCAGCAACTTCCAGTTGCACACCGCCATCCGCATCCTCAAGCCCATCACCCACTTCCGAGCACGCACACCCGACGAGGTGTACGAGGAAGTGAAGAAGATAGACTGGAGTCAGTATCTTGCCACGGACAAGACGTTCGCCGTAGACTCCGTCGTGTTCTCCGACGAGTTCCGTCACTCCAAGTTCGTGAGTTACAAGGTGAAGGATGCCATTGTCGACCAGTTCAGGGAGAAGACCGGCACCCGTCCAAACATCTCCGTGAGCAATCCCGACATGCGTCTGCATATGCACATCGCCGAAAGCGACTGCACCTTGAGCCTCGACTCCAGTGGCGAGTCGTTGCACCGTCGCGGTTACCGTCAGGAGTCGACGGAGGCCCCTCTTAACGAGGTGTTGGCCGCCGGCATGATTCTCATGACCGGTTGGAAAGGCGACACCGACTTCATCGACCCGATGTGTGGCTCCGGCACCCTGCTGATAGAAGCCGCGCTCATCGCCCGCAATATCTCCCCTGGCGTGTTCCGCAAGGAATTTGCCTTTGAGAAATGGCCCGACTTCGACGCCGACCTGTTCGACGAAATCTATAACGATGACTCTCAAGAGCGTGATTTCAAGGGACATATCTATGGTTACGATATAGACATGAAATGTGTGAACACAGCCCGCAGGAACGTGAAGGCCGCCGGTTTGTCGAACGATATCACCGTGGAGCAGGCCGATTTCAAGGACTTCACCCAACCTGAGCGCAAGAGTCTGCTTGTGACCAATCCCCCTTATGGTGAGCGTATCTCCACGCCCGACCTGTTGGGTACCTACCGTATGATTGGCGAGCGTCTGAAACACGCATTCCAGGACAATGAAGCCTGGGTGCTCAGTTACCGCGAGGAATGTTTCGACCAGATCGGTCTGAAACCCTCCATCAAGATTCCCCTATTCAACGGCTCGTTGGAGTGTGAGTTCCGCAAGTACAATATCTTCAGCGGCAAGCTGAAGGAGTTCCGTCAGGAGGGCGGTACGGTGAAGACCGAAGAGGAACGTGCCGCCATGGCCGAGAAGCACCGTTTCAAGAAGGTGCGCGAATTCAAGAAACGTCTTGACGAAGAGCAGGAGAACGAGGATGGCGACATCCGTTCGTTCACCTTCCATTCCTTCGACCGTCAGGAAGAGCGCGAACGAGCCGCAGCCGCCCGCAAACGCCGTTTCGAGGGGGGGGGCGATGGAGAGCACAAAGGATTCAGGGACCACAAGGAACGCCGCAAGAGCGATGGAGAACGTGGCGACCGCCGTTTCGACCGTGGTGGCGCACGCGGCGACAAGCCTTGGAAGCGCGATGGCCAGTCGCGTGGCGGATTCCGCCCAGGCAAGAAAGGAGGTCGACATGAGGATTAGCCTATCCGTCATATTCGCCACCCTCCTGTTATCCACCACCAATGTTATGGCCCAGAAAAAACTATTCACTTTAGAAGACCTGAACTACGGGGGCAACAACTACCACAACATGGTGCCCGAGAACCGCTACACCGCTTGGTGGGGCGACGAGTTGATACGCACCGAATACGACCATTGCAGTCTCGTAGACAAGCAGAACGGCACAGAGCGACCGCTCTTCGACCTTGTGGAGCTGAACGAGTGGGCCGGCACAGTGGACAGCACCCGCATCCGCCATTTCTACTACGCCACCTTCCCTTATGCCGACGAGCCCCTCGTGTTGCTGAGCAGCAAGCAAGAGCGATTGTTGGTGAACTGGGAAACGAAACGTTGCGTATGGCGTCAGAGCCGACAGGTGAACGGCCTATGCGAGACATCGGAAGACTGGAACAGCCAGTCGCGCTGTGTCGCCTTCGTGGCCAATCACAACCTATATGTGACCGATGCCGAAGGTCGTCTGCACCAGGTGAGCCGCGACGGTTCCCGCGAGTTGGTGTATGGACAGAGCGTTCACCGTGACGAGTTCGGCATCGAGAAAGGCACCTTCTGGAGCAGCGACGGCAGCAAACTCGCTTTCTACCGCATGGACCAGAGCATGGTGACCGACTACCCACAGGTGGACATCGACCATCGCATCGCCAGTTATGAGCCCGACAAATACCCCATGGCGGGCGAGACATCGCATAAGGTGACGGTGGGAGTGTTCGACGTAGCCACCGACCGCGTGGTCTATTTAGATGCCGGCGACCCCACCGACCGTTATTTCACCAATATACAATGGAGTCCCGATGGCAGCACGCTCTACATGTTTGAACTCAACCGTGACCAGAACGACTGTCGTCTGACCGCCTACGACGCGGTGAGCGGGAAGAAGAAAGGCGAGCTCTACCGCGAGACGAGCGACAAATACGTGGAGCCCCTCCATCCCATCACCTTTCTGCCTTGGGACAGCAAGAAGTTCATCCTACAGAGTCAGCGTGACGGTTACAACCATCTCTACCTATACAATACCGACGGCAAATTGCTCAAGCAACTGACGAAGGGCGAGTGGGTGGTCATGGAGCTGATGGGTTTCAACGAGAAGAGGAAGTCGGCGATCATCCTCAGCAACGAGGAGCATCCCATCCAAGCCAATTTCCATGAGGTGAGCGTAAGCAACGGCAAGCGTACGCTGATAGACGACGGCGAGGGTTACCACCGTGGCGAGTTGAGCAAGAGTGGTCGTTACGTATACGACGTATCATCTGCCCCCACCCGTCCGAGAAACATCGACATCATCAACATAGAGGGCGGCAAGGCAAAGCGAACCGCCTACCTACGTGCCGCCGACCCGTGGAAAGACTATGAGGTGCCCACTTATGAGAGTGGCACCATCAAGGCCGCCGACGGACAGACCGACCTGTATTATCGAATGGTGAAACCCATCCATTTCGACCCCACGAAGAAATACCCCACCATCGTCTATGTCTATGGCGGTCCGCATGCCCATAATGTAGATGCCTCGTGGCACTATGGCAGCAGGGGTTGGGAGACCTACATGGCCACGAAGGGATACCTGTTGTTCATACTCGACAACCGAGGTAGCGAGAACCGCGGTCGCGACTTCGAGCAAGTGACCTTCCGCCGTTTGGGTCAGGAAGAGATGGCCGACCAGATGAAAGGAGTGGACTATCTGCGCTCGTTGCCTTATGTGGATGCCGACCGCATGGGTGTGCATGGCTGGAGTTTCGGCGGTTTCATGACCATCACGCTGATGGTGAACCACCCCGAGGTGTTCAAGGTAGGCGTGGCTGGCGGTCCCGTGATCGACTGGAAATGGTATGAGGTGATGTATGGTGAGCGTTACATGGATACGCCGCAGACCAATCCCGAGGGTTATGAGCAGACCTCGCTCATCCCTCGCGCCAAGGACCTGAAGGGTAAGTTGCAGATTATCACCGGTTACAACGATGCCACGGTGGTTCCCCAGCACTGCCTGTCGTTCATCGCAGCCTGTATCCAGGCAGGCACTCAGCCCGACTTCTTCGTCTACCCCGGAGAGCCTCATAACATGCGGGGACATCAGAGTACGCACCTGCATGAGCGGATTAGCGATTATTTTGATGACTATTTGAGAGGTAAGGAGTGAGAAGTGAGGGGTGAGAGATATGTTTGAGGAATTAAGGAGGGTATGGAGTAAACAAATAAGTAATTAATTGTCGATATATGAACATATTATTATTAGGAAGCGGCGGCAGAGAGCACGCCCTGGCATGGAAAATTGCACAAAGTCCGAAAGTGGACAAACTGTATATCGCCCCCGGCAATGCGGGGACGGGAAACTGCGGTGAGAACGTGGCCATCAAAGCCGACGATTTCGATGCGCTGAAAGCCTTCGCCCTGAACCATCAGGTGGATATGGTGGTGGTAGGTCCCGAAGACCCATTGGTGAAAGGAATCTATGACGACTTCGCCTCCGACCCGACGACCCGTCATATCGCCGTGATCGGTCCCTCACAGGCTGGAGCCCGTTTGGAAGGTTCGAAAGATTTCGCCAAGGCGTTCATGATGCGCCATCATATCCCCACCGCCCGTTACCAGACCTTTGATGGCTCCACATTGGCAGAAGGCCTGCGTTTCTTAGAGACCCTTGAGCCACCCTACGTACTGAAGGCCGATGGTTTGTGCGCCGGCAAGGGTGTGCTCATCCTCCCCACGTTAGAGGAAGCCCAGCAAGAGTTGAAGGAGATGCTCGGAGGTATGTTCGGACAAGCCTCGGCTCAGGTGGTGATCGAAGAGTTCCTCAGCGGCATCGAATGCTCGGTGTTTGTCTTGACCGACGGTCGACATTACCAGATACTGCCCGAAGCCAAGGACTACAAGCGCATCGGCGAGGGTGACACCGGTTTGAACACCGGAGGCATGGGCAGTGTGAGCCCTGTTCCCTTTGCCACCAAGGAATGGATGGGCAAGGTGGAAGAGCGCATCATCCGTCCCACTGTCGAGGGTTTGGCAAGCGAAGGTATTGACTACAAGGGTTTCATCTTCTTCGGTCTTATCAATGTGAAGGGCGAACCCATGGTGATAGAGTACAACTGTAGGATGGGCGATCCCGAGACCGAGAGCGTGATGTTGCGTTTGAAGAGCGATATTGTAGACCTGTTCGAGGGAGTGGCCAAGGGCACGCTCGACGAGTGCGAAGTGACGTTCGATGAACGTGCCGCCGTGTGTGTGATGCTTGTCAGTGGCGGCTATCCCCAGTCCTACCGCAAGGGATACGCCATCAGCGGTCTGGATGAGGTGGAAGGGAGCATCGTGTTCCACAGCGGTACGGCCGAGAAAGACGGAGCAGTGGTGACCAACGGCGGTCGTGTGATAGCTGTGAGTAGCTACGGCAAGGACAAGGCAGAGGCGTTGGCGAAGAGTTTCAAGGAAGCGAGCAAGATACAGTTCACCGACAAATACTTCCGCAGCGATATAGGAAAGGATTTGTGAATGTTGAATGTTGACGAGTTGTTAAGACGTATGTCGAAAAATTGTCGCCTTCGGCGATGAGGTATTTTTGAATTGAGAATTGGCCTACAAGCGATTTCAAAATATCTTTGCGGAGAGCCGGTTTTCGTTGCCCTTCCTGATGGTGGTCACCGTGGCCACCTGGGTGGCTTGTGGCATGGTGGAAGAACGGTTGTGGATGCAGACCATCTGCTTAGGCATGTCGACCTACTTGCTGATTGAGCTGAACAATTCCAATCAGCTGCTTCGAGTGTACAGCAAGATGGTCAGCGGCAGTTTTCTGCTGTTGCTTATTGCCACAAATGCCCTCTATCCCGACCTTCGCATGGGCATCGTGTCGCTCTGTGCCGTAGCGATGTACACCATGCTGTTCCGATGTTACCAACAGCGCAAGGCATCGGGTTGGGTGTTTTACGGATTTCTCTGTTTAGGGTTGGCCAGCCTGGTGTTCATCCAAGTTCTTTTCTTCATTCCTTTCCTTTGGGGTGCCATGGCCTTCAACCTCTACACATTGAACGGCAAGACCTTTTTCGCCTCGCTGCTTGGCCTGTTCACCCCCTACTGGTTCGTGGGCGGCTATTGCGTATTCATGCGCGACCTGTCGTTGCTGAGCGACCATGTGAGTGATTTGAGCGTGTTCACTCCACTGTTCGATTACAGAGGCATAGACGAGCACCAGTTGGTGACTTTCGGATTCGTCGCCCTCTGCGCCTTGGTGGGCATCGTACACTACCTGCGCAACAGCTATAGCGACAAGTTGCAGACCCGCATGCTCTACGAGGTGTTCATCCTGATGGATGTGATGACCCTCATCTTTATCGTGTTGCAGCCCCAACATTATGTGCCGTTGATGGCGTTGCTGGTGGTGAATACCGCTCCACTGTTGGCCCATTTCATCACGCTCACGCACACTTGGCTGACCAATATCATGTTCTATCTCCTTTTGTTACTCACCTTCGCCGTTGGTGCATATAACCTATGGATTCCCTCCTTGATTTTCTGATCAACTACGGTTACTGGGGCATGTTGATAGCCGCCTTCATAGCCGGCAGTTTCCTTCCCTTCAGCAGCGAGGCTGTGATGGTAGGTTTGGTGGCTGCCGGCCTTGAGCCCGTACCCTTGGCCATCTACGGCACCATCGGCAACTGGTTGGGCAGTATGTTCAACTACGGAGTAGGTCGATTGGGCAAGATGGAGTGGATAGAGAAATATCTGCATGTGAAGAAGGAGAACTTAGACAAGGCCCAGCGCTTTTTGGGGGGGCGTGGTGCCTTGATGGGCTTTTTCGCATTCCTTCCCCTCATAGGCACGGCCATCAGCATCCTCTTGGGATTGATGCGGGCCAACTTGCCATTGACCGCTCTCAGTACCCTCGTGGGTAAGTTTTTGCGCTATGCGTTAATCATGGCGTTTTTCATATAGGAGGGGTGGAGAGGAAAAAGCCCTGGAAAAGGAGGGAGTCTGCCCAATATCCTAATGTATAAACAACCCTCTACTCTAAAGAAAAATTAAATCTTTACAGGAAGGTCTATTATATGAATATTTTTAGCTAATTTTGCAGCGATTATTTCGAAATAACAATATCAAGACATTTTAGGATGAAAAGATTCAGATTGGTGGACAATGCGTTAGGTTGGTTGGCTTTTCTGATTGCCGCCGTCACGTATTGCTCTACCGTAGAGCCGACAGCCAGTTTCTGGGACTGCCCCGAATTTATTCTAACAGCGTTTAAACAAGAAGTGGGTCACCCCCCAGGCGCCCCGTTCTTCATGTTGACAGGCAACCTTTTCTCGCAGTTCACAAGCGACCCATCGAACGTGGCCTATCTCATCAACATCATGAACGCCCTGTTGAGCGCCCTGTGTATCCTGTTCCTCTACTGGACCATCACCCATCTGGCCCGCCGCCTGATACTTAAAGACTGGGACTCGCTGACCACCGCCAAGCTGATAGCCATAGAAGCCTCTGGCATGGTGGGTGCGTTGATATACACCTGGAGCGACACTTTCTGGTTCAGTGCCGTGGAGGGCGAGGTATATGCCTATTCGAGTGCTTTCACCGCCGTGGTGTTCTGGCTGATATTGAAATGGGAAGACCATGCCGACGAACCACATAGCGACCGATACCTGGTGTTGATCGCCTATATGACCGGTCTGAGTATCGGTGTGCACTTGTTGAACCTGTTGTGCATCCCCGCCATCGTGTTGGTGTACTACTACAAGCGATTCCCCAACGCCAACCTGAAAGGATCGTTGTTCGCATTGATCATTTCCGGCATCATCGTGGCCGCCGTGCTTTACGGTGTCGTTCCCGGCATCATCACAGTGGGCGGTTGGTTTGAGCTGTTCTTCGTGAACACCCTCGGGATGTCGTTCAACACAGGTCTGATTATCTACATCATCCTCTTGGTGAGTGCCGTAATCTGGGCCATCCACGAGAGTTACACGCAGCAGAGCCTCAAGCGCCAGAACCTCTCGTTCATCCTCGCCATTGCGATGCTTGGCATCCCCTTCTACGGGTATGGTTGGAGCGCCTTCTTCATCGGCGTGGTAGTATTGGCAGTTCTTTATTTCGGACTGAAGCAGAAGCGCAAGGACGGCACTTCGTATGTGACAGCCCGTGTAAAGAACACCATCACACTGTGTATGCTGATGCTGATGATTGGTTATTCCACCTATGCCGTGATAGTGATTCGCTCATCAGCCAATCCCCCGATGGACCAAAACTCCCCCGAGGATATCTTCACCTTGGGCAATTACCTGAGCCGCGACCAGTACGGTTACCGTCCGTTGCTCTACGGCCAGGCTTACACCTCGGAATATGCAGCCACCGACGACGGACATGTGAAGATGTCGTCGGGCGCCCCCATCTGGCAGCGCAAGGAGAAAGCCAGCGCCGATGAGCCCGACAGTTATTTCATCGTGAGCAGGAAAGAGAATCCCGAGTATGTGCAGAACATGATATTCCCCCGCATGTACAGTGCCTCCCATGCCTCGTCGTATGAGAATTGGTTGGGCGGTGTGACAGGTAAGTACGTACCCTCCGCCTACGGTGGCGACCCCGTGAAGATGCCAACGATGATTGAGAACCTGAAATTCTTCCTCTCCTACCAATGCAACTTCATGTACTGGCGTTATTTCATGTGGAATTTCGCCGGTCGGCAAAACGACATACAGGGTTATGGCGAGTTGGAGCATGGCAACTGGCTCACCGGCATCCCCTTCATCGACAACGCCCGTTTAGGCAACCAAGAAACACTGCCCGACGACCTGAAGAACAACAAGGGCCACAATGTGTTCTACTGCCTGCCCCTGCTGCTGGGTCTGCTCGGCATGTTCTGGCAAGCCTTCCGCGGTCAGCGCGGCATCCGCCAGTTCTGGGTGGTCTTCTTCCTGTTCTTCATGACCGGTCTGGCCATCGTACTCTACCTGAACCAAACACCTAACCAGCCCCGTGAGCGCGACTATGCCTATGCCGGTTCGTTCTATGCCTTCGCCATCTGGTGCGGACTGGGTGTGGTGGCCCTCATCGACCTGCTGAAACGCATCAACCTCAAGGGCAGCGTGGTGGCTGCCGTAGCAGGTGCCGCCTGTCTGTTGGTACCCATCCAGATGGTGTCGCAGACCTGGGACGACCATGACCGCAGCGGCCGTTACGCCTGCCGTGACTTCGGCGAGAACTACCTCATGTCGCTTCAAGAGAAAGGCAATCCCATCATCTACACCAACGGCGACAACGACACCTTCCCGCTGTGGTACAGCCAAGAGGTGGAAGGCGTACGCACCGACACCCGAGTGTGCAACCTCAGTTATCTGCAGACCGATTGGTATATCGACCAGATGAAGCGTCCCGCCTATGAGTCGCCCAGTGTGCCCATCAGCTGGCCCCGTCTGGACTATTGCGCGGGCACCAACGAGATGGTAAGCATCCAACCCGACCTGAAGAGTGGCATCCTCGATTTGTACAAGAGAGATCCCGAGGGTTCGAAACAACTGTTCGGCGAGGAGCCCTTCGAACTGAAAAACATCCTGAAGGTATGGGTTCGTGGCGACCTTACCCCCGACCAGCAGGCGATGATGAATGCACTGTTCGGCACCATGGACGGCAGGAGCCAGAAGGTGCAAGTGATACCCACCGACACTGTGTATATGACCATCGACAAGGAAGCCGTGCGCAAGAGCGGCATGATGATACCCAACGATTCCATCCCCGACAAGATGGTGATTTCGCTGAAGGGTCATCGTTCGCTGGGCAAAGGCGACCTGATGATGCTTGAGATGCTGTCGCAGTGCAACTGGGTGCGTCCGTTGTACGTAGCCATCACCGTGGGCGACGAGAACTACATGAACCTGGGCGACAACACCATCCAGGAAGGTCTCGCCTACCGCATCACACCGTTCACCACAAAGGCCGAAGACCGTTTCGACGTGGACAAGACCTACGACATGATGATGAACAAATACAAGTATGGCGGACTGAGCACCGAGGGTCTCTATCTGGACCAGACCGTCTACCGCATGTGCTGCACCCACAAGCGCCTGTTCGGCCAACTGGCCGTGGCCTTGGCGAACAAGGGTGACCTGACCAGGGCCAAAAAGGTGCTGGATAAGATGGAAAAGGAGATGCCCGAGTACAACATGCCATTTGAGTATATCAGTGGTGGTCTGGACATCATCAAGGCCTACGGCATGGTGGGCGACAAGAAGCGTGCCACTCACGTGGCCGACCAGATGTGGAAGAACTCGAAGCAATACCTCACATGGTATATGAACCTTGAGCCCGTCGACTTCTACACCTACCAGCGTGAATGCCAGATGCACATGATGATTCTCTCGTCGGTTGTCGATGCGATGAACAACGTGGACGAAGCTTGGGTGAACACCCACTACGAGGAGATGCGAGGATTGTTCGGCACCTATCAGAGTCGCGGTGGTCACATGCCCAGTTACCAATGATACTCGAGCAGCCCTCCTTCTGGTTCCGTTGGCTCTTTCCGCGAGCCACGTGGCGCATGGACAAGCATGAGCGTTCGGTATACCTGACGTTCGACGACGGTCCCATACCCGAGTCGACGCCCTTCATTCTTGACACCCTGCGGCGCTATGACGTGAAGGCCACCTTTTTCATGGTGGGCGACAACGTGGTGAAATACCCCGACCTTTACCAGCGCATCATCGATGAGGGGCATCAGGTTGGCAACCACACCCACAACCACTTGGGAGCATACAAGCATTGGACCGTGACCTATATCATGAATACGATGAAGGCCAACGAGTACATCCACTCCCATCTGTTCCGTCCTCCTCACGGTGTATTACGTTGGAGTGAGTATTACTGGTTGAGCAAGGCTTTCCGCGTGGTGATGTGGGACTTGGTGACGCGCGACTATTCGAAGTGGATGACCGCAGAGGATGTGGTGATGAACGTGAAGAAATACGCCCGCAATGGATCGATCATCACTTTCCACGACTCGCTGAAGAGCATCGACAAGTTGCAGACGGCGTTGCCCGAAAGCATAGAATGGCTTCGCTCCGAAGGATATGAGTTCAAGATCTTCGAATGAGATCAAGTCGGCGGCGATGGCGTTGGGTTTCAGTGCCTGCGGCATCGCCGCCGCTGAAGCCGTCGACCCTGCCACTCAGGCCTTTTTCCTCCAGTGGATAGGCGACGGCTCTTATGCCGACATGGGCTATATGGCGAACCATATCGACAAACGTCTGGACCCCCGTTTGTTGATGCCCGAGGTAAAGAGCATCATCTGCGTGGCCCTCAACTATGCGCCCTTGCGTCGTATTCCCGAAGGTGAACCACAGCTGGCCGTTTACGCCTACGGCAATGATTACCATGATGTGATGAAAGAGAAGCTCCACCTATTGGCGGAGCGTATAGGCGCTACCACCTATCGTGCTTTTTGCGACACCGCCCCCATCTTGGAACGCCATTGGGCTGTGATGGCCGGTTTGGGATGGATTGGCAAGAGCCACCTGCTGATTGTTCCGCAAGGTGGCAGCCAGTTTTTCTTAGGCGAGCTATTCGTGGATTTCGAGTGCGAATACGACCAGCCGCAACCTTCTCGTTGCGGCAATTGTCGTCGTTGTGTGGATGCGTGCCCTACCCAAGCCCTGAGCATGGACGAGGGAGGTACGACCCATTTCGATGCCCGCCGCTGCCTATCCTACCTAACCATAGAGAATCGCGGTCCGTTGCCCGAGGGTACAGACGAGAAGATGGGCCATTGCATCTATGGTTGCGACCGTTGTCAGGAAGCCTGTCCATGGAACCGTTACGCCCGCCCTACCGACGAGGCAAGGCTCCAGCCCTCGGATGAACTATTGAGCATGACGGCTGAACGTTGGAGGAATTTGAGTGTGGAGGAATATAGACGGTTATTCAAGGGCAGCGCCGTGAAAAGAGCGAAGTATGAGGGGCTGATGAGGAACGTGAGAGAAATGTTAAATTATAAGAAAAAAATCGCAGGAAAACGGAATTAGTATATAAAATATTTCATTTTCCCGATATTTTTCATTACTTTGCACATATATTATCCGTTGATTTCCACACGCTCCCAGTTATTGGAAGGGGGAAATGGTAAAAAAACGGTTTAAGAGTAGTTTATGAGAGTGTAATGAAAAATTCAATCATCCAGACTACGCCAATGATTTAGCCAAGATGACATCATGCGCCTATGTTTCGTCATCATTGACCATGAATACATAATACAACTAATAACAAGAATAATTTCTACTACATGAAAAGGAAAATTGTAAAGACTTGAACTGTAGGCATTGCTACAGTAGTCGTTGGTTTTACCTCATGCAACCACCGCCCAGGAAACCCTTCTGAGCGCCCAACTCAATGAGGCCTCCAATTTGTACGACGAAGCACAGGCGTTCATCGCCCTCTATATCGCCTTAGGGGGAGGAGCGAAATAATAATACCCACCCCGGCCCTCCCTTGGGGAAATACCCACCCCGGCCCTCCCAAAGGGAGGGAGATGGAAAAGAGGTTGGGACATTATTGACAAACCACCCCTACTTTGGAAAAGGAGGGGATTAATTGGCATGGAAAAGGAGGGGATTAATTGGCATGGAAAAGGAGGGGATGAATTGGCATGGAAAAGGAGGGGATGAGTTGGCTTGGAAAAAGAGGGGATGAGTTGGCTTGGAAAAGGAGGGGATGAGTTGGCTTGGAAAAGGAGAGGAAAGAGTTTCTTTTTTATCGGGAAAATGCGTATATTTGCAGCATCATTGTGATGCGTGGTTCATACCCGCATACCAGCAAGAAAAGGGAAGCGAAACAATAATGAAAAAGAGACTTCAAACAAGCGCCATCCTTATCATATTGTTCTTCGCAGGCGTGTCAACCGATGCGCAGGCGCAGAAATTCAAGCGTATGATGCACCGCATCGACAGCATGCTGTCGGTACGCTATCACCGCAGCGACATCGATACGATGTATATCACACGTCCCGCAACGAAATGGACGGTGAGAGGGCGTTTCAACATCTTTGGTGCTGGCGTGGAGATCGAAGGGAAGGAACTGGGCAAATCGTTTAAATCGAAAATGGACGCCGACCACAAGAAGACCATCAGCATAGGTGTCAACTACCTTGGTGTGTCGGTCAGCCTTTCGCTCAATCCAGCCAAGATGATGGGCAAATACGATGATTATGAGTTGAACCTCAGCCTATACAACAACCGTTGGGGAGTAGACGTCAGTTACCAAGATGCGCACAATTTCAAGGGTTGGCATGAGGCAGAAGGATCACCTCGCATCGATTTACCTCCCGAGATGCTGAAGATGAAATCGCTGAACGTGAGTGCGTACTACGCCTTCAACCGCCGTCGTTTCTCCTATCCTGCCGCCTTCACCCAAAGCTATATCCAGCGCCGCTCGGCAGGCAGTTTCTTCCTGGCTCTTTCAGGCCAGGGACAGCATACGGAGACCAAAGGTGATTACGAGTCGGTGCTCAAGGTGACCAATATCGGCATCGGAGGCGGTTACGGTTACAACTGGGTGCCCGGTAAGAACTGGTTGCTTCACATCTCCGCCCTACCCACGTTCACCGTCTTCAGCAACACATCGCTCAAGGTGAACGGCGAACGCACCCCGCTTGATTATCATTTCCCCGAGTACATCATCACCGCCCGTGGAGCCGTTATCCGCAATTTCAAGAAAATGTTCGTAGGCGGTTCGATGGTATTCCATTTTACCAATATCGGCGACAAGGACAAATTGGCCGTCTATAATAACAAGTGGCTCGCCCGTCTGTTCATCGGTATCAGGCTTTGAGGATGAAGGGACCATAGAAGGCCCAAGCATAAGTTGCGGTGGTATTCGTGGCCGAAAAGGAGTGATAAGCTATGCCCCCCTTTGTCGAACAGCCTCGAAGAGGAGGATGGCTGCGCTGACGGAGACGTTGAGAGAGTCGAGCCTACCGAGCATCGGTATTCGGATGTGGGCATCCGCGGCTTGTCGCCACTGCTGGGTGAGCCCTGTGGACTCCGTGCCCATGACGATGGCGGTGGCCCGTCGCATGTCGGTATCGTAATAAAGGTTGGAATCCTGAAGTTGCGCTGTGAGGATAGCTATGCCATTCTGTTTGAGAAAGGCGATACACTCTTCCGATGAGCAAGCCACACACGGCACGGTGAAGATAGCCCCGATGGAACTACGGATAAGGTTGGGGTTGTATAGGTCGGTGAGAGGGTCGCAAACGATAACCGCATCGACATGAGCCGCATCGGCACTCCGTAAGACAGCCCCCAAATTGCCCGGTTTCTCCACCTTTTCAAGCACCATGATGAGCGGTTGCGGGGGAAGTCTTAAGTCATCGAGTGTGATTTGTTTCGCATGTATCTCCGCCAGTATGCCCTCGGTGCTCTCACGGTACGCCATCTTGGCATAAACAGATGGCGAGACCTTGTAGACGTTCGTCTCACCGGGAAATGTGGGGAGCGGTGTCTCGCCCAAGATTTCAGGGCAATAGAAAATGGTATGAGGCTGATAACCCGCATCGAGACAATGACCTATTTCACGCAGTCCCTCGACCACGAAGAGACGCTCTTTCCTACGTTCGGATGATTTCTGCTGTAGGGCGATGAACTGCTTGACTTTCGGGTTTTGAAAGGAAGAGAGAAAGGAAACCTCCCCCTGCCCCCCTCCCAAGGAGGGGGAATGGTGATGTGGAGATTTATTCATAGGGGATGGGAGATACTTGGAAAACCAATTATTTAGGAACTTAGGAACTTAGCAACTTAGCAACTTAGATAACTCTAACAACTTAGATAACTTCGATGCCGAGCTGTTCGCATAGCTTGAGGCTCATTTCCTTGAGTTTGAACTTCTGGATCTTCCCTGAGCCAGTGAGCGGGAACTCATCGATGAAAAACACATATTTTGGAATCTTATAGCGGGCTATCTTGCCTCGGCAGAATTCCTGTACATCTTCGGGCAACATCTTGACCCCTTCTTGAAGGATGATGAAAGCACCCACCGCCTCGCCATATTTTTTCGACGGAACGGCAGCCACCTGTACATCCTTGATTCCCGGCATGTGGTAAAGGAACTCCTCTATTTCGCGCGGGTAGACATTCTCTCCGCCACGGATAATCATATCCTTGATACGGCCGGTGATACGGTAGTATCCCTGTTCGTCCTTGATGCCCAGGTCGCCCGAATGTAGGAAACCGTTCTTGTCGATGACTTCGGCCGTAGCCTCCGGGTTCTTATAGTAACCTTTCATGACATTGAACCCCCGACAACACATCTCTCCCTGTACGCCTACAGGACATTCCTCTCCCGTTTCCGGGTCGAGCACCTTTACTTCGACGAAGGGATAGTCGCGTCCTACGGTGGTACACCGCTGCTCAAAAGTGTCGGAAAGACAAGTATGCGTCATACCCGGCGAGCTTTCGGTGAGTCCGTAGACACTGGTGATGGTCATATACATTTTCTCGCTCACCTGTTTCATCAGTTCGACGGGGCATAGCGATCCCGCCATGATGCCTGTGCGCAGGCAGCTCATGTCGAACATATCGAACATGGGATGGTTGAGTTCGGCGATGAACATGGTAGGCACTCCATAGAGCGCCGTACACCGTTCCTTATGTATGGAGGCAAGTACGACGAGCGGGTCGAACTTCTCAACCATGACCTGTGTGCATCCATGGGTGAGACAGTTCATGGTGGCGAGCACCACGCCGAAGCAATGGAAGAGAGGCACACAGACGCAGAGTTTGTCCTTGTCGGTGAAGCCCATCGCCTCGCCCGTGAAGAAACCATCGTTGGCAATGTTGTAATGCGTGAGCATCACCCCTTTTGGAAATCCCGTGGTGCCCGATGTATACTGCATGTTAACCACGTCGTGGCAGTTGACGCTCTTTTTCATCTCCAAGAGATGCTCGTCCTCGATGTTCTGTCCGAGGAGGAGCAGTTCCGCCGTGTTATACATACCACGATATTTCTCCATGCCGATAAACACCACGTTTTTCATGCAGGGGAAGCGGTCGCTGTGGAGGTGTCCGCGCTCGCACTGTCGCAATTCCGGCAACATCTTGTAGGTCATGTCTACATAGTCGCACTCCCATGTTCCGTCAGTGATGCAGAGCGTGTGCATATCAGAGTCTTTGCAGAGATATTCCAGTTCGCTCTGCTTATAGTTGGTGTTGACGGTGACGAGCACCGCTCCTATCTTCGCCGTGGCATAGAGGAAAGTGAGCCAATCGGGCACGTTGGTGGCCCAGATGCCCACATTGCTTCCCTTGGTGACACCAATGGCGAGCAGTCCTTTAGCCAAATTATCGACCCTTTGGTTGAACTGTTTCCATGTGAAGCGCAAGTTCCTGTCG
The DNA here is from genome assembly GCA_900316685.1 of uncultured Prevotellaceae bacterium. Classification (GTDB taxonomy): domain Bacteria; phylum Bacteroidota; class Bacteroidia; order Bacteroidales; family Bacteroidaceae; genus Prevotella. Next base: position 12,262 of record ONDS01000013.1, on the reverse strand, counting down.
GAATAGACGATATACTCCCTATCTGGTGTATGCCCCGCCCAATATTCGAGCCATCCACCGAGCGTGCGAGTGGAAAGTTCGTATTTACTACTATCGAGAGCCGAGTTGATGTTGGGATTCATTGATACCTATGTTTTTTGTTAGAAAGGAATATAGACGAGAGCGAGAATCCTTGCCGGTTTTCCCTCCAGCCCATGTACGTGGTGCATGACGATGGAATCGTAGTATATACTGTCGCCCGCACCGAGCGTGTACGTTTCCTTGCCATAGGCTATCTCCAGTTCACCCTCCAACACATATATGAACTCTTCGCCCTCATGAGCGGAGAGTTTGAACTCTTTCTCCTCGGAGGGTTGCACATCGATGATGAACGGTTCCATGTGCCGACCCGCCTTCTGTCGGGCGAGCGAATGGTAGACCATGTGCTTGCGTGCATCGGCTGAGCCGTTGGAGAAACTGATGCTGTTGTCTTCACGGTCTTTGGCTCGTGAGATGACCGGTCCGAGTTCGTCGTTGTCGTCGAGGAAAGTTCCCAGCCTTACGCCGAGGGCCCTGGCAATCTTGATCAGCGGTCCGAGCGATGGCAGGTGCTGGTCGTTTTCTATGGATGTGATTTGCTGTTCAGACAGGCCGCTTCGTTCGGCCATTTCCTGCAAGGAGATGTCTTTCGACTCTCTGATTCCCTTGATTTTGGAACCTACGACGGAATGGTTATTGGACATAAGTATAAAAAATATGATAATCTGTTACGAAATTTCCCGCAAAAGTACGAATTTTATTCGAAAGGGCGAAAGGAAAAAATGAAAATTTTATTTCATGATTTTCCGGCCATTAACGATGTAAATGCCTTTTGGCAGCGATGAGCTGTCGGTGCCAAGGCAACGGCCATCAAGCGAGAAGATACGATTGTCAGTAGTCTGCCGGGCTCGAGAGACATCACTGATGCCATCAACGACCTCGGAGACAGAAACAGCCATCACCTCATCGAGGAAGAACCGTTTGGCAGGAGTGAAGACGATACGCACCGAGCCCTCGCCTTGGAGGGTGACGGTGAAGTCGGTCCACTCTCCAGAAGTCATCTGGAGCTCTGAGGGAGAGATGGAGAGTGCGCTATAATCGGATGATTCCGAAGATTCTTGGGATTCAGGATTTACTTCATCCTGTATGATGGCGAGTTGGAGTGAGGTGCTGTCGTTGCCCCATGGTGCGGCGCGGAAGGATAGTGTTGTCTCGCCTGATATGGTGAATGGAGGCGAGGTTACCTCTCCCCCACGCCGTGAGGAACCGAAACGCGCACATTGGAATGCCCCATAGGCAGCCTCTTCGGTGCTCGCCCACCCTTCGAGGTCAGGCATGAAGTTACCAATGGCCACCGACCCTGTGAAGCCCTCGCCATCGTTGGCCCCCTTACCCACACATTTATCGAACGACTCATAGAAGACCGTTCCCTCTGGCAAGGGGGTGGGTTCGGGTTGCGGGTCTGGTTCCTTGCTGAAGTCGAGGAAGCGGAATGCCATGGACCCATCATCGTTTTGAGTGATGTCGTAGATGTTGATGTTCATGAAGTAGGAACCATCGGTATTGGCGTTGTAGACCTCATCCGCCGGTTTGGAAAAGTGGGTGATGCTGTCTCTTTTCAATCGACCATCCGAATAAGGATAAGTGTCGCCGTCTTGTGTGGTCATCCAGTATCCTCCCATCCATGACATGAAATAGTCGGCATCGTCGTCGTTGTCGGCATGTAGGATAGTAAGACGTTGGTGCGTGTTGGAGCGCGCCAGATCCTCCACATATCCCGTGGTATTGACCGTATTATATGCCCACAGATCAGGGTCGAAGTCGACATGCGTGACCAACATTCCCGCCGCCGGCAAGTAGGCGTTCCACCCTGTGAGTTGTCTGTTCTCAAGCACGTAATACTCATCGCGGTGCCCCTTGTTATAGATGACGAAGGCCTCCCCTTCAGGCAGATTGATAGCCTTCATGCTGCCAATCACTGTATCATTCACCAGTTCGACAGGCTCAATCCATCCACATTGCCACCGTTCGTAGGCGCTGTAGCCTGCCGGTGTGAAGCTACCGTCGAGGTATGACCCCGAGTTCATGAGGTCCCAATAACCCATCCCGAAATTGCCACTGTAGTGGGTATCGTACATATCGGGGAATCCCATACAGTGGGAGAACTCATGGCAGAGTGTGCCTATACCCTCGATGTCGCCACCCTCTTTGGCCTCGTTGCCACAGGCATACATATCGATGACCACTCCATTGAGTTGGATGGCCTGCCCGTAGTCGTTGCTCGACAGTTCCCACATGTGCGGCCACACTGAATTGCTCTCGCTGCTGTCCGCCTCGCCCAATCCGGCATAGAGCACGTAGAAGTTTTCCATGATACCGTCGCCATTCCAGTCATATTCCGAGAAGTCCACCTCCTCCTGTATGGCGAGCACCGCTTCGGCCACCATCTCACCCGGCCGCAGGTCATCTCCATTCTCGTCGTTGGCACCATAGTAGGCGAATTCGTGGGATAGTTTGACCGGTCCTACTACATCGAAGGTAAGGTCGAACTGTCCATGGCTTTGGTCGTGGAAATAGTCGCGCACACTGCCCTTGAATCCCAATTCATGAGTAAAGTGGCGTTCATTGGCTATTCGGTGGTAGAGGTTCAGGTCGTGCCCTTCGGCAAACTCCTTGTCAGCAAACTCAACTAGTATGATGAGACCTTTTTGCGTCCCTTGTAACGCCGTCTTATCAATTTGTCCAAGCACCTTGCGTCGAGGTGCCCGTTTGGCTTTCCTGCTGCTGTATATTTTGGCCACCTCGTCGGACGACTTTTCTACGAAGAAGCCTGTGGTTGGGTCTTGCACGTAGCGCTTACCCGCTTCGGAAACGAAGAAATGCATGTGTTCGTCGCCGGCAAGCATAGCACGCACTGACGTCCCATCGGTAAGTGTGATGATACGCCAAAGACCAGGTTTTGCCGGCACCGCCATCACGGCAGTCACGACAAAAAACAATGAGATAAGGAATAGCAGTTTTTTCATAAGTAGTTAGAAACACGAATATCGTTTATTTTTCCCCTTTCGGTTCAAGAAGGAAGGTTGAGAGCATGTCGGCCGACTGGATGAGCGACACCAAAGGATATTTGTTATTGGCCATCGACAAGTTTTGCTTGATGTCAAAACTCTGGAAGGGCAGGTCGAAGCCTCCCATGTGCCATCTGATGGCGAGCACCTCTTGTTTTTCCAGTTTCAGCCCCAACTGCAGGAGCATGATGACCGACTTCTCACCGTGCCCGACAGGAAAGCGGCTATAGTCAGTGTCATATCCAGCGTACGACTCCCACCTGTCGTGTTCGTCTTTTCTCCATTTCTGTTTGACCACATATATATCGGCCTTGCAGATGTCGTGCAGAAGAGAAGCGATGACGATGCTCTCTTTTTTCAGGTCCTTATCCAAGTCGGGATTCATGGCGACGAGCGTTTCCCTGAGAGCCAGTGCTGTATCGCACACCGACAGGGAGTGTTGGAGCAGTCCGCCAGGTTGGCTGAGATGTCGCTGCACGGAGGCCGGAGCTTCGAAGAACTTGATTTTTTCGAGTGCGTCGATTACCTTTTCCATTCCTTCGCGTTGGGTATCGCGCAAACGTTGTATGAACTGGTCTTTCATAAGTTGAAGATATGTGTCTTATTTTTCCTTTTCTACCTTTTTACATTTTTACCGATCAACTCAATAGTATCCCGAATAATCGGACTTGAGGTAAGGCAGGATATTCATGTAGCGCAGTTTAAACTCCGCTCCTGTGCGGTGGTAAGCCGGCCCGATAACGATGACCCATCCGTCGGTGAAACCCGCGTTGACGGGTAGGAGTCCCTCGGGAGCATCCACATCGAGCTGCAGGTCACCCCTGTACTGCCACATGAGTTGTTTGATTTGTGCCTCGTCGCAACTGAATATCTCGTCGAGAGTGATGCGGTGCCCATCCTCTTTGTTGAAGGAAGCGCAATCAGCGGCTCTCCACGTCTCATCATCCTTATCGGTAATCCACGATTGGAAGGTGACGCATCGTCCATCCTCAAAGGAGCGTTCAATCTTCACCTCTCGCTGTCCTCTCCCTCCGACCATGAACGAATCTGCCGCCATACGCAGGAGCACGTTGGCATCGGAGAAATTGCGCTGAGGAATGTCGAGTATATCGCAGAACCATGCACGTATGGATGTGAGCACCTCTTGAGAAACTCCGGAAACGGGGTATTCTATTTCAGCAGAGAAAGAGGTATGCTGTCCTGAGCCCCTTTTTACGGAATAGTCGCGCGTATTGATAAAAGACTGCGCGAAGGCCGTGGTGGCCATCAGCAGATAGATAGATATTATGATGATTTTTTTTCCTTGCATACGTATGATTTTTGTGCGGGGCTACAAAATTACGAAAAAAATCCGTAACTTTGCCCACTGAATGAAGATTATCCGCAATAAATTTATACCATTCAGGCGGTTTGAGGCGATAAACCTGTTCGGTGTGCTGTTCTGCCACCCCGACAGCAAGATAACGCCCCAACTGATCAACCATGAGCGGATACATACGGCACAGATGCTGGAGATGCTTGTGGTGGGGTTCTATTTGTGGTACACGGTGGAATGGCTCATCAGGCTGTTGATGAGGGGAAATGCCTACCTGAATATCAGTTTCGAGCGTGAAGCCTATCGGCATATGTACAACCTTGAATACCTGGAAAAGCGTAAACACTTTGCGTGGTGGAAGGAGATGAGGAGGTAAAAGCCTACCCTACCAAAGGGAGGGAGAAGGATATACCCACCCCTACCCTCCCAAAGGGAGGGAGAAGGAAAATGATCGGGGGTTTTTAATGCAAACCACCCCTACCCCTCCTTTGGAAAAGGAGGGGAGTAGATAGTCCGCTGTTGATGAGGGAAGATGAGGGTTGATGAGGGTTGATGAGGGATGATGAGGGATGATAAGGGAAGATGAGGGATAGAAGTAAAACGGTAAAAAACAGATATATGAAAGAAGAAAACGAAATTATCCAGTTGCCCGAGAATGCATTCCGGGAACTGAAAGAAGGAGAAGAGTATCAGCCGGTGATGGACCCGGGTAAGACCTATGCCGAAGCCAACGGATGGTCCATCACCTGGGGAATCCTGATGGCCATCCTGTTCAGTGCCGCCGCCGCTTATCTTGGATTGAAGGTAGGTCAAGTGTTCGAGGCCGCCATCCCCATCGCCATCATCGCCGTGGGAGTGTCGACCCTGCGGAAGACACACAACCCACTGGGTGAGAATGTGATTATCCAGAGTATCGGAGCCTGTTCGGGAGCGGTGGTAGCCGGTGCCATCTTCACCCTGCCCGCCATCTATATCTTGCAGGCCAAGTATCCAGAGATGACCGCTTCGTTTGAAAAAGTATTCCTTTCATCGCTGTTGGGCGGCATCATCGGTATCCTATTTCTTATCCCCTTCAGGAAATATTTCGTAAAGGACATGCACGGCAAATACCCGTTCCCCGAGGCCACAGCCACCACGCAGGTACTTATTTCCGGAGCCAAGGGCGGCAACCAAGCCAAGCCCTTGTTGATGGCAGGATTGATTGGCGGTCTGTACGACTTCATCGTTGCCACCTTCGGCTGGTGGAATGAAGTGGTGACCACCCGTATGTTCGGTTTTGGAGAAATGTTGGCCGACAAGGCCAAGATCGTGTTCAAGGTGAACACCGGAGCCGCCGTATTGGGTCTGGGCTATATCATCGGTTTGAAGTATGCCTTCATCATCTGCCTCGGTTCGTTGGCCGTATGGTGGTTGATTGTTCCCGTGATGGGTTGGGTGTTCCACGACCAAGTGTTGAATATGTGGGATCCCTCGATAACTGAAACCGTGGGTGCTATGAGCCCCGAAGCCATCTTTAAGAGTTACGGCAAGAGCATCGGTATTGGCGGCATCGCCATGTCGGGCATTATCGGCATCATCAAGTCGTGGGGTATCATCAAGGGAGCAGTGTCGTTGGCCTCGAAAGAGATGAAAGGCAAGGGAGCCGACATGCAAGAGGTGCAGCGCACGCAGCGCGACCTCTCCTTCAAGATCATCGCCATCGGTGCCATCCTGACCATCCTGGTTACCTTCCTGTTCTTCTGGTTGGGTGTGATGGACGGCAACCTGTTGTTTGCCGTGGTGGGCATCCTTTTGGTGACGGTCATCGCCTTCCTGTTTACCACGGTGGCCGCCAACGCCATCGCCATCGTGGGTAGCAACCCTGTGAGTGGCATGACGCTGATGACACTGATTCTCGCCTCTGTGGTGATGGTAGCCGTGGGACTGAAGGGCACTGCCGGTATGGTGGCCGCACTGATTATGGGCGGTGTGGTGTGCACCGCCTTGTCCGTGGCCGGTTCGTTCATCACCGACCTGAAGATTGGTTATTGGTTGGGCACCACCCCGAAGGTGCAGGAGAAATACAAGTTCCTTGGCACCCTCGTCAGCGCTGCCACGGTGGGTGGAGTGATGATCCTGCTGAATGAGACCTATGATTTTGCCGGCGGTGAAATTGCCGCTCCCCAAGCCAATGCCATGGCAGCCGTGATCGACCCGTTGATGAACGGAGTTGGCGCCCCCTGGCTGCTTTACGGTATCGGTGCCGCGTTGGCCATTGTGCTCACCTTGTGCAAGGTGCCCGCCCTACCCTTCGCCCTGGGTATGTTCATCCCCTTGGAGTTGAACATCCCGCTGTTGGTTGGCGGCGCGGTGAACTGGTATGTGACCACCCGTTCAAAGGATGAAGCCACGAACAAGGCCCGTGAGGAAAAAGGCACCTTGTTAGCCAGCGGTTTCATTGCCGGAGGAGCGTTGATGGGAGTGGTAAGTGCCCTGTTGCGTTTCGCCGGTGTCAATCTCATCAATGAAGCATGGTTGGCTAATAGTCTGTCGGAATTGTGCGCCTTGGTAGCCTATATCCTATTGATTGGCTATTTCATCTGGGCCACCAAAAAACGTTGAACATTGAACGTTGAACATTTCATACAGTAAAGGCGCATCCCACATGGGATGCGCCTTTACCATCTTCGTACCACCCTTCTATCCAAAGGACTGCCAAAGCTTGTCAGCGGGCACGGGTGCCACGACGGAAACAGGTTGTTTGCTGACAGGATGGATGAAGCTGATGTGTCGGCTCAGCAGCGATATGCTGCCATCGGGATTGCTTCGCGGTGCCCCATATTTCAGGTCGCCCTTGATGGGACAGCCGATATGCGCCAACTGGCAACGTATCTGGTGATGCCGTCCTGTGAACAATTTTATCTCGATGAGGTGGTAACGCTCGGAATGATCCAGCACCTTATAATGCAGTTTCGCCTTTTTGGCGTTGGGCACCTCCTTCTCATAGGCGTAGCTCTTATTCTGTCGTTCATTGCGCACAATCCAATGTTCGAGGTCGCCCTCAAGGGTCTGAGGGCAATTTGCGGTGATCGCCCAATAGGTCTTGTTCACCTCCCCTTTCCTAAACATCTCATTCAGTCGCGTGAGGGCCTTGGATGTTCGTGCAAAAACCACCAGTCCCGCCACAGGACGATCAAGACGATGTACAACCCCGAGAAATACGTTTCCCGGTTTGTTGTACTTCGCCTTGATATATTCTTTCACCGTTTCCGAGAGCGGTCTATCGCCCGTCTTATCGCCCTGGACGATTTCACCGCTTTCCTTGGAAACAATGATGATATGGTTGTCTTCGTAAACGACCTGCATCACATATTCATGCCGCCATCCACCTGGATAACCTGACCTGTGACATACGAAGATAGGTCTGAGGCGAGGAAGGTGGCCACATTGGCGATATCCTCGACGGTGCCTCCCCTACGGAGGGGTATCTTCTGTATCCATTCCTGACGTACGTTGTCGGGCAGAGCCTGTGTCATGGCTGTGTCGATGAATCCCGGAGCGATAGCGTTGGCCCTGATGCCTCGGCTACCTATTTCCTGTCCTATACTTTTGGCCAAAGCGATGAGTCCAGCCTTCGATGCCGCATAGTTGCACTGTCCTGCATTTCCATGGACACCGACCACCGATGCCATATTGATGATGGAACCGCTGCGCTGGCGCATCATGATGGGGGTGATGGCATGGATGAAATTGAATGCCGACTTGAGGTTGACCGCTATGACTGCATCCCACTGTGCTTCCGACATACGCATCATCAGCCCATCCTTAGTGATACCAGCGTTGTTGACCAGGATATCGATGGCCCCGAACTCCTCTTTCACCTTATTGACCACTTCTTCGGTCTGTGCGAAATCAGCCGCATTGCTGGCATATCCTTTCGCCTTGACCCCTTTGGCAGCTATTTCCTGCTCTGTGGCGAGTCCGTTTTCGTCGATTACCAAATCGGTGAAGGCCACATTGGCTCCTTCTTCCGCGAATTTGAGTGCTATCGCTTTGCCGATACCACGTGCCGCTCCTGTGATGAGCGCCGTTTTACCTTGTAAAAGTCCCATAATTGAAATTTATAGATGAATTAAGTTGTTACTTAGGGAATCGCTTTCCGAGGGCTCCGTAAACCACCTTGGCAACGAGAGGCTTGCTCGTTTCCTCGGTGAGTCCATGACCCAATCGGCCATAAATATAAGGTACCTCCAGCCCTTTGATACAATAGTGTGTGATGTCGGCCACCAGTTCGACGTCGTCGATATCGAATTCCCCCTCCTCCTTGGCGTCGGCATAAACTTTTCTGAACAGTTGGATTTCGTCTTCATCGAACTTTTTCCTCACTTTTTCCACCATCCAGATGTTGCGGAAGAATTCAGCCCGAAGGTTTCCGTTTCTCACCACGGTTTCCTTGATCATAAAGAGGTGTGTATAGATCAATTCTATGATTTTGTCTTGTGGACTGATTTTCTTGGCAGCCACTTCATCCAATTTGTCGGAGAGCCGTTCAAGTTCAGATTCAATAACGGCATAGTAGACGTCGTCTTTGCTCTTGAAATAAGTATACAAAGTGCGACGCCCGCGCCCTGAAGCCACGGCGATATCGTTCATCGTGGTACTCTCGATACCATTTTTAGCGAACAACTGCCGTGCCACATCAACAAGTTTTTGTCTAGTCTTTGAAATTGACATGATTCTGTCCTCCTGTTTTGCACATCACTATTGACGTGTGCAAAATTAGATGATTTCTTTTAATTATGCAAATATTTACAGCAAATTAGTAGAAAAAGAGCGTTTTTTCTGAAATAAGTCAAGTTCGAGCAGGCCTAAATCAACTATTTTGTAAAAGAAAGCGTATATTATTGCATGAAAGATAAAAAAATGGTGAAAAGATTTGGTGGGGTGAAGGAAAAGTATTACCTTTGCACCCACAAATTAAGAAACATCGCGGAGTGGAGCAGTTGGTAGCTCGCCAGGCTCATAACCTGGAGGTCGCATGTTCGAGTCCTGCCTCCGCAACTAAAAAGTCTGAACCAAAGGTTCAGACTTTTTTATTTCTTTTTCGGAGTAGCCTCGAAGAGGTCATGGGTAAAGACAATTTTAGAACTGTTCGAGAATTTCTATCCGCTTGGCCGTATCCGGGTGGGTGCTGAAGAGCGAGTTGAAGAAACTCATGAATCCAGCCTTAATGCCTTGCGGATGGACAATATAAAGCTGCGCTATATCATCGCGCTTTACCTGTCCCAATCCTGGGTCGCAGGATATTTTCCTGAGTGCCGAAGCCAATGCCAAGGGATCGCCACATAATTCCGCTCCTCCGGCATCCGCCATATACTCCCTTTTCCGTGAGATGGCGAAACGGGTTAGCAATCCGAAGAAATAGGCGATGGCGCTGCACACCAGCCCGATGAGCAATACGATGATCGCCCCACCGGCATTGTTGCCATCCCTGCTTCTGCTGGAACCTGCCGACCACATCATGCTGTACATCAACCTCACCGTCATGCTCATGATGGTGGAGATGATGCCCACGAAGATGATACTGGTGATGAGCAGTCGCGTATCGCGGTTACGTATGTGGGTAAGTTCATGCCCCACCACCCCTGCCAGCTCATTATCGTCGAGCAGGTTGATGAGCCCTGTGGTCAACGTGACCGCATAGCTTTTCTTGTCTATACCACTGGCGAACGCGTTCAGCTGAGGGTCGTCGACAACATATATTTGCGGCATATCCATGCCACAGGTCATGGTCAGGTTTTCGACGATATTATACACCCTCATATTCTCGTTTCTGGTCAGCGGGCGTGCCCCGGTAGCCGACCTGATCATCGAGGCGTTGAAGAAATAAGCGATGGTGAACCATACGGCTACCGCCCCCACCACCCATGGCAGTACCGCCAGGAACTCATGCCAGACGATGGACATATCGAATTGGGATACCACCTCGCCATCGGGTGTGGTATACGAACCTTGCAAATAGAAAACGACATAGAGAAAGACCCAAACCATCGCAAGGATGATAAGGGGAAACATCAGCAGGAGCAATATACTGAGCATATTGTTCCTGCTGATTTGGGTCTGCATTCCTACATATCTCATGTATCTAAAGAGGTGAGGGGTAAAGGGTGAGAGAGGATCCCACTCTTCAAGGTATACCTTATGGATTCTTAGAACTGGATATCTGGAGCTTTTTCGTATTGTTGCCGCTCTTGCTGTGGAATTTCGATCATGGGCTCGGTTTTGAAACCGAACATGCCAGCAATAATGTTCGAAGGGAACGTCTGCACGGCATTGTTGAGTTCCTTTGTAGCAGAATTGAAGAAACGGCGAACGGCAGCCAGTTTATTCTCCACATCGGCAATTTCTCCTTGAAGCTTGACGAAAAGTTTGTCAGCCTGCAATTGCGGATACGCCTCGAGGGTGACCTTCAATCCAGCCAGTGCATTTGACAATTGGTTTTCCGCAAGCACTTTTTCGTTGACGGTATTGGCGCTCATTGCAGCGGATCGAGCTTTTGTCACTTCCTCGAAAACCGATTTCTCATGTGCGGCATAACCTTTAGCCGTAGCGACGAGCTGCGGAATGAGATCATGACGCTGTTTCAGTTGTACGTCTATGTTGGCAAAAGCATTCTCACGATTATTTCTCAGCTTCACCAACCTATTATACATTCCCACAAGCCAAACAGCCACCAAGATGACTATGGCGATAATCAATAATGCTATAATCATATTATTAAGAGATTAATTCACGACAAAGATATTACAATTTTACCTTAAAAACAAGAACGTTCTGCAATTTATCATTTGTTAACAAAGGAATGGTAATATTATTAAAAAAATATCCGGTCGGCTTCTCAAGAGAAACCGACCGGTCTACAAATTTAAATTAACATTTGTTAGCGCATATAACTCATCACCTTTTCATAATACCTTTGGGTGCTGCGCACATTGAAATTGCATCCACCTTGCCACATACGGATAGCACGTTCCACATTGTGTTTGGGGTTATAATAGCTCTGGATGACAACGAACATTTCCTTCGATTTCTTCACATTGAAACGATCGTTGAGCGTATAACGCTTCGAGCTTCCACGGCGCTTAAGAATATTGTTGCATTCCTGGACCAACACAGGCGAGATTTGCAGCACGCCGCAGTAGATGCCACTTCTGGCATTGGGATTTCCTTTGCTTTCAACTTGGATAATTGCGTCGATGACCGGAGTCCAATCATAATCATTTTCTTCACCTTCTGCTAACATCAATGTCGGCATCGACATAAACATCATCATTCCTAAAAATACGATTTTCACAAGTCTCTTCATTGTTACATGGGTTATGGAGCCTCAATCATCACGATAACACGGCAGGGTTTCGAAGAAAAAATGAACCCGAGCCAAAGCTCCTGTTAGATACTTGGAAGACGCGGACAAAAGCCCTATCTGTCAACCGTTTATTAATTAACTCGGTGCAAAGGTACGAAAAAAAACGCAATGAACCATGGAAAGGAAGTCAGAATTGACCATTTTTAAGAAACTGTAAGATATTATATCAAGTTGAAAATCAATATTTTGTATATACAAGCGTCTAAAATTTTACAAACGTAAATGTAAAGAAATCTTAAATAAATGAGAAATAAGAAATAAGAAATCAGAAATATGAAATGAGAATAATCCGGAGTAATCAGACTATTCAGAGTAATCAGACTATTCCGAGTAATCAGAGTTTTCCGAGTAATCCACAAAAAAAGCGAAGCCCCCTCCACGCTTGTGTGGAGGGGGCTTCTTGAAAAGGAGGCGGCTACCTACTCTCCCGCATTGCATTGCAGTACCATCGGCGCA
>ONDS01000033.1 GCA_900316685.1 uncultured Prevotellaceae bacterium | reverse complement strand
GAACATGTTCACCGCCTCTATGATGTCGGTGGACCAGTCGCCGCCCTCTTTGTCCGTCTCAATCTTCGTAATCATCACGTCGTGCTGCTCGTTGCCGTCTGGGGAGATGTAGAACGTGGAGAAGAGCACCTTTCCGCTGTTCTCCATGCCTGTGAGGAAGTTGATGATTTTCTCCTTCTCCTCAACCACACGTTCCTGTTGTTTCTTGCGGTCGGTTATTCCCTCCGCTTTGAAGATGCCATCCCAAAAGCGGTTGGCAATCTCGATGTGGTATTTGATGGGAGCCGAGTTCTTCAGCTTCGCTTCCTTCGCCATGCCGATGAGCCGCTTGATGTTGTACCAATTCCCACGGAACAGCGAGCCGTAATAGGGAATGGGATAATAGGTAGAGTCAGGGGTGGGCACACGGCTGACGATGGCATACTTGCGGCACTTGTTCTTCTTGTTCTTCATGCGATCCTGAAGGTCCGCCCAGGGTGCATGAAAATCGAGGAGTTCGATCTTCTCGATGTCAGCCTTCTGCACCACCTTCCGCCAGTTGGCGTAGAGAAGGTACGGGATGTGGCCGTGTTTGTCCGCTTCGGTGAAGCGACAATAACACGCTTCCTTCCTCAACAGCCGGACGATCTTCGAGCCGTCTGCGTTGAGGATGATGACCGAGACGCAAAACGCGAAGTGTTTGAAGTCCTGGCACACCCCGAGGAAGTAAGAAGCAGAAAAGCATTAAAAATAATCAAATGCATAGATTCTGGTTGTTTTTTTGTGCTTTAATGCAAAATTATTAATAAATCTAGCAAACACTTTAATAAAAAAAGGTTCTCTCGATTTATCGTCCATATTACCACGTCGCCAGCTAAAATAAGGAACTATTTCATGTTTGTTTCTAGACTTAAAAAATAAGCCTGTTCCGTTCTCGTTTTCTTCGAGTTTAATTCCTAATACCATATTTATCCTGTTTATATCTTCATCATCAGGTTTATATCCAGAATAATCAAACTCGTAGATAGTTTCGGTCCATTCATAATCGTCACGTCCGACCCTTGACATACCGTCTTCATAAACGCCTACTCTCATATTTAGAATAAAATTAAGAATGGATTCCTCTTCTTCTGAAAATGGTAAAGAATCAATTATATCGTCATTATTAGAAATATATTTCTTTATTCTGAACCCTAATTGAGCTAAATCGTCATCATAAGATATCAAAACTTTATAAAATAAGTATATCAATAATCCTTTTTTTACGGACTCTGAATCTTTTTTATATTTTTCTGGTATTTTCCATATTAAAGGACACGTCCAATCGCGATCAACAGGCACACCTATAAGTTCTTGGATGTATGCATTTGCTGGAAGACCATCAATTGCTTTTGATGAAATAATGAATTGTTTATTATCAGAATTGTTACAATTTTCATCTTCGTGAACATCTAAATTATAAATAAAATGAAGTATGTCTTTCATTTCTATTTCGGGTTCTGTCCAAAAAAAACGGTAACTTACATATTCATTATCAGCAACAATTCTTTTTAGTTCTTTAAAATATAAGTCATAAAAAATAAAATTAATATTGTCAGACTTAACACCTTTCTTTAACACTAGATTAATACTTGGAATAATTCTAGAGAAGAGTATTGGGAATGTTTGGCAAAAAATTTTAGATGCTTTTGTGGTTGTATGAAATATTACTTTGTCAACGGCATTGAATGAATGTTGACAACTATTTGTGAGTTGCACTTTACAATCATCTACAATTTCTATATTTATAGAATAATGATAAAGAATAGCGTATTTATAAGAAGGACTTTTTTTTGTTGAAACAGAAACAAATACGCTTTTTATAATTACATTACCTATTTGGATAGAATTCTTTTGAAAAGAATTATTGATAAAACTATAATAACCAATATCACAAATACATTCATTATTTGATTTATGTATTTCAATTGCAGGCATTACCTTACCTCTGAAACAACTGTTTTGAGGATTTATCTGTGAAAAATCGTATATATTACTTTGATCAATTATAATCATTAACTTTCAATTTTATCTTCCGCAGCCAACTTGGGACCGTCTAAATATGGTTCAAATCTGTATTGGTCTATCAGATTTATCTAGTCGCGTTCTTTCATGCCCCAATATTTCTCTCCGAAGTTTTCATGCAGACTTACCCATGTCAAATAGAATTACTTTTTTATTTGCATCTTTATTTGTGTAATTCCATTTTTGCATAAGTCGATGTCTAAGCGTATCCACCATTGGTTTTTCCCATTCGACATGAGCGAGAGCATTGAAGCGACCGGACTGCATAAAACCTTCCGATAAACCCCCACAGCCTGCGAACAGATCTATAAAATTATAATTACGTTTAGACATTTATTTGTAACCATTTTTATATTACTAACATTTCATATATTAATACAATCTGCAAAGTTAAATAAAAAGTGTGACAAACAAAGCAAGTTAGTTAGATATTTTTTCGCTGTGAGGAAAAAATGTTGTTTTCTAGTCAACAGCGCATAAACTCTGCGTTTGCAAAGTTAACGGGATGTTGTCTCAAATTGTGGGACATGCTCATTTTCACTACATTACACCACCCATTGAAATTGGGTAGGTGTCATGTTGAGGGAATTTCTCGCAACCGATGTAAAGAGTATCGAAAGCATCGGTGCCGTCTGTGCGGTGTTCGAGGAGATCTTCCTCGGACTCCGGGTTCTTCTCCATGGACTTGTTCTTTCGGAAGCCGTTGCGCCCGCGTTCGACACCGGCAGACTGGATGGCCAGTATCAGGTCATCATTGTTCTGTCGGTTGAAGAACGGCATGAGCCACTGCTTGCCGGCGAATCCTTGGTTGATGAGGAGGTACTTCTCATCATGGCGCATCGGGTTACCGAGATAGATGTCATTGACCTGCCATCCATGGCGCTCAAACTCGTGAACGACGACATAGCGAAAGTCTTGGTCGTTCACGGCATAGTTTGAGCTATGCGCGAGGCTGGCAAGCCGGTTTCCGCAGGCGACGTGACCAAGGCACTGGGTGCCGACCGTAAGGAAGTGGATAAGGCTTTTGCTGCACTGAAAAAAGAGGGCGCCATCGTTTCGCCCGTACGCTGCAAATGGGAACCGGCAGATAAGTAAATTTCTCTGCTGTCCACTCAACATCATTCCCGCGATAAATTTATTCACAAGAGACAGGAACAACAGACCAATCGCTCCCTGCGATGGCC
The DNA here is from genome assembly GCA_900316685.1 of uncultured Prevotellaceae bacterium. Taxonomy (GTDB): domain Bacteria; phylum Bacteroidota; class Bacteroidia; order Bacteroidales; family Bacteroidaceae; genus Prevotella. Next base: position 9,675 of record ONDS01000033.1, on the reverse strand, counting down.
TGTTGTTCCTGTTTCTTGCTTTTTTCCCTCCCCAACTCACCAAAAAATCAGGAAAAATCATTACCTTTGCATCTATTGAACTCACAAACCTTTAACCAATATGAAAAGATTCTTTTCTTTGATGCTCATGGGGCTCTTGACGGCTGTTGCTTATGCACAGAACCAGCCCTTGTTGAAAACGCATGTGGAAACGGGTGATGTCGAAGGGGTGCTCGAAGACCAACTCGCCGTGTATAAAGCCATTCCTTACGCTGCTCCGCCGATAGGAGACCTGCGCTGGAAGGCACCACAGCCCGCTAAGAAATGGACGGGCACAAGGCTCTGCGACAAGTTCGGACCCTTACCACCACAACCTACGCGTCCCGGACGAACGGCAGACATGATGAGCGAAGATTGTCTCTACCTGGCCGTTGCTACACCCGCCAAGTCTGCCGCCGAACGGCTGCCTGTGATGGTCTGGATTCACGGCGGCGGGTTCCAGTCGGAGTTTTATGGTGCCGACCTGTGGACGTTGCTCGCCAAACGAGGGGTGGTCGTCGTCAGCATAGAATACCGTACGGGAGCCCTCGGCTTCATGGCGCATCCCGAACTGTCGAAAGAGAACCCCGAGGGACACTCCGGCAACTATGGGCTTCTCGACCAAATCTTCGCCCTGAAATGGTTGCAGCGCAACATCGCCAACTTCGGAGGCGACCCAACCAACGTTACCATCTTCGGCGAGAGTGCCGGAGCCATCAGTTGCAGTATGCTTTGCGCCTCGCCGCTGGCTAAAGGACTCTTCCACCGATGCATCAGTCAGAGCGGTGGCTCGTTTGCTCCTTGGAGCGACCAACCGCGTTCGCTCGGCATGGACGCTTCGCAGAAGGGGGCGGAAACACAAGGCGTGGCTTTCCAAAAGCACCTGAAGAAAAAAAACCTGAAACAACTGCGCAAGATGGATGCCATGGCGCTGTGCGACGGCAACGTGGGCTTCGCCGGATTCTGGCCTTGTGTGGACGGTTATGTCATCACCGACGACCAGTACCGTCTCTACCAGCGGGGCGAGTATAATGATGTGCCGGTGATCGTGATGACCAACTCCGACGAGGGTGTGCTCTTCACGCCTCCTGGCATCAAGGCCGAGGACTATCAAAAAGCCCTTCGTGCCAACTTCGGCGATATGGCAGACGAAGCACTCAAGGTATATCCGGGCAATACCGACGACGAGGCATGGCATGGCAGTGCCGATACCTTCCGCGACTTAGGGTTCGCATGGCCTTCCTATGCATGGGTGAGCTTGCAGGCGAAGACGGGAAAGAGTGGCGTCTATGCTGCCTATCTCGACCAGCCTTCTTCGATGAGCATCTCGCAAGACCCCCGACGCAGAGGGGTGTGCCATGCCGACGACATTTTCTATCTCAATGGTCTTTTCCTCAATCAGCCTGACAAATATCCCGCCGAGGCGGCGCTCGCAGAGATCATCCAACAATACTGGGTGAATTTCGCCAAGACAGGTAATCCCAATGGGAAGGGATTGCCTTACTGGCCTACGTTCGACGAGGAAAAACCGACAACGATGAATTTCTCCAACGGTGCTTCGCTCATCATGCGGCCCAACCGTGAGCAGATTGATTTCATCGACCGTTTCTTCAAGGCCAAACGCGAAGAGGCTGAAAAGAAAAGGAAGTGAGTGTGGCAACACTCAACAGACGAAAACAGCTCCTCGCCGAAAAGGGTGAGGAGCTGTTGGATTTATGGCTCTATTATCAGTACTCATGCCTTGTTGAATTTTTCCTTCCCTTTCTTGCAACGCGGACATTTCCAGTCTTCGGAGAGGTCTTCAAAAGCCACTCCGTCATGCTCCGCCGGGTCGTACACATAACCGCATATCGAACAGACATACTTGCCTGAGGCTTCTTGTGCGGAGAAGTCCACTTCGGCAAGGATGGTCTCCACGGGATGGTCCAAATGTCTTTACTCCTCCCATCTGAACACGGCTCCGTTGCGACGAGCGGGGTCGGCTCCCCGGTAGTCCATGCTGTAGGGACTGCCCGTAGTGGGACTCTTGCCGACATATAGGTGGCGCTTCGTCGAGAGGAGCATGAACTCGCGGTCGAGGTAATCCTGCCACATGAACACTTCGGCTTGCTCGATGTCGGTGGTGGTGCGAACGTCGCCGGGCAAACCCATGCCGCTCACCATCACGTAACGCCCATCCTCACATTGCAGTATCACCTCGCCTTGGCCATGGTCAATCAAGCGGAAGCGGGTGTTGGCCGAACGGTCGTCGGCGGCTGTGTCGTAAAGGGGACCATGTGGTGTGGCGCACATCGGACGACCGGTAGCGAGGTTGATGATGCGGAAGGTGCGTCCGTAGGGGATATTGTGCGAACGGTCGGCCTTGGTCTCCTCGACGGTGAAACGGTCGAACTCAGCATAGCCGCCCTTGCGCCCGCGATGGTTGAAGGCGAACAAACAGGGACGGGAACCCTGGAAGGTGATGAGTTGGTAAGAGAGTTGCATCTCAGGACCTAAGGGCTCAAATGTATGGCCGTCGGTGCTGTAGAGGTAGCGGGCGCGGTCGTTGTCGAAATCACCGTCCAAACGCAACCAGATCTTTCCTTTGTTCAAACTGATGGCACGGTCGATGGTGTCGTTGGTGGCTTGAACGTAACAACGGAGCACCGTCTGCTTGCCTTCCTTCACGATGCCTATCCAGGAACAGGGTACGTTGATATTGCCCAAACCGGCTACATCGCCGTCCTTCAGGTGGTTGATGTCTAATTCCACGGTGGTCAACGACGAGGGTCCGATGCAACGTTGGGTCAACGTGTTGCGGGCCCACATCAACTGGTCGGCGGGCTGAGTGTGCAGCCGTAGCTTGCCGCCCTTCAATGCCCACAGCTTGTCGTCGGGGTTGTGGTTCCACTGCCAGATAGGTAGCAGGGTGCTGCCGTCGAAGGTGTCGCTGCGCTGGTAGGGGGCATGGCGGTCTGCAGATACACCGTAGGGACTCTTCCACGTGCGGGGCGCGCGGCCTAAGTTGCCTTCCAATCCGAGCATGGGCCAACCGTCTTTCCATGTGATAGGAGCCAAGCCTACGGTGCGGCCGATGGAATGGAAATCTTGCATCAGCAGAGCCCACCAACTGCCGTCGTGGGCTTCCACGATGCCGCCCTGGTGGATGTTCGAACAGGCAGTGGCGTCGCGGTCCACCTCGGGGATGCCAAACGGGGTGCCGTCGGGCATGATGCGGCCCTCAACCTGGGTCAGGGGGGCGGCATGATAGCCGAAAGTCTCGTCGGCGGTGATCACACGGGTCTCATAGGGTCCCCAGATGTTATCGGCACGCGAACAGAGGGTACGGCCGTTGGGCAGGTAATCGGTGGAGATAAGGTAATACTTGCCATCTATCTTATACATATGGTGGCCTTCGCCCACACCGCTGCCCTCGGGAATGATCTCTCGCTCGGTGCCTTCTATCGGACCGCTCATGTCGGGTTTCAACTCAGTACATTTCACCGAGCCGTAACCATGGATGGCGTAGATGTGCCCGTCGTCGTCGAATAGCACGCTGAGATCGTAAATGCGACCTTCCATGTTCACATGGCGCCATGGACCGTGGATGTCCTTGGAGATATAACATTGCAAACCTTTGCCGTTCACATTGGAGAATACGTAGAACTGACCATTGGCGTAGCGGATGCAGGGTGCCCAGATGCCTTGTCCGTATATCTCCTTGCCGTCGCGTAGCGAGAAGGCGGGATCCTGGAAGTCGAAACGGTCGAAACAGTAGGAGGCGAACTCCCAGTTCACCAAATCGCGAGAGTGCAATATCACCAGTCCGGGCACGGTGTGCATCGTGGTGCCTGCCAAATAGTAATCGTAGCCGACACGCAGGATGTCGGGATCGGAAAACTCATCGTAAAACAGGGGGTTGGTGTAGGTGCCGTTGCCGTTGTCGGCAGTCCAAGATGTCTGGGCATGGACGATGCCGGAAACGAATAAAAGGGCAGAAAGGATAATGATACGGCTTGATTTTTTCATAGGTAGTTTGGTTGCTTGTAATGGATTTGTTCTTCGGACTACAAAAGTAAACATTTTTTTTCGTTTTTCATCAATAATAGTTCACCTTTCAAAAAAATAACGTATTTTTGCAGCATCAACCTAAACCTTAAACCAAAAAGACAATGAGAAAAGTTTTTTTTCATTTGGCCTGCATAGCTCTGGCCGTCATCACATGGGCTGCCTGCTCGGGCAACCAAGAGACTTCGCAAACAGTGAACAACTTCCGTATCAAACGGGGAACAAACGTGAGTCATTGGCTATCGCAATCAGAAGAAAGAGGAGAGGCCAGGAAACAGCATATCCAGGAGGATGACTTCGCGCGACTCGAACAACTGGGATTTGACTTCGTGCGCATTCCCATCGACGAGGTGCAGTTCTGGGATGAACAGGGCAACAAACTGCCCGAGGCATGGGAACTGCTCACCAATGCGCTCGACTGGGCGGGAAAACACCACCTGCGCGCCATCGTAGACCTGCACATCATACGTTCGCATTATTTCAATGCGGCCAACGAGGGAGACAAGGCTGCCAACACACTCTTCACATCGGAAGAGGCGCAACAGGGACTCATCAACCTATGGTACCAGCTCTCCGACGTGCTCAAGGGCTACAGCAACGACTCGGTGGCGTATGAGTTCATGAACGAACCTGTGGCTGAAGAACACGAACAGTGGAACCAACTGGTGGCTAAGGTGCACAAGGCGCTCCGTGAGAGGGAACCGCAACGCACGCTGGTCGTAGGCTCCAATCGCTGGCAGGGATATGAGACCATGAAGTACCTGAAGGTGCCCGAGGGCGACAAGAATATCATCCTCTCCTTCCATTACTACAACCCGATGATTCTCACACACTACGGGGCATGGTGGACACCGCTCGGAAAATACAAGGGAAAGGTCAATTATCCGGGTGTCCTCGTTTCCAAGGAGGATTACGAGGCGGCTCCCGACTCCATCAAACCGATGCTCGAAAACTTCACCAAGGAGGAATGGAACGTCGATAGGATAAGGGCTGACTTCAAGGATGCCATCGAGGTGGCGAAAAAATATGGGCTGCAACTGTTCTGCGGCGAATGGGGTGTCTACGAACCCGTGGATAGGGAACTGGCATACAAGTGGACCAAGGATATGCTAACCGTCTTCGATGAGTGCAACATCGCGTGGACCACATGGTGCTACGATGCCGACTTCGGATTCTGGGACCAGAAGAAGAACGATTTCAAGGACAAACCGCTCGTCGATATGCTCATGGCGGCAAAACCGCTTGAACAGCCAGAGACGAAATAACTCCAGACTAATGTCTAAACTCCCAAGCTCCCCAAAAAATGACCGAAAAAGAGAAAATGTTGGCGGGCATGACTTATTCCGCCGTCGATGAGGAACTGCTTCGCGAACTGAATGCCGTGAAGGACGTGATTCATCGTTACAATGCACTGCCACCCAACGATATGGTGGCAAGGAAGGCATTGCTAAAATCTCTTCTCGGACGAGTGGGGGATGAGGAGTTCCTCATCAATCAGCCGTTCTACTGTGATTATGGAAAACATATCAGGGTGGGACGGCGATTCTTCGCCAACTTCCATTTCACCGTGCTCGACGAGGCTCTTGTCACCATCGGCGACGACTGCTTCGTCGGGCCAAACGTGAGCATCTATACGGCATGTCATAGCACCGACCCGCAAAAACGTAACAGCAGGCAGGAGTGGGCACTGCCGGTCAACATCGGCGATAATGTGTGGATTGGGGGTAGCGTGACCATACTGCCGGGGGTCAATATCGGCGACAATGTGACCATTGGAGCGGGCTCCGTCGTCGTCCACGACATACCTTCCAACTCCATAGCCGTGGGCAACCCCTGCCGTGTGGTTCGCTCCATATAGCCGGTTTCCCCTAATCTTACATCTTAGTTAATTCTTGTTAATTCGTTGCGAAAAACAGCTTTCGGTGTACAACGAATGCATAAATTGCGTATATTTGCGTAATGAAAACACAATCGTTTAACCTTTAAATTTAATAAGATGATTATTGGCATTCCCAAAGAGATTATGCACGATGAAGCACGTGTGGCGGCTACACCCGAAACCGTGGCGAAATTCGTGAACGAGGGTTTTGATGTGCTCGTGGAGAAATCGGCTGGCGATGGCGCCCTCTTCCATGACGAGGATTATGTGAAGGCGGGGGCGACCATTATCGACGACCCGCAGGAAATCTACGACCGAGCGGAGATGATCCTCAAAGTGAAGGAACCGCTTTTCAACGAGGCGAAAGGAAAACACGAGGTCGACATGATGCATGAAGGACAGTATCTTATCACCTTCATACACCCGGCATCGCCCGTCAACCATGAGATGGTGAAACGCCTTACCCGACAGGGGGTCACCGCCATTACGCTCGATGGTATACCGCGAATTTCAAGGGCGCAAAATCTCGACGCGCTAACTTCGATGAGTACTTGTGCCGGATATAAGGGCATTCTTATGGCGGCCGACCACCTTACCACTTTTATGCCGCAGATGTTCACCGCCGTGGGACAGATCAAACCGGCAAAGGTGATGGTCATCGGTGTGGGAGTGGCTGGTCTTCAGGCTCTGGCAACGGCGAAACGCTTGGGCGCCATCACCTATGCGGCGGACATACGACCGATGGCTTCCGAAAATGCAAAAAGTCTTGGAGCAAAGGTGGTGGAAACTAACGTGCCCGCCGAACTGGCAATAGCCGAGGGGGGATATGCCAACAGACTTCCTGACGAGGTGCTGCTCCAAGAACGTGAAGCGCTCAAGGAAACCATACAACAGATGGATATCGTGTTCTGCTCGGCACTCATACCAGGCAAGGTGGCGCCTATCATCATCACCGACGAGATGGTCAAGGGTATGAAACGGGGATCGGTCATCGTCGATATTTCCATCGATCAGGGCGGCAACTGCGAACTGACTCCCAAGGGGGGTATCGAAACGAAACATGGGGTGACGCTGATGGGTGTGAAAAACATTCCCGGACTGTTGCCTACCAGCTCCACATGGATGTTCTCCAACAACCTCTACAATCTGGTCAGGTACCTCGTCAAGGACGGAAGGGTGGTGCTCGACCGCTCGGATGAGATCATTCAGAAGAGTCTGGTTTGCATCGGTGGCGAACTGGTGCACGCCGGAGCGCGCGAAGCCATGGGATTATAATCTTTTATTTTTTAATCTCCCATGCTTCATCCGCTGATTCTTATACTCGTTTTCGTCGTATGCACGGTGCTCGGCTATTTCATCATCAAGAACGTGCCGAGCCTGCTGCATACGCCGCTCATGTCGGGCATGAACGCACTCTCGGGGGTGACCATCGTAGGCGCCATCTGTGCCACGGGATTGGCTTACCTCGATGGGGGAGGATGGTTCTCGCAACTCGTCGGGGCGGTGGCCATCGTGCTGGCGGCGGTCAATGTGTTTGGTGGCTTTGGGGTCACTCACCGCATGCTGATGATGTTTAACCGTAAAAAGAAGGGGTGACCTCGATGAATACTTTCCAGATAATTCTCAGTGTGCTCCTCTCCGTGGGTGTCTTGGTGGGCATATCCATGATGAGCCGGGTGCAGACGGCGGCGAAAGGCAATATGCTCTCGGCGCTGGCGTTGCTCGGTGGGATAGTGGCCACCTTGCTCTTCTCGGGCACGGTCTCCGCATGGGTGGTCTATCCGGCCATCGTCGTAGGTGCTCTCATCGGGGGAACCATGGCGGTCAGGGTAAAGATGATACAGATGCCGCAGACCGTGGCGCTATTCAACGGACTGGGCGGCGGGGCATCGGCACTCGTAGGGTGTCTTTCTTTCCTGGGCATAGGATTCAGTGATGCTCAGATGATGGAAATCCTGGAGCATGGTTACATCCCCTTTGTGAGGGTCACCTCGCTGTTGGCTGTGGCTGTGGGCATGGTCACTCTCGTGGGATCGCTGGTGGCGGCAGGAAAACTACATCGTATCTTGCCACAAAAACCATTGGTATGCCATAATGCTCAGGTGCATTCTCTCTTGACCTTGATCGTGCTGTTCTTTTTGCTATGGTGTGTCATCGATCCCTTGATCCTGTCTACGGAAACTGGCGGAGGCGGGGCCACCTTGATATTCACCTTGATCAGTGCCGCGCTCTTCGGTCTGCTCTTCTCCATCCGTGTGGGTGGGGCGGATATGCCTATCACTATCTCCTTGCTCAACTCGCTGTCGGGTGTGGCGGGTGCCATCGCGGGTATGGCCATCAGCGATGTCCTCCTCGTGGCGGTCGGGGGCATCGTGGGGGCTTCGGGACTGCTGCTCACGCAAATCATGTGCAGGGCCATGAACAGGAGCTTGGCCAATATCCTGCTGCCCAAGCCTGCCGCTCATAAAAACACTTCTCCTATCACCTCACCTGCTCTTTCTTCTTCTGACGAGGAGAGGGAACAACTAATCAAACGTATCATGGACTTAGAAAAGAAAATAAAAGAACTGGAAGAAATCGTCAAGAACTTGGAAGGGCGTGTGCTGACGCTTACCGAACAGGTCGACAGGGTGGAATCGCGTGAGACGCAAAAAGCACAGGCCGACGACGGACAACTGCCGGCGACACCTACGGCGGCTTCGGTCTTGGCAAAGGCCAAGGATGTCATCATCGTGCCGGGCTATGGCATGGCACTGGCGCAGGCGCAACACCTGGTCAAGCAACTGGCTGACAAATTGGAGGGTAGGGGCGCTCGCGTGCGCTATGCCATCCATCCCGTGGCGGGACGTATGCCGGGACACATGAATGTGCTGCTGGCGGAGGCGAATGTCGATTATGATGTGCTCTACGAGATGGAGGCCATCAACGACGACTTCGCTCATACGGATGCCGTGGTGGTCATAGGGGCTAACGATGTCATGAACCCGGCGGCAAGAAATGCCGAGGGCACACCGATCTATGGCATGCCGGTGCTCAATGTCGACGAGGCGCCGGAGGTCATCGTCTGCAACTACGACCTCAAACCGGGCTATGCAGGGGTCGACAACCCCATTTATTCTCGAGAGAAGGGTGTTTACCTCGAACTGGGCGATGCAAAAGAGACGCTCAGCCGACTCATCGCCGAACTCAATTGACTCTCAACACTTATCTTTCAACATTTGACTCTCAACACTTAACATTCAACATTTGACTCTCAACATTTATCATTCAACAATTGACTCTCAACATTTAACATTCAACATTTGACTCTCAACATTTAACATTCAACATTTGACTCTCAACACTTAACATTCACCATTTGACTCTCAACACTTAACATTCAACATTTGACTCTCAACATTTAACATTCAACATTTGACTCTCAACATTTAACATTCAACATTCAAATCTTCCCCTCCTTTTTCAAGTGAGCAAACCGATCCCCCTCCTAGGAGGGGTTAGGGGAGGTCACCCCTTTCCGAAGCAAGCTAACTTCCTCCCCTCCTTTTCCAAAGGAGGGGCAGGGGTGGTTTGTTAAATAATGTCCCAACCTCTTTCCCATCTCCCTCCCTTCGGGAGGGCTGGGGTGGGTATCCAAAGGAGGGGTAATCTATATTAAGAGGCAAGCAAATTAACACTTTTAACATTTTCTTCCGTTGTGAAGATTTTTTCAGGGTTGAATTTTTGCTTGT